>NZ_JASAMU010000003.1:0-552917 GCF_029909885.1 Ochrobactrum sp. AN78
TTTGCGTTTAAAGCAAACCAAATCTAAAGCCCGCTAATCAATAAAAAAACGCTAGCACGCAACGGATCTTAAACCGAATACTGAAAATCATGTGGTTCTCTGTATTTGAAGTGTTGAAAACAGCGCTTTGGCCGGTCCTAACGTCACATTTCCCGAAATAGCCTAATCTCATTCACCAATTAACTTACCTTGCAGCGCTTACTTTTGGGCCAGCAGTGCACAGTAACTGAGGGAATGGGATGTATCGTATTGCCAGTGAGTACCATATGGTGAGGTCGTGGGTATCCCGCCTGGATCGATCAGCGCGCCTGCGTTGATTATTATCTTTATAAGGGCAACAGCGTAAGCAACCGTGGAAGACAACTGAATGGTGTAATTGAGTCCCGCCCGCTCGTGTCTATCGGGACGTACTTCCTGCAGAACACAGGTTAGAAGATGTGGCTTTGCAATACCGGCACTCAGACCGATTACAATCAACTACAGATCGAGAAAAGAACAAACCCGCTCCGGTGCTGCTCATTAAGACAAGAACGTATAAAGTTCACATACTCATTGGTTGAAGAATGGAGCTGATGATGGGCGCGCGTCAGATACCGCAATCAGACGCTTCTGAGCTTACAATCAATCCAATATTCCACCCCGCAGCCAAATGGCGTTTGGTTGTGCAACAATTCTGGAAAGAGTGGAGTGTAAATTCCACCACTGGTGACGGTCATTGTCAACAGTACCATTGTGGTTCATAAAATCGCAGATCTAACGAATATGCATTGAGCGTCACCAACTCATTTTTGTGATTACAACACGCTTAGGCCTATTAGAGTATCAGTTCGTTTAGAGCTGGCCATAGTTGTCAACGTTCAGAATCGGTAGTTTGGTGCGCGTTGCACTAAGATGGATTTAGGTGTCCAGTTTAACGCAGACTTTCAAAGGTGTTTTCAAATGCGCTTATATCTCGGCATTGCACTCGTTTTGTTGCCTAATATTGCTTTCGCTGAAAGCGACAAAGACAACATCTCCTATGTTTGCGACCATGATAACGTGATTGAGATCATCACGTCACAGGACGATCCGGACCGTATTATTCTAAATGCCTTTGGCCGCGAACGCACGCTCAAGAGGAATACATCCGCTTCACAGAATAGCTTTGTGGGGGAGGGTTATGAGATTTCATTCGCAACAAGCCTCGAGAAGATCGCCGTTACGTCCGACGGCGCAACATTGAACTGCAATGTGGATGCAGTTGACTAAAGTTTGCCGCGCAAGCGCGTGGGATCAAACCCCAGTGGATTGAATAGAAAGTGCTCCTCCAGCTCGGCGGAGCACTGAAGAGCAATGATTGTATTGCAGGTTTATGGCCAAGTGTATTCAATGTGAAACTGATATTATCAATATATTTCAAAGAGATGGATAATCACATCCCGCGCTCGGAAATAATGGTCTCAGTCTGAATTCACTTTGAGATGATTTTCCAATCCATAGCCGCCATTTTCCTTGTGTCACTCGCAGCATTGATCCGCATCGACGGAACTAGAACAGCGAGAAATGCGGCGCTCCCAAGCGCCACCAGCACAGAAGGTTTGGCGTCAATGTCGATTGTTGAATATAGGAACTCCCATAGCGATTTTGACGTCTCGGCAGACCTTGAGTTTGCAAATACCGAAAAATTTGCTCCCCAAATTCTTATTCCAATCTGGCTGATGATGGTTCTTGGCTGCCTAATATTCTGGATTGCCGCCATCCGGTTTGGCATATCCGCACTTTAACATGAGAACTGATATTCCGCTGCTGTAAGAGCGGGATAGTCGAGATGGTTGCTACAACAACCAATGAGCGAGGTCTCAGATCCCTCAAACGGCTGAGGTCTGGTACTCCCGACCGGCATAGGCAAGCCCCGCAACCCCGTCGGTCTGGAGGCATTTTTACCGTCGATTTGTTCGACCCTGATCATGCGCTGACAACGCAAACGGAAGGAAGTCAAAATGAAAAAGTTGATCGTATCTGCAATCGCAACTTTGGTTCTTGGTACTGCCACTGTGTCGGCTGCCGAACTGGAAGAGAAAAACATTTCGCTGGCAACCGCCAACGAAATAGCAAGCGAGGCCGTTAAGGCTTGCGCAGCTAAGGGCTATAACGTCTCTGTTTCGGTCGTTGATCGTGCTGGGCTGCTCCGCTCTCTGATGCGCGCAGACAATGCCGGGCCACACACGGTTGAAGCATCGAAGGCAAAGGCATTTACCGCTGCTTCATCGCGTGTTCCAACCAGCATGATGGCTGAGAATGTTCAGAAGAACCCTGGTGCAGCTCAGCTTGTGTCAATTCCTGGCTTCCTCGTTCTGGCTGGCGGTGTGCCTATCAAGATCGGTGATGAAACCATTGGTGCGGTTGGCATCGGCGGCGCACCTGCAGGCAACATCGACGAAGCCTGTGCAGTTGAAGCCCTTGATATGATTAAGGACAAGCTGAAGTAAAACTTGACGACATAGAAGGTAGCATATGACGTGCTGCCTTCTGGGTTCAAGGCGGACTAAATCTGTTAAGCACGTATTCCTATCAGTCCCGAAGCAATGTCTCGTCGCGATGGCGATATCGACCTGGCGGGAGAAAGTCTGATGACTAATATTGTTACGCTTCTTGTTCTCTCCTCGTTTTTCTGGGGCGCGTCCACTGATGATAGTGTCGAGTATACCAGCACAATAGAGCTGCAGAAGCTTGAAGAAACACTACTTCGCAGCTTGCCAGCCTCTCGTCACAACCAGTTCCACGAAGCAAAATCTGCATGGCAGACCTATAGCGATATTGAATGTCTCTATAGAGAGTTAAATTTTCCGATGTTGACTACGGTTGAAGAATGCAACCGTTCAATGGTGCATAAGCGGGCAATAGAAGTGCGCCATCACTTGCGATGGTTGCATGGCTTGCCCGGCAATGTGCAGTGAGAATCCGATGTTGTTGCGTTTCATTTGTTAGTAATTTTACTGTTTACTGCCTATCTCAGAAATGCCTGATCTCGGGAGACAGATGGAACGTCTGACCAAAATCGATCACCGGACGATGCGAACCTATTGGTTTGCTGCGGCATTTGTCATTCTGATTGCATCGCTTGGCGCAACGACGATCATTTATCGTGACTACACAAATCGTATAGATAGTGCAGGCCAGCAGGTCATGTCGTTGGCGCAGGCCCTCGCCGAGTATACAACGCAGGTCTTCGCGAAACTTGATGCGCTCAGCCGAGCAGTTATGGAAGATCGGGCTGACAGAATTGTCCACGAGGGGCTGTTGTCCGAAGTCATGCGCCGCCGCGCTGCCGCCGAGCCAGCTGCGATGGGAATTGCAATCGTAGACAGGACCGGTCGTGTATATGCGAGCGGCATGGACGAATATCCGATCGGCCGAGATCTAAGCCGTACAGTGGATTTTGAAGTGCTGAGCAGGCTGGGTGCTGCTGATTTTTACATCAGCAAGCCTTACAAATCCGATTTGAGTGTGCCTGGCGATTTTAGCGGATGGGCGATGAGCTATGCTCGCCGTATTAGCGACAGCAACGGCAATTTCCATGGTTATGTTCTCATTATCGTGGATGAAGCCTATCTTAACGGTTTCTATAGCCAACTTGATCACCAACCAGGCATGGTCTTCGGATTGATGGGAACGGACGGCACAATTCGCGCGTCGAGTTCACCTGCTGTGGTCGGGCAAAACGTTGCATCCTTTATTCCAGAGCAGTTGGCCGCCGGTAAGGGCATCAGAATTAACCCTTCAGTCAAAACAGGCATGGAGCGCATCTTTGCCTATTACCGTTCATCGGCCGCACCTTTGGTAGCTTACGTCGGCCTGCCAACTGAACCGATCTATAAAGCCTGGTTGACTGCATCCTCTGTTATCGTTGCGGCACTTGTGGCTCTCTTTGCTGCCCTCGGTGTTCTCGGCGTCATTCTCGGCAAATACATGCGCAACAAGAGCTCACTTATGAATGTGATGATCGAAGCAGCGCACCAACGGCGAGAAAAGGAATTTCTGGAAACTATCGTCAACACTGGCGGTGTTTTGATGGCTGTAACGGATGTCGCAGGGCGTTTTATAGTCGCCAACCAAGCTATGCATGAACTCTTCCCTGAAACCGAAATGTCGAAACTGGAAGAGGGGGCGATTTCACAACCGCTTGGTGAAAAGCTGTCCGTCGTCACTGACAACCTTCCTTGGCAAGCTGTGAAAAACATTGTTCTGGCAGATGGGCGAAAGCGAGCTATTTCCTGGTCTGTCTCACCAATTACAACCAGTGACGGTACGATCAAGAATCTTGTGGCGGTTGGTCTGGATATTACCGAGCGTCGAGATGCGGAGTTGTCGATTTATCAGGCGGGAAAGCTCGTTACGCTGGGTGAGGTCGCGACCGGCATCGCCCATGAAATCAACCAGCCTCTCGCGACGCTTGCAATGGCAGTCGACAATCTTCACGCACGTGTTTCCGGCGGCAATCTTGATCAGACGATGATTGTTGATGGTCTTGATATTGCGAGTAAACAGATCGACCGCGCGGCCAATATCGTCCGTCATATGCGTATTTACGGGCACCGCAGCGATGGATCGCTGCGTGCGGTTGACCCTGCGGAAGCTATCGAAGGGGTGCTTACCATTGCCGGTACACAAATTGAAAATCAGGGCATACTAATCCGGAAAGATTATCGCGCCGGTGATTACCGGATGATGGCTGATCTTGTTCTCATAGAGCAGATTGTTTTGAACCTGCTTCTTAATGCGAGAGACGCTATTCTCGAAAATCGCCTACACAATGATACTCTGAAGGATAAAAGTGGCGACGACTTTATTGCCATCAGCGTTGAGAAATCCGTAGATAATATGATTGCAATTGTTGTGGAGGATTCTGGTCCAGGTATTCCTGCGGCTAATCTGGATCGCTTGTTCGAACCATTTTTCACGACCAAGCCTGTTGGCAAGGGAACAGGGCTAGGCCTTTCACTCAGTTATGGCATGGCGCGTGATATGGGCGGTCGGCTGGAAGCAAGCAACGGTGCCGAAGGTGCAGAGTTTCGGCTTATCCTTCGTGTCGCTAAGCACGATGAGGGTGAAGGAAGTAGAGAATGAACAATACACCTGCCAACATCACCGTGCTTTTAATCGATGACGAAGAAGCCTTGCTCGACGTTTTAGGCACAGCATTGACAGACGCGGGATACAATTGCCTGCGTGCGTCTGCGGCCATGGCTGCCCTCAAACTACTCGATAGAACACCAGAGATTGACGTTATTGTAAGCGACATTCGCATGCCGGGGATGGACGGTATAGAGTTACTCCGGAACATTCGCGAGCGATATGCGGATCGAAACTGGCTGCAGGTTATTTTCGTGACCGGCCATGCGACGCTCGATAACTCGGTCGAAGCCTTGCGGCTGAATGCGGTCGATTTCTTGCATAAGCCAGTAAGGCGCGTGCCGTTTCTGGAATCCGTGGGGAGGGCGGCTGCAAAAGCTTTTGAGCAGCGGGAAAAAGCTTCTCAATGGTCGCAAGGTCATGAGCGGCTGTCGCGGCTGATGCAGGAGGCACAACAGCTGGGTGCCATGTTGGAAACCTTCCAGCCACAGCCGGCAAATAATACGTTGTTGGGGGATCGATCAACGCTGGTGCTGTCCGATAAAGCGCCGGAAGAACTTGCAAATGTCCCGTCGAAAGAGAGAATGCTGGAGCTTCTTCGCATTAGAGATATCAAAACCCGCTATTTTTCAGACAAGCTATTTGTCGATCCTGCCTGGCACATGCTGCTCGATTTGATGGAAAACCATCTTCAGGATAAGCAGGTTTCAGTTTCCTCGCTCTATATAGTGTCGGGTGTTTCCGCTGCGACGGCATCGCGCCGTCTCGAAGAAATGGATGCCGTTGGCTTGGTTCGCCGTTGGCTTGATCCTGACGATGGAAGACGCCAGTTCGTAGCTTTGTCTGAACGTTCTGTGGAACTTATGACATCGTATCTGTCTGCTCTCGATCAGCAGATGCAGGGAAAGCCGCAGTAAGGCAGCATTCTTATTCAAGTTGAACTGAAAAACATCATTGAATATCAATTGCATGATGAAAGTTCACTCGGAATTTCCCTTGTTCCCTTTCATTCTGAAACCATCTTGGCATGAAGTTTAGGCTTTTCGCAGCCATTTACGCTGTGACCGGTAAGTTCATGTGAAATTACTTTTCCCAAAATGTGCACTTTCGGTCGATGGTGGACGATGTGCTGGACAGGGCTCGAATTACTTCACACCTGGCTCCGATGCTTGTCTCTCGTAGAACCAGATCGATGGTGGTCTGAAATGTTTCCGCGGGAATGCGGACATGCGAAGGATTTTGAAATGCTGAAGCAGTTCAACACACTGATTGCAGGCGCTACTCTGGCAGCTGCCAGTGCTGGCGCGGTATTTGCAGCTGATGACAAGATGGCGGCGTCGCTCGGCAAGGGTAAGGTGATTACCGTAAAGACCGTGTCGGATGATGGAAAGGGCGCAGACTTCTCCATCTCGTTCAACGGTTTCCAAAACACGATGAACCGCGTCAATGAACTGATGAATTAATCAATTCAGCTTCCGTCCTCTTGAGGACGGACAGCGGCTGGAAGGGCCGAATTCCCGCCGGTTTGCGGTGCTTCCAGTTCGCAGAATTCAAAAACCTCACAGGCAGAGACTGTCAACCGCTCTCCGAACGGCTCGGAATGGGACGGCTTGCGCCTGATTGTGCCGGAAAGACCGGCATCTCCCGAAAGGAATTACAAAATGCCAATCTCCCATGGCTCATTAGAACCCCTTCGTCTTGGTCGCGTAACTGGCAGGTTCATTTCGGCAAGCGTTGCGCTTTTTGCTGCTTCTACCGTTTTGTCGGGTCCGTCGCATGCCGGTAACGTCGCACCAGGCGACACTGTCACGGTTGGTGCAGGCGATACAGCTGAAACCTGGGACATACAGAACGATGCAACCCTAAACGTCACTGTCGGTGGTATGATTCAGCAAACGGGTGTTTTCGGTACGCTCAACATGAGCGGTGCAACCGCTACACCAACCGCGGCACCAAGCGGCTACACGATTAATGTATTCGGCGGTAAAGCCAACATTGTAAACTCGACTATCACCGGTCCTGGCGGTCTTGGTATATCCGGATTCTTCGGGGTGCCGGGTTCAGCTGCTGTCACTGACAGCGCGATTGAGGGTACATCTCAGGCAGTTCTGGTTCAGCATGGCAGCACGCTCGATATGACCGGTGGCACAGTCAAGGGCGGTACGCACGGTTTCGAACTGATTAACGGCAGTGATGTCACCATCGACGGCACGACCATCACGTCGGGCGGCGTGGGCATTCTGGCTTATGCAGGAACATCACCGGGCGCCATCGGTTCTTCTGTCGATGTTCGCAATGCAAAAATCGAAGCAGTACGGATTGGGGTCGATCTTCAAGATGGTTCCAATGCTGATATCCGCAATACAGAAATCACGACCACCGGCAGCGATGGGTTTGGCGTCCGCAGTGTGGCCAGCGCCGCCAATCTTGTTGATACAACAGTTAGTACGCAGAATGCGCACGGCATTGTTGTACAAAACGGCGGATCGGTTAATGCGACTAATGTGACAGTGATGACCACGGGGTATATTGCCCACGGCGCAACCGCGATTGGTGCTGGTTCGACTATCCGTGCTTTCGGCGGAACTTATTCGACATCCGGGATTAACGCGGCTGGTATCGAAGCACGCAACGGTGGCCACGCGGTTATTGGTTATGACCCTCGTACGGGTGCTGGCACGGTTATCCATACGACTGGAAACAGTGCTGTCGGGGTTCTGCTGCAAAATGGAAGTTCAGCCGAGATTACTGGCGCGAGCATTGAAACCAATGGTAGCCATGAACAGCCATACTGGGCTGCGGCCGGCGTTCTGGCCATAGGCGGCAGCACGGCAACCATTACCGATACAGATGTTAAGACGACGGGAGATAAGGACGCCGGTGGTGTTGTCGCTGAAGGCGTTGGTTCTCATTACGACATGGTTCGCGGTAGTATTCATACCACAAGCGCGACGGCAGCAGGTGCGGTGACCTTTGATGGTGCTACAGCAAATCTGACCGATGTCACAATTGTTTCGGAGCAAGGACGTGGCATTACCGCTGGCGATGCAGGATCGGTTTTGACCATGAATGGCGGCAGCATTCTGGCTAAGGGAAGCGGGAATGAACAGTCGGCCGTTCTGGCTGTACGCGGAGCGACAATCAACGTAAACGGCGTATCAGTGCGATCTGAAAATTCCAATGCGCGCGGTTTGCATGCTTTCAATCCCGGTTCAGCCGTTAATGCCGTCGGCTCTGTCATCACGACGCTGGGTACGGGTTCGCATGGCGGGTTTGCAAGTGGCGGTGGCTTTGTCGCAGTGACGAATAGTAATGTGATCACTGAAGGCGTCGGCTCTCATGGTCTGGTTGCGCAGAATGACAGCTCTGTTGCGGCGACCGGCTCTGTAATTAAGACGACGGGTGCTGACAGTGCGGGGGTCTATCTGCTGAACGATAGTTCGGCGGTTCTGGACAAGACCTCTGTCGTTTCAGAGCAGGGCCCTGCACTGCAAACAGCTGGCGGCAGTGTCGTTTTTGACTTGAAGAACGGCACACAGGCAATTGGCGGCAATGGCACGGTTTTGACGGCGGCATCTGGCACGACGACGACCTTGACGGCGGATGGAAAGTCCTATCTTGGCGGCGACATGGTTGCGGAAGCAGAGGATGCGGTGATCGATGCCTCGTTGTCGAACGGCAGCCTGTGGCAGGGGGCGGCCAAGGGCCTGACGAGCGCTTCGGTTGACGGCACCTCGCATTGGCTGATGACAGGTTCGTCTGATGTAGGCTCACTTACCAATGACGGCACGGTGGAGTTCGACGCTGCCAATCCCTACAAGACGCTGACTGCAGCTACGCTTAATGTGAATGGCGGTTCGTTTATTCTCAACACTAAGCTGAATGAGGGCGGTGCTGCGAGTGAAACGGATAAGATCGCTGTGACCGGTGATGCGAATGGCATTGGCATGATCAATATTCGCAACAATGGTGGAACAGGCGCTTTTACTGGCACTGGTACGGCCGATGGTATTCAGGTTGTTCAGATTGGGGGTGCAAGTGACGCGGAATTCCAGCTTGGTTCAGCAGCGGTCGTTGGTATCTATGACTATCAGCTGAAGAAGGCCGACGGCCAGAACTGGTATCTGCAGACTGAAGGCAACGATGTCGTTGACCCAGGTGATGGCAGCGGTGGAAATCCGGGCACGGGTCACGTGGTCGATATCGTTCCCGGTTACAACATTGCTCTGTCTGCTGCACAGAACCATGTGTTGACCACGCTCGATACTTTCCATGAGCGTTTGGGCGAACTGCGCTCGGAAGACTTAGAGGATGGTTTTCATGCCTGGATGCGCGGTATCGGCAAGACTGGTTCTTATTCGCCAAAAAGCATCACTGGTTATAATGGCCATGGCTTTGACATGACCACTGCCGGTGTGCAGATCGGTGCCGATTATTCAAAGGGTGATGTCTTTGTGGCTGGCGATAAGCTCACAGTCGGCATCTTTGGTGAATATGCGAATTCCAGCTTCGACGTCCGTGGCCGCACAGCCGATGGTTCAATTTCCTCCAAAGGTCTGGGCGGCTATGTAACATGGCAGGAGAAAGCCCCGACGGATCGCAAGCCTGGAGCGGGCGCCTATGTAGATGCCGTCGTCAAGCATGACTGGCTCGACTTCGGCGTGAATGCCAAGTCTGTATCGGGTTTTGATTTGCGAAATGGCTATAAGGGCAAGGCAACCTCCGCGTCTATTGAAACAGGCTATGGCTTTGATCTTGGCAACAATGTTGTGCTTCAGCCACAGGCACAGCTCACCTATTCAAAGATCAGGGCAAACGGCTTTACCGACAATTACGGCATTGCCGTGCATGGTCAGGAAGCGGAATCGCTGATCGGTCGTGTTGGTGTGCGCCTTGAAAAGACCTTCTACTTCGGTGACGAGGAAGAGATGTTTGAAGTTGCCCCTGCCAAACCGATAAAGCCTGCAAATAGCGCGAAGGGTAAAAAGGGCGCAAAGGCAAAGACGGTTATTGTTCCTCTGCCGGAAACTCCGAAAAAGAAAAAGTTTGTGAAGTCGGTCACAACCTTCGCCGACGCCAATGCCAAGCATGAATTCAAGGGCAAGAATGGCCTGGTGGCTTCAGGCACGGGGATCGGCAATGATATGGGCGGCGCACGTTATGACGTCGGTGTTGGCGTGGTTGCCCGTGTTTCGGAAAATGTCAGCCTGTTCGGTCGCGGCGCAGTCGAGTTCGGTGGTTCCACCAATGTCGCCGGCAAGGTTTCGGGTGGTCTCAAGATTACCTGGAAATAAGCCGAGGCTTTGTTTTCAAGATATAAAAAGGGCGCTCTACCCAATGGGGAGCGCCCTTTTCTTACCCGGACGACTTCGAACACTGCATGACTAGTGCAGCAGGAAGCGTCATAACGGGAGGTGTCCATTAATTGGTATTGGACTTGGTGAGTTTCAAGACCTCAAAGATCGAACGGCTTACATAACGGCCAAGGCATCAAGAAGGACCGTTTCAGTTCCGGTCTTACCGGACTTGAAAAAGAACCGGGTCTGTTGATTATCATCACTCTCGCAAAAACCCGTTCCGATGCCATTATCAGGGAAAGCGCGAAGCCGCTTCAAGCCAAGGCGCTTTATGACGCCGCCGGATGTTTCGCCGCCCACCACAATAAGCTTGTCTATGCCAAGTTCGGAGACGGCTGCAGCCAGTTCCGATATCAGCCGCTCGCCTTTTTCACTGGCGCCGCGAACACCCAACTCCGCCTGAATTTCTTTCACGCGCGTGTCGTGCACTGTAGTGGATATAAGATAAGGCTGTTTTCCATGGTGAGCTCTCGCCCATTGTATCGATTTTGAAACCATCTCTTCAACGCTGCCATCCTTTATGAGGTCAAGCGTTAACACTGGATACTTGGCGGCAAAGACGGCAATCTGCCCATCTGCAATAGGACCAACGGTTCCAACCAGTACGGCTGCCGTGCCGTTACTCGGTGATGGCGGAGCAACAGATATGGCTGGTTTAGGCGCAAAACGGTCGATACCAAGCTGGATGAGAACGGCATCGGAACTGACCATTGTCGGTTGCATCCGCGCCAGTTCTGCAGCGATTTTTACATCGCCATCATCGCTTGCATCGACGACGCAGTAGCAGGTGCCTTCTGTTGCCATCGCATCAAGATGTGCTTGTGCTGTCTCTTTGCCTTTGAGTAGAACGGAGTGGGGCAGAAGGCCGACCGGTTCGGCTGTCTGCTTGCCGATGAAGCGAACCATGTCGGGATCGTTCATCGGGGTGGCAGGGTCATAGCGTTTGACAGATTCGGAGATGAGACGGCTTCGGTAGAAGAGATAGCCATGATGTACCGTAGCATTGAATTTTGGGAAGCCGGGGCAGAACAAAAGACTGCTTGGATTGTAGCGCGCACGCAATGTGTCAGCAGCAGGCCCCACATTTCCCTGTTCCGTTGAATCGAAACTGGCGCAGACTTTGTAAATGACCTGATCACATCCAATCGCATCGAAAGCGTCGGCGGCGCGGGTAATCTGCAAACATGCCTCTTTCGGATCGGCGAGGCGTGTTCTTCCAGCCCATATGACGACAGTTTCACCTTCACATTCCCGGATTGCGTCGATTTCGGTTACTACCGCAGTTTTGATGCCTGCTGTCTCGTAATAGGCTGCGACCATCAACGCGCCAGTCATGTCGTCGGCAATGATACCTAGAGTGGCTGTGTTCCCCATTTTTATCCTCATGTAAGGCCATACCCAACGCTGCTTCTATAATAATGAAATTTAATTCCAAATAAGTATCATTTTGATAGACCACGTCAATTGCCGGGATTATGAAGTTGGAGCACATCCCGAAAAGTGTGAGGCGGTTTTCGGATAAGAGTGCGTAAAGCCGAACAATGAGAGCGCCGATCTGATTTAATCAGATCGAAACGCGCTCTACGCATCATCAAAAATTCTTGGCTGCAAACAGATGGGGAATACACGATGCCAACCGACTACGACCAGAACCTTACTGCGCGCCGCGCAATTGTGGATGCGATGCGCCATATGGAAAACAAGGGTTTTAATCACGGTAGCAGCGGCAATATCAGCATTCGTGAGGGCGAGCATGTTTGGGTGACGCCAACAGGCGCCACATCGCTTATGAAGCCCGAAGATATGAGCCTTGTGTCGGTCGAAGGCGAGCATCTGGCAGGCAAGGTTCCATCCAGCGAATGGCGCATTCACACAGAGATCATGCGCAATCACCCCGAAGCGGGTGCCGTGATCCACTCGCATGCAGATAATTGCGTTGCGCTCTCTTGCTTGCGTAAACCGTTGCCAGCTTTCCATTACATGATCGCTTCTTTTGGCGGCAGTGAGGTACCCTGCGCTGACTATCGTGTGTTCGGATCTGATGCTCTGGCCTATGAAATCGTTCGTGCTATGGGCAATCATCGCGCCTGTCTGATGGCAAGTCATGGGATGGTCGTTTGGGGCCGGGATATGGCTCACGCGACGCTTCTGGCTGAAAAGCTTGAAACTCTGGCGCGTCAGTATATTTTGGCCTGTCAGGTCGGAGATCCGGCTCTTCTGAGCGAAGACGAGCTTGATGAAGTGCGTGCACGCTATGGATATTATGGCAGCAAACCGATGCCTCGTTGATAAGCAATCGCGACAGGCCCGAATGCAACATTCGGGCCTGAATTGATTTATCAGTTACGCCGCAGCTGGTCCCGTTTCCTGAAACCGGTCGAGCACATTGCGGGTAATGGTGGTTGTGTAGGCGCAGTTGCGCTTTAGGCCCATCACCCACTCACAAAGCCCTGCGGTTACCACTTCCCCATCGCCCTGCTTCATTGATACGAGCATTCCAGCGCCGTGGGCCAATCGCTTTCGCGCGGATTCATAGCCATCAGGAGCCATTTCGCAGATGCCTTGCAGATCGCTATCCCGAACGTAGTAACGATGTCCCTGGCCGTCGAGTTCGTACTCGTAGATCGAAGCCGGTGTCATGGCCAGAATCTCGATCTTCTCGGTCGGCACACCATGTTCTTCCACGGCATATGGGAAGCCATTCTTGAATGAATAATTGAGGCCATCGACTTCATATCCGAAGATCTGTGCCTCGTGGCCGAAGATGTCGGCATAGCGCAGATGTGTGCCTTCGAAGATCCAATGCTCGGGTTGATAGACAGTAAGTCCGCGTGAGCCCCGTGGAGAGAAGCCACCCCAGCTGCCGTACATTCCGTTTTCGCCGTTAACGCCAACTGTTGATGCGCCGGGCCAGTTTACGGCGCCGCTTGCCCAGTTTGCCGTGCACAAGTGTTTCTGATCGGTCTGCATGATGGGGTCTTGCGTGGGTGCTTTGGTCTTCCAGCACACTTGCGTCTGCCCATCGTTCTCAAGCCGGATTTGCCAGAGAAAGTTGCCACCAAAGCGTGCGAAATTCCCGCCGCGTGCGACAAATTCTTCGACGGTCTTGCGCATGTCCCACGACCAATATTCATCATGGCCAATGGTCACAAGACAATTGTAATCATCGAGGATTGAAGGATTGTAGTGGAGGTCGGTTTGAGTGATGTAGTCTATCTGGTAGCCCGCTGCTTCAGCCCATGTCACGAAATACCGCTCGTATTGCGCATAGCCAGCAGAAGAATAAAACTGTGAGAAGCCCATCGTATAACCCCATTCCTTGGATGGGTAACGAGTTGCATCGCCCATGTCCTGCCAGACTGGATTACAAACGCGCGCGGCTCCCTCCGGTAGCCAGAACATCCCTTTGGACCATGGCCGGCGCAGGCTCAAGATAGGTGAACCCTCGTTCTTTTGGGGACCCCATGTGCCAAAATAGTGGTTGGCACCGCCCCAATCATTATAGGCTGTCCAGGTGCCGGTTGCGAACATGAGAAGAATGCGACCCGAGCGGGTTTTCGTCGTGGGGCGCACAACGACAAAATGATGCTGGACGAAGTGTTCGCCATCCGGGCGCATACATGTCGAGACAACGCGATAAAAACCGGAGCGAGCATCTTCGGGAATCTTCCAGCGATAAAGAACCGGCCAGTCGCAACCATCCATATAGGCGGTTTCCGATGTTTTGGTGAAGCTTCCGGGAAGGTCGAAAGCTTCGTCCATCATCTGGGGCTCATGGCTATCCCGATATATCTGGATAGACCATGTCTTGGCAGTGGTGGAGCCATGAAATTCGACGGTTTCGCCGGGATCGTAAGACATTTTTTCGGTATAGACGAAGACTTCGGGAAGGTTCGGGTCTTCACGCGGAAACTGATAGCGATAATCGGAGAGGAAGTGCTCGTCCGCATAGCCTTTGCGAACTGCCCAAGGCTTGATCGCGTGTGGTCCCATCTCAGGAAATTTAAACTTGTCGCGCGGCATTTCGGACTTCCTCCTTCAATCACAAATTTTGATGGCTGTTCAATATCGAACGATCACCCGCTAAATCGGCTTCGCCGAGATTTTCTCGTTCGTATTGCAGAAGGCGCTTCAAAAGTGCGGCGCCTCCTTCGATGAGGTCAAGCTGGACGGCGAGACGCAAGGCGTAACTATCGCGATTACTCAAAGCCGTGATGATATTTTCGTGCTGATGACGCCCCGGATAGGTTGGCTTGGCTGTAGGGTAAAGTTCCGACACAAGCGGACCAACCCTGATCCAGAGGCTTTCAAGCACATCGATAAGATGCGCCATGCCGCTTTGCTTATAGAGCGCAAAATGGAAATCCGAGTTGATCTGCAAGGCCGCTGGCCAATCCCCGTTGCGCTCGGCTTCGGTCAGCTCACGATGGATGGCCTCCAGCTTTGCGATGGTTTCGTCTGAGATATTCGTCAGCGCGTGTTCCGCAGCGAGAGGCTCAAGGACGAGCCGCATTGCACGGATTTCTTTGTATTCTGCAAGGCTCAGGCGTCGTACGCGAATATAAAAACGCGGTTTGATTTCAATCGCGCCTTCGCGTGACAATTGCATCAGCGCTTCGCGGACAGGCGTTTCCGATGTGCCCAGCGACAAAGCCAGTTGACGAACCTTGAATCGCTGATGCGGTTTGAACTGCGCGCGCAGCAGCCCCGATTTGAGCTGCTGATACACAATGTCAGAAAGGTTGTCTCGATCGTCGCCCGCCTGTTCGCTCACGCTTTGTCCTTATCTGACGGAGATTGCCTTGAAGGCATCCTCCGTTCGCGAGAGAGCATCATCGATCACCGCATCCGTGTGCGCGCAAGATATGAACATGTTGTGCTTGTGGTGCAGATAGACACCACGGTTTAAAGCTTCGCGGCAGAAGCGAGCACCAAGTTGCGCATCTGTGTCGCCGACGAATTGCACGAGAGGCATTGCGGCAGGTCCGGTTTGCAGAAGTTCAAATCCGTGAACACGGGCTTGTGCATCCAGTCCGTTGCGGAGGCGTTCGCCCGCATGTTTCATGAGCGCTGGGCCATCAATGCGCTTTAGTTCTTTAATGGTAGCAACCGCGGCAGCCATAGATGCTCCCGCATACCAGAACGAGCCGGTCATATAGGCCTGTCCCGCAGCTTCGCGAAAGCGGTTGGTGCCAGTGATGGCTGCAAGCGAATAACCATTGGCAATTGCCTTGGAATAGGCCGCCAGATCCGGCTCAACGCCTGTGCCACGCCAGCTTCCGCCAAGATCGATGCGGAAGCCGCCACGAACGTCATCGAGAATGAGTGCTGCACTCACTGCATCGCACAGTGCGCGTGCCGTCTTTGCAAATTCAGATGTCGGGAGTTCCTGCGGAATGGCAAGGTCGTGCTTGAAAGCAGAAACAATGATTGCGGCCAGATCATCGCCGGCTTGTTTGGCTGCCGCTGTCAGGCTTTCAACATCGTTATAAACATAGTGGATGAGATGCGCGCGGTCTTCCGCTGTTACGCCCACAATCGATGGTGTGCACCATGGCACAGCACCGTGATAAGCGCCTTTCGCAACCAACACCTTGCGGCGCTTGGTGGCACCACGTGCAATGGTAACGCAGTTGGTCGTGGCATCTGTTCCGTTCTTTTGGAGCAATGCCCAATCTGCATGCGGCACTGTCTCAACGAGAAGTTCTGCAAGTTCGACTGCGTGGGCCGTCGGACCGTTGAGGCAGTCGCCTGCTTGTATCTGGCTGAGCGCTGCTGCATCCACGAGCGTGTTGCGATGACCCAGTATGATTGGGCCCCAAGCACACATGAAGTCGATATAGTTGCTGCCATTGACGTCGGTGACATGGGCACCTTCACCAGACGCAAAATATTGAGGGTAGCCCTCTGGGAGAGATGATGCGCGCTGATGTCCCCACATGCCGTTGGGGATGACGCGTTCGGCGCGCTCGCGCAGCTCAGCATCGAGATTGTGTGCGTTCAAGGTTTGGGCCGAAGTGGAATGCGCATGCATTGGTTGTCTCCCATTTGACGACGTTTTTACGCTCGTCACGTCGAATTATGATATATCAAAAATGATCCCGACAACGAAGATATGTCAAGATGGAATCCGTAAAGAGGCGCAAATATTATTGTAGTAGCGCATTTCGCGGAATATCTTGCGAAAATATCGGAGTATCGCGACGAAAAGAGGCGATTTCCGAGAGAAAACAGCAGGAAGATTGCGGTCTGGCCGATAAGTTTGATAAATTTGATATATCATTCTAGACAATGAAGTGGAATGCGGGTTAAGCTCACCCAACAACAAAAACATCAGGGGAAAGCATGGCTAGCCATAAAAGCACGCCCGATTCCGGGCTGGGCATCAGCATTCAGGGTGTGAGGAAGAGCTACGGAAGTTTCACGGCTGTTGACGATCTCGATATGGAGATTGCACCCGGTGAATTTCTTGCCTTGCTTGGGCCGTCTGGTTCCGGAAAATCGACAATCCTCATGATGCTGGCCGGGTTTGAGCGTCCCGATAAGGGACGTATCTTATTCGGTAGCAACGACTATACGCGCGTTCCACCGCATAAGCGCAATATTGGTATGGTGTTTCAGCATTACACGCTGTTTCCCAACATGAGTGTGCTCGACAACGTGGCTTTCCCACTTAAAACGCGTGGTGTGCCAAAAGAGGAGCGGCATCGTATCGCCCGCGAGGCGCTTGCCCGCGTGCGGCTTGCAGATTTCGCCCATCGCAGTCCGAAACAGCTCTCCGGTGGGCAGCAGCAGCGTGTCGCATTGGCCCGCGCTATTGTCTATTCGCCGCGTGTTCTTCTGATGGACGAACCTTTGTCGGCGCTTGATAAAAACCTGCGCGAAGAAATGCAGATCGAGATCAAGCGCCTTCATGCCGAACTAGGTATGACAATCGTGTTTGTGACCCATGATCAGGGCGAAGCGCTTACAATGGCTGACCGGGTTGCGATCCTGCAAGGCGGTCATATCCAACAAATCGCTGGTGCACGCGAACTCTACAATCGCCCGTCAAATCTTTTTTCTGCGAGCTTCATCGGTGAGATGAACTTGATACCCATCACATGGGATGGCGTGAAGGCGCGGGCTGCCGATGGCACTGTCGTTTCCATACCATCAGAAAATGTTATGGGCGCTCAATTCGGTGACGCGCTGATGGCGGTTCGTCCGGAGCGGTTGATACCTGCGGAGCAGGGGCTGGAGATCACCGTGCGTGACGTCATTTATGCCGGCCCAGATACTGCCATTCTGGGCACTATGGCCGATGGCACCGAACTGCGCGCACGTTTGGCGAGCGCTGCAATTTCCGACATTGGTGCCGGGCAAAAGCTGCGTTTAGGTTTCGCGCCTGAAGCCAGCCTCGTTTATTCCCGAGCGAGCTAAGCCGATGTTGAAAATGTTTTTCGAGCCGGACGGACGCAAGCTCTCGAAAGGCGGGATGCTTCTCCTGCTATTGCCTTTCTTCTCGCTATTGTTGCTGTTCTTTATTTATCCGCTGGTCAGCCTGCTGGCTCTGTCTGTTACGGAGCCGTCGCTTTCCTTTGATAATTATCAGCGGGTCTTCTCCAATCCGGTCTATCTGAATGTGCTCGGGCGAACCGTATTGATTGCCGCACTGGTCAGCGTGATAGCGTTGCTTATGGCTTATCCGATTGCCTGGCTTATGGCGCATTCGAGCGGTCCGAAGCTGATTTTTATAACCGCTTGTATCCTACTGCCGTTTTGGTCCTCGGTACTGGTGCGAACGGCTGCATGGGCTGTGCTTTTACAGCGCAATGGATTGGTCAATCAGGGGCTGCTTCAGCTTGGTCTTATCGATCAGCCACTCAAGCTGCTATACACGCAAACGGCCGTCCTGATCGCGATGACGCATGTTCTGTTGCCATTCGTGGTGCTGCCTATCTATGGCGCCATCCGCAATGTACCCCGCGACTATGCACGCGCAGCCGCCATTCTTGGCGCTGGTCCTGTGCGAACTTTCTTTGAGGTTATTTTCCCGTTGACCCTGCCGGGTGTGATGGGTGGCATGATCCTCACCTTTCTGACGGCACTTGGCTACTTTATCACTCCTTCGTTGCTGGGATCACCGAAGGAAATGATGATCGCAACGTTGATTTCCCAGCAGCTTCGCGAAACGCTCGATTGGCCTTTTGCAGCAGCTTTGGTCGGCATACTCACGCTTCTTGTTATGGCGGTTTCGCTGATCTTCGGTCGCGTCTTCAAGTTTAACCGAATGATGGGAGGCAGTGCATGAACACCCGCAATTTGCTCCTCAATGCCTATGTTTATTTGGTACTGTGCTTTCTCGTGGTGCCGATCCTCATCATTCTGCCAATGGCTTTCAGTGAAACGGATTACATCACGTTTCCGCCAAGAGGATTTACGTGGCAGTGGTTTGGAGCCTTCTTCCAGTCTGCGCAGTGGATGAGTGCCACCGCATTCAGCGCTCGGATTGCTTTCTTCACGGCAATCTCAAGTGCTGTAATTGGCCTTTGTGCAAGTTATGCAATTGTGCGCGGGAAGGGTGCGCTGGCAACGGTGTTCCAGACCTTGCTCATTGGTCCAATCGTCGTTCCGCATATCGCCTTGGCAATCGCGCTTTACCTGCTGTTCCAAAGCGTTGGGCTGACTGAAACCACGGCTGGTTACGTCATCGCTCATACGATTATCGCATTACCGTTCAGCGTATTCACGATTGTTGCGGCTCTTTCTCAGGTTGATCCTGCTTTGGAAGATGCTGCAATGTGCTGTGGTGCCAATAGGTTTATGGCTTTTCGTGCCGTTACGTTGCCGCTGATCTGGCCGAATGTTTTGTCGGGTGGGCTGTTTGCATTTGTCATTTCGTTCGATGAACCGGTGATTTCTTTCTTTCTGGCAGGCGTGCGCGACAAGACCCTGCCGCGCATGATGTTCGACGATATCGAACAAAATCTGACGCCGATTATCCCTGCGATTGCCGTGATGCTCACGCTGCTTTCAATCATCGTTCTGGTGGGTGCCGCCGGACTTCGGGCGCTTGCCATGCGCTCGCAACAGACTGTGTCTGAAGAATAAATAGAAAACTATATGTGAGGGAAACATGTTCAAGAAAACAACCAGACTATTGATGTGCGCCGGATTGCTGCTTGCCTGCGGAGCGTTGACCGCAAAAGCCGATAGCGTCGTTTATGCAACGACCGGTGGCCAGATGCGCCTGACGCTTGAGAAAGAGTTTTACGGACCTTTCAAGGAAGAAAGCGGTACTGATGTCGTACCTTTCGATATCGAAGTGCCGGACCAGTGGGCACGAGTCGAAGCCATGAAACGCACGAACAAATATGAGTTTGATATCGTGACTGCGACTGGTCCTGATCTGGTCGACAAGGCCGATCTTCTATTGACGATAGATTGTTCCAAGCTACCCAATGTTGAAACTAAAGGCGTTGAAGGTTCTTGCAAGGAAAAGGGCGTTGCCAGAACGACAGGCGGCATGCTGCTTGCTTATGACACGTCAGTTTACAAGGATAAGGTTCCTCAGACCTGGGCTGACTTCTGGGACGTCAAATCCTTTCCCGGCCCTCGTGGATTGCCTGATACCGGCGACCGTGACTGGTGGTTGCCTGCAATCGCCTTGATAGCTGATGGCGTGCCGCGCGATAAAATTTTCCCGATGGATCTGGATCGCGCTTACAAAAAACTCGATGAAATAAAGCCGCATATCAGCGTGTGGTGGAAGACAGGCAACCAGGTGGCGCAGATCATGCGCGATCAGGAAGTTGCCATGACCATGTCTTATTCAGGCAGAGCTTTGAGCGCGATGAATGATGGCGCGCCGTTCAATGTAAGCTGGAACGATGCTGTGATGGATACGGGCTATTTCGCGATCCTCAAGGATGCGCCAAATCCAGAAGGCGCATTGAAGTTCATCAACTATTTCTATGGTCATGCCGAAGGCCATCCAGCCTTCATCAAGACGGCCAATTATGCGACGCATTCAAAGGAAGGCGTGGCTTTGTTGCCTGAGGCTGAACAGAAGAATTACGCTACGTCACCGGATAACTACAAATTGTTGTTGGTGCCGGATTTCAAGTGGATCGGCGAAAATCGCAATATGCTGCGTGAGCGCTGGCAGAACTGGCTTGCTGAATAAGCAATGCTTCAAGCAATCTCAGGCCGACGCTCTTGTGGCGTCGGCTTTTGTTTGGATTAATCTGTATAGGCCGAGGACTTCAGGTGCCGGATGAGTGCCGCTCCACCCTCAAGAAGGTCCATGCGAATTGCCATGCGCAAGGCATAGGAGTCGCGGTCGCGCAACGCCGAGAGGACAACTTCGTGCTGGTGCGGACCGGCATAGGTTGGCATGGCGTGCGGATAAAGTTCTGAAAGTATGGGGCCGATACGCATCCAGAGCGCTTCGAGCACGTCTATCAGATGTTTCATGCCTGAGCGGCGATAGATGATGAAATGGAAATCGAAGTTGGTCTGCAGCGCCTCAGGCCAATCACCACTTTGTTCGGCGGCAATCAAGCGGTGATGCAGGTCTTCAAGTTGAAGGATATCTTCGTCAGTAATATGCGGTAAAGCACGCTCTGCCGCCATAGGTTCGAGTTCAAGACGCATCGCGCGAATTTCTTCATACTCGTCGGCCGAAAGTTTGCGCACACGGATATAATAGCGCGGCTTGATCTCAATTGCGCCTTCGCGGGAGAGCTGGATAAGTGCCTCCCGAACGGGCGTTTCAGATGTTCCCAGCGAGCGTGCAAGATCACGAACTTTAAGCCGTTGGAGCGGCAGGAGCTGCGCCTGCATCAGCTGCGATTTGAGCGTATTGTAAACGGTGTTTGATAACACCTCGCCAGATTCTGCCTGAGCTTCTTCCGCGATTGCGTCGTCGGCTTCAGTTAAGCTGCTGTCCGGTTCATTTACAAAGTTCATCAATAGACTCCAATTGCCGGACACATCCTTGTCGAGCGGCCGAATATATCAATTCAATGTCACTACTCAAATGCCCATATGTGTGCAGGCCAGAACCATCTGTGCATCAAGCATGGGCACACCATTGATGATCGTGCAGCCTTTTGCCTGAGCCAGTTGTAACAAGCGCGTCATCGGCGGATTGACGATTATATCCGATACAATCGTGTCTGGCGAAACATCCGAGAGAGCAATCGGAAGTTCGTCCTCTTCGGCCATACCAAGCGAAGTTGTGTTGACGATCAGATCGAATTGCGTACCGTGATGTGGTCCGCTTTTGAGCTTACAGTCAGGATAGGCGGATTGTATATCCGTGACGAGTGCTGTGGCTTTATTCTGGTCACGATTGGTGATCCATAGAGTTCGTACGCCTGCCTTGGCGAGAGCAAATCCCACAGCGCGTCCAGCTCCGCCTGCACCAAGCATCAACACAGTCATGTCTTTCGGTTCGATATTATTGTTGCGCAAGCCTTCGATAAAGCCAGGGCCGTCAATATTGTCCCCAACGAGACACCCACTTTCTTCCCGGCGAACAAAATTGACTGCGCCGATTTCTTGCGCGGCATCAGTCACTTCGTCAAGAAGAGGCATGATTGCGATCTTGTGCGGAATAGTCACTCCGAACCCGCTCACATTCCCTAGTTTGCGAATTGCATCAATGACCTGTGCAAGATCTTCTGGATGGACATGCAGGGGAACTGCCGCAGCATTTTTGCCTGTTTTGCTGAAATAGGTGTTGAAGACGTGGCTTGCCCGAACATGGCCGACCGGATGCGCGAGAACGAAAAGGATTTTGCTCTTGCCGGTGACTTCCATGGGTTAAGCCCTCGTCATTTCGCGTGCGATGATGATCCGCTGAATTTGCGAAGTACCCTCATACAGACGAAAGAGGCGCACATCACGATAGAAGTGTTCGACAGCATAGTCCTGCATATAACCTGACCCGCCATGTATCTGAACAGCGTGGTCAGCAATGCGGCCCACCATTTCCGAACAGTAAAGCTTGCAGCTTGCAGCTTTGCGGATGATGGCTGGGTCTTTGTCATCGAAAGCGCGTGCAGCATCAAGCACCATGCAGCGTGCGGCATAGGCCTCTGTGCTCATGTCCGCGAGCATAGCCTGTATCATCTGATGTTCTGCAATCGGCTTGCCGAATTGAACACGGCTTTTTGCGAAGTCGACGGCCTCGTCAATCAATCGCTCTGCCATGCCTGTGCATACGGAAGATATATGCAATCTTCCACGATTGAGCACTTTCATTGCCGTCTTGAAACCCCGGCCTTCTATCCCGCCGATGATATTTTCTGCGGGTACCCGAACGTTTTCCAGATAGACATCGCAGGTTTGAGTGCCGCGTTGCCCCATCTTGTGATCGGCTTTTCCAACGCTCAAACCGGGCGAGTTGCGGTCAACAAGAAAGGCCGTGACGCCGGAAGGTCCAGCTTCGCCTGTTCGTGCCATGAGAGTGAAAACTCCAGCGATCGGCGCATTGGTTATGAAGCGCTTCACGCCATTGAGAACGTAATCATCGCCGTCTCTTACAGCCGTGGTTTTAACAGCGCCTGCATCGGAACCAACATCGGGTTCCGTCAAAGCAAAGGAGCCGATAATCTCGCCGCTCGCAAGCTTGGGTAGCCAATAGGTTTTCTGGGCTTCAGTTCCGTCAACAATGATCCCTTGCGACCCGATGCCGTTGTTGGTTCCGATGACGGAGCGGAATGCTGGTGAGGTATAGCCGAGCTCAAAGCCGACGAGAACTTCTTCCTCCATCGTCAAGCCAAGCCCATCATATTCTTCGGGGATTGAAAGCCCGAACAAGCCCATCGCCCTCATGTCATCAATGACATCTTCCGGGATACTGTTTGTCTCTTCCACCTGTTTTTCGACAGGCATCAGCCGCTCCCGAACGAAGCGTCTGATCGCATTTATGAGTGATTGGAAGGTCTCCGGATCGCGGATCATAAGTTGCCCCTTCACGCGTGATTTCAACAAAGATGAAGCACGTCGCGTTTTGCAGAAATATCCTATTGCTAATGGAATGTTTCATAGATTAAAGTTCGAAACAATATAAAATGAAATTAAATTCCATTTGTAGTTTTGGCTGTGATTGGAGTTGGTTCAGGGGAAGTTAGGGAGAGGATGACCGAGCTTACCGATGTGGTGATTGAGAGCCGTCCGGCGACTGGTGTTGCTTTACTGGAGATCAATCGTCCAGAAGCACTCAATGCTTTGAATATGGATATTCGGCAGAAGCTGTCTGAAGCTGTGGATCGCCTTGCTGCTGATCGCGAAACGCGAGTTATCGTCATTGCCGGCAGAAGCGGAAATTTTGCCGCTGGGTCAGACTTGAAAGTGTTCGCGCAAACTGGTGCAGGAGAAATCCTTGCGCAGCGGCTTCACCGTTACTGGGAAAGTCTCGCGCGCTGCCCGAAGCCTGTGATTGCTGCCGTTGAAGGCTATGCACTGGGTGGTGGCTGTGAGCTTGCGATGCATGCCGATATTATCGTTGCTTCGCGGACTGCGAATTTCGGTCAGCCAGAAATCAAGCTTGGGCTTATGCCGGGCGCGGGCGGCACGCAGAGGCTTTTGCGGGCGATAGGTAAATACAAGACCATGTTATTGACGTTGACCGGCGAAATGCTTTCAGCCGTCGATGCCGAAAGCTATGGCCTTGTCAGTCGGTTGACGGATGAGGGAAAAGCGCTCGAGGAAGCCCTGAAGCTTGCCGGGAAAATAGCGTTGATGCCGCCGCTTGCGGCAGAGCAGATCAAAGAAGCGGTAATGTATGGTGAGGATGCGCCTCTGGAAACCGCTTTGAGACTGGAGCGTAAGGCATTCCAACTTCTTTTCGACACAGAAGATAAGAGGGAAGGGATCGATGCCTTCTTGTCCAAGCGCAAGCCAGAGTTCAAGGGGCGCTGAGATGGATGTGATGTCAGGCCCCATCAGAGAAGTTGGTATCATTGGCGCTGGGATTATGGGCATCGGCATTGCTGAAACAATGGCTGCTGCCGATTTGAAAGTTTACCTGTTCGATCAGCTTCCGGGCAAAGCAGAGACAGCGAAGTGCGACCTTTCAAAACGTCTGGACACTCGAGTTGCACGCGGGAAACTGGAAGCTGCTAAAGCAGCGAATACTCTGGACCAGATTATACCTATCAGCGCCTTGAAGGAGTTGGCTTCGGCAGATTTGGTTATCGAAGCCATTGTGGAAGATCTGGGTGTGAAGCGCGAGCTGATTGCATCCCTGGAAGCGCATCTATCGCCTCAAACGATTATCGCGACGAACACATCGTCTTTATCCGTCACTGCAATCGCGGGAAAAGCTGAAAACCCGCAACACGTGGTGGGTTTTCATTTCTTTAATCCTGTTCCGCTGATGCGGGTTGTGGAAGTGATCAAAGGTGCACTGACAAGTGATGCGGTCCTAGAGCGTCTGAAAGAACTTGCAGAGCGGATTGGCCATAGACCAGTCATGGCTGCTGATACTCCGGGGTTTATCGTCAACCATGCCGGTCGCGCCTATGGCACGGAAGCACTTGCGATGATCCGCGAAAGCGTTGCAGATTTCGCGACTATCGACGCTATTCTGCGTGATGCTGCGGGTTTCCGTATGGGGCCTTTCGAGCTTCTCGATCTGACAGGGCTTGATGTCTCCCATCCGGTCATGGAAGCGATTTACGGCCAATATTATCAGGAGCCGCGTTATCGACCTTCAGTGATTACGCGCCAGCGTCTTGATGCGGGCCTGCTTGGACGCAAGAGTGGACGCGGCTTTTATGACTACTCTGACGATTCAATTATGATCACGACCACTGATGAACAAGGCAGTCTACCAAAATCGGTGACGATCATCGGCGATACGCCCGAAAAAGCGCTGCAAAAAGTTGCGGAACTGGCAGGCGTTCAAATCAGTGATGATGCGCGTTCGAGTTCACTGGTTCTGATTGGTTTGATTGGCGATGATCTGACCTCGACAATCGTCCGCGAAGGCCTCGATGCGGCCAATACGATTGGTTTTGATCCGCTATTCGGCATCCACAAGCATCGCACGCTGATTGCTTCGCCGGGAGCAACTGACAATGCGCGAGAACAAGCTTTAGCTCTTGCGCAATCCGACGGTGTCAAAGCGTCGGTGGTCGAAGACACATGCGGAACTGTTTGCCAACGCGTGTTGGCAATGATCGTGAATATCGCAGCCGACATTGTTCATCAGAAGATTGCGTCAGTTGATGATCTTGATGCCGCGGTGCGTTTGGGACTCGGTTATCCGCATGGGCCGCTCGTATGGGGCGACAGGATCGGTGCGGATGTGATTGTCCGCATTCTCGATGCCATTCATGAAAGAACCGGTGATCCGCGATATCGGGCCAGCCTTTGGCTGCGTCGCAGGGCCGAACTGAAACTGTCGCTCGCAGAATACAATTAGGGAACCTTTATCATGGCCGAAAAAATTGATCTGAAACCTTCTGCGCCCTGGTATCGGCTTAATGTGACGGGGGAGGACTGGCGCGCTGCGAAAGCCAGTGATCTGTTGAAATGGTATAGCCAGATGAAGCTCATCCGGCGCTTTGAGGAAAAAATACTCGACTTTGAAAAAGCCGGACTGGTCCACGGACCTGCTCATGCCAGCATCGGACAGGAAGCGGCAGCCGTGGGCGCCATGTCGATGCTTGGTTCCGACGATCAGATAAATGGTACGCACCGTGCGCATCATCAGGTGCTCACGAAGCTGATAAACGCACAGACGCCAACTGATTTCGATATTCTTCAGTCTGATTTTACCGACGACATGAACGATGCCGTCTATCGTCTGATGGCGGAAATCATGGGGCTTAATCCTGGATATTGCGGTGGTCGTGGCGGCTCTATGCATATGCGTGACGCTGCATCAGGCATTGCGGGAACGAGCGCGATTGTCGGCGGAAATATTCCGCATGCCGCCGGTTATGCACTTGCGGACAAGCTTCTTGGCAGGAAAGGTGTATCGGTCGCTTTCTTTGGCGATGGTGCTTCCCTGCAGGGCGCTACCTATGAAGCGATGAATATCGCCGCATTGTATCGTTTGCCGGTGATATTTTACGTTGAAAACAATCTCTACGCCGTATCCACGCATATTCAGGATGCCACGCGCGAAACACGCATTGCGTCGCGTGGTCCGATGCTCGGCTTTGCCGGCATTGAATGTGATGGGATGGATGTTGTTGCCGTTCATCAGGCGATGCGTGACGCCTGCCGTATCATCGAAGAAGAGGGCGGCCCGGTCGTTATCGAAGCGCAATGCTATCGTTATCTGCATCAAAGCGGAAGCAAAGCTGGTAGCGATTTTGGTTATCGTACCGGCGAAGAAGAAGAAGAATGGAAGCGCCGAGACCCCATCGCACAGGCGGAGCGGTGGTTGAAGGAACTCGGCATTGCAGACGATGCCGAATTGGCCCAGATCGATGAAAAGGTGAGCGCTGCGGTGCAGACTGCTGGCGGACGTCTGACGGAGACTGCACCCGGCAGCAATGTTCTGCGTATTCCAGACGCCTTGTGGCCTTCGCCGCAGAGTGTCGATGAAGGCATCCTGGGTGACGGCAAAGAATTTGACGATGCTCGCTTTCGCGAAATTGAGGACTATTCTCCCGACGAGCTTGAGAAGGTACGTTTTGCTGCGGCAGCGTCTGACGTCATTGGTCGGGCGATGGAAAAAGATCCCACAATCATCGTGATGGGCGAGGATGTTCATCGCTTTGCCGGTGGTGTGAGTGGTTTTACCAAAAACGCGCTCGAACAGTTTCCCAGCAGAGTTCTGGCCATGCCGATTGCCGAAAATGGCTTTACGGGTGTTGCTTTGGGGGCGGCATTACGCGGGCTGCGGCCAGTCGTAGAAATCATGTTTGGTGACTTCTGTTTCGTTGCAGCCGACCAGATTGCAAACGGTATTTCGAAAGTCCGTCACATGTTCGGCGATGGGTTTCTCGTTCCGATTGTTTTGCGCGTTCGTGTGTCTCCGCATACGGGCTATGGTTCCCAGCATTCAGGCGATCCGTCGGCTTTGTTTGCGATGTTTCCGGGATGGCGCGTCGTTTCACCAACCAATGCCTTCGACTATGTCGGTCTGATGAACAGCGCGCTCCGGTCTAACGATCCTGTGGCAATTATCGAGCATGTCGAATTCTACCAGCGTGAGAGCTTGGTGCCCAAGGATGACCGTGATTATTGCATTCCGCTTGGGAAGGCGCGGGTGGTCAGGTCTGGTTCGGCATGCACCGTGCTTGCGACATCGGTGATGGTGCAGGCTTCGGTTAAAGCTGCCGACGAATCCGGTATTGATGCCGAGATTATCGATATGCGAAGCCTCGACATGACCGGCATCGACTGGGAGCTTATTGGTCAATCTATCGCTAAGACCAATCGTGTGGTGATTGCCGAGCAGGTCGCAAGCGGGTTGTCGCTTGGACGACATTGGGCCGCTGAAATCCAGCGGCGTTTCTTCAACGATCTTGACCACGAAATTCTTCATGTGACGGGCAGTTTGTCGTCGCCTGTAGTTTCGCTGGTCTTGAATAAGGCGGCTCTCGGGTCGGCGGAAAAAGTTCGGGCGGCGCTTGAACAAATCACGCGTACTGCCTGATGAATTGATCATAAAAAGAGAAAAACGAGGAACACAATGAAAAATGGGAAAACAGGGCTCAACCGCCTTTTGACGATGAATTTCAAAAGCGTGATGATGGCTGCAACGCTGTTGACTGCCGTTCCGGCAGCCTATGCGCAAAATGCGGATTCACTTGTTATCGCGCGTAACATGGACATCAATTCGCTCGATCCACACCGGACCTTCTGCGATACGTGCCAGATTTATGACTCTGCAGTCTATGAAGGTCTTCTGTCGCTGGACAAGGACAATAAGGTCATCCCAGTTCTCGCTGAAAGCTATACAGCTAATGGCGACCAGACTGAGTTTACCTTCAAGATCAATCCGAAAGCCATATTCTCGGATGGTGCCAAAGTCGAAGCCAAGGACGTCAAGTGGTCTTGGGAACGCCTGAAGAATGTTAAGGGTAGCCCGTCATTTCTCGCGGATACAATCGACTCGATAGAAACGCCTGATGAAGCAACGGTGGTTGTAAAGACCAAGGCGCCGAACTCGGAATTCTTCAACGTGGTGGCTTCGCCCTATTTCGGTATCGTCAACAGTAAGGTAGCGACCGAAGAGGCGAAGGCCGTTAACGGTGCGGATGCCGCTGAAAAGGATAATGCAGAGGCATGGTTTCTGGCCAATTCGGCTGGCAGTGGCCCATTCGTTTTGGCCGCTTACGAACCCAATTCCGAACTGCGTCTGAAGCGTAATGACAAGTATTGGCGCGAGGCTCCGAAGGTTGCGGAGGTCGTTATCCGTCAGGTGAAGGATGCTGTGGCGCAGGCGCAGATGCTTGAAAATGGCTCTGCTGATATCGCAATGCAGATTGACCCGGAAACGGCTAAAACCATTCGCAATCCGGATGTGAAAGTCGACTCCATTCACTCCTATAACTTTATCTACATCGCGCTTTCGCCGGGCGCAAAATCAAACGAAGTACCGCTGACGCCTGAAGTGCGTGAAGCAATTTCCACGGCCATTGATCGTGAAACTTTGCTCGATTTCATGCTGGGCGACAAAGGCCAGTTGATTGGCGCTGCTATTCCGATCGGCTTTCCTGGCGGCTCGGATCATAAAATCCCTGAATATAATCCGGATAAGGCAAAGGAACTGCTGGCGAAAGCAGGGCATCCAGATGGCTTCAAGCTTGAGGCAACCTATCCAAATCTGAATGTTTATGGCGTTGATTTCACTCAGATGATGCAGAAGATCCAGCAAGATCTGTCGAAGGTGAACATCAAGGTTGAGTTGCAGCCTGTTTCCTTTGCAACATGGCGTGAAAAGGTGAACGGAGACGGCACACCGTTGACGGTGGTCTATTATGCACCAGATTTCTACGGCACATCACAATATGTCGATGCGTTTGGCCTGGCCAAGGGCAGCCTATGGGCCAAGCGAGCCGGTGAAGCGCGTGACCCGTCATTCGTAATTGGCGATATTCAGCAGGTCATGGCTGATGCTCTCAAAGCGCCTGCCGATCAGGCAGATAAGGTGTGGTTTCAGGCTGGCGAGAAAATGGCCGCTGCCAATGTGATCATTCCGATGCTGAGCCCGGATGTCATTCTGGCCTACAACAACAAGGTGAACGGCGTTCGCTATTCTGCCTGTTGCAACCTGCCATTGGCCGAGATTTCACTCGCCAAGTAAGCTGAACAGTTGAAATAGAAAAGGCCGGAGAGTGATCTCCGGCCTTTTTTGTTCTATGCGGATTCCGTCAGCGGGCTGAATTTGCAAGCTCGCTGAGGATGCGCAAGGAAAGGCTGCGTTTTTCAAGGTGAGGCATGTGCCCGCACGCTTCAAACGCATGAAGGGCCACATTGTCGGGAAGATTGCGACTATGTTTGAATGGCAGGATGCGATCCTGTTTTCCAAAGATCACGCGAACCGGTATCTCCAGCGACGCGAGATCCTCGATAATCGAAATGGTCTGTGTGCCATCGGCAAAGAAGTGTTCGGCAAAAGCCGCCATCGCGTCGCTTAAGCGCCGATCCTGTCGTTGTTGTACGACCGCAGAAATGAAGGTTTCCGAGATGATATCCTTCACATGAACCAGCTCATGCAGCCATGGGGTGATGCTCTCTTTTGATTTGGCGCGCACGAAATTTTCGACAAATCCGACATTGATTTCGGCACCCAGACCTCCCGGTGCAAACAGCCCCAGAGCACGGATGTCGATATTGCCTCGAGCCGCCAGCCGCGCGCTGACGGTCGCACCGAAGGAATGCCCCACCATAATCGTTGCTGCGAGATTAAGTTGTTTGATAGTGGCTTCCACGAGGGCTGCAACCGCATCAAGGTCTGCAACGGCTTCAAGCGGCGAGGCGCCATGCGAAGGCAGGTCGATAGCGAGCAAAGGCTGCTGCCATTGGCTTCCCGCGAAAAGTCCACGCCAGTTGTTATGGTCGGACGCGAAGCCGTGCAGGAGCACCAGTGGTATGCCTTCACCCTTGCGCAACCAGACGGCGTTCAAGACAGTGTCACTATGAGAAGCGCTTGATTTGCCGCTGATTTGCCGTGGCAGAACATTACCAGTCTCTATTGCAGCGATGATATCTTTCTTCTGTATGCGCCCGCTCGGTCCACTGCCATTGATCTGTGAAAGATCAATCCCGGCATCGCCAGCGAGGCGTTTTGCAAGTGGTGTTGCAACCATTCTGCCGGTCTGTGTGGTGTTTGAACGGATATCCGATGCCGGGATCTCAGAAACCTCGTTTGGTTCAGGAGCTTGTTCGGCAGTGGTTTCCGAGGCGGGTTTTGATGGGGCGACAGAAATTACTTCGCCCTGTAAGAACAGGCTCGCGACACTTTGGCCGACGTCGATCTCATCGGAGGTCGATGGTTTGAGAATTTTCAGCGTGCCGCCGTGAGGGGCATCCACTTCAACAACTGTTTTATCGTTATCGATTTCAAACAGCAGCTGCCCCTGCCGTACCTCGTCACCGTCCTTTACGTGCCAACGTGAGATTGTGCCGGAATTGGTTTCCAGACTGACTTTTGGATATAGAATATCGGTGGCCATGAGATTTCCTGCATCAATCTACTACGTCGCCGCTGGCGATGTTAGGGTAAGGATGTATGTGAAAACGCGTCTGTATTGCCGATCAATCGTTCCTGCAGTTCAACGGTAAGTTGTCTGAGTGCTGGTCCGATTTCGGCGTAACAAGCGCCGCGCGGTGCAATGTCGGTGATGCCGCCGCAAGTGATTGCGACGAGCTGGGTTCCGTCGGTTGGCCGGAAAGGGATTCCAACAGCATTGATATAGCTGTACCAGTCGCCGCATGAAGCCACGAAGCCATCTCTTGCGAAGTCCTCAAGTGCGTGGCTGGTCAGTCGACGGATTTTCTCGGCATGTTCCGGTTCGGCAGCGAGCATTTGCTTGAGAAGAATCTCGCGCTGGGCTTCTTCCATACCGACATAATAGGAAAGTCCCATAGCTGTGCGCCAGATAGGCAATCTTGAGCCGACATTGAGACGTAGCGAGACGGGGTTTTCGGAGCGCGCATTGGCGATATAGACCATTTCGCGCTGCTCACGCAGGCCCATGGCCACGGCCACGCCCGTTTTTTCAGCAAGCTTTCGCATCAAAGGCATGGCCATATAGACGACAGCGTTCGAGCTCAGTCCCGAATAACCCAGCGAGATGGTTGCTGGGCCAATGCTGTAGCGACCGAGATTGTCGTCATAATTGAGATAGCCGAGATTGACCAAGGTCAGCGTCAAACGCGAAATCGTGGCTTTCGGCAATCCTGTACGGTCAATAAGCTCCTGATTCCCAAGCGAAATATCATTGGGGGTGAAGCTGCGCAAAATTTCCAGTCCTCGAACGAGGGCACTGGAAACCTGAGCGCTGTCTTTATCGAGGTCCACTGAACTGGGCTTCGCTCTTTTCTTCACGTTGTCTCCTGGACGATGTTGTCGATTTCAGTTTAAAGGAATGCGACTCCTGAAAATGAAATTTAATTTCATTTATATTGACGGCGCCAAATTTGCTTGTCAATACTATGCGCAAGGACGCACAAAAACTGCGCCAGATTTCCAGAATGGGAACCGTGCATGTCAAACTATCTCTTTAAGCGCCTCATTGCGATGCCATTTCTAATTCTGGGCATCGTCACTATGGCCTTTGCGCTCACCACGCTCACCAAAGGTGATCCGCTCACATCGATTGTGGCGGAGCAGCAAATGAATAATCCCGAGGTTGTGGCCGCCGCGAAGGCAAAATGGGGCCTCGATCGAAGCCTTCCCGAGCGCTACGTCATCTATCTGAAAAATCTTGTAACTGGCGATATGGGAACCTCGTTCGTCACAAAGCGACCTGTCAGCACGGATCTCATGGCGCGTTTACCCGCTACCATGGAACTGGTGTTGTCGGCGATGGTTCTTGGTTCCGTCGTCGGTATATTATTGGGAATTCTGGCAGCATATTATCGCGATAGTGCCATAGATCATGTGGCGCGCCTCTTTGCGCTGCTGGGTTCCTCTCTGCCAGTTTTCTGGTTGGGCCTCGCTGTTCTGTTTATCTTTTCGGTGAAGTTTGAGTTGCTTCCGGGGCCAGGTCGGCTTGATCCTCGTATGGCGCCACCCGTTGCTCTTACGGGCTTTATGACCATAGACAGTTTGCTTGCGGGAAATTTTGCAGCATTCAAAAATGCACTCGCTCACCTCATTCTTCCGGCAACGGTGTTGGGCTGGACAGTTGCTGGCACCATCTCGCGTTTGGTGCGCGCCAATATGCTGGATGTGATCGGGCGGGAATTCATTCTCACCGCAAGGGCCAAAGGTGCAGGTGAATTCCGCGTCGTGTTCCGCCACGCTCTTCGCAACATTCTTGTGCCGGTCCTGACGGTCATCAGCTACTCGTTTGCTTATCTTATTACGGGCGCTGTGTTGACCGAAACCATTTTTGCCTGGCCGGGCATGGGGTCCTATGCGGTTGAAGCTGCGCGTTCGCTGGACTTTCCTGCAATCATCGGCGTTACCATTGTTGGTGGTGTCATGTTCCTGGTGACGAACCTTTTGACTGACGTTGCCTATGTTCTCGCAAATCCGCGCGTTCGGTTGGGATAGGGGGAACAAATGGTTGCAACTGTAAATACTGTACCGCGCCAAATCAAAATACCTCGCTGGCTTACCCTGCCAGTTGCCATCGGCATCGTGGTTGTTGGCTTCTGGATCATCGCGACATTTTTCGCCCCCTATATGACACCTTACGATCCGCTTGATATGGTCGGGCGTCGTCTGCAGGCACCGAGTTGGTCTCACTGGCTTGGTACGGATGCCCTTGGACGCGACGTGCTGACGCGAACGCTCTATGGAGCGAAGCACTCTTTGCCTATTGCTCTTATTGTGGTGGCGAGCGCCGTGATTATCGGCGCTTTGGCGGGCGCAATCTCCGGCTATAAGGGCGGTTTCATCGGCTCTGCAATCATGCGTCTGGTCGATATAACATTGTCTTTTCCGCCAATGCTGCTCGCCATGGCCGTTGCCGCTTCGCTCGGACCGGGTCTGGAGAATGCTGCCATCGCAATGGTTATTGTTTGGTGGCCTGTTTATGCGCGGTTGATGCGCGCTCAGGTGCTGGAAGTGCGTGAACGCGAGCATGTGGAAGCAGCCATTGCATCGGGTGCAAGCAGCACGCGTGTTCTCATGAAGCATATTCTGCCGCTCTGCTGGACGCCGATATTGATCAGCGCGACGATGGATTTGGGACAGGTCATTCTGCTTGCCGCTTCGCTTAGCTTTATCGGACTTGGTGCAACGCCACCGACGCCGGAATGGGGCTCGATGATCGCGGAAGGTGCCGTCTATTTCTACAATTGGTGGATCGCCATGGGTCCGGGTATCGCCATTCTGACGATCGTTCTGGGGTTCAATTTCATCGGCGATGGTCTTCGCGACTATTTCGACCCGCGTTCGAAGTGATTGGAGAACAAGATGACAAATCCAAATGAGAACGCCAGTCTGTTTCGAATTGAGAACTTGCGCGTCGGTTTTGGTCGCGATGGCACAGTGCTCGATGCTGTCAGAGGCATCAATCTGGAACTGAAGCGCCGCGAGGTTTTGGGCATTGTTGGCGAATCCGGTTCGGGCAAATCCATCGGGATGCTGGCTTCCATCGGGCTAAATCCACCAAACTCAAAAGTCACAGGTTCGGTCACTTTTCTGGGTGAAGAGCTTGTCGGTAAATCACGCCGCGAAATGCGCAGTTTGCGCGGTTCAAAAATCGCTATGATTTTTCAGGACCCGCTTTCGTCGCTTAATCCGGTGATGAAGATCGGCGATCAGCTGATTGAAGCTTTGCAACTTCACCAAAGAAAACTAAACCGCAAGGCCGCAATGGCACGGGCTATCGAGTTGCTGGAACTTGTTTCCATCCCGCAACCGGATCAGCGGGTAAAGCAGTATCCGCATGAGTTTTCGGGTGGGATGCGGCAGCGTGTCATGATTGCTATGGCAGTTGCAAACGACCCGGAACTACTGATCGCTGACGAGCCGACCACCGCGCTCGACGTGACTGTTCAGGCGCAGATCATGGCAGTCTTGCGAGAGCTGCAAAACAAGCTGGGTCTGGGATTAATTCTCATCACTCACGATCTGGGTGTGCTCGCTGGTCACGCTGACCGCGTGGCGGTAGTCTATGCAGGCGAAGTGGTTGAAGAGGCGGATGTTTTCGAGCTTTTCGATAATCCTCGCCATCCTTATACGCGCGGTTTGATTGCTTCGATCCCTACGCTGAGCGACAGCGGCGGCAAGCTTTATTCCATTGAAGGTGCACCACCGGTTCTGGGTGCGTTTCCAACCGGCTGCGCATTTCATCCGCGTTGCGCCCACGCACAGGAAATTTGCAAAACAACACCACCCACATACCAGCATTTCGGACGCCATATATCGGCCTGCCACTTTGCTGAAAGCCTGCCTGCATACCAACGCAAGGCCGATATGCCGGTCACGAAAGAGGCCGTACTATGAATTCCGATTTTGCATCCCAGACGGCAACTCCATCCTTATCCGACGCAGCCCTTTCGGTTCGTAATTTGCGAAAGTCATTTCCAATCAAAGGTGGGACGATCTTTCAGCGTGACATTGCCGAGGTGAAGGCTGTCGACGACATTTCATTTGATCTGGCAAAGGGCGAAACCCTTGGTTTGGTCGGAGAATCTGGTTGCGGAAAATCGACACTTGGGCGCTGTCTGCTGCGCTTGATTGAGCCGACCAGCGGCGAGGTTCTCTTTCAGGGACAAAACGTGGCGCAGTTTTCGCCAAGAGAAATGCGTGCGGCGCGCAAGCATTTGCAATTTGTTTTTCAGGACCCGTTTGCTTCGCTGCATCCGCGTATGCGGATTGCGGAAAGCATCGCCGAACCTCTCCGTATCAGCGATCTTTCGCAGCCGCAGCGCAAAGAGCGAGTGGAAGAGATGTTGCGGCTCGTCAGGCTCAATCCAGAGCACGGCAAGCGGTATCCACACGAGCTTTCCGGCGGCCAGCGTCAACGTGTTGTGATTGCACGCGCCTTGGCGCTCAATCCGCAGGTCTTGGTGCTGGATGAACCGGTTTCAGCGCTTGATGTGTCTGTGCAGGCTGGTGTTTTGAACCTTCTTCAGGAAATTCAGGCTGAGTTTGGCACGTCCTATATTTTCATTGCCCATGATCTGTCGGTTGTCCGGCATATCTCGCACACGGTTGCGGTGATGTATCTTGGCCGCATCGTTGAAAAAGCTCCGGCCAACGAGCTCTATAGCCACCCGCTTCATCCCTATACGCAGGCTTTGATGTCGGCTGTGCCGCTCGCCGATCCGGTGATTGAGCGAAAGCGGCAGCAAATTCTCCTGAAAGGTGATGTGCCAAGCCCCATCAATCCGCCGTCTGGTTGTCCGTTCCGTACGCGCTGTTTCAGGGCGGAGGCAGTCTGTGCCGAGATCAGGCCTGAGTTGCAGATGCAGGGAAATGGCCATGCCGTGGCGTGTCATTTTCCGCAGGAATGGCGCTCGTAACAGTAATTTCGCCAATGAAGTTTGGCTATCAGCTCCCGCCGTTTGCGGGGTTGTTTGAGAAGGACGTGACCTTGACAATAATGAACGAGCTGAAGGTTCCCGTTGCGGGCGATAGTAACGCTGCTTTGCCACTGGCTGGAATAAAAGTTCTTGATCTCTCGCGCGTTCTTGCCGGTCCCTGGGCCACGATGAGTCTCGCCGATCTGGGAGCTGAGGTCTGGAAGATCGAAAATATTCAGGGCGGCGACGACACGCGTGCGTGGTCCGTTCCCAATTATAAGGGAGCGAGCACCTATTTTCTTTGCGCGAACCGCGGCAAGAAAAGTCTGGCGCTTGATTTGAAATCGCCTGAAGGGCTCAACATCATTTACGAACTGGCAAAGCAGGCTGATGTTGTCGTCGAAAACTTCCGAGCCGGAACCGTCGAGCGATTAAAGATTGATTACGATACTTTGAAGGCGCTTAACCCGGCGCTCATCTATTGCTCTATTTCCGGCTATGGCCAGACCGGACCTGAGGCTCAACGTCCGGGGTATGATTTTGTGGTTCAGGCTGAAAGCGGCTTGATGTCGATAACCGGACAAACCGACGGTGAACCGATGCGTATCGGTGTTGCTATGACGGATATTGTGGCTGGCATGGTCGGAACCCAATCCATTCTTGCGGCGCTCTATCAGCGCAAAACCACTGGTGTCGGGCAGTTTGTCGATATTTCATTGTTTGAATGCGCGCTTAATACGCTCATCAATATCGGCAGCGCACATCTGAATGGCGGCCATGTGCCCAAGCGCTTTGGCAACGCGCATCCGACTGTTGTTCCCTATCAGATTTTCGAATGCTCAGATGGTGCTTTTGCGCTTGCCGTTGGCAATGATCGTCAATTTGCTATCCTGTGCGAAAAGATTATCGATCTGCCTGAACTCGCAGCTGACGAGCGTTTTAAGACAGCAAGCGGTCGCGCCTTAAACCGGGCTGATCTGATACCGCCGATGGCAAAATGCTTCTCCAGCAATACGCGTGAATTCTGGATGGCTGAATGCTTGCGAATGGGTGTTCCTGCCGGTCAGGTGAAAACGGTCCCAGAAGCTTTTGAAAGCCCGAATGTATTGGCGCGTGAAGTCGTACAAACTCTGGAAAGCCCTTATCTGGGGCCGGTATCTCTGGTGCGGCCAGCGCAAGGGTTGGAAGCGCAAAAGCAGGCGTCTTACAAAGCGCCTCCGATGCTGGGTGAGGACAGTGTTTCTATTCTCGAAGACGTTCTCAATATGGACCAAAGCAAGCTGGCCGAGTTGATCGATGCTGGCGTCATTCACCAATATCAACCGACAGTTTGACAATAGGAGAGGACGATGGGACCTCAAGTGGAATATTCCGACGTACAGCTCTTCATTGATGGGAAATGGCGTGATGGGTCGCGTGGCGAGACGATAGAGGTTCTAAACCCTGCCACAAATGAGGCTATTGGCCAAATAGCCAAAGCCACGACCAATGATCTCGATGATGCACTGGCTGCTGCCGATCGCGGGTTTGAGATTTGGCGCAAGGTGTCGGCCTTTGATCGCTATAAAGTTTTGCGAAAAGCCGCTGATATCTTTCGCAGTCGTGGCGAAATTGTAGCCCATTTGCTGACGATGGAGCAGGGCAAGCCTCTTGCTGAAGCGCGCACCGAGGCTGCTGCTGCCTGCGATTTGATCGATTGGTTTGCGGAAGAAGCGCGCCGCAGCTATGGCCGTATCGTCCCACCGCGTTTTGCTCATGTGATGCAGACTGAGGTTAAGGAACCGGTCGGTCCTGTAGCGGCGTTTACACCCTGGAATTTTCCGATCAATCAATCGGTCCGCAAAATATCGGCTGCACTTGCTGCTGGCTGTTCCATTATTTTGAAAGCTGCGGAAGACACACCTGCTGCTCCGGCTGAGTTGGTGCGTGCTTTTGCTGATGCTGGTTTGCCAGACGGTGTCATCAATCTCGTTTATGGCGATCCGGCGGAAATATCGTCTTATCTCATTCCTCATCCCGTGATTAAGAAAGTGTCGTTTACTGGCTCTACACAGGTAGGGAAACAACTTGCGGCATTAAGCGGGTTGCATATGAAGCGGGCGACGATGGAGCTGGGCGGGCATGCACCGGTCATCATCATGGCAGATGCTGACGTCGATCAGGCGATCAAGGTTGCAGCCGCTGCCAAGTTTCGTAATGCGGGACAGATTTGCATCGCGCCAACTCGATTTCTGGTCGAAAAACCGGCTTACGAACGGGTCATTGAGGGACTTTCCAACTATGCAAGCGCGTTGAATGTCGGAAATGGTCTCGATGCAGAAACGACCATGGGGCCGCTGGTCAATGCACGCCGCGTCAATGCGATGGAACGCTTGATCGGCGAAGCAAAAGAACACAAGGCTACCGTGGTAACAGGTGGTGAGCGCATTGGTAATCGCGGTAATTTTTTCCAGCCAACCGTGCTGGCAGATGTGCCACGTGAGGCCGCGATTATGAACGAAGAACCGTTTGGCCCAGTAGCGCTGCTTAACAGTTTTCAGACGCTGGATGAGGCGTTGGGTGAGGCCAATCGGCTTAACTATGGTCTTGCGGCCTATGCATTCACCGGATCGTCAGCCAATGCCGCGAAAATCTCGTCGTCCGTACGCAGCGGAATGATCACCATCAATCATTATGGTCTGGCTCTGCCGGAAGTGCCATTCGGCGGCATCAACGATTCTGGTTACGGAACAGAAGGTGGTGCCGACGCGCTGGATGCCTATCAGAATACGAAATTCGTTTCGCATTTGCAGGCCTGAATACGCCCCAATCTTGTTGCTATGCCAGAACCATGAGACTTCAGAATGAGTGACGCCTATATTTGTGACTATGTTCGTACGCCCATCGGTCGCTTTGGCGGTTCGCTTTCGTCCGTGAGAGCGGATGATCTCGGAGCCATTCCGCTCCGCGCATTGATGGAACGCAATGCATCGGTCGACTGGGAAGCGGTTGACGATGTTATTTTTGGCTCGGCCAATCAGGCGGGCGAAGACAACCGTAATGTCGCACGCATGTCACTGCTTCTTGCGGGATTGCCAGTCGGCGTATCTGGAACCACGATTAATCGTCTGTGTGGTTCAGGCATGGATGCGGTTATCAGTGCTGCGCGCGCAATCAAGGCTGGCGAGGCTGAGTTGATCATCGCAGGTGGCGTCGAAAGCATGAGCCGCGCCCCATTCGTGATGCCGAAGGCCGATGCCGCGTTTTCGCGCAAAGCGGAAATATTTGATACGACTATCGGTTGGCGTTTTGTGAACCCGCTGATGAAGAAACAATATGGCGTCGAATCCATGCCTGAGACCGGCGAGAATGTCGCTGAAGATTACAATATCTCACGTCAGGATCAGGATGCTTTCGCGCTGCGCAGTCAGGAGAAAGCTGCCGCAGCACAGGCCAACGGGCGTCTTGCTCAAGAAATCGCCTCTGTAAGCATCCCGCAACGCAAAGGCGAACCAGTCGTTGTGGATATGGATGAACATCCGCGTGTCACAACGATGGAAGCACTTGCAAAGCTTGGAACCCCCTTCAGAGACGGTGGAACTGTAACGGCAGGCAATGCATCCGGCGTCAATGACGGTGCAGCCGCGTTAATCATTGCTTCTGAGGCGGCCATTAAGAAATACAATCTGAAACCTATCGCTCGTATTATCGGCGGGGCCACCGCTGGCGTTCCACCAAGGACCATGGGCATCGGCCCATTGCCTGCCACACGCAAACTTCTGGCACGGCTTGGGATCGCCATTGATGCGATCGATGTGATTGAGCTCAACGAAGCTTTTGCTTCGCAAGGGCTCGCTGTGTTGCGGGAACTCGGAGTTGCTGACGACGATAGCCGCGTCAATCCAAATGGTGGAGCAATCGCATTAGGACATCCGCTCGGCATGTCAGGCGCACGCATTACAGGTTCGGCGGCGCTTGAAATTTCGCTCACCGGTGGCCAATACGCATTGGCGACAATGTGTATTGGCGTTGGGCAAGGGATTGCGATAGCGCTGGAACGCGTTTGACCCAGAGGCGCGGATTTACACTCCGCGCTTAACAACTGCCTTGCCGGTTAAACGTCTTCGGCGCCCGAGCGGCTGATATGGCGTTTCAGCAAGGCGGCGGCGAATTCGAAATCCTTGTTCTCAATAGCTTCCAAAATGCCCAAATGGTCCATACAGGCCTTGCGGATGCGCTCTTCGCCCAAGCGGTCGAAGTCGGAATATTCGGTCATACGCCGCAGATGGTTCTGCCAGCGGACGGATTGCGTGAAAAAGCGATTGTTCGCCCACGAAACAATGGTTTCATGGAAATTTGCATTGGCATTGAACCACAGGTCGCGTGTGAGGCTTTGCAGCGGTAGAACTAGTATCTCTTTTTGCTCGCGTTGAAGGGCGGCAAGCTGGGTTGGGTCCGGTGCATACTCAGCTTGGGCAAGTGCCCCGCATTCAATCACCAGACGGAAAGCATAGCTTTCATTGACGGCACGCTCATTGTCGAGCGACTCGGCAAATCGCCAGCCATGGCCGGGAAGGCGTTCTGCCAGACCTTCCGTTGCAAAACGCATCAATACCCGGCGCACGGCACCACGTGTGGCGCCCAACTGGTCTGCAAGTTCAGCTTCGGACACTTCATCGCCGACCGTACCAGAGGCGCGTGAACTCATCAGGCGTCGGTAAAGCTCCTCAGCTTCGGATGGTGGAAGAAGCCTGTCGTTCAGCTCATCAGGTTCGGGAAGACGATGCAACTGATAGCCGCGATTTGGGGTCTGGCTGACAATGCCTTGCTGTACCAACAGGTTCAGTACCTGACGCACAGGCGAACGCGATACGCGAAGCTCCTTGGCAATTGCTGCATCAGACAGTCGGTCTCCAATATTCCAGCGGGCTGCAGATATGAGCGAGACCATTTTATGCGCGACTTCCGCCTGAAGACTGCTCAGGCCGGATTCGCCTTCTGTCGATCTCTTAATGTTCATATTCACGCCCGGCACCCCCTGAATGTGCGTTCCCCCATGAATTTAAGTTCAAAGAATACGGAATATTTCGCAATAGGCCATTTCTTTCTCGTAGTGCCTATCCCATTGGAAAGACAGGCTGACTCTGTATAGGAAGGGTATAAATCAAATTGTTCCATATTCTAATAAAAAACTATTGACTCCGCAATGATTGAATGTGAATTGTATTAAGAAGATGCAAAATACAAAAAATGGATCGAGAATGTCTATTACCCCATTTCCATTCATCACAGTTTCTGGCGCGCCGGAAGAGCGCGGTCGCCAATATGGGGTTTTGGCCAAAGAGCGTATCCGGCTAAGCGCGGGCCTTTACTCAGGCACGCTCGATGCGTTCGGTCTTTCGCCAGAGCGTAAGCAGAGCCTGATCGAGGATTTCGCAGGCAGGATCGAAGAATTCGACGCTTCTTATGTCGAGGAAATGCGCGGTATCGCCAAGGGGGCGGGTGTCCCTTTTGAGCAGATCGTCATGATCAATGCACGTACGGAAGTGGTTGCGATGGCGCGTGCGGAAACGGGCGCACCTGATCCGGAAGAGCAGGATGACGGTTGCACCGGCGCGCTCATCATGCCCGCCAAAAGTGCTTCAGGTAATCTTGTGCACGGCCAGAACTGGGACTGGCGTTCTGAGTGTGTAGAGACTGGTATCGTGTTGCGTGTACGCAACAATAACGGCCCCGATTTCGTTACTTTTGTCGAAGCAGGTGGTCTGGCGCGCAGCGGCTTTAATGAAGCCGGTATCTCGATTACTGCCAATTATCTTGAATGTGAGCGCGACTATAAGAAGCTTGGCGTTCCGCTTGGTCTCGTGCGTCGTAAGGTGCTGGAGCAGGAGCATTTTGCCAAAGCAATCAAAGCCGTGGCTTCGACGCCGAAGTCCTGCTCAAACAATATCATGATCGCCACCAGCGCGGGCTTTGGTATTGATTTTGAATGTGCACCAGATGAGTCCTTCCCGATCCTGCCGGAGAACGATCTTATCGTTCATGCCAATCATTGGGTAAGTCCGATTGCGCTGACCAAGCTACGTGACACGGGCATTCCATATGTGCCGGAGAGCTTTTATCGCGACTGGCGTGTGCGCCAGTGTCTTGAAGCCCATGGTGGCAAAATTGGCCGCAAGGAGCTGAAGGAAGCACTGTTCGACGACTTCCTGACACCTTATGCAGTCTGCCGCCCGCCACGTCCCGGCAATCACGACAATATCACGGCCACAGTTGCGATGGTGGTGATGGAAGCAGCGCTTGGCATGATGGAAATCGCGCCGCTGCCTGCTTTGAACCGCCAGTTTGCGACCTACTGTCTGCAGGATTATACGCCGCTACCGTCTGATGCCGCGCCACGCGCGAAATCCCTCTTTATCGAAGGCTAAAGAAATGCTGCGCTTTGCGCTCTCCAGAATAGGCATGGCCATTCCAACATTGCTGATTGTGGCGGTGGCTGTGTTTGTGATTGTCCGGTTGATACCGGGCGATCCTGCGGCTCTGATGCTGGGCGATTCTGCGGATGCGGCGACATTGGCTGCCTTGCGCGAACAGCTGGGGCTCAACCATAGCATCATGACCCAGTTTCTGATCTGGGGCGGCAATGTTCTGCATGGCGATCTCGGTGTTTCCATAGCCAACCAGCAGCCTGTGCTTTCACTGGTTCTGGAAAGGTTTTTGGTAAGCGCGCGTATTGTGTTGTCTGCTGTCGTGCTTTCCACGCTGGTCGCGGTTCCACTCGGTATGATCGCTGCATGGAAGCAAAACAGCCTGACGGATCTCACGCTTGTGACAAGCGCCACTTTACTGTTGTCGATCCCGGCATTCTGGATGGGCTTGCTGCTGTTGCTGGCATTTGGTCTGAAGCTGGGATGGCTGCCGATTGTTGGTTATGTCAGCTTCGGCGAAAATCAATGGAAGGCGTTTCTCTATCTGGTATTGCCGGTCACGACGCTGTTTCTGCATGAAATTGGCGTGATCCTGCGTATGGCCCGAGCATCGACGCTCGAAGTGCTGAACCTTGATTACATCACCCACGCACGCGCCAAGGGGCTGTCGGAAGCAACCGTTATGTGGCGCCATGCATTCCGCAATGCATTTGGTCCCACCTGGACATTGCTTGGTTTGATCCTTGGTAATCTGCTCGGCGGTATTGCTGTCGTGGAAACGGTTTTCACCATTCCGGGTCTCGGCAGGCTGCTGGTCGATGCGATTTTTGCCCGCGACTATCCGGTCATTCAGGGCTGCTTGCTGTTTACGGCTTGCGTCTATGTGCTGGTCAATCTGATCGTGGACCTCCTTTATCCGTTCTTCGACCCGAAGGTGACGGCGAAATGAAAAACATCTCTCTTAATGCCCTAATCGGCGGGGCTTTGACTGCAACGCTTCTGACAGTGGCACTCGTTGGTTCCGTCTGGACTCCGTACAATCCGCTCGCGCTTGATTTTACCGCACGTCTTGCGCCGCCAAGTGCTGCGCACTGGCTTGGTACGGATGAGTTTGGGCGCGACCAATTGAGCCGCCTGATGAAAGGCGCGTCCGCCAGCGTTTCGATTAGCGTTTTCACAGTCTTCATCGCCACCTTGGGTGGTGTTCTGGTTGGCGCAACTAGTGGCTTCTTACGTGGCTGGTTCGACCGGTTTCTAATGATGATCAATGATGCGCTGCTGGCATTCCCTGGCATATTGATGGCGCTAGGTTTGCTGGCCGTCTTCGGCGCAAACAAGAATGGCATCATCCTCGCACTGGCTCTCGCCTATATGTCTTCGGTTATTCGCGTTGTGCGCGGCACGGTACTGAGCTTGCGTGAACGAGAGTTTGTCGAGGCTTCCCGCGTCATGGGAAACTCGGAAATCTATACGATGGTACGTCATATCCTGCCCAATTGCCTTGCGCCCGTGCTGGTCATGGCAACGTCGATGTGCGGCTGGGCAATTCTCGCAGAAAGCTCGCTCAGCTTTCTGGGGCTGGGCGTGCCGCCGCCAGCGCCGACATGGGGCAATATGCTGGCCGGAAGCCGCAATTTCATTGAGCAGGCCGTTTGGCTTGGTATCTTCCCCGGCCTTGCAATTTCGTTGTCGCTGCTTGGTATTAATCTTCTTGGTGACGCGTTGCGCGACCGCCTCGACCCACGCATGAGGAAGCGCTCATGACTTCCGCACCCCTGCTCGAAATCGACAATGTAAGCCTGCGTGTTGGCGATAGCACACTGGAGATCGTCAAGCGTGCTTCCTTCTCCCTCAAGCGTGGCGAAATTCTTGGTATTGTTGGCGAATCCGGTTCTGGCAAGACGATGCTCGCGCGGGCGATCATGGGGCTGGTTCCGGCGTCCATTAAAACAAGTCATGGTGCGATCCGCTTCAAGGGGCAGAACGTATCAACGATGTCGCCAGCCGCATTGCGCGGCCTTCGTGGCGATGGCATTGCCATGATCTTTCAGGAGCCGATGACTTCGCTTACCCCGTCACTGACCATCGGGCGGCAGCTTGAAGAAGGGCTTGAACTGCACTTTCCAGCTGAGAAAGCGCAACATGCCGACTGGATTAGAGCCATGTTGTTGCGTGTTGGTATTGCCGATCCTGATCGGGCGATTGAGGCGTTCCCACATGAGTTCTCTGGCGGAATGCGCCAGCGTATCATGATCGCGTGCGCCATGCTGATGCAGCCTGATCTGCTGATTGCCGACGAGCCGACAACGGCGCTCGATGCGGTCATCCAGCGCGAGGTTATGGAGTTGCTGGTTGATCTCTCGCGGGAACGCGGAACGACCGTTTTGCTCATCAGCCACGACCTTCCAATGATCGCGCGATACTCCAATCGGGTTGTCGTGATGCGTCATGGCGAGGTGGTTGAAACGGGTAATACCGCTGATGTTCTCGCCAAACCGCAACATGATTATACCCGCAAGCTGCTTTCAACATTGCCAGTTCGGGGAGCTGCCCGTGTGGTGCCACAGGCAGAGCCGCTGATCAGCGTTCGCGATCTGGTTGTCGATTTTGAAGGGCGCGGCGGCTGGTTCAAGAAGGCTGGCGGCAAACGCGCACTGCATGGCGTGACAATTGATGTTTTGCCGAACGAGGTCGTCGCGGTGGTTGGCGGTTCAGGCTCGGGAAAAACCACTGCCGCACGCGTTATGGCCGGATTGATCAAACCGAGTGGTGGCAAGCTGCTGTTTAAGGGACAGCCTGTTGAAAGACGTTCGGTTCATTACCCCGACTATCGCTATCACACGCAGATGGTGTTTCAGGACCCTTACTCGTCGCTCGACCCACGCATGAAAGTGGGTGAACTGGTTGGCGAGGCACTGCGCTTCTCAAAAGAACTTTCGTCCAGCCAGAAAGTGGATCGTGTTCGCGAAACACTGGAGGACGTTGGCCTCGGTGGAGACTATGCCAATCGTTATGCGCATGAAATGTCGGGTGGTCAGCGTCAGCGTGTGGCGATTGCGCGTGCGCTTGTGCGCCGTCCAGCTTTTGTGATTGCCGATGAAGCCGTCTCGGCGCTTGACGTCACGGTGCGGGCGCAGGTTCTCGACCTCTTTGCCAAACTTCAGCAGAGCTATGGCTTTGGCTGTCTGTTCATCACCCATGATTTGGGTGTGGTGGAGCAAATCGCTGACCGTGTAGTTGTCATGAATGAGGGACGCATCATCGAGCAGGGGACGCGCGATGAAATCTTTGACGCGCCGCAAAACGACTATACCCGCCGTCTGCTGTCGGCCATTCCGATGCTCGAATTGACGGGCGAGGGTGGCGTCAAACTGAAATGGCGTGGCGACGGTGCAAATATGAAATCCGGGGAGGGGGGTGGTCATGTCCATCATTGAAGAACAGCCTGCAACCAAACGACAGGGTCATGGCAAAAAGCTCAGCTTCTATGATTTTGGTGCAACCACCTTTTTCGCAAGCCAGTTCGATCAGCGCTTCAGCTATTGCCTTTACGTGCCGGAAGATTACGACGAAGACGGCACGGAAACGCACGAGCTGATCATTATCGTCCATGGCACTGGACGCACCGCTGCGCAATATCGCGATCACTTCGCAAGTTTTGGGCAAAAGAACCGTTGCATCATACTGGCACCGTTGTTTCCCGCTGGCATTGCTGTGCAGGGCGATCTCGCCAATTACAAACGCATCGAGTTTCACGGCATTCGTTTTGATCATATTCTTCTGTCGATGATCGACGAAGTGGCGGCCAAATATCGCCTCAAGAGCAATCGCGTGATCATGTATGGTTTTTCGGGCGGTGGGCAGTTCTGCCAGCGCTTTTTCATGCTGCATCCGCAACGGCTCAAAGCCATTTCTATTGGTGCCCCCGGTGTCGTGACCTTGCTTAATCCCGATTACGACTGGTGGGTCGGCGTACGCGATGTTGAGGCTCGCTTTGGCTGTCGCATCAATCTTGAAGCGATGAAAGCGGTGACGGTGCAAACGGTTATTGGCGAAGAAGATACCGCCACCTGGGAAATTGCCATTCCGCGCGAGAGTGCCTTCTGGATGGATGGAGCCGATCTGCAGGGCGATTGCCGGATTGACCGCATTGAAGCACTGGCCCGGTCTTTCGAAACGCATGGCATCGGAGTTCGTAGAGACCGGGTGCCCGGCGTGGCACACGAACCTTTCAATGTTCTGGAGCCGGTGGAGGCGTTTTTCGCTGATGTTCTGAAGTCAGAAAGCTGACGTTGCAACAAAATCAAAAACAATAAGGGGAAATCAAATGTTTAATCCAACTTCAATACGCGCCGCATTTAGCATGGCGCTTCTTGGCCTTTGCGCCACATCCTTCCAAGCATATGCCGCAGATGACGAGACCTTACGCGTAGCTTTTCATTCCGATGTCGCGAGCATTAACCCCGGCGTCAACCGTGACGCCAATGCCGATGTGGTCGTCGCGCACATTGCTGAAGGTCTGGTTGCCTATGGCGATGATCTGGCGATCAAGCCAATGCTGGCTGAAAGCTGGACTGCAAACGCTGACCATACCGTCTATGATTTTAAACTCCGCCAAGGCGTGAAATTCCAGAATGGCAAAGAGCTGACAGCCAAAGACGTAGTGTGGAATTTCGAACGTTACCTGAAGCCTGAAACCGGCTTCCAATGTGTGAACCGCTATAACGGCAAAGTGGATTCCGAATTGCAGTCGGTCGAGGCTGTTGACGACAGCACGGTGCGTTTCAATTTCGCAGCGCCTGCGCCAAATTTCGTCATCACAATGGCGACCATCCAATGCACGCCATGGATATTGAGCCCTGAATCTGTTGATGCTGATGGCAAGTTTGTAAAGCCGATTGGTACCGGTCCTTATGCCTTTTCCAAATGGGAACGGGGCCGTTTTCTTGACCTCACCCGTTTTGACGATTACGCGGCGCTATCTGGTGCAGCGGATGGTTTGGCCGGTAACAAAAAGGGTCATATGAAAACGATCCAGTTTATGACGGTTCCCGATTCAAGCACGCGCACCAATGGTCTGTTGTCAGGCGAGATCGATTTCATCGATGAAGTTGAGCCGACAGGCGTCAAGGATCTGGAAGCAAAGGGCATGAAGGTGAATGTCCAGCAGACGCCTGCATGGATGGTGCTGCAAATCCAGTCAGATTCTGACAAGCTGAAAGATCCGCAGCTCCGTCAGGCGATCGCGCATTCTATCGACCTTAACCAACTGGCAGCGGCGATTGGCGAGGGCATGTACACACCGAATCCATCGGTCATCGCACCAAATACGATCTATTCGGATAGTCAGGCAGCTGCCTGGCCTGCTTATGATCCCGCTAAGGCACAGGAACTGCTTACCAAGGCAGGGTACAAGGGCGAGCCAATCAGTCTTCTGGTTGCCAACCGCCAGAACCGTGTACAGGTCGCCACAATTATTCAAGCGTTCCTTGCTGGATCGGGCATCAATGCGCAGCTTGAAGTGCGCGATTGGGCAACCCAGCTCGACCAGTATCGCCGTGGTGCATATGAACTTGCAGTCTTTGCCTACTCCGCGCGCCTCGATCCATTGTTGTCTTTCCAATCGATGATTGGTGACAAGAAAGCCGATGCTGCGCGTCAATGGGATGATGCAAAGGCGGAAGAGCTTCTCAAGCAGGTTTCAGCGACAAGTGATGTCGAGGAGCGCAAAAAGCTCTTCAACGAACTCAACAAGCTGATGGCCGAGCAGGTGCCGATCCTTGGTCTGGTAAATTTGCCATCCATTACGGCGACGGGCCCAAAAGTGAATGATTACAAGGGTTGGGCTGGTGACACTGACCGTTTCTGGACGGTTAGCAAGACGCAGTAACGGGCCCGTTGCTTAAGCTTATCACATCGGAATAATCCCATGACGTCCACATCGTTTGATTATATCCGGACTGACGCGGTCGGTCTGGGAGAGGCCATTCGCGCCAAAGTTCTGTCGCCGCGCGAGGCCGTTCAGGAAGCATTTGCAGCGATTGATCGGTGCAATCCTCAGCTTAACGCTGTCATTCATGAGATGCGCGATGAGGCCGAAGAGCAGCTTAAAACACTGCCAGAAGGGCCGCTCAGCGGTGTCCCGGTTTTGTTGAAGGATGATTGCCCATCCTATGCAGGCGCTGCCATGTCCTTTGGTTGCCGTGCGGCTGAAGGCAATATTTCTCAACGCGATCACGAGCTGGTTAAGCGCTATAAAGCCGCCGGTCTGGTCGTTGTGGGTAAGACCAATCTGCCTGAGTTTTCCTGCAATATTGCAACGGAATCCTCTTTGCATGGTCCGGCCCTCAATCCTTGGGACGTGAAGCGCAGCATTGGTGGTTCTTCCGGTGGCGCGGCAGCAGCGGTTGCTGCGCGTATGGTGCCTGTGGCCTATGGCAATGATGGAGCGGGCTCCATCCGCATTCCTGCGTCCTGCGGCGGTCTTTTCGGACTGCGTCCATCACGTGGCCGCGTCCCATGTGGTCCCGTCTCGACAGAAAATTGGGGCGGGATGGTGAGCCACCACGTGTTGACGCGCTCGGTTCGCGATTCCGCGATGATACTCGATCTGACAGATGCGCTAGAACCGGGCTCCCTCTATGCCGCACCGGCGAAGACGGATCTCTTTGTTAACAGTGCCAAAACCACTCCCCATAAGTTGCGCATTGGTGTCTGGCAGCAGTCTGATCTTCGTCATGATCTGGACGAGCAGGCAGTCGCAGCACTTGAGGCGACGATTGCGCTGTGCGAACAGCTGGGACATAGCGTTGTTCGGGTGAAGCCTGATTTTGACAGCGTTGCACTTGCAGATGCCGTACACAAACTGATTGCTGTCTACACTGCAATTGAAGTGGTTGATGTTGCAGCGACAACTGGCAAGCCCGCCAATGATCTCTATTTCGAGCCGTCCAATCTGGGATTGGCTGCCTATGGTGAGGGTTTGTCCGCACCGGAAGTCATTCAGGCGCGCCTGATTGCAAACAGCACGGCGCGCAGTTTCGGTCGCCTGTTTGAAGAATGCGATGTGGTTTTAAGCCCCGTTATGCCGGTCTCATCATTTCCGCTTGGAATACTCGACGTGCGTTCACCCGACTGGGAAGGCTTTGTTCGACAGTTTCTGGAACTCACGAGCTTTACCCATCCGGTTAATGCGGCTGGTTTGCCTGCAATGAGCGTTCCGCTGCACGAGACCTCCGATGGCTTCCCTGTCGGCAGCCAGTTCATTGCCCCCTATGGGTCCGAAAATCTGTTATTTGAACTCGCAGGCCAATTGGAAACCATGTGCCCATGGTCTGACCGCCTGCCAGCAATTCACGCCTGAAATCAAGAGACAAGCAATGCTCTATACAAAGCCCTATTTCCAGCCGTCCGATGTAAACGAGGTTTTCGATCTTGTTGACAGAACGGTGCTTGGCACTTTGATCACCAGCCACGAGGGAGGCGTTGCTATATCGCACCCTGTCTTCATGATGGATCGGACACGCGGTGAAAACGGAACGCTGGTCTCGCATGTCGCGGCATCCAACGATCATGTTGATTTTCTGAAGCGCGGTCTCCCCTCAATCGCGATCCTGATGGATGCTGGTCACTATGTTTCGTCCTCGTGGTATCCGGGTTATCCGGAAAGAGACAGTGCGCCGACATGGAGTTTTATGGTCGCTCACATTCATGGGGCGCCCAAAATATTGTCGGAAGCAGCGACCGCCAAGCATCTCCATGAGCTTGTCAAACACATGGAAAAGGGGCGGGACAAGCCATGGCAGATGAAGGAACTTGGCCATGGTGGTCTGGAGCGACGCTTGCCAAATATCGTCGGCTACGAAATACCGATTGAGAAAATGGAGATCAAGTTCAAGCTGGGGCAAGACGAGCGTTCAGCGGATATGAGCGCAGCTATCAAAAAATTGCGCGAAGAGGGGCGGGATGACGTTGCCGAAATGATGGCGCGTCACTGCAAACTTTAGAAATCCAGATGGGGGGTTTGAGTTGATGACGGTGCTGCACATTCCGTCCTGATCAAGCCAATTATCCAGCAATCACAGCCATAGCAGGCGGCCGGTTTTAGCGAGTTCCGGCAGCTTGTTCTCAGCACGACGGAAAGCCTCTTTCCGCCGAAAAACTCCTATTGCCTAAAATCAAAGGGGACACTACTCAAATGAAAAAAATTCTATCTGCATCTGTTGCTGTTTTGGCATTGTCACCAGCGGCGTTGGCTGCCGACGCGATCATCGCACCAGAGCCAGAATCCGTTGAATATGTTCGCGTTTGCGATGCATATGGCAAAGGCTACTTCTATATTCCGGGAACTGAAACCTGCCTGCGTCTTGCTGGTTATGTTCGTTACGATGTGAGTGGTGGAGACAACGCATATGCGCGCGTTCCAAGCACCAAAGATATGGACACTTATGCGCAACTGACCCGTTTCACCTTCCGCACATTTACAGGCACTGAAACGGAACTTGGGACACTCAAGACGGTCACTGAAGTGCGCTATCAATGGTATAATGGTGCAGACTCTTCATCGTCCGGTTCTCTGCGTTTGGGTTTCATTGAGCTTGGTGGCCTGCGTGTTGGTCTTGATCAGTCTGCATTTGTTACCTTCACCGATTATCTGGGTAATGTGCTGAACGACGACGTCATTCTGGCGGGTGGTTATCGCACCAACCTCATCAGCTACACCTACAAAAATAAGGAAGGTTTCTCCGCGACCTTATCACTTGAACAGGGTGGTAATACCGATGCGGATGTGGATGTCACCATCGATGAGTACATGCCGCATGTGGTGGGTGGTCTTAAATATGCGCAGTCATGGGGCAGTATTGCTGGCGTCGCGGCCTATGATGCGCGCAATGAAGAATGGGCAGGGAAGGTCAAGGTCGACCTCAAAGTGAACGACAAGTTCTCAGTGTGGTCGCAGTTTGCTTACAAATCCAATGATGATCACTACAAAGCCAATGCCAACGGTGAGGTGTATCGTATTGTAGACAGCTTCTACGGAACTTGGGGTGGTGATTGGGCTTTGTGGGGTGGTCTTGCCTATCAGGCAACTGAAAAAGCAAAGCTCAACCTGCAGGTTGGTTATGATGCCAGCGAAACCCTGATGGCGACTGGTAATATCAGCTATGCTTTGGTGCCGGGTTTTAACATCACGCCAGAACTTACCTATGTTCAATGGAACAACAAGCGCACCTCGCTTGATGGCCAAGATGCGCTTGGTCTGAAAGTGCGCTTTCAGCGTTCATTCTAATCGGTAAACGAGGCTCTGGCGCTGTCTGTATGCAGACAGCGCCAGAGCACATTCCATCAGACGCTGTCTTTAAAGAGGACACTCTGGTCGAAAAGGTAGCGATGGGAAAGCGGCAGGCTTGCAGCCCCCATTGCTTTGCCATGAACGCCTACTTTTCCTTCTACGATCTCAGGTGCTGAAAGCCCTTGCAGATCGATGCGCGTAAGCTCGAGTTTCGTCGCTTCAACGATCCGATGACGAACGCTTTCTGGTAGCCAGCCATCAATGATCGCCGCCGGAAAATCAATAACAGCTGCGGCGGCCACCGCAGCATGGGCCAGCCCGCGTGCTGCCAACGCGATCCATTCGTCGAGCAAAGCGCCGAAGTTTGACCACCGCTCAGGCGAGAGCCAGAGATCATCTGAAGAAATATTGTTCTCCTGCAACATGCGTTCGAGCACAAAGAGCGAGGCGGTGTCGATCAACTGCATGGTTTCGCGCGCGTCATTTGTGCTGCGCATGCGCATGGGCATGGAACCGAGTGCACCAGCATTGCCGGTACGTCCGGGATAGAGTGTGTTGTTCAAAACAACGCCGCCGCCAATGAACGATCCGATGGAGAAATAAACGAAATCGGTGAATTCAGGCCCGCGCCCGAATGTCAGTTCCGCACCACAGGCTGCTGTTCCATCATTCTGCAGGTAAACCGGAAATGGCAGGGCTGAACCGAAATCATTGATCAGATCGGCATCAAGCCAGGCATTCATATCGGCGGCAGGTGCACCCACTTCCTCCACCCAATTCCAGAGCTCGAAAGGGAGCGCGATGCCGAGCCCGGCAATCCTTTCACGTTTGTCTGCATCAAGTGCGGCTGTAAACGCTTCAATGCTATCGAAGGAGAACTTGCGGATCTCATCTGGCACAGGCCAGCGATAAGTAATGTGGCGGCGCTGGCGGATGTTGCCAAGAAAATCCATCAAAATGATTTCGGCGCTGCGACGACCGATCTTGAGGCCAAAGGAAAAGACACCGTCTGCGGCAAGCCGCATGGGCATGGATGGCTGCCCAACCCGCCCGCGCACGCGTTCGCCCTGTGTGATGAGACCATCTTTTTCCAGCTCTCGGATGATCACGGAGATGGTTTGTGCAGATAATCCCGTTTTTCGTGCAATATCGGCGCGTGCCATCGAACCATGTCTGCGCACAAGAGCAAGAACAAGGCGTTCATTATAAGCGCGCACGCCAATCTGGTTGGAACCGCGATTGATGCTTGCTCCGGCTTGGGCAAATTGCGGCACGGCGGAGCCTGCCACGGCTGGTCCGCCGCGTTGATCAGAACCACGTTCTGAATTGTGCCTGACCATAACCCCTCCCAGGTCCCGCCTATTCTAAAGCGTGATCCCGCGCTTTAGCTTTTTGTTTGTACGCACGTCTCCCAAAACCGGTCTCCTCTTTTGAGGGACATGCACTAACGTCGATTGGCCTATCTCATTCGATGCAGCAGAAAAAGCCCTCTTTTGTAGAACATATTAAATAAAAACATTAACTTAGACGGCGACTGTATTCGCACGACGCATTAGCTAAGTTCATTCTGACTGCCAGAGAGTGGCACAGCAGATTAATAAATCAAGTGGATTTATTAATTGACTCTCTCGGGAAGCCGTGTTTTGCTTCAGTCATGCCGGGGGAAGAGGAACCGGTTTCACTCTGGGAGGAGTTCATGAAGAAGACAGTTCTCTCGGCAGCATTTGCTGCCTTCACGCTTGGCGTTGCCGCTTCCGCAGTCGGGCCAGCCAGCGCTGCTGATGTTGGCGCGTGCCTGATCACCAAGACGGACACCAATCCTTTTTTCGTCAAGATGAAAGAAGGCGCGATTGCCAAAGCTAAGGAGCTTGGCGTTAATCTCAAGACCTATGCAGGCAAGATTGATGGCGATTCCGAAAGTCAGGTTGCTGCTATCGAAACCTGTATTGCGGATGGTGCCAAGGGTATCCTGATTACCGCTTCCGATACCAAGGGTATTGTACCATCGCTGCAGAAAGCCCGCGATGCTGGAGCGTTGATCATTGCACTCGATACGCCGCTGGAGCCAGCCGATGCGGCTGATGCCACCTTCGCAACAGACAATTTCCTCGCCGGTGAACTGGTCGGCAAATGGGCCGCAGCAACGCTTGGTGATAAGATCAAGGATGCGCGTGTTGCTTTCTTGAACCTCACTGCTTCACAACCAAGTGTGGATGTTCTGCGCGATCAGGGTTTCGCAGTCGGCTTCGGCATTGACCCGAAGGACAAGACCAAGCTCGGCGATGAAGATGATCCACGTATCGTGGGTCGCGACCTTACCGATGGCAATGAAGAAGGTGGCCGTCGCGCCATGGAAAACCTTCTCCAGAAAGACCCGACCGTCAATGTCGTTCACACAATCAATGAACCGGCTGCTGCTGGCGCTTATGAAGCATTGAAGGCAGTGGGACGTGAAAAAGACGTTCTCATTGTGTCGATCGATGGTGGTTGTCCCGGCGTCAAGAATGTTGAAGCCGGTGTGATCGGCGCAACATCGCAGCAATATCCGCTGCAGATGGCTGCCCTTGGCATCGAAGCGATCAAGAAGTTCGCTGATACTGGTGAGAAGCCCAAGCCGACCGAGGGTAAGACCTTTGTCGATACCGGCGTGGCACTGGTCACTGACAAGCCTGTTGAAGGTGTGGAGTCAATCGACACCAAAACTGCCCTTGGCAAGTGCTGGGGCTGAAGCATTTTCCAAAAATCGGAACCGATTTTTGGAAAGCACGATGCGCAAATAAAATGAGTTAGAGCGTCCTTGGGTAGCGCCCGAAAGGGCGCACGGCGCTCTAACGCCGGGACTATTTGCTTTAAGCATTCCCAGCAACACCGCTTCGTACGGTCGCTGGGAATGTTTTCAATGCCCTTCGCATCCGGCAGCTTTTCCGGGTGTTCTTGCACCAGATAGCAGGAGATTGACATGAGTGAGCCAGAGGCGACCTCCGCCCCCTTAAAGCCATCGATCCAGGAGTATGAAAGCACGCTGTCGCGAAGCGCGAGTGATGTTGCATCTTTTGATGATGGCGATCATTCGGTGCTCTATCGTCTCCGGCACTTTCTGCATCACAATCCAGCGGCTGTGCCACTAATTGTGCTCGTGATTTCGTTGCTGGTATTTGGCATTACGTTGGGTGGGAAATTCTTTTCTGCCTTCGCGCTGACGCTTATTCTCCAACAGGTTGCGATAACCGGCATTGTGGCGGCAGCACAAACATTGGTCATCCTGACTGCTGGTATCGATCTTTCTGTTGGTGCCATTATGGTGTTGTCCTCAGTCGTGATGGGACAATTTACCTTCCGCTATGGTTTACCTGCGGAAATTTCAATTTTGTTTGGTTTTGCGACCGGTGCGTTGTGCGGCTTTATCAATGGCTTTCTGATTGCATATGTCCGACTGCCACCGTTTATCGTAACTTTGGGCATGTGGCAGGTAATCCTCGCGACCAATTTCCTCTATTCGGCGAATGAAACCATTCGTGCGCAGGAAATTACCGCTGAGGCACCCATTTTGCAGTTCTTTGGTGAAAGCATTCGTGTCGGCGGCGCGGTCTTTACTTATGGCGTTATCGCCATGGTCCTGCTGGTGTTAGTGCTTTGGTTTGTCTTGAACCACACCGCTTGGGGACGTCACGTTTACGCTATTGGCGACGATCCGGAGGCGGCAAAACTGTCGGGCGTTTCGGTCAAGCCGATCCTGATGTCGGTCTATATTCTGGCCGGACTTATCTGCGCGCTAGCTGGCTGGGCAATGATCGGGCGACTTGGTTCTGTATCACCGACCTCCGGTCAGTTTGCTAATATTGAATCCATCACTGCTGTGGTGATTGGCGGAATATCGCTCTTTGGCGGGCGTGGCTCTATCCTTGGCACAATGTTTGGTGCCTTGATTGTGGGGGTCTTTTCGCTTGGGCTGCGCCTTTGGGGCACAGATCCACAATGGACCTATCTCCTGATTGGCGTGCTTATTATCGCTGCCGTTGCTATTGACCAGTGGATCAGAAAGACTGCCGCATGAAACCCTCAGTTACGCCTGTTCTTTCCGCACGTGGTCTGGTTAAGCGTTACGGACGCGTCACTGCCCTCGATCATGCCGATTTTGATCTTTATCCGGGAGAGGTTCTTGCCGTCATTGGCGATAATGGCGCGGGGAAGTCTTCGCTCATAAAGGCTTTGTCGGGTGCGGTTCGTCCCGACGAAGGCGAGATCATGCTGGATGGAAAGCCAGTGAGTTTCCATTCACCAATGGAAGCACGCAAGGCGGGCATCGAGACGGTGTATCAAAACCTTGCGCTATCTCCGGCCCTTTCCATTGCAGATAATCTCTTTCTTGGACGAGAAATTCGCCGCAAAGGGCCGCTTGGTTCATGGCTGCGGATGCTTGATCGTGGGGCAATGGAAAAGATTGCCCGCGAGAAACTCTCTGAACTGGGCCTGATGACCATTCAGAACATTGGCCAGGCCGTGGAAACGCTGTCAGGCGGACAGAGGCAAGGTGTTGCGGTTGCGCGCGCAGCAGCCTTTGGGTCCAAGGTCATTATTATGGATGAACCGACAGCAGCTCTCGGTGTTAAGGAATCGCGCCGCGTTCTGGAGCTTATTCAGGATGTGAAGGCGCGTGGTATGCCTATAGTGCTGATCTCACATAACATGCCGCATGTGTTTGAGGTGGCCGATCGCATTCATATCCATCGGCTTGGGCGCCGTCTGACGGTGGTTGATCCCAAGGAATATTCGATGTCGGATGCTGTGGCCCTGATGACTGGAGCGATGGCACCGCGCGCCGAGGCTGCCTGATCGTTGAACACGACATTGAGCGATAGCTGTGTCTTTCGACCTGGTTCAAGGGCGGAAGACACAATCCGCTTAAATTCACAAAATATCAGTCGAATTGAACATGTAGCCCTTACGAGAGGCTCGCAAACTGGTTAAACATGGCGCGAATTCTTTGGAAAAAATGTTCCAGAGAGGTGAAACCGTTACAAGGCTGGCCAATGTTTGAGTTTGATGACCCGCGATTTCGACCATTATGGACACGGGTATTAATCTCAGGAAGCTGTTTTGCCTGGACTGCATTCGAGTTCTGGATGGGCAGTGTCGGTTGGGCCATGCTTTTTGGTGCGATGGGCCTTTGGTCGGCGTTTCGGTTCTTCGTGACTTTTGATCCCGACAAGAAAAAGCAGGATTGAACCGGCAACTGGCCATTTAGGTTGCTACCGCACATTTGCGTTGAAACACCAAAATTCGCTTCAATATTTGAAATAGAGCGGGTTATCGACTCGCTTTCAGGTTTTCCGCATGCTTATCGAGTGCGGAGATGACGTAGCTTATCCGTAATTAACATCATTTTAAAACACATTATCACATTTAAATCGTTATAATGTTATCCACATCATTGTGATGATATCAGAACGGTGTTACGTCCTCCGTGTCTCAGCCCACTATCGGGCGTGTCTTGAAGACATCCGCATGGAGATTGCCAGTAAATGAATTCCGTTTCCCCCGCTTCCAACGTGCTGCAACTGTTTCTTCTTCAGGAGCAGGGCGAATGACGATGGCAGGAAATTTTGCGCCACTGGTTCTGGCTGGTGATAGTGATCGCGTCGACGCTCAGTCCGTCGGAGAATATCTCGATAACTGGGCAGGTCAGGACAACTTGCGCCTAGCGACAAGCAATTCAATCAAGGCCATTCTTGCAGGATCGGGCCGCCTTGCTGGCCGCATCGCCCGTGGTTCTCTTCCCGGCGATCCGGGCAAGCTGGTTGGCGTCAACAGCGATTCTGATCAGCAGAAGAGCATCGATGTCGGCTCGCACAATCTCTTCGTTGAATTGCTGATTGCGGCAGGTGCTGCATCGGTTCTGTCCGAAGAAGCTGATCTGCCAGTTGCGGGTAAGGCCGATGGTCTGGTTGCCGTGGCAATTGATCCGCTTGATGGGTCCGGCAATGTTGGTCTTGGCGCACCGCTTGGCACCATTTTCTCGATCTTGCCTGCAGATACGGCGGAGCCTTTTCTCCAGCCGGGTAATCGCCAGATTGCAGCAGGCTATGTGTCGTTCGGTAACTCGGTTGATCTCGCTTTGTCGGTTGGCGAAGGCGTTATCTTTGCAACGCTCGATCCGGTCAGCGGCATCTTCCAGATCACCCGCAAGAATGTGACGCTTCCTGAGCACACGTCCGATCTCGCTTATAATGCATCCGTTTATCGTCATCTCTCGGCTGGCATGAAGGCCTATGTCGATGATTGCTACAACGGCAAGGACGGCCCGCGCGGACGCAATTTCAATATGCGCTGGTTGGGTGCAGCTGTCGGCGACATGCATCGCATCTTGCAGCGCGGCGGCATCTTCTTCTACGTAGACGATGCGCGCCCGGGCTATGAAAAAGGCCGTCTACGCCTCGTTTATGAAGCCAATCCGATTGCTTTCCTCAGCCAGCAGGCTGGTGGCAAGGCGACCAACGGTTCCACACCGATCCTCGACATCGTCCCGGAAACCTATCACGAGCGCAGTGCGCTGGTGTTCGGCGTCGCGGAAGAAGTCGACGTTCTCGGTGAGTATTACGCGCGTTCGCGCAACTAATTAGGAGATATTAACATGGCGCGTATTACGCTGCGGCAATTGCTCGACCACGCTGCTGAACACAGCTATGGCGTTCCGGCATTTAACATCAACAACATGGAACAGGCACTCGCCATCATGGAAGCGGCGGATGCGACCAATGCACCGGTAATCCTGCAAGCTTCGCGCGGTGCACGTTCCTATGCAAACGATATCATGCTGCGCCACATGATGGATGCAGTCACAGAAATCTATCCGCATATTCCGGTTTGCGTACATCTCGATCACGGCAATGAAGCTGCTACTTGCATGACTGCAATTCAGGCAGGCTTTACCTCCGTCATGATGGACGGCTCGCTCAAGGCTGACGGCAAGACGCCTGCTGACTGGGATTACAACGTCTCGGTTACGCGTCAGGTCAGCGAAATGTCCCATCTGGGTGGCATTTCGGTCGAAGGTGAGCTGGGTGTTCTCGGTTCGCTCGAAACCGGCATGGGCGAAGCAGAAGACGGCCATGGTGCGGAAGGTCAGCTGTCGCATGACCAGCTTCTCACCGATCCGGATGAAGCTGTGAAATTCGTGCGTGAAACCAAGGTCGATGCACTGGCAATCGCTATGGGCACTTCGCACGGCGCTTATAAGTTCAGCCGCAAGCCCGACGGTTCAGTGCTGGCGATGAATGTGATCGAAGAAATCCATCGTAAGCTTCCAAACACGCATCTTGTCATGCATGGTTCGTCTTCGGTGCCGGAAGATTTGCAGGAAATCATCAACAAGTATGGCGGCAAGATGAAGCCAACCTGGGGTGTGCCTGTTGAAGAAATCCAGCGCGGTATCAAGCATGGCGTGCGCAAAATCAACATCGACACCGATAACCGCATGGCGCTGACGGGCCAGATCCGCCGCGTGTTGCAGGAAGATCCGAGCGAGTTCGATCCGCGCAAGTATCTCAAGCCAGCAATGGCGGCGATGACCAAGCTTTGCAAGGATCGTTTCGAGCAGTTCGGCACCGCTGGTCATGCTCAGTCAATTCGTCCGATCCCACTTGCGGATATGGCCAAGCGTTATAGCGATGGTTCGCTGGACCCGAAGTTCAGCTAAATCCATTCGCTTAAAAGCAAAAAAGCGGCGGGGAAACCCGCCGCTTTTTTGTGTTTCAAAGTGTCCGAAAATCAGCGCTTGTTGTACTTGGCGTCGACTTCGTTGATCGCATCAACATTGCCAGCCGAACGGCCGTTTTCGTCAAAGGTCTGGGCAAGGAACGCATCAGCAATGGTCTTTGCAACTTCCGAACCGATAACGCGTGCGCCCATGGTGATGATCTGCGCGTTGTTGGAGAGTGCTGCACGTTCTGCCGAATAGGTGTCGTGGGTCAGCGCTGCGCGGATGCCCGGAACCTTGTTGGCTGCAATGCAAACACCGATACCGGTGCCGCAAACGAGAATTGCGCGGTCATAGGTTCCGTCGAGAACTGCGGATGCTACGCGGTCCGAGAGGGTGGCGTAGAACGCATCTGCGCCAGCGTCCGTGTGGGAGATTTCGGATACTTCAAAGCGATCCTTGAGATGATCGGCAAGAACCTTGGCCAGACCTTCACCGGCGCTATCGCCTGCTACTGCTACTTTCATGGGGGAGACTCCTTTAATTGGATTGAATCTGTCTGGCGCACTTGTCCAGAATGTCGAGATAGCCTTCCACGTTCCATGCCGAACGGCCAATGAACAGGCCGTCGATATGCGGGCAGGCAATGAGTTCTTCGCAGTTGTCGGGATTGACCGAGCCGCCATAGAGGCAAGGCACGCGACGACCAAGGATACCTTCTGCAACAGCAATAATTTCGGCCTGGCGGGCATCGGCGTAATCTGCCGAGGCTGGAATGCCATTTTCACCAATCGCCCAGACAGGCTCATAGGCAAACAGGATTTCAGCTTTTTTCTGTTCGTCCGAAAGCTTGAAAAGTGCGCCGCGCACTTCTTCAGCAAGCACTTCCGCAGCGCGTCCGCTTTCGCGGTCTTCGAGCGTTTCACCAATGCAGATAAGCGGGATCAGGCCGTTACGCACGGCTGCTTCAACCTTTAGGCCAACAGTTTCATTGGTTTCACCGAAATGTTCGCGACGCTCGGAATGGCCGAGTTCGACGATATCGAGATTGCAATCCTTGAGCATCAATGGCGATATTTCGCCGGTCCATGCGCCCTGATCAGCCCAATGCATGTTCTGCGCGCCGACCTTGACGGATGTTTCCGACAAGATTTCCTTCACTTCACGAACATAGGTAAAGGGTGGAATGACAAAGCGCTGAATGTCCGCTGAACGACCAGCATCGGCCTCTTTCAGTACGGTCGCGAAAACGCGTGCTTCCGCAAGCGTCTTGTTCATTTTCCAGCTCGTACCAACCCAGAATTTGGCCAAGAATTTGGACATGCTCGAATGCTCTTTCTTATCGTGTTTTATTCTGCAATTGTCAGTTTGATGCCTGCCGGCTCAAGTTCGGCCACAAGTACATCGCCCGGTGATTTATCCGTAATGATGGCATCAAAATCGCCAAGGTCGGCCATCACATGCAAGGCCGTGCGGCGAAAACGCTGATGATTGACCAGCAGGCATGTGCGGGTTGCCGACGCAGTCATGGCGCGCTTGGTACGGACGACGTTTTCATCCATATGGTAGACGAGACGTCCATTGACCGCAGGCGCGGAAATGAAGGCAATATCTGCGCTGAGTTTTGACAGGGCTTCTTCGGTCAGTAGGCCAAAGAACGCATTGAACTTTGCCGAAAATACGCCGCCGAGCGCGATCAGATTGATGCCGCCTTCGCCCTTGAGATTTTCGATTATGACCGCATTGTTGGTAATCACCGTCAGCGGACGCTTTTCAATCAGCATACTGCCAAGAACTGCGGCGGTTGATCCATCATTGATCATGACGGTCATGCCGGGCTCAATGAGCTCCAGAGCGGCGCGGCCCATCTCAATCTTGGCTTCATTGTCCTGCTGAACACGAAAGCGGAAATCGCTCTCGAACTGAGAGCCGGCATCCATAGTCGCCCCACCGCGCACTTTGCGCAGCACGCCGGACTCTTCAAGCGAATCCAGATCACGATGAATGGTCATCTTGGAGACTGCAAAACGCTCGGAAAGATCATCGAGATCGACTGCATGATTTTCAATCAGCAGATTGATGATCGCCTGTCTTCGTTCGTCGCGTTTCACGGAATTTCCGATCTCAGAACATGTTTGTTTATCGCACAAACTTAAATCACAAAATCACAAAACAATCCATATAAAATGTGATTTTGTGATATTTTGTTGATCGATGTTTATCGAGCCGTTTGCTAATGCAGAAGTATCCTTGCAGTGCGTTCATCCGTGATGAGGCCATAAAGACGACCGCTTTTCAGTACAGCGCGAATGGCTTCTGCCTTTGAAAGACCGCCTGCCAGACCAATGATGCGGCTCATATCGGCGTTTTCAACCGACGCAGCAATGGTTCGGGCCGTCAGCCCGGTTTCAAGACGCGTGCCATTGCTATCAAAGAAGTGACCAAGCATTTCGCCGACGGCACCACGCTCCGCGATCTCTTCCATTTCGGAGAGGTCGATCACACCGGAAGTGACGAGCTGTGCATGGGCATCGACTGTGCCTATACCGACGATTTTCAGCTCTGCACGGCAGCCCATTTCGAAAACGCTGGTCACGCCCTTTTGCGCCAGCAGCACTTCACGGTCTTCCGCAGTATTGGCGAAGAATGGCACCGGCATCACATAGGCTGGCCTGCCGGTCTTTTCAGCGATGCGGTGCATCACGTCATGCGGGTTAGCAGCAAAATTTCTGGTAAGGCCACCGAGCAGCGAGACGAACTGCAAATCCTTTGCGCCAACACGTGGCATGTGATTGACCGCCGCAGAAAGTGTGCGACCGTGACCAAGGCCGATCACCTCGTGATCGCCATGCTCGATTTCGCGACGCAGAAATTCTGCACCGGCATTGCCGAGCGATAGAAGAGGTAAGGCTTCTTCACCGAGATCAGGCGCGACTTCGCAATATTCGAGATTATATTTTTCTGCGAGCCGATTTTCGAGGTCGATACATTCGGTGATGTCACCGTCGATCGTCACTTTGACCGCGCCGTCAGCGACCGCCTTGGCAATAAGACGGTGTGCTTTTACGGAAGGTATTCCAAGCCGCTTTGCCACTGCAGACTGTGTCATCCCGGCGACGAAGTGAAGCCAGGCTGCACGAAGGGCTAAGGAATCGTCTGAATCTGCCATTTTCGCGCTGCCTGCTCCCGATTCTTTATATTTTTCCTATGCTTATATCTTCAGGTCCGCAGCGCCCGTGTCAATGTGCGGGGCCCAGAAGGCCACACTTTCCGCAATCTGTGGAATAACTTCACGGTCGTTCGGCTCACGTTCCTTGAACGACAGCTCAAGGCAGATTTCATTGTCCACCGCACCACCTTCGGCAAAGGCTTTGAGCAGCGGCTCCGGCTGAATGCGGCCCTTGGCGTTGAAAGCTGCAGTGAAAGGACGATGACCGCCCTTGTCCATCAGGCTCTGCTTGATGTGAATGATCGGCGAGACCTTGGGCACTGCTCGCGCCCATGCATAGGGGTCGAAATCATCCGGGTTCGACGAGGTCACATCGCCATGATCAATATCGGCCATCATCCACATCGGGACTGCCATATCGGCGGCGGTGAGACGGTCCTGAAGCTTGATGCTTTCCGCTATAGTATCGCCAAATTCGCGGCCAATGCTCATTGGCTCCCAGAAGACATAGTCGAGTCCGGCTTTCGCAGCATGTTCCGCCACCTCGGCCCAACAGTCGATTGCGGTTTTGATCAGGTCTTCACGACGGATTGGATCGTCAAAATCTTTGTAAGTGAAAATCGCAAACTGCGTGCCGACTGACTTGCCGCCGAGATCACCGATGATATCGGCAAATGTCTTGAACCAGTCGACATAATAACGGCGCACTTCTGCATCCGGGTGGCCGAAATGGTTGAGACGACCATAAGGGCCGGTCATGCCGGATGTGACGCGAACGCCAGTGCGCTGCAGCGCCTTGTCCATATCGCGGGTGAGGCGACGAATGGTTGACGCCTGCCAGCTTGGATTGATGAACTCATGTGTCAGCTGGAGGTCGCGCAGGCGCAGATCACGCGCAACCGTTTCGATCAGATCATCCGGCTCTGCAAAGCGGTTCACAAGTGGATTGGTATTGAGCGATAATGTCAGAGCCATGATAACCTCAAGCAGAAACTTTGGCGTTGTCGAACCATGCGATGAAAGCAGCGCGTTCGGCTTCGGTCAGGTGCAAATAATGTTTGGTGCGGCGATAGAGAATGTCATTTGCCGTCTTCGCCCATTCTTTGGCTACCAGATAGCGAACTTCTGCTTCGTAAAGATTGCCGCCAAAATGCTTACCAAGGCCCGCAAGATCACTCACGCCAATGACAATGTCTTTTGTTCGCGCACCATAGAGGCGTCCATAATGCTGGACCAGCTTGCGCGGCATCCATGGATAGTTGTCACGCAGGCTGTTGGCGAAGGTTTCGTAATCCGCATTTGGAATTTCGCCGCCCGGTAATGGCGCGTCATGCGTCCAGTCGCCGCCCATTTTCGGGAAGATGTGCTTGAGGCGATGCATACCGCGCTCTGCAAGCTCGCGGAATGTGGTGATCTTGCCACCAAAAACGTTGAGCAATGGCGCGTCGTTGGTCTCATCCAGATCAAAAACATAATCTCGCGTAACGGCGGAAGGGTTGCCCTTGCCATCGTCAAACAGCGGACGCACGCCAGAGAAGCTATGCAGCACGTCTTCGCGGCGCAGCTTTTCCTTGAAATAGCGATTGACTGCGGTGAGCAGGTAATCAATTTCTTTTTCGTCTGCGCTGACGTCTTCGGCGCGGCCTTCATAAGCGATGTCAGTGGTGCCGATGAGCGCCTTGTCGCCTTCATATGGATTGATGAAGATCACGCGCTTGTCGTGGTTCTGAACCAGGTAGGCATTCGCACCCGACCAGAACTTTGGCACGATGATGTGGCTACCCTTGACCAGGCGCACATTGCGCGAAGAATTCGAACCAGCCACATTGGTGATAACGTCAGTAACCCACGGACCTGCGCAATTGACGATGCAGCGCGCGCGGAAGCTGCGCACTTCGCCGGTATCCCGGTTCTTGGTTTCGATAACCCAGCCGCCTTTTTCGCGACGCGCGGACGTAACCGGCGTGCGGGTCAGAATGGTGGCACCTTTTTCGGCGGCACCTACTGCATTGAGCACGACGAGACGGGCGTCATCGACCCAGCAATCTGAATATTCAAAGCCCCTTGTATATTGATCAAGGATCGGCGTGCCTTCCGGGTCGCGCTTCAAATCTAGCGTGCGGGTGCCGGGTAGCTTTTTGCGACCACCGAGATGATCGTAGAGGAACAGGCCGAGGCGTACCAACCACGCCGGGCGATCCTGCGGGCTGTGCGGCAGAACAAAGCGCATCGGCCAGATGATATGCGGTGCGGCATTGAGCAGAACTTCGCGCTCGATCAAAGCTTCGCGAACCAGACGGAATTCGTAATATTCTAGATAGCGCAGGCCACCATGCACAAGCTTGCCGGAGCGGGAGGAGGTACCTTCCGCGAGATCGTCTTTTTCCGCCAGCACAACCTTGAGGCCGCGCCCAGCCGCATCGCGAGCTACACCCGCGCCATTGATACCGCCGCCAATCACAAACAGATCGTAGGTTTCCGGTTCAGCCATCTCATGCTCCTTCGGATGCCGGAACTCCGGCAAAATAATATGTAATTACAGCCGATTGTCGAATTATCTGTCGGCTGCAAGCTTGTCCCAGATGGGCGCCAGAGCTAGTCGGGCGTCCTTATAGGCGGTGAAAAGCTCTTCATAGCGCTGTGCCTGCGCGGCATCAGGCGCTTCGCCCGATCCGAGCAGAGGCGCGACCCATTCTGCGATGCAATCATCCATGCAAGGATAAGCGCCGATTGCGACAGCGGCCATCATTGCAGCGCCTGCAGCCCCCGCTTCTTCGCGCGAGGAGACACGAACCGGCGCATTGACTGCGGCGGAAAGCGTGCTGCGAAGCGCACGTGAACGTGCAGCACCACCTGTCAGGCGCAGTTCCGCTGGCATGCCGCCCATGGCCGCATAACAATCGCGTGTTGCCATGCCGAGACCTTCAACGACCGAGCGCACCAATTCAGGGAAACGGTCGCGGCTTGAAAGGCCGATAAAGCCCGCACGGGCAAAAGCGTTGACGAAAGGTCCGCGTTCTCCAGCTTCGGAAATATAAGGATGATAAAGCAACGCGCCGGGGCGGCTCATATTGAACCACTCATCAAGGCGGGGAATCAGATCGTTCAAGCTGACTTTTTTGTCTGCGGTCGACATGAGATCGGCTGCAATCTGCAAAATCCAGTCGATATTGATCGTCGCGCCCATATTGGTCTGAACCTGGGTGACAATACCCGGGATTGGCAGCGCAATCACATAACCCGTGCCTTCGGCATTCAGGTGAATGTCGGCAACTGGCTTTGCGCGCATATGCACGCCCGTCGATCCGATAGTCGAGCAACCGGCATCTGCGGTGCCGCAATAAACGCCAGCGCCAAGAGCCGTCATGACCATATCAACATAGCCGAGACTCACCGGCGTACCGGCCAGAAGACCAGTCGCAGCGGCCGCTTCGGGGGATAGCGGATGCTGTGTCAGAGTGCCGTCCACGATTTCGGGCAGCAGACCACGGCGCTTTTTCAGACCGAGCGCTTCAATAACCACATCGTCATATTGGCGATTGCGGAAATTTCCGAATGTGAAACTGGCTTCCGAAGGGTCTGTGGCGCGGACGCCGGTGAGATTGAGATAAAGCCAGTCCTTGCAGTGAAGGGCGACTTCGGCATTATCGAGCAGTTCCGGCACGAAACTGTCCATATGCGCCATTTGTGTGCCTTGCTGGCAGGTATTGAGGCCGGTTCCGGTCGCTTCAAAGCGCGCGCGGTTCATCGGGCCTGCTGCAAGTTTTGTAACAGTATTGGCGGCGCGCGCGTCGAGCCAGATCCAGGCATCGCCAACCGGCTTATTGTCGCGACCAACAAGCCATGTGCCGTCACCCTGACCGGTGACGGAAATAGCGGCAGTGCGCTCGCTTAAGCCGGGAACTTTTTCTGACAGGCCGCGCAATGCGCTTACGCAGTCTTCCCATGTCTGGGACAAAGACTGAGTCGCGGCACCATGTTCTCCGGTTTCGTATGTATTGCGGACAGCCGCCGATTCCAGTTGACGACCGCTAAGATCGAACGCCACTGCCTTGACGACGGATGTGCCCGCGTCGATACCGATGATTATATCACCCTTACCACGCATGACTGAAATACGCTTTCCCAAAGTGCTCATTCAGGGACATTTGGATTCCTCCCGCGACTATAATTCTGTCGCTCGCGGCTCTTATTTTAATGAAAAAGAGCTGTTGCGTATGATCGAGATAACATAACGGTATCGAACTGTCTGTAAAATTTTCGTGGGTAAGCATTTTTTTTCAACAAAAGGTGATTGCCACGAAATTCTCGACCTGCAATTTCGCTCTTTCTTATATGGTTTCGTCGGTATTACGGCAGCGATTATGAGGTAGAAGAAAGTTATGTATATGTTTTTAAATGATAAATTTAGATAATCCCGGTGTGGGCGAAGTTGTATGGAAACAAAGTCGGCTCGCTGTACTCATCATCTAAGGCTGTCTTTTGACGATGGATTCCCTTGCCTTATTGTGAGTTTTTGGACTGCAATTGTTCAAAATGGGGCGAGTTTCAAAAACAGCTGATTGACAGATATTGGTGTTTATAACATGATTATTGAAGTTGATAACATGCCGCTATCATAGCATATGGTTGCGGCGCATCTGTTTCCAAGCTGCGCGGAGGGTCGGAGCCAGGGAACTATGTGGAGGTCGTTATGATTGAATTTCTCACTCCCATGGCCGCCTGTGCGAAAATCCGTTTAGCCGTCGCTGGCCGGGTGCCTTATCGCGGGTGCAGTTTACAAGCGGTGTAAGTTCCGCCGCGTAATCCGTTTTTTACAACGACAATCCGGCAGAATTTGCTGAAGGCGTTTGATTATGAGTACACAAGCTAATCAAGTTTCACAGAAGCCAGCCAAGCTGAACCGCGCAGTCCTTTGGAGTGTGGTCGCTGCGGTGGTGGTTGTCGGTGCGATTGGATTTGACACCAAGGTCGTGAAGATCGGTTCAGATGCCGACGTGCGCCAGCAGGCCTTCTCCCCTGAAGCCTACGGCGCTACGGAATTTCCGAAAGTTAAGGCAAGCGTTGAAGAGCGCGCTGCCGATGCAGTTGAAGTTGGCACCGCACTTGCTGCTGACAAGGATGCCGCCGGCAAGAAGTATGGCGTTGGCAGTGTGAACCCGGTCATTTCGATCAAGTTCACGGGCACCGTTGAAGAGCGCAAGTCGAACTATAATGTCATCAAGGTCGATGGTTTCCCTGAAGGCATGGCAATCCGGGTCCAGACTGGTCCGGCCGTAAATGGTACTGATTTGCGCGATGCAACTGGCACGATCGAATTTGGTCAGTTCAAGAATCAGATCGAATTCCAGAATGCAGGTTCTGCTCTCAACAATGAGATGAAGAAGCAGGTTCTCGAAGGTGTTGACGTCAACAATCTCGTTGGCAAGACAGTGTCGGTGACGGGCGTTTTCAAGCTGGTCAATCCGAAGAACTGGCTGGTTACCCCAGTGGGGTTTGAAGTAAAATGACACTTCAGACCAAAATTGAAGGCAAGCACGGCGAAGTCGTTCTTTCCGCACATGACGTAGCCAAGGCTTATGGGCGTATCAACGCGCTTAAGGGTGTGAATTTCGAAATCCGTCGCGGTCAGGTCACCACGCTTTTTGGCGAAAACGGTGCTGGCAAGTCGACGTTGATGAAGGTTCTGTCGGGTGTTATTCAGCCGACCTCTGGCACGATTATTCTCGATGGTGAGCCGGTTTCGTTCAATTCCTCCTCGGAAGCGCGCGATCGCGGTATTTCGATCATTCACCAGGAACTGAGCCTCGCGCCCAATATGAATGTGCGCGACAATATCTTCATGGGTCGCGAAATTCGCGGTTCAACCGGTGTCAATTTTGCGGAAGAAGAACGCCTGACCCGCGAACTTCTGACAGAACTCGAAGAAGATATCGATCCGCTCACGCCTGTCGAAGAGCTTCGTCTCGGCCAACAGCAGGTCGTCGAAATCGCACGTGCACTTTCGGTCAATTCCCGCATTCTGATCATGGATGAGCCGACTTCGGCGCTCAGTGCATCGGAAGTTGAAGTGCTGTTCAAGGTCATTCGTGATCTGACAGCGCGTGGCGTGGCGATTGTTTACATTTCTCACCATCTCGAAGAAGCCCTGCAGATCACCGATCATGCCGTGGTGCTGCGTGATGGTGCGATGACCGCTTATGCACCGCGTGCTGAGATTGATCTTGAATGGATCGTTCGCAACATGGTGGGCGAGAACTTCGATCTCGGTTCGCCTCCGACCGGCTACGAATGGGGCGATGTCGCTCTCTCGGTTGAAAACCTCACAGTTCAAGACCCAACAGGCGGCGATTTCGCACTTGTCGATAATATGTCGCTGAAAGTCCGCGCTGGTGAGATCGTCTGTATCTATGGCCTGATGGGTGCCGGTCGTACCGAGCTGCTTGAAACTGTTGCAGGACGTCTCAAGGCCAGTGCTGGTAACATTCTTCTCAAGGGACAGGATGTGGCTGGCCTCACGATTGCTCAGCGCATTGACAGAGGCCTGGTCCTGGTCCCGGAAGATCGTCAGCGCGACGGTCTGGTGCAGACCATGACGGTTGGCCGAAACCTTTCGCTTGCAAGCATTGGCGAAATGACGAAAGGCCTTTTCACGTCAACGAAACGTGAGAAGAACATCGTCGATCAGTCGATTAAGAACGTTCACATCAAGACGGACGGTGGCGACGCCGCAATCGGATCGCTCTCAGGCGGCAACCAGCAGAAGGTCGTTATCGGCAAGATGCTGGCGACTGAGCCAAAGGTCATTCTGCTGGATGAGCCAAGCCGCGGTATCGACATTGGTGCGAAGGCCGAAGTGTTCAAGCTGCTGGCTGAAAAGGCCAAAGACGGACTTGCGGTCGTCTACACGACATCTGAAGTCGGCGAATGCCTCAGCATCGCTCATCGTATCATCGTTATGCACCGTGGACGCATCTCAGCCGAATTCGGTTCTGATGTCTCCAAGGAAAAGATCATGGCCGCCTCGGGCGAGTCCCTGGTTGGTCACTAAAGCATTTCCAGCAAAAGTGCGACGCGGTTTTGCGTTGGATAATGCGAAAAATGCCAGAGCATAATCCTGAGACGTCGTTCGACTTTTCAGACAAGGTTATGGGTTAAAACAAAGAGTTAGAGCATCGGTTCGGTCTTACCGCCCGCAAATGCTGTTGATTATGGAGCACTGATAGAATGTCAGTCACGAGCACAAAAGAAAAGGCGGCGTCCACTGGGACAAAGCGCAAAACCAGCATCGTGCATTTGCTGCTCGAAGGCCGTGCGTTCTTTGCGTTAATCGCGATTATTGCGGTCTTCTCGTTCCTTTCGCCTTATTATTTTACAATCAATAACTTCCTCATCATGTCATCGCATGTGGCCATTTTCGGCCTGCTGGCAATTGGCATGCTGCTGGTTATCCTCAATGGCGGTATCGATCTTTCGGTCGGTTCAACACTCGGTCTTGCAGGTGTTGTTGCTGGCTTCCTGATGCAAGGTGTCAATCTTCCGGAACTGGGTATTATTCTCTATTTCCCGGTTTGGGCGGTTGTCCTCATCACCTGTGCTTTGGGTGCATTTGTCGGTGCCATCAACGGTGTTCTGATCGCTTATCTGCGCGTTCCGGCCTTCGTGGCAACGCTCGGCGTACTGTATTGCGCGCGCGGTGTGGCACTTCTGATGACTAATGGTCTCACCTACAACAATCTCGGGGGGCGTCCCGAACTCGGTAATACCGGCTTTGAGTGGCTCGGCTTCAATACGCTTTTTGGTGTGCCGATCGGCGTGCTTGTACTGGCTGTTCTCGCCATCATCGTTGCAGTCGTGCTGAACCGCACGGCATTTGGCCGCTGGCTCTATGCGTCCGGTGGTAATGAACGCGCAGCTGAACTTTCCGGCGTTCCGGTCAAGCGCGTACAGATCTCGGTCTATGTGATCTCTGGTATTTGTGCCGCAATCGCTGGTCTGGTTCTGTCTTCACAGCTGACTTCTGCAGGCCCAACCGCCGGCACCACTTACGAACTGACGGCAATCGCCGCAGTCGTAATCGGCGGCGCAGCACTGACGGGTGGTCGCGGTACCATTCAGGGTACGCTTCTGGGTGCTTTCGTTATCGGCTTCCTCTCCGATGGCCTCGTGATCATCGGTGTATCATCCTACTGGCAGACTGTTTTTACCGGTGCGGTTATCGTGCTCGCAGTTCTGCTCAACAGCATTCAATACTCCCGGCGTTGATAATTACGGCTCCGCCCACCGTTCCGGGCGGAGCTGGTTCTTCGGGGGTATCGAAAGGTTCCAAGACGGCGATATCAGTTTGAAATTTCGCCCACTGGAAATGGTAACGCCGGGCAACCGGCATAACTCAACGATAATTTTTACGGGAGTGAGACATGTTTAAGAAGGGTATGCGCGTTCTGTTTGCTGCTGCTGCAGCACTGCCGCTTATTGCCAGCTCGGCTTGGGCCGAAGGTCTGATCTCAATCGTGGTCAACGATCCTTCGAACCCATACTGGTACACCGAAGGGGAAATCGCCAAGAAGACCGCTGAAGGCCTCGGCTATTCTGCTGTTGTTGGCGGCCACAAGGGCGACACCAACACCGAAAGCAACCTGATCGACACCGCGATCACCAACAAGTCGGTCGCGATCATTCTTGATCCGGCCAATGCTGACGGCTCGGTTGGCGCAGTCAAGCGCGCTGTTGCAGCTGGCATTCCAGTGTTCCTCGTAAACGCTGAAATCAATCAGGAAGGCCTTGCAAAGGCACAGCTCGTTTCCAACAATGCACAGGGTGCTGCACTTGGTGCAACGCAGTGGGTTGAGAGCGTTGGTGAAGAAGGCAAGTATGTTGAGCTGTTCGGTTCGCCGTCGGACAACAATGCCGCCACTCGTTCGAACGGCTATGAAACCGTTCTTTCGCAGTACCCAGACCTCGTAAAGGCTGGTCAGGATGTTGCCAACTGGAACCGTACTCAGGGTCACGACAAGATGCAGGCTTTGCTTCAGGCAAACCCAGACATCATCGGCGTTATCTCCGGTAACGACGAAATGGCTCTCGGTGCAATCGCTGCTCTGAAGAAGGCTGGCAAGCTGGATAAGGTTAAGGTTGGCGGTTTCGACGGTTCGCCCGACGCTGTTGCGGCCATCAAGGCCGGTGAACTTCAGTACACCGTTCTGCAGCCAGTTGCGATCTTCTCGGAAGCTGCTGTCAAGCAGGCCGACAACTTCATCAAGACCGGCAAGACCGGCGTTGACCAGGAAAAGCAGCTTTTCGATTGCTTCCTGATCACCAAGGACAATGTAGACAAGTACACTGCTCCTTTCGTTCTTGAACAGTAAGACCTGACAAGATGGGGCGCGGGCTTGATCCCGCGCTCCACTCCGCATTTTTCGTACCGATGCTATGAATCGGGACCGGTCAATAAACTGAGCGGGCTGGGGACGAGTGGTAAGCATGGTCACAAGCAACAAAGCAAGCATAGACAACCTGATGACAGAGCAGGTGCCGAACGATAGCCGGCACGCACGTCAGTTGGTTCGCCGCCAGCAGATTGCTGAAATGATTATGTCCGAAGGATCGGTAAGGATCGAAGATCTGACCGAACGTTTCGGCATCAGCCTGATGACTGCGCACAGAGATGTTGACGAACTCGTCAGTCGCGGTCTGTTTCGCAAGGCGCGCGGCGTTGTTTCCGCAGCACCGACTAGCCTTATTGAAGCGAGCGACCTCTATCGCGTTGCGCGTCAATCCGAAGAAAAGAAACTGATTGCTGAAGCCGCGATGCAGTTCGTAGAGCCCGGTCAGGCCATTTTCTTCGATGACTCAACAACTGTCCTTCAAATGGTTCCCTATCTTGCCGACAAGGGACCGCTGACGGTCATTACCAATTCGCTGATCCTGATGAATGAAGTGCGCGACATGAAAGATGTCACGCTGCTCGGTCTCGGTGGTCAACTTTATAACTGGTGCAATGCCTTTGTCGGCGGCATGACGATCCATGAAATCCGCCGTCTGCGTGCCGATGTGGCTTTCATTTCGATCTCGGCGATTATGGACGATCTGCTGTTTCACCAGTCACCCGAAATGGTTGAAACCAAGCGTGCCATGCTGGAAAGCGCTGCAAAGCGCGTGCTGTTGACCGATCACACAAAGTTTGAGCGCCGGGCGCTGCATAATTTTGGTGCGCTGAGTGATTTTGATGTCGTAATTGTCGATGACAAGACTCCGCATGAACATATCGAACGCATGCAGTCGCAGAACATCAATGTGGTTATCGCCAGTTCTGGCGGAACAAGAGAATAAGCCTCAGTACTTCATCGCATACATATCAGGAAATACGATCCATGCCGTCTCTGTTGGGAATTGATAGCGGACTGACCGTCACCAAAGCCGTATTGTTCGATATTGATGGCACAACGCTTTCTGTCGCCCGTCGCCGTGTTGCGCAATCCTTCCCGCGCCCACGCCATGTCGAGCGCGATATGGATGAATTCTGGAATGCAACTGCCGATGCAATTGCTGAAGCACTCGCAAAAAGTGGACGCCCTGCATCTGACATTCTAGCCATTGCCACCACCGCCCATGGTGACGGCATCTACATGCTCGATAGGGATCGCCGCCCGCTTGGTAAAGGCATTCTGTCGCTGGATAGCCGTGCCGTTGATGTGGCTGAGCGCTGGGTGAACAGCCCTGTCGCAGAACAGTCGATTGCGATCACCGGTCAGCTGCCGCACGCCTCTGCACCGTCCGCCATTCTGGCCTGGGTTAAGGAAAATGAGCCTGAACGCTATGGGCGCATCGGGCATGTCATTGCCTGCAAGGATTGGCTGCGTTTCTGCCTGACGGGCGAAGTCGGCACTGATCGTACCGAGGCATCGACGTCTTTCACTGATTACAAAACGCAAGACTATTCGAAAGACGCGCTCAAACTTTTCGGCCTCGAGGCACTTTGGGATGCGCTGCCTCCCATGTCGCGTTCGGATGAGATCATTGGCGGTGTTTCGCAAGAATGCGCAAACCGTACCGGGCTTGTTGCTGGAACACCTGTTGTTGGCGGTCTACATGATGTCACTGCGTCGGCATTGGGTGTGGGCGGTCTTAAGATCGGTACGGTTGCGGTTGTGGCTGGCACCTATTCGATCAATGAAACGCTGTCGTCCAAACCAAATGTCGACAAAAGCTGGTTCTGCCGCAATGGGATTGCACCCGGCGAATGGAACAACATGTCCATTTCGCCTGCTTCCACGGCAAACTACGATTGGTTCCTCGACAAGCTCTGCCCGGCAGAACGGCGTGAAGCGGAAGAAACCGGTCGGTCAATCCACGATATGCTGCGTCCGGAGATCGATGCTGCTTTGGCCAAGCCGTCGACAGCGCTATTCCATCCTTATTTGTTTGGCTCGCCATATGGTGCGATGGCAAGCGGCGCGTTCTTCGGTCTTCGCGGCTGGCAGGAACGTGGCGATATGCTGCGCGCTGTTTGGGAAGGCATTGCCTTCAACCACCGCATTCATGTCGATCATCTGAAAGAAGGCTTTGCAATTTCCGCAGCGCGCCTCACAGGTGGTGTTTCGCGCAGCCCGTCATTCGCACAGATGTTTGCCAATGTGCTGGGTATGCCGGTCACAGTCACTGAAACGGATGAAGCGGCTGCATGGGGGGCTGCTCTATGTGCAGGCAAGGGCGCGGGCGTTTTCACAGATGTTTATAGCGATCCGCGCGATCTTGATGCAATTGGCCGGACCTACACACCGGATGCGGTGCGCAGCGAGCAGTATGAAAAGCGCTATGCGCTGTTCAGGGAAATCGCATCTGCACTTGGACCGATCTGGCCCAAGATCGACGCCTTAACAGATTGAAATATGCCGCGCTCGTTTGCGCGATGACGATGTAAAGACAGTGAAATGAACGATTTCGTAAACAGCGCCCAAATGAAGAACCGTATCAGCCAACTCGAAGCTGACGGTGTTGATGTGCTCATTCTGGGCGCAGGCATCAATGGCGCGGGTCTCTATCGCGATCTGAGTGAACAGGGCGTGAGCTGCTTGATCGTTGATAAGGGCGATTTTGGTTCCGGCACGAGTGCTGCCCCGTCACGCCTCATTCACGGGGGTCTCAAATATCTCGAAACCGGTGAATTCGGTCTGGTTGCTCAATCGACGGTCGAGCGTAATATCCTGTTGAAAAATGCGCCGCATAATGTCCAGCCGCTGCCGACCTTTATTCCGGTTTTCTCGTGGACCAAGGGCATTACCGCTGCACTCAGGACTTTGTTTGGCTCAACCACCGCTCCACGCAGCCGTGGCGCTGTGCTGATCAAAATCGGTCTCGGGCTTTACGATTATTTTGGTGCGCGTGAACGCGTTATGCCAAAGCATAATTTTCTCTTCAAGAAGAGTGCCTTGAAGGAAATGCCCTATATGACCACGTCTATCGTTGGGGGTGGCATTTATTATGATGCATGGGTGAGTAAGCCGGAACGTCTGGTTTATGAGCTTGTCAGCGACGGCGTGAAAGCCAATCCAAAGAACGCAGCGGCCAATTTCAGCTCCATTGTTGCGGCCAGCGACGGCGCAGTGAGCTTTGAAGGGCCGGATGGTGCTGCTTTCACGGTGAAGCCAAAGATCGTCATCAATGCTGCTGGTCCGTGGATCGATCATGTCAACGCGGCGCTTGGTAAAGAAACCAAGATGATCGGCGGCACCAAGGGGTCGCATATCCTGATCGATCACCCGGAACTGGTCAAAAGTCTCAAGGGCCGCATGATCTATTTTGAGGCGGATGATGGTCGTATCTGCCTTGTCTATGATTATCATGGTCTGGCGCTGGTCGGTTCGACGGATATTCCGGCAAACAATCCGGATGAGGTTTTCGCGGAAGACAAGGAAATCGATTACTTCATCGAAAGCCTGCGTTCGCTGCTGCCGAAGCTGAAGTTCGATCGCAGCCAGATCGTCTACACATATAGCGGCATTCGCCCGCTGCCTGCCTCCAATGCGTCGGAACCGGGGCTTATCAGCCGGGACCACTCCGCGCCGGTTATTGAGCCGGATGCAGGCCGTCCGTTTGCGATCATTTCGCTGGTTGGTGGTAAGTGGACGACGTTCCGCGGTTTCGCGGAAGAAGTGGCAGATACGGTACTAAAGCGTTTTGGTCGCGAGCGTCTCAAATCAACCCGCACTTTGACCATCGGCGGCGGCAAGGATTACCCGACTGATGACCGGGCAAGCGCCGCATGGGTGGCGAAACACGCCAAGGAAACCGGGCTTGCAGCCGAACGCGTCGAGACACTTTTGCAGCGCTACGGCACGACTGCCTTGCCGATCATTCAGGACGAAGCCAAAGTTGGCGTTACACTTCTGCCTGACACAGACAGCATAAGCCGTGCGGAAATTGCGTGGATTGCGCGCAATGAGCTGGTCGTTCATCTCTCCGATGTAGTATTGCGACGCACGACGCTGGCGATTGATGGCGCGCTGTCGAATGCCAATCTGATCGCAATTGCTGATATCCTTGGCATTGAATTTGGCTGGGATGCTGCACGCAAGGCGCAGGAGCTAGAGCTTGTTATTGCTGAGCTTTCAAAACGCCACGGCATGAAGCTTGGCGAGCAGCCAGCGAAACGCCGCTAGAGCAGGGTGCATGTCGTTGTCCCGAAACCGGTTCCCACTTTTGGGAAACATGCTTTAAAATATTCAAGTCAAATTGATAAACGCCGGTCATTTGATCGGCGTTTTGCTATTTCTTTGCAAGGTCACGACGCTATCTTATGCGCTGACAGGAGAACGCTATGGAAATCAAAAGAAATGGATCGACACCATCCGGTGTTGGCCCCGCAGACTGGTTTACGGGCCAGGTTCGCATTGATCCGTTGTTTTCGCCCAATGATGCACGGCGTGCTGCCGCAGCAACAGTTACATTTGAGCCGGGTGCCCGCACTGCCTGGCACACGCATCCGCTCGGACAAACGCTGATTGTTACTTCTGGATTAGGCCTGGTGCAGCGCGAAGGCGGTCCGATTGAGGAAATTCGACCCGGCGATGTTGTCTGGTTTGAACCGGGTGAAAAGCATTGGCACGGCGCGTCGCCACAAAATGCGATGAGCCATATCGCAACGCAGGAACAGCTCGACGGCAAGGTTGTCGACTGGATGGAGCATGTGACGGACGCTCAATATCCGAGTGTCTAAATGAACAAACGGGCCATTGGCCCGTTTTTTAGATCGCGCCCGACTGCACGCCATAGGGCGGCAATGATATAATCTTGCTGCCTGCAACCACTACGTCCTGTTGATGCGATGTGATATTGACCAGCCAGACCTTCTCTTCCACCGCCATTGCCAGAACGCCCGATGGACGCGAAGATTGGCACGGCTTGAAGTTTTTCCCGGCAAGCTGTGCAAGCACTTTTACAGCATTGAACAAAGGGCGCTTGCCGCCAGCAACTGTCGGTTCGTTTTCGCCCGCAACAAGCCCGAACGGGCCGGTGAGGGCGGAGAGTGTCAGGCTATCGAGGCCAGCATTCAGCACAGATATGGCATATGCCATTGCAAAGCTTTCCGCGAATTTTCCATTATGGCGCGGATCGCGATTGGCCATCGCAATGCGCTTGCCATTCGGGTTTTCCATCGTCCTGCTGCCATAAGGGTTCTGGCGCATGGGGATAGTCGACAGCCCGATGCGATAGGGCTTGTCGCCGTAGATTGCGCGCACCGAACGGGTAATGAAAGGCAGCGCCTCCAGTGTTTGCATGACGCTCAGGTCGTCGGCTGCATGGACAATCGGATTGGTGCAGTGAGTGACAAAATCAATAAGCTCGCCCGGAACGCGCTTGCGATTAAGTTCGGTGAAATAGCTCAGCATTCCGCCGCCAAGCCGCACATTCGGGAAGGCTGCTCTTGCTGCGGCATAAACATCTTCAAGCGGCGGGCAGGGTGGCCATTCACTGCCGGGCGGTGTTGACTGCCGATCTATAGCCGGTGAAACAATAATTGCATCCGGCTTAAATCCGGCGACTTTCATGTCTGCTGCAATCTCGTTCATTTCCTCGATCAGAGACTTTGCGCAAGGCAATGCAATTTCAAGCGAAACGCGCCCTTCATGTCGAGCTGCAAGAGCTGCAAAGTAGATGAAAGCTGATCCATCGTGTCCGGCCAAAGGATCGTAATGAAATAACAAATCCTGCGGGGCTATTTCCTGAAGTAGCTCTGTTGCAGCTAAACTGGCCTTGGCTTCTTTTGGCGTGATGATGATGCCGATATTTGGCATCCTGCCGCTTAGGTCGCCGAGCGTGATGCTCACCGGCTCCGCATTCGTGCCCGCTTGTGACGCTGCTTTGCGTGTATCGCGAATACTGAGCACGATGCGCTGATGCTGAGGCTTGGAGGCTTCGATCTGGTAAGGCCATGGCAAAGCCAGCGGACGCACATAGGTCTTGTAAGATGCATCAGACCAGTTGCGCTGGTCTTCCATCTCAAAAGTATCGCCTTCCATACGGCACTCGGCTGAAACGCCGGAGATAACCTCATGGGTGATAGCGCGCATGTCCATAAGAGGCTGCCATGGCTCGATCAGGTCGGGCAAATGGGTTTCGTTGAGCGTTCCATCGACGTACTCGACGCTAACAGGCGAGCCTGCCACGCCGACGATTGGATGCAGAATGCAGAAGCCGCAACGGTTGGTTTCAAAGCCTGTCGCTGTATTCGCTACGGCATCAAAAGTGAGCGTACCGCCAATCTCTGCCTGAATGCGAACATCAATGGTGAGTTGGGTCGCATCCGGTCCTTCGCAACGTGCCTGATAGGTGACGATAAAGCCGCTGTCGTTTTGCTCAACATTCAGATCATGGATTTCCGGGTTGTAGGTTCCCCAGTCTTGATCCCGCACCAGATAGGAAACAGCGCGCAGAACCTCGACGCCATCATATTTGATGGTTCGTAGATTGCCATCGCTCAGATCAACCGAAAGCAAACCTGCCTTGAGATGCTGAGGCGGGGTTTCAGCTTCACGAGTGCCATAAAGCAGGAAGGGATCGGCACTGTTCATTTTAGCAATGCCGTCACATCAACACGATTACCGCTGGCCGCACTGTCATAGGCGGCTTCGACAAGCGCGAAAGTCTTGAGATTATCCGCACCCGATGTCGAGGTTTCTTCGCGAGTTTCCAGCTTGTCCACCCAATGCTGCTGAATGGCAAAAACGCTTTCCTGAATATTGTGCCATGGACGTGAGGCCCATGAGAGCAGTTTTGGCGAAACATCGGAAACTGTGGTGCCGTTCGGCGTAATCACCTCAAGGCGATAGCCCCGATAAAGACGGATCGAGCCTTGCGTGCCATCGAGCTCAATAAGCGTTTCCGGGAAAGGATCGGTTTCGAGCTTGGTGGCATAGCTTACGTCGACAATGGAGGTAGCATCATTTTCATGATCCATAAGAATGGTCGCTACGTCCTCGCCCTTGATTTTCGGGTTGACGCGCTTGGTGCGTGCAACAAGGCTGGTCACATCACCCAGAATAAAGCGCGCAATATCAAGCGTATGAATGCCTAAGTCTTCAATGATGAAACGTTCACCCTCTGCAAGATAAGGCTGGCCAGAAAACACGTCGAAGCCGGAGCGGAAGGAGAAACGTCCCCAGAATGGCGTGCCGATGACACCACTGTCGAGTGCCTTGCGCACTGCCTGAATAGGCGTCTGCCAGCGGAAGTTTTCATGCACCATAAGCGGAATACCTGCTTCATCGCAGACCTTCACCATGGCCTTTGCATCATCAAGCGTTTTGGCAAAAGGCTTCTGGCAGATTGCTGGCACCTTGTGCGCAGCCGCAAGTTCCACCAGCACACGATGGCTTGAAACCGTGGTGGCGATATCGACAAAATCGATGCCGCCATCTGCAAACAGCGCCTCCGCATCCGTGTAGCGGCGTTCGATCCCAAACTGGTCGCCGACAATCTTCAACCGCTCAGCATCGCGGTCGCAGATTGCCACGATCTTGGCACCCGAAACGTCATTCCATGCATGCATCTGGTTGATTGCGAAGAAACCGCAGCCGATCAGAGCGCCATTCAATTCTGCCATTTTTAACCCGCTTTTGCCATTTGCATGAGTGTAACGCGCTGCTGGAGGCGGCGCTGTGCCTGATCGACCACCACGGCAATGATGATGACAAGGCCCTTGATGACCATCTGCCAGAAGGACGATACGCCCATCATGACCAGACCGTCGGAGAGAATACCGATGACGAATGCACCGATGATTGTGCCGCCAATGGTGCCGCGTCCGCCTGACATCGAAGTGCCGCCGAGAACGGCTGCTGCAATGGCGTTCAGCTCGAAGGAGTTGCCAGTTGCCGGATGCGATGACATCAGTTCGGACGAGATGATAAGCCCGGCGATTGCAGCACAGAAGCCCGAAAACATATAAACGAACATCTTTACGCGGTCGACGCGGATACCCGACATGCGTGCCGCACGTTCATTGCCGCCGACTGCGAAAATCTGGCGACCAAGCGGCGTGTATCGCGCGATATAGGCCGCGGCCAAAGCGACGACGATCAGAATCCAGATCGATACCGGAAGACCGAGAATGCTACCCGATCCGAGGAACGCGAAGCCGGTTGTGCCCAGGTCTTCGCGGCCTACAAGGTTCGGGAAGGTCTGGCCGTCCGAGGATAAAAGTGCCAGGCCGCGCGCCACATACAAGGTGCCGAGTGTCGCGATGAACGGCGCGACATTCAATTTGGTGATCAACAGCCCGTTTATGAAGCCAACCGCGACACCAACGGCCAGTGTGATCAGCGATATTTCGATGATGTTGAAATAGATCGTATAGCCGACACCAAGGTCAACGCCATAGATCAGCAGGCCACCGGCAACCATACCGCAAAGCCCGACGATGGAGCCCACCGAGAGATCGATGCCGCCCGTGATGATGACGAAGGTCATGCCCATCGCAAGGAATGCGTTAAGGGCTACGTGCTTCGACATCAAGATCAGGTTGGCGGCAGAAAGGAAATTTGGCGCTGCGAATGAGAAGAAGATAAACACAGCGAAAAGCGCGATGAAGGTTCTCAGTTTCATCAGCGTCAGCAGGGCCGAGCCGCTGTTAAAGGTTGAGTCAGTGGCCGCCGCCGTTGTGTTGGCTGTCATGACGCGAGTTCCCTTGTTTGTTTGTTGTGGTCGTTGTCATGCGTATGTCCGTGGCCTTTGGCCGAAGCGGCAACGATGTCGGCTTCCGTCGCTTTATCGCGGTCGAATATGGCAATCAGCTTCCCATTGCTGAGCACCGCGATGCGATCGGAGAGCGCCATGACTTCTTCCAGATCAGAGGTTGAAAAAAGAATGGAAAGACCCTCGGCGGCAAGCCTGCGCATGGTGCGGAAGACGTCCGCCTTTGCGCCCACATCAATGCCGCGCGATGGCTCGTCCATCAGGAGAACTTTTGGATTGGTCATCAGCGCCTTGCCGATGACGACCTTCTGCTGGTTGCCACCTGACATTGAAGTGACTTCAAAATCCGGGTTGGGTGCCTTGATCGAAAGGTCCTTGATGGCTTCCTGAATGGCCTGCTTTTCACGCTTTGGCGTGATGTGGAAGAAGCGGGCCAGACGGTCGAGGCTTGCCAGTGTCAGATTGTTGGCAATCGACAATATCTGCACCAGACCTTCGCGCTGACGGTCTTCCGGAATGAGCGCAAGACCGCGCCGGATACGACGGGTGGTGTCGCGCTCCTTCACTTGCTCGCCATCAATATAGATCTTACCAGTGGAATGCCCATGCTGGCCCATCACGCATTCGAAGAACTCGGAGCGCCCCGCGCCCATCAGGCCGTAAATGCCCAAAACTTCGCCTGCGCGCACACTCAGCGATACATCATCGACTGCCAATCCGCCGGTTGGGCGGGGTAGGGTGATGTTTTCAGCACGAAACCGCTCTGCACCGATCTTGTGGGTCACAGGCTTTGCAAAATCCTTGGCATCGGAGCCAATCATCGAACGCACAATCCATTGCGTATCGATATTCTTGATCTCTTCCTGCCCGGTGATTTTTCCATCACGCAAAACGGTGATGTAATCGCCGATCCGCATCAGTTCTTCGAGACGATGCGAAATATAGACGATTGCGACGCCCTGACTTTTCAGTTCGGCAATCACCTTGAAAAGAATGTCGACTTCGGCTGCAGAAAGTGCGGATGTTGGCTCGTCCATAATGACAATGCGTGCATCAATCGAGATTGCCTTTGCGATTTCGACAAGCTGCTGCTGACCAATCGGCAAATCGGCGACAAGCGTATTTGCACTGATGCCTGCATCGAGTCGGTCGAGGTATTCGTTGGCTTTTACAACCTGCGCCTTGTGGTCGATACCGCGCAACCCGCGCATGATTTCGCGTGTGGCAAAGATATTCTCTGCCACCGACATGTTTGAAAACAGGTTCAGTTCTTGAAAGATCATCGCAATACCGCGCTTTTGCGCGTCGGCTGGACTGTCGAATGACACTTCCTCTCCATCGAGAATAATCTTCCCCATGGTTGGGCGTTCAACGCCAGCGATGATTTTCATCAGCGTGGATTTGCCAGCACCGTTTTCACCGACAAGCACATTGACCGAGCCGCGACGCAATTCGAGATTGGCACGCTTGACCGCGATAATGCCCGAGTAAACCTTGGAAACATCCTCAAGCTTGAGGACGATATCGTCCTTTGGGTTCATTTCCGTCTCCATCGCTTATTTCTCCAAAGAGATGGAAACTGGCGTGACAAGAGGAAGCTGTCCCTTCGATGGCAACGGGAAAGCACCTTCGGCTTTCACCTTCATGCCAACCAGATCTTCGCGCGGAAGCTTTGAAAGAACATCGTCATTGACGCGGGTGTTGAACGCCTTGCCAAACTGAGCCCAGTCGATCTGATTGCGAAACTCGTTGAAGTTCACAAAGGAGAGGCTGTCGCGGATTGCGCTGCCGCGAACCGTCGGCCCGATCTGCACACGTGCATCGGCCTTGCCATCGCCATTGCTGTCGACATCAACATATGCTGCGCGCGATTTCGTTTCGGCGGCGACCACAGTGCCTTCAAGCTTGGCTGCAAAAGTCCAGGGGGCATTGCCCTGCTTTTCGCGATGGCCGTATTTTGCTCCAGCGGCATCCGCATCTGCGTTTGCTGCCTGCATCACTTCATCAAGCGTTGTAGTTTTCTCGGCAAAAAACGGCTTAACTTTTGAGTCCCAGATGTCGGCAACCGAACGATCGGGATTGAAATTATCGCCGCGTGCTTCTGCGGCTTCTTCTGCTGTCGGAGTCTTGATGATTTTGCAGCCCGAAAGCGCGACACCGCAGGCCAGCAGGATAATGGAAGCTGACTTCAGCACTGACATGAATTTATCCTTGGTATTAGGAACATATGGGGAGCGCTAACATTGTCGGCGCTCCCGATGTCGCAAGCCTTGGGAGTTAGTCCTTCAAAGCGAAGGTTTCGAGCTTGTCTGCATTGTCAGGATTGATGAGGACGCAGTCCATTAGCTGCTTTTCTTCAGCAGAACCCTTACCGGTCTTGATATATTCGTCAGCCTGTACGACAGCCATCTGTGCTTGAGCGTAAGCTGGCTGAAGAACAGTTGCCTTGATGCCGCCAGCCTTGATGGAGTCCCGCACATCGTTGGAGCCGTCAAAGCCGACAACGATAACGTCCTTGCGACCTGCAGCTTCAAGCGCTGCCCATGCACCCATAGCCATGGTGTCGTTGCCGGAAATCACGCCCTTGATATCAGGGTTTGCCTGCAGAATGCTCTGCATCTTGGTGAAAGCTTCAGTCTGGCTCCAGTTGGCAGACTGCTGCGCAACCATCTTCATGTCTGGATATTCGTCGATGACGTCGTGATAGCCCTTGGAGCGGGTGCCAGCATTGAGATCGGATTCGCGACCAAGCAGCTCGACATAATTGCCGGCTTCGCCCATCAGCTTGACGAATTCTTCAGCGCCGAGCTGAGCGCCCTGATAGTTGTTCGAAACGATCTGCGAAACAGCAACACCCGAGGCATTGATTTCACGGTCGATCAGGAACGAAGGGATCTTCGCGTCCTTGGCCTTCTGAACGGCCGCAATCGATGCTTCCGAACCGGCATTGTCGAGGATGATCGCCTTTGCGCCACGGCCGATGGCCGTATCGACAAGCTGCGACTGCTTGGTCGCGTCGTCATCATGCTGAAGGATCAGCGTATCGTAACCAAGCTCCTTGGCCTTGGCTTCCGCGCCGACAGCTTCGGCTTTATAGAATGGATTGTCATGCGATGGTGTGATGATCGCGATAAGATCGGCAGCCCAGGCTGGCATGACAACGCTGCCTGCCAATGTTGCCGAGACGGCTGCAATCGCAAAACCGCGCGCAATTTTCCTGCGTGTAAACTTCATGTAGACCTCCCAATAAGCCCCGTTTCCCAAAAGGGCGGTAAGTGGGGAGGGCTTGCGCCCTCCCAAGTGACGTCACGTAATGCGACGGATGCTTTCTGCGATTTCTTCCGGTTCGAAAACGTTCTTCCAGTCATCGCGCATCAGCGCAGGAATGCCGAATTCGATTGCCTTGTTGCAGGCATCGGAGAATACGCCCTGAACTTCGCCAAAAATGACGGCGCCGAGAACATTCATGTGGCCAAGCAGGAAGTCGCGAGCAGCTTCTTCAGGAACGCCGCGACGAACGCTTTCGTCCATGGCCTGCTTCATGACGACCAGAAGCGAAGCGCAAACGGTTTCCGAAAGGCCCGGCTCGAGGATTGCGAGCTGCTCGACGGTTACGCGGTGCGAACGCATGACAGGTGCCCAGATGACCTTGGCGATTTCTTCACCAAGCGCATAGGCTTCTTCTGGACCCTGCATCAGAGCTGAAACGATGTGCTGCTTGGCAAACAGACCGCCGAAATGGTCCTTCTTTGCCTGCATGTCTGTTTCATCGTTGAAGATCGGCGGATGGCAAGGATGCGTCACGAAATAGGTAAGGTCTGCGCGTTCTGGCAGATGACCGGCGAATGGCGCAGCTGCGTCGAGCGCAATAACCATTGTGCCTGGCTTCAGCTTGTCAACGATGCCTGCAGCAACCTTGCCGATGATGGTATCCGGCACAGCCAGAATGACGACTTCAGCGCCTTCGAGACCTGCATCAGCATCGATGGTGTCGATGCCGAGGTCGTTCTTCAGGCGTGCCTTGCCTGCGTCGCTGACTTCGATGTGACGTACGTCAAAGCGTGAACCCTTGAGGTTCTTGGCCAGACGGTAGCCCATCTTGCCGCCCGCTCCGAACAAAGCGATAGCTGTCATGATTGTAGTTCCTTCCCAGACTTTTGGTAGCTCAACTGGTATAACCAGTCAATGAGTATTCCAGATTCAAGCGGTCAACCCGTCGCGAATCTGACTGAAGTAACCGTCAGAACCGACCTGACCGCCCTTGAGGGCAACCTGCAGGCCGTTGGTGGCGGCGTGAGCGCCGTGTGCCGTGCAAAGCGGCGACCCCGGAGTTTGTGGAAGCGGCAAAAGCGTGGTGAGTGCATCGACATGCAATTCACGCAATGCGTGGCTGGAAGTGTCGCCGCCTGCAATGACTGCGCGGGTAAGACTTTCGCGCTCAACAAGGCTGCGGAGGATGAAGCCGAGGCTGCGCGCCAGCTGGTGGCGGCTGCCTGCGATCTTATCAATTTCTGTGCCGCGATCAGCCGACGGGCCAAGGGCGGTGTTGAGGATCACACTGTTGCCCTGCTTGAGCGCCTTCTGGCCTTCAGCAATGGCAGCTTCGATTGCCTGATTGCCGTTTTCGCCCAAAAGATCGAGCGGGTTGAGATCAATGCCGGTAAAGCCCGATGCGGTCGCATGACGAATCTGACGTTCTGTCGTCGGAGAGACGCTTCCTGAAACGACCGCGATGCGGTCAGCCTTGCCCGGAAGTGGAAACTCCTTTTTCGTACCGATCAGTCCGGCCTTGGCCCAAGCGGCCAGAAGCGCATATTCAACGCCGGACGAACCAGCGACAAACCAGCCTTCACGGGCACGCAAACGCCAGAGCTGTTCGCCTGCGTGCAACTGGCTTTCATGGCTATCAACGTCGAGGAGCAACATGCCGTCAGCATCTTTGACAATCGCGTTTACACGTTCATTCGCATCGGCTGCTGAAAGCGCTACGAGATCAGCAAGCACAGTTTTAAGCGCTGTCTGCTGAGCCAGATGCACGCGCAGGTCTGCTTCATGCATAGGCGTGACCGGATGGCGGCTCATGACCGGATGACGGTCGATGCGATAGGTTTCGCCCTGATAGGCGGCGAACAAATTTCCGAAAGATGTGTAACGCTTGAGCTGCGGCGCACCGACAACCAACGGCACATAGGCCTGATTGAAGATTGCTTTGCCGATTTCAACTGCCTTGCCGATATTGCCGACATGCGGTGCGGAATCGAATGTCGAGCAGACCTTGTAATGGGCAATCGCAGCATTGAGGCTTTTGAGCCAGTTGAATGCGGGCGTGAGGTGTTCCTGCATCCATTCCGGCGTTTCGCTGCGGCTGGTGCCTGCAAGGCCGATGGCTTTGCAGTGCGAAAAGCGTGCAAGCAGCGTCTCATCTGGCACATTCATAAACAGAACAGTGTCGACTCCATTGGAAGCAAGTGCCTCCATGACATCAGTCGAGCCGGTGAGGTCGTCACCGTAATAGGACAATAGCAATTCGTTGGAGGCCTGTGACATTACTCGCCACCTTTTCCGAATTTTGCGAGCGAGGCTGCAAGTTCAGGGTGATCTGCAGCAAATGTTTCAAGCGGGATACCAGCGACTGCTGCTTCCCATGCCTGCTGCACGGCGCGAACACCAGCAGCCGGGCCACCCGGATGGCTGACAATGCCGCCACCGCACAGATAAAGCAGGTCCGTGGTGCGGCCTGTACGTTCATAGGTTTCAGGCGCCTGTCCGCCCCACTGACCGGAACCGGCAACGGGAAGCGGGCAGTCGGCAGGCGTGAACAATGGCGTGCTGACAGCCTTGAACGAATTGACGAAGCTTTCGTCCGGCTCCCAATATTTCACACGAATGCCGTTGATCTGGAACTGATCGACACCGAGCAGGCGCCAGAACTGCTGATAGACGCGGAAATCCATACCAGCGCCTGGATTGCGGGTCAGGACGTCCCAGCCATTGCGGTGGGCGTGGAGCACGAGGCCTGAGCGCTTGCGCAGGAAGCTCATGCCGCCGAAGCCAACCGAATTGATGTTGACCACGGCGCAATTGCCGCCAGCTTTCAATACCATGTCATGGTTGCGCATCATGACATCGGGATCGGCATGGGAGATGCCAAAGGCATACATGACCTTTTTGCCGGTCTTCTGCTCGTGATCAAGAATGCGCGGCATGATCGCTTCAATGCGCTCTTTGAGCGGCGAATAGGCCGGGCTCATCAGTTTTTCATCGTCCTTGATGAAATCGACGCCGGATTCGATCAATTCGCCGACGAGTTCTGCGGTCTCATGCGGACGCAAACCAAGGGCTGGCTTGACGATGGTGCCGATGATCGGGCGCTTTTCAACGCCCGTGAGGCGACGGCTTCCGGCAATCCCGAACTGTGGTCCGGGATGGGCTGTACGAAATGCATCCGGCAGCTTCATATCGACAACGCGAATGCCGGTCATGCCCTTGATCGAGTAAACGCCGCCAACGGCAATCGTCATCAGCGCTGCAAGGTCGGTGCCGATAGCATCAAGCGGAAAGGCAATATCGACATCGGCGCGCTTGATCGGCCCGTGACCGGATTCAAGCTCTGGCCAAGCAGGCACGCTCGCATCTTCAAGCGGCCGAATTTCCAGTACGCGCGCTGCGACGCGCGCCTTCAGCTCTTCTGTTTCTCCGGGAACGGCGACGAAAGTACCGGTCGACTGATCGCTCGCGATCTTGGCTGCCATCTGTTCGATGCTGCCGGTGGTCTCAATGCGATAGGTCAAACAGATGTTCATCGGAATTGTCGTCACTCACTGTTTTTGCTGCGCCTGAGACATGTGCATAGTTGATAAGCGCATGGTGTTTGAGTGCTAACTGGTATAATGAGTATTCCAACATCTGCAAGTGGAAAATTGTTAGCCCAGTCACGAGAGCGTGGGTAACGGCTTTCCTCGAGGCATTTGAACATGCATAAGAGAGAAAAGCTCATGAGTAGTGAGATGCAATGACCCAACCAATCGAACCCATCATTCGCCGCAAACTGTCCGACGAAGTTTTCGACCGGCTCGAAAACATGATTACGTCCGGTGAATTGACGCCGGGCGACGAAATGCCGTCCGAGCGTGTTCTGATGGAGCGTTTTGGCGTCGGACGTCCCGCGATCCGCGAGGCGATGCAGTCACTTGCCAAGATGGGACTGGTCAATATCTCGCATGGTGAGCGCGCCAAGGTTTTGAAACTGACTGCCCGTTCGATCTTGCAGCAAGTCGACCCGACGGCGAAGATCATGCTGGCGCAATCCCTGGATACGCTGGAGCATCTCAAAAGCGCGCGTATTTTCTTCGAGCGCGGTATTGCCCGTGAAGCAGCGCAGAAGGCCAGCGAACAAGACGTTGCGGACCTTCGCGCAATCGTGGAGCGCCAGCGGGAATCGCTGGGTGATGCCGATGCGTTCATTTCCGCCGATATGGAATTTCATATTCGGATCGCGAAAATTTCTGGCAATCCGATCTTCGTTGGCGTCAGTGAAGCGATGCTCGCCTGGCTGCGTGAATATCACACGCATATGCTGATCTGGACGGGTAAAGAAAAATACACACTCGTCGAGCACGAAGAAATTATCGAGATGCTTGCCGCTAAAAACTCGGACGGTGCAGAAGCTGCGATGCTGCACCATCTCGAGCGTTCGCGCGCGCTTTATACGAAGTAACAGTCTTTACAATGGTTCCAATTAAGACTGTATCGTTGGAACCGCTGCAGCTATTTGTTTTTACGCATTATCCTACTCAAAACCGCTTCGCACTTTTTGCTGCAAATGCTTTAAGTTTTAGTTCTCAGGAATGTTCTCTCTGAAGATCACCTGAACGCGTGGCGGCTGTGGGTCGAATGATTGGCCTTTGATGCTGCTGATAAGTGCCATCAGTGCTTCACGCGCTTCAACGCGCGGGTTCTGATCAATGACAGCATCCATGGTGCCATTCAGCAGCAGGCGTTTGGTGCTTTCGGTCAGTTCATGCCCAATGAATATAACTGAATCCGATTTACCGGAATCCATCAAAGCCTGACCGATGCCCTGATTGCCAGCGCCTAGATTATATATGCCTGCAAGGTCCGGGTGGCGCTCGAGCATCGCGATAGTCTCAGTATAAGCCTTCTCGCGACTGTCTTCGATCTCTTTCAATTCAACGATATTTAGTTGCGGAAACTCCTCCGCGATCACGCGCCGAAAGCCCATCTCGCGCTCTTCATGTCCGCGATAGGAAAGCGATCCGGCGAATAATGCGACCTTGTTTCCTGCCGCTCGCCCCAAAAACCTGCCAAGGATATAGCCGCCAAGCCGGCCTGCTGCGCGATTGTCGATGCCAATATAGCCAACGCGTGGCACATGTAGAATGTCTGACGCAATCGTTACGATATGCGCACCGGATTCAGCGAGAGCACGCATGGCTTCACGCACTGTCGGGTGATCCAGCGCAATCACGCCAACGCCTTGCGCCTGTCCCTTGAGGCTTTCCAGCGCCTGCGCCAGCGTATCCGGGTTGAAGCCTTCAACACTATGGATGGTCAGGTCAATTTCAGGCTTCAGCGCGGCCTGCCTGACAATCTGATCGCGCAGATTGGCGATGAAGGTGTTGGTTCCTGCAGGCAATACGAAGTCCAGCTTCATCCGCTCAGTGGGTGCTGCATTGCGAGGCGCGCTGCCGGGAAGGTAGCCAAGATTGCGTGCGGCTTCGAGCACGATTTCCCGCGTGCGCTCTTTCACGCCATCGCGATTGTTGAGAACACGGTCAACGGTCGCACTTGATACACCGGCAGCCTTGGCAATGTCGCTCAATGTTGATCGCAAATCCCGTCCCTCACAGAAATGATGTAAAATGATGTATTTCGATTTGAAAATGATGCAAGTCTTATGCGTCATCGGATGGGTGTTTTCCTCATCAATTCCCGTCGATGTATCCGAAATACATCAAAATACATCATTTTATGCCAAATGCAGTTGGGCTCCTCAGTAGATCAGGCGTTAGTGGCGATAAAAGATGCAAAATGATGTAAAATGATTTTATATGATGTTGACACTCAAGTGAATTGCCTTCATCAATCCTCACCATATCAATGGAGGTTGATATTTCTCATCGAGGGAAGCGGTGTTGGGCCCCTGCTTTTTGGCAAGGATTGACTGCTTCAAACAGCGCGCTGGTCTCAGCGTGGCGATGGGAAACTGATAGCGGGAGGTTCAAATGAGTACAGCGCAGGGTTTCACACCTGATCCGCCGGTTCGTGTTCGGGATTTTAAAATCGGTTGTATCGGTGCCGGCATGATCATGGCCGAGTGTCATCTCGCCGCTTATAAGGAAGCGGGCTTTAAGATCGGGGCAATTGCCTCGCGCACAAAGGCAAGGGCCGAAGAGGTCGCCAGGCGCTGGGAGATTGCTACGGTTCACGACACGCCGGAAGCACTGATTGGCGATGAAGCAATCGAAATCCTCGACATCGCGTATCCGCCGGATCAACAGCCTGCACTTATTCGCAAAGCGCTTGCACAGCCGCATATCAAGGGTATTCTTGCGCAAAAGCCACTGGCTCTGACGCTCGAGGAAGCGATTGCCCTGCGCGATGAGGCCGCAAAAGCTGGCAAAATCCTCTCGGTCAATCAGAACATGCGCTACGACCAATCAATGCGTGTGTTGAAGCAAATTCTCGACAATGGCGAGCTTGGCACGCCTGTAATGGCGACAATCGAGATGCGGGCGATCCCGCATTGGCAAGGTTTTCTCGAAGACTATGACCGCCTGACACTATCCAACATGAGCGTTCATCATCTCGATGTGTTGCGGTTTCTATTCGGCGAGCCTGAAACCATCACGACACTGACGCGAACTGATCCACGCACCAAGTTTGCGCACAAGGACGGCATCACCGTTTCGACATTGATGTTCCCAAGCGGCGTCATGGCGGTCTCGATGGAGGATGTGTGGTCAGGGCCGCGCGAAGAAGGTTTTGACAGCGATATTTACATCAAATGGCGCGTCGAAGGCACCGATGGTGTGGCGCAAGGCACGATTGGTTGGCCGGATGGTTCTCCATCAACACTAACGTATGCTTCCAAGAAGACAACCGGCGGCAAATGGGTGAGCCCGAAATGGGAAACCATGTGGTTCCCGCATGCTTTCATTGGTGTGATGGAGCAGCTGCAATACGCCATTCAGTCTGGCGAACCGCCAGCACTGTCAGTGGCAGACAATGTGAAAACGGTTGCGCTCATCGAGGCCGGTTACAAGTCGATTGATGAGGGCCGGACGGTCAGATTGTCCGAGATATCAATTAAGTAAACGAGCGCATCCCGAAAATTGTGAAGCGGTTTTCGGAAAAGATGCGCGTTAACAAATAATCTTAACGGGAGGGTTTCGATCATGATGCAGGTGGGTATTTTCAGCGGCTATTTTCCTTATTCGCTTGAGGAAACAGCCAAAAAAATCCGGGCGCTCGATTTCAACACGGTCCAGCTGGACATGCACTTCAAGGACATCGATCTCAGCGCCGGTCAAATCACCACGGATAAATGCGTCAAGATCCGCGAGACATTCCGCGATCATAACCTGCCGATTTCATGCATTTCCGGCTATACGAACATCATTCATCCGGACAAGGGTGAGCGCGAGCGTCGCGTCGGTTATCTCAAAGAGATTATCCGCCACGCGCAATATCTCGGAACGCCCTATGTGATTTCTGAAACAGGTACTTACAACACTGAGTCTGACTGGGTGCATCACCCGAAAAACAAGACCGAAGAAGGCTTTGAAGAATGCCGCAAGGTCATCGCTGACCTCTCGCAGTTTGCCTATGATCATGGCGCGGTTTTCCTGCTCGAGACCTATGTGAACAATGTGGTCGGCTCGGTTGAGGAAACGGTAAAGATGTTTGCTCAGGTTGATCATCCGGGTCTTGGCCTGCTGATGGACCCGACCAACTATTTCGAGACGCACAATATCGACCGGATGGATGAAATTCTCAATCAGGTCTTCGATACGCTGAGCGACAAGATCAAGATCGGTCATGCGAAAGACGTCAAGCGCTCAGGCGATGACAAGAGCGAGAAGCACGCCGATATTGGCGATGCTGAAGCACTTGAAAGCCATACTTTCCGCGGCGTTGGCGAAATCGAATTGCCCGCTCCGGGTCTTGGTTCACTGAACTATGACCTTTATCTCAAGCGTCTTGCGCAGAAACACCCGAACATTCCGATGATTATCGAACATCTCGACGAGGCTGATGTGCCGCGTGCGAAGAAGTTCCTTGATGGCAAACTGCGCGCGCAGGGACTTTAAAACTACCTAGGGCGGGGTGAGGCGGCCGGTGCTACAAACAAGCGTTTACACACTGGCCGCCTTTTGAATGAAATGGCTGTACGCCGCAGTATTTAAGGTGCGAACATGGTGAAGCTTTACGGAGAGGCGAGATCGCGTCGCGATATCGCCGCGAGCAGTGGCTCTTTTGCGCAATTTGCAGGCGTGCGCCTGATGACGCTGGAAGACGGATTGGAACGCGGCATAAGAATGCTGGAGTTTCGTTCGGGCACCGGCCTGCGCTTTACCGTACTGGTTGATCGCGCCTTGGATATTGCAGATTGCGATTATCGCGGCATGGCTATCGGCTGGAATTCACCATCTGGCTTCCGCCATCCGGGCCTGCATGAATATGAAGGTGAGGGTGGCCTCGGCTGGATGCGCTCTTTCTCGGGCCTGATGATCACATGCGGTCTCGATCATATCCTCTTCATGTATGACGAGGCGGCGGATCATTATAATTACAAACCGCGAGAGATGATCAAGCATTCCATTCATGGTCGCGTTGGCACCATTCCGGCGAAACTCACCGGCTATGGCGAGCGTTGGGAAGGGGACGAATGTTTTCTCTGGTGCGAGGGTGTCGTCACTCAGGGAACCGTTTTCGGCGAGCATCTTGAATTGACGCGCCGCATCGAAATCAAGGCTGGCACCAACGATATCAAGCTGACGGATCGTGTGACCAATCGCGGCTTTTATCGAACGCCGCATATGTATTGTTATCACATCAATGTCGGCCATCCGGTTCTGGCTGAGGGGTCGCGCTATCTCGCTCCCATCAAGGATGTTGTCTGGGCGGCGCATGCGGGCGAGGATTACCAAAAGCAGAGCGTCGGTTATCGCTCAATGCCTGCGCCGCAAATGCAGTTTCATGAACAGGTCTGGCAGCATGAAATGGGAGCGGATGCCAATGGCGAAGTGCCGGTCGCGCTGGTCAATGACAGGCTTGGTATCGGCTTTGAGGTTGTCACCCGCAAGGATCAGTTCCCCTGCATGTATGAGTGGCAGAACCTGCAGGCTGGGCAATATGCACTTGGCATTGAACCGGCAACCAACCACGTCCTTGGGCATGGAGCTGCGCGTGAACGCAATGAGCTGATCTGGCTCGAACATGGCGAGGAGCGTCGCTACGATAGTACGTTCCGTATCCTTGCAAATACCTCGGAAATTGTGGCAAGCGAGGCTCGAATTGTGGCGATTTGCAGGCAACCTGATGGCGATTATCCGGCACCATCAGGTAATCACATTACCATTGGAGGCCGCTCATGAGCGGTGCACCCATGTTTTCAGTAGCGGGGAAAACCATTCTCTATACAGGCGCCGCCGGTGGTTTGGGTCTTGAGACAACCTTGAATTTCCTGCGTGCCGGCGCGCGGGTTGTCGCCATTGATCACGATTCGAAAAAGATCGAGGAGCTGAGAAAGAAAACAGCGCTTGAGAACCTTGACGGACTTTCTATTCACGCGCTTGATCTGTCTGATTTGTCAGCACTTCGCCCTGCATTAGAGGCTATTTCCAATGACGTCGGTGGCTTTGATGTTGTGATTAACAATGCCGCGATTTATCCATCAAAGCCGTTTGAAGAATACACGCTTGAGGAAATGCAGAAGGTGCAGCACATCAATGTTGATGCGGGCATCGTCTGCGTTCAGGTGGCGCTGCCTCATATGCGGAAAAAGGGCTGGGGCCGTATTATCAATATCGCCAGTGTTACAGCCTATGGCGGCTGGGCACAGCTCTCGCCTTATGTGCAATCGAAGGGGGCTCTGATCGGGCTTGCGCGCGCCTGGGCACGTGAATTCGGTGCCTATGGCATTACCGTCAATGCGGTTTCTCCGGGGGCATTTCCTACAGACGCAGAAAAAATCCATCCTGATCCAGAAGGCTATACGCGCTATGTGTTGGACCATCAGTCGGTGAAACGCCGTGGTTCCGCCCATGATATTGCTTCCGCTTTGATGTTTCTTGCTTCTGAAGAAGCAGGATTTATCACCGGCCAGACCTTGAATGTCGATGGCGGATGGGTGATGCATTAGGGAACGAATTTGCATTGGAGGAATGCGTGAGGAAACTTTATCTGGCGGTCGGGTCGCTTAATCGCGAAGCCCCTTATTTTCAGGGTGCACGTGGCGAAGGCCTTTCCATCTACGCATTCGATACGACGACAGGTGAAGCTCAGCGCATTTGCGGCACAAGTTCGGTCGACAATCCGACATTTCTAAGCGTCGATCCAGATTCAGGCGTCATTTACGCCAATTCGGAAGTGTTCAACTGGTATGAAGGCACTGTTACTGCCTATCGATTTGATGCTGGGCGTGGTGAGCTTGTTTATCTCAACAAGCAGGCCTGCCAGGGCAGCATATCGGCCTATAACATGGTCACGCACGACAGAAAATTTGTGCTGGTTGCCAATTATGCCATGGGAACGGGTGGCCCGGATCAATCGCTGGTCGCATTGCCGATCTTAGCCGATGGTTGTTTGGGGCCGGTAAAAGGTTCTGTTCGTCACGAGGGAGTGCTTGGACCAATCACCGATCGGCAGGAACGAAGCCATCCGCATTGTGTGGTTGAAACGCCAGAGGGCGGCATCTTTCTCGCTGCCGATCTTGGCCTTGATGAAATCATAGCTTACCGATTGGATGATGAGGGTGCGTTTGAGCGCCTCAGCAGTGTTGCTGTTATAGCAGGCTCCGGGCCTCGGCATATTGCGCAGCATCCGAATAGCCGTTTTGTCTATGTGTCCAACGAACTTGATTCCAGCGTTTCGCTTATTCATCGTGACGGCACTCAGTTGAGCCTTGGCCAAACTCTGCCAAGCGTACCTGCGGACATCGAATCTCATGGTGCAGATATTCATCTGACACCCGATGGGCGGTTTCTCTACTGTTCGAACCGTGGGCCGGACAGCATCACGGCATTTCGTGTGGATCAGGAAAATGGCAGCTTGGTTGAGATCGGCCAGAGCTTTACGGGTGGAAAAACACCGCGTAATTTTGCTGTGACACCAGATGGTGGATGGCTTCTGGCCGCGAACCAGAACGGAGATTGCATCGCAATTTTCACAATCGACAAGGAGACGGGCATCTTGAACGATACTGGCAAGCGCATCGAAATTGGCACTCCCGTCTGTGTGAGGCCGTTCTATCTGTGAGCGGTGAAACCGGTCTTCCACGAAAGCAACGCCGTAAGGGCTCTGGCGTGACCATGGCCGATGTGGCTGCGGCTGCAGGCGTGTCGATGCAGACGGTCTCGCGGGCACTCCGCTTTCCAGATTCGGTAATGCCTGAAAAGCGCAAGGCTATTCAGGACGCGATTGAGAAAACCCATTACGTCCATAATCTCGCTGCAAGCCACCTTGCTTCACATAAGAGCAATACGGTCGCAGCAATTATCCCGACGCTCTCAGCTTCTGTTTTTGCAGAAACCATCCAACATTTTTCCGATGTTCTGCACAATGCGGGATATCAGATTTTCTTGGGTAATACGGATTATCGCCCGGAGCGCGAGGAAGAGATTATCCGCAGTCTGTTGGGCCGTCGTCCGGATGGAATTTTCCTCATCGGTACACATCACAGCAAGCGCAGCGTGGCGCTGCTCAGACGGGCTGCCATACCTGTCGTTGAGGGCTGGGATTTTACAGACAAACCGATTGATCGGCTGGTTGGATTTTCGAATACGGCTGCGATTGGTGAGATGGTTGATCATCTGATTAATGTAGGCAGGCGTTATATTGTTTTCGCAGGTGTTGTCAGAAAAGGTGACAGCCGTGCAGCCGAGCGTCGCGCCGGGTTCAAGGCGGCGATGGAGCGGCTATTTCCAGACGAAAAGCCACGCATCACTGTGGCGACCGAAATGCCGATTGCCATGGCTTCGGGCGTTGATCTTTTGCGTAGGGCACTCGCGCAATATCCGGAAGCTGATGCTGTCATGTTTTCGAGCGATATTCTGGCGTCAGGCGCGCTGCTGGAAACGCAGCGCATCGGCATCAAGGTGCCGCAACGCTTAGCGATTACCGGCTTTGGTGACTTTGAATTATCACGCCATCTGCTACCGCCATTAACGACGGTTGCGGTGCCTTCGGCAGAAATTGGACGACAGGCGGGTGAGCTTTTGCTGCAAGCCATGCGCGGTGAGACATCGGCAAATACCATCGTCGATGTCGGCTTTGAGCTGAAGATCAGAGCCAGTGGGTAGAATGTGTTTCGATCTGACTGAATCGGGTCGGCATTCAAGTGTTTGTTTTCATGCTCTCTTTCCCATAATGCGGTTCCCTGTTCGGGAAGACCACTAGCGCACCTCGAATTATGCTCTTTATTCGTTGCCTCGAAAGATGAGCGCTAATTTTAAATTCAATGATAGCTCGATGTTTCGCATTTATATCTGTTGTGATTCATAAAATATGTTAGCGCTCACTCTGGACAATCAGAAAATATCCGATAGGTTCAGCGCAAATGGATTTGAACAGGGAGGAGGCAGCTATGGGTGTTTTATCAGGTTATCGGGTGCTGGATTGTTCGATTGCCATGGCAGGGCCGTTTGCAGCGCAGCGGTTGGGTGATCTGGGCGCCGATGTTGTCAAAGTTGAGCCGACAACGGGTGAATGGCAGCGCCATGTGGCTGCAGGCGGTGCTGAAGGCAACAGGGTCAATGTCTCGTTTCTGTCGCTCAACCGTAACAAGCGTTCACTCGCAGTCGATCTGAAATCCACGGACGGCAAACAGGTTCTTATGGACTTGGTCAAAACGGCTGATGTCTTTTTGCAGAACTATCGTCCGGGCGTCGCAAATCGTCTCGGCGTGGATTACGAGTCGCTCTCCAAGATCAATCCGAAGCTGATCTATGTTTCGATTTCCGGTTACGGCGAAGATGGCCCTTATGTCCAGCGTCCGGGACAGGATCTGGTTTTACAGGGCATGTCGGGGGCAATGCTTTCGGCAGGGCGTGAAGGCGAGCCGCCGACTGCCGCCGGGCAATATCTCGTTGATGCCATCACGGCTTATAACGCCTTTGAGGGTGCGCTGGCCGCGCTTCTCCATCGCGAACGTACGGGCGAAGGCCAGCTAGTTCAGGTCAATATGCTGGATGCGATCACCACCATCCAGATGCAGGAGCTTTCGGTTTTCACGGTTGGGGGCAAGCCACAGACCCGCTCTGCAGAACCGCATGCACATGTTTACATCCGCGCGCCTTACGGTGCTTTTGCAACGTCTGATGGATTTATCATTGTCGCTTTCCCAAAGCTGAAAACGCTGGGTGAAGTGATCGGCGAAGACAGCTTCCTCACCATGAATGACGAGGTCGATACATGGGCGCGCCGCGATGAAATCTTTGCCAAAACGCGAGATAAGCTGAAGGCAAAAACCTCTGCAGAATGGCTGGAACTTTTGCGTGCTGCCGATATCTGGTGCGGCCCTGTTTATGGTTATTCCGATCTCGTTGAGGACGAACAGATCAAACATAACGGCACGTTTGTGGAATACCAGCATCCGACTGAAGGCAAAGTGAAAACGCCGGGTTTCCCGATCCGTTTCTCCAAAACACCATCGACGGTTGATCGCGGCGCGCCAATCACCGGGCAGGACACGCGCGATATCCTGGCAGAAGCAGGATATGCGGCGGATAAGATCGCAGCGCTTGAGCAGTCCGGCGTTATCGTTTCAGGAAACCTCTGAAATGCAGGTGATTAACGCTCTCACCTGGGATCATCCGCGTGGTTATAACGCGCTGGCTGCAGCTGCAAAACTACCGCAGACGGTCAATTCAGGCTTGGATATCCGTTGGAATAAGCAGCCGCTTGAAGGCTTTGAATCGCATCCGATTGCCGATCTTTGCGCCCGCTATGATCTCGTGGTTCTCGATCACCCGCACGTAGGAGAAGCCATTTCCGGCAACTGCCTTCTTTCTTTGGAGGATGTGTTTGGCGATGAAATCGTTGCGAGATTGGCCAGTGCAAGCATCGGCCCGTCACTGACGAGCTATCGCTTTGCGGGAAAGCACTGGGCGCTGCCGCTTGATGCCGCTACGCAGGTCATGGCATTGCGGCCCGATCTTTTGGCCAATGTACCGACGACTTGGGACGAGGTTGTGCGCCTATCGCGTGAAAGTGGCAATGTGGCGCTTTCGCTCGCTGGTCCCCATGCCTGTCTGTCATTCTTGTCCATAGCAGCGGCTCTTGGCGAGCCGCCAGTAGAAAAAGACCCGGACATTCTTGTGTCAGATGCAGTTGGTCGCAAGGTTTACGATCTCATGTCGGAACTTGCAGCGCGCAGCCCGGCATCGGTCAGGCAGAAAAATCCTATCGGTATTCTTGGCCATATGGCGGGGCATGACGATGTGGCTCTATGCCCGCTCGTTTACGGCTATGTGAACTATGCCGCTCCGCAAAACGGTCATCCTCTGGCTTTCCACAATGCACCGCGCGCTCGTGCTGATGGACATCCGGGTTCGACATTAGGCGGCACTGGCATCGGAATTTCGCGCCGTTGTAATGTTACACCAGAACTTAAAACTCATCTTTTGTGGCTTATGAGCCAGGAAGCGCAGTCCAGGTTCATTCCAGATCATGAAGGGCAACCCTCGCGCCGCGATGCCTGGCATGACGAGCGCGTGAATGCGCATTGGGGCGATTTTTATCGCAACACGGCAGACACGCTCGAGCAAGCCTATGTGCGCCCGCGTCACAACGGATACATCGCCTTTCAGGGCCAAGCGTCAGCGCTTCTGGGTACAGCTTTTGATGAGCGACGTCCTGCAATCGATGTGTTGAGCGAATTGCAATCTCTTTATGCGGCTTCGCGTGCAAATGCCGGTGAAAGGTGAGTTTCCCATGACTGAAGATGTAAAATTTGAGATTGATGGCGCCGTTGCCATTATCACGTTGAACCGCCCGCAAAAACTCAACGCCGTCACGCCGGAAATGGCCGACGCAATCGTTGCTGCCGTTACGGAATGCAATGACAGCGAAACGATCCGTTGCGTCATCCTGACGGGCGCTGGTGAGCGCGCTTTTTGCGCGGGTTCTGACATTCGCGAACTCGATACTTATGAGACGCCGTGGCAGTTCCGCAATCGGCCGGATTATTGCGATGCATTTCGTGCGCTGCTCAAACCATCAATTGCAGCCGTCAATGGCTATGCGTTTGGCGGCGGGCTTGAAACCGCAATGTCGTGCGATATCCGAATTGCTTCTGAAAACGCCCAGTTTGCAGCACCTGAAATCAAGCTCGGCTGGATTGGCGGTGGCGGCATGGCGGCACATCTGGCGCATTCCATCGGTGCATCCAATGCAGCACTTATGATTATGACCGGCGATCCGATAGCCGCAGATAAAGCCGAGCGTTGGGGACTTATAAGCGAAGTCGTATCGCAGGCCGATCTGCTTAAGCGCGCCCGTGAAATCGCCGATGTGATCGCCTCGCGCGCGCCGATTGCCGCAGAAACCGCGAAACTCAATCTCAAGGCTGCTGTTTCGATGCCGCTTGAAAAAGCAATCGAATATGAGCGCGATCTGCAAACAATCTGTTTTGCCACGGCCGACGCACAGGAGGGTCGTGCTGCCTTCAAGGAGAAAAGGGCACCGTTTTTTCATCGACGCTAACAGGGCTGGGGGGCTTTAGAACGCACCCTGAAAAGCTGTTTTCGGGATGCGTAGCAATACAAAATGTTAGAGCGGCGATCTCAATCGATCAGATCGAAACACGCTCTAGCTCGTCAAATCGAGGGAGAGGGATTTTGACAACCGAAACCATGGGCAAGCAAAAGGCGCTTGGCAGTACGATATTTGCCAGCACCATCGGTACAGTCGTCGAGTGGTACGACTTCATTCTGTATGCGACAGCTGCCGCGCTTATCTTCAACCATCTGTTCTTTCCGCAATTTGACCCGACAACGGGTATCATTGCGTCTTTCGCGACTTATACGGTTGGCTTTCTGGTGCGTCCGCTGGGCGGCATCGTGTTTGGCTGGATGGGTGACCGCATCGGGCGCAAGCCGGTGCTGATGATTACGCTTTTGATGATGGGTATCAGTACCACATTGATCGGCTGTCTGCCGACCTATGACACGATCGGCATTTGGGCACCGATACTTCTGCTTCTGCTGCGCGTTGTTCAGGGGCTTGGCGCGGGTGCTGAATATGCGGGTGCCGTGGTTATGGCAGGCGAGATCGCCGGTGGCCGCCGTGGTTTCTTTGCAAGTCTTCCTGCGGCTGCTGTCGATGTCGCTACAATTTTGGCGGCAGGTATTTTTGCTCTTTTCACGCTGTTGCCTGAAGATGACTTTATGAGCTGGGGTTGGCGTATCCCGTTCCTGCTAAGTGGTCTGGTGCTGTTTCTCGGCGTTTACATCCGTCAGAAAGTTCCGGAATCGCCGGAGTTCGTGCAGGTTAAGGAAGAGCGTCGCGACGCTAAATTGCCAGTACTCGAAGTGCTACGTGATCATCCACGGACCATGCTTGCCGCAATGGGTGCGAATCTTGCTCCCAATCTGTCTTATGTCTTCCAGACATTTACGCTGGCCTATGCCACGTCGAAACTCGGGTTCCCGCGCGAAATCATTCTGACGGGCGTCATGCTTTCAAGTGCGTTTGGCGCTGTGATGTGTGTGGTTTTTGGCGCATTGTCTGACCGTGTCGGACGTGTGCCGATCATGGCTTTGGGATCGGCTGCCGCAGCAATCTATTCGCTGGTCTACTTCCAGTTGTTGGGTGCCGGTACACCATGGACGGCAGTGGTGCTGATCATCATTGGACATGCAATTGGTGCACGATCATCCTTTGGTGTTCAGCCAGCCTTTTATTGCGATATTTTCCCCACGGAAGTTCGCTACAGCGCGATAGCATTCGCACGAGAAGTGACGGGTGCCATCTTTGTTGGCCCACTGCCGCTCCTCGCGACCGCTCTGGTGAGCTGGTATGGTTCTGCCTGGCCTGTCGCAATCATCACAGCAATCTATTGCCTGATCACGACAGTATCCGTTTTATGCGTCGAGAAAGCACAAAAGCTCGACGCGGAAGCCAGAGAGAGGCGCGGTCTCATAGAGCAGGAAGCGTAGTTTCCTAAAGTCACTACGCCCCCATATCTAAAAATTGCTCTGACCGGATTTTCCGGTCAGAGCTTTCCAGCGAAAGCTGCGTTCAGCAGATCAAGCGCGCCCTGCTTGGTCAGTTCAATCGGATTGCCACCAGCCGTTGGGTCAACGATAGCCATCTCGGCTATCAGGTCTTTGCGAGCCGCATCCATTTCAAGCCCTTTGACAAATTCCGGCAATGTATTCGGGACGCCGAGGTCTTTGCGCAGCTTCAGGATGGCATCAACAAAGCCGTCGAAACCGCCTTCAATGCCAAGATAATCGGCAAGACGTTCAATGCGCTTTTCAATAACCGCCCGGTTATGGTGCAGGACATAAGGCATGAAGACAGCATTGGTCATGCCGTGATGTGTGTCGTAAAGCGCACCAATAGGGTGAGATAGCGAGTGGATTGCACCAAGCCCCTTCTGGAAAGCAGTGGCACCCATGGAAGCCGCCGCCATCAGGTTGGCACGCGCTTCGATATCCGAGCCATCGGCATAGGCCTTGGGCAGATTTTCAAACACAAGACGAATGCCTTCAACAGCGATACCATCTGCCATCGGATGAAAGCCGGGCGCGCAATAGGCTTCCAAGCAATGAGCGAGCGCATCCATGCCGGTGCCGACCGTGATGAAAGGTGGCATGCCAGTCGAGAGTTCCGGATCGGCAATGACGGTCACGGGCAGCATTTTCGGATGGAAAATAACCTTCTTGGTGTGGGTTGCTTCATTGGTCAGAACGCCAGCGCGACCAACTTCCGAGCCCGTTCCAGCGGTCGTTGGTACGGCGATGATCGGTGCGATTGCGTTGCTGTCAGCGCGGGTCCACCAATCGCCAATGTCTTCGAAATCCCAGACGTCGCGGGTCTGGCCAGCCTGAAAGGCGATGAGTTTGCCAAGATCAAGCGCCGAGCCGCCACCAAATGCAATCACACCATCATGCTTGCCTTCATTGAAAACCTTGACGCCAGCATAAAGATTGCTCTCAACCGGATTGGGCTTAACGTCGGAAAAGACCGCGTATTTTACGCCTGCTTGATCAAGAATGGCGAGTGTGGAAGCAACCACCGGCAGCTTTGCGAGGCCCGGATCGGTGACGAAGAGTGGTCGTTCGATGCCTGCTGCTTTCAGCACGGCGGGCAGTTCCTTGATGCGGCCCGGTCCGAAAAGCACGGTGGTCGGGAAATTCCATTTGGCAGTCAAAGTGGTCATGTCGATCGCTTTCAAGATATTCAAAAAAGATCAGATTTTTTCACGCAGGTGGAAGGACTTAGGCCGCGTGAGATTGCCGTAACCGATAGGTGAAAGGGCAGCGCCCTTGCCAGTATCCTTTACGCCGGTCCACACAAGTGCGGGGTCGAGATAATCACAGCGGTTCATGAACACGGTTCCGGTTTCAATGCTGTCGCCAAGTGCTGCCGCGTGATCGGTATCGGTCGTCCAGAGTGAAGCGGTGAGGCCATAAATACTGTCGTTCATCAGTGCCAGTGCCTCCTCATCGTTGCGCACCTTCATGATGCCAACGATGGGGCCGAAGCTTTCTTCACGCATGACGCTCATCTGATGATCGACATTGGTGAGCACTTCGGGAGCAATATAAGGCGAACCGGCAATGTCGTTGTCGACTGTCATGTTCACATGGGCTTTCGCGCCTTTGCGTAATGCTTCGGCCTTCTGCTCGCGAATGAGATCGGCAAAACGCGCCTGCGCCATTGGTCCAAGCGTTGTTGCGTTATCCAGCGGATTGCCGACGACATATTGCTTCGTGAGATCAATAAAGCCGTCAACAAACCGATCATATACGGCTTCATGCACGTAAATACGTTCGATACCGCAGCAGCACTGACCCGAATTGAAGAATGCGCCATCAACCAGATTGGCGACTGCATGATCGAGATTGACGTCCGGCAATACATAGGCCGGGTCTTTTCCGCCAAGTTCCAGCCCTAGCGACATGAACGTTCCGGCCGCAGCCTTTTCAATCGCGCGACCGCCACCGACCGAGCCGGTGAAATTGACATGGTCGATGCTGCCGGCTGCGAGCAGCTTCTCGGTTGACGCATGATCGAGCACAATGTTCTGGAACACACCTTTCGGAATGCCTGCTTTCTCAAAAGCCTGCGCGAAACGCTCACCGGTCAGCAGTGTCTGTGTGGCATGTTTGAGGATCACGCTGTTGCCTGCCATCAATGCGGGGATGATGGTATTGACGGCTGTGAGATAAGGATAATTCCACGGTGCAATCACCATCACGACACCAAGCGGAACATGCTTCACATAACGCCGGAAGCCATCCTTCTGTGCAGGCACATAATGGGCCAGCGCTTCTTCGGCAATGTCGATCATGTACTGGCCGCGCTCTTGAACACCGCCATTTTCGCCGCCATAGCGCGTTGGGCGGCCCATCTGCCAGGCAATTTCAGGAATGATGGCCTCCTGCATTGCGGCGAGTGCATCCAATGCTGCACGACAATAGCTGGCTCGTTCAGCGATGCTTAACTGAGCCCAGCCGACCTGAGCCTGCCGTGCTGCAGTGACTGCCGCGTTGATCGCGGCGTCGCTCGCATAAGGGCGCTCCGCATAAATTGAGCCATCAATTGGGGAGATGATCTTGGCAGTGCCACTCATCGGGCAGTTCCTTTGTATGAAGTCATTCTGTATTTCAGTCTGTTTTGGAGCCACAGGTCAATAGCGTTCAAAGCCACGATGCAGTTCCCAATCGGTGACGCGGCGGTCATATTCAATCTGCTCCCAATGAGCGGTGTGGACATAGTGATTGACCACACCTTCACCGAGCGCTTCCTTGAGGAAATCTGAGTTTTTGAGCGCTTCGGCAGCTTCGCGTAAGGTGTAGGGGATTTCCTTCAGCTTCACGGCTGCATAGGCGTCGCCAACGAAAGGCTCATCAAGCTCCAGCTTTTCGTCCACGCCCCTAAGACCGGCAGCAATGAGGGCCGCAAAGGCAAGATATGGATTGAGGTCCGCGCCGCCGATACGGCATTCGATCCGAATACCCTTGGTGCCTTCTCCGCAAAGCCGGAAGCCTGCAGTGCGGTTGTCCTGACTCCACATGATTTTGGTTGGCGCGAAAGTGCCTGCCTGAAAGCGCTTATAGGAGTTGATATAAGGCGCTAGGAAATAAGTGTAATCGGCAGCATATTTCAGCTGACCCGCGACCCAGGACCGCATCAGCGGCGTCATGGTGTAGGGTGCTTGGGGGTCAAAGAACAGTGGCTCTTTTCCGTCTGCACTCCATATGGAATTGTGCACATGGCTCGAACTACCGGCCTTGGCGTAATCATATTTGGCCATGAAAGTGATGCATTTGCCATGCGCATCGGCGATTTCTTTCATAGCGTTTTTCATAACGACATGACGGTCGGCCATTTCAAGCGCTTCGGCATAGCGCACGTTGAGTTCCTGCTGGCCTGGGCCCCACTCGCCCTTGGAGTTTTCAACCGGAATACCGGCAGCCCCGAGATGATTGCGCATGGCGCGCAGCACCTGTTCTTCCTTGGTGGTCAGATGGATTACATAATCCTGAACGTAAGGAGAGGCGGTGTCCATATCCTGCCAATGTTTGGCACGGGCGGTTTTATAGGTTTCGTCGAAAAGATAAAACTCAAGTTCGGACGCGAAATAGGCGCGATATCCGCGCTCATGCAAGCGTGCGAGCTGCTTCTTGAGGATGGCGCGCGGTGAATGCGCGAGGTCTTTATGGTCGTGATGATCAAGCACGTCACAAAGCACAATGGCCGTTTTTTCCAACCAGGGCGCAAGACGCAAGGTGGAGAGGTCTGGCTTCATGACGAAATCGCCGTAACCCTTGTCCCAGCTCGCCGCTTCATAGCCCGGAACCGGCTCCATATCGATGTCATTGGCCAGAAGATAATTGCAGCCATGCGTTTCGTCATGGGCGGTTTCCACAAAGAAGCTCGCGTAGAAGCGTTTGCCAATCAGGCGGCCCTGCATGTCTACAAAACATGCAAGAACGGTATCAATTTCATCATTTGCAACGGCTTTTTTCAATCTGTCGAAAGTCAACTGGTCGGCCATTTATGCTTCGCTCCTCACGGGAAAAATGAGAGGGCGCCGCGCCAAAGCGCGGCGCCATATTCGTCAGGTGTAGCGGTATGGAGCACCGGCGTTGCGCATGGTTTCCTGATATTTTTTCAGGATTGCGACAACTTTGGCATTGCGCTCGCTCTGTTTGGCAACGTCGTCCCAGAACTCAAGCGCAGCATCTTCAATCTGCTTCCATTCGGATTCGGGAATGGTGGTGAGTTCCAGCTTGCCGCCGGTGGTCCGATAATGGGCTTCACCCCACCAATACCAATGCTGGCGATGGTAGTGCGAGGAATCCATTGCTAACCGGAAAAGTGTCTTCAGATGGTCCGGCACAGCGTCCCATTTTTCGGTATTCGCGAAATAGGAACCGGCCCATGCGCCATTGATATTGTTGGTAAGGTAATACTTGTTGATGTCCGCCCAACCAACCGTATAGGCCTCCGTCGCGCCGCACCAGGCAACGCCGTCGAGTTCGCCGGTCTGGATGGCGACTTCGATGTCTTCCCATGGCAATGTGACCGGAACAACGCCGAATTTTGTAAGGAAGCGACCGCCGGTGGGGAAGGTGAAGACGCGCAAGCCTTTAAGATCGGCAACGCTGCGGATCGGCTTTGTCGTCACAAAATTGCACGGGTCCCATGAACCGGCGCTGAGCCATGTTACACCGGGGATTTCGTTATAGGCTTCTTCCCAGATTTCGTTAAGACCATGCCAGTTGAAGAGTGCCGGTACGTCGAGACTATAGCGCGACGCAAACGGAAAATAGGCCCCGAACACGGCGACATCGACTGGGGATGCCATCGAGTCATCATCGCTTTGTGCGGCATCGATTGTACCGGATTGCACGGCGCGGAAAAGCTCCCCCTGTGGGACAAGCTGATCGGCGGTGTAGAGCTCGATCACCATTTCGCCATTTGCTGCCTTGTTGAAGGCATCGATAGACGGCTTGATGACGTGTTCTGCGAGTGCCGGACCCGCATAGGTCTGAAGACGCCACTTGATTGGGCTCTGAGCCCGCACATAAGGCGTTGCAAGTGTCGTGGCGCCAATGGCACCGACAGTGGTTAGCCCGGCCTTTTTGAGAAAGTCGCGTTTGTTAAGCTTGTTATTCTCACTCATGCCCATTCTCCCATTAAGTGTTTGAAGTTCCCTGCTATTTTAACGGCTTGGCCATTAGCGGCTCTTTTGACCGTTCATGCTTATGCGTTCTCCCTTCGAGATCCTGTTATCGGCCCATGTACCAGTTAGGCAACCACATCGCGATCTGTGGAAAGATCATCAGAATGATAATGGTCAGCACCATGAGGAAGAAGAATGGCACGATGGATCGATAAATATCCATCAGCGTCACATCCTTTGGTGCCAACGCTCGCATCATGAAGAGATTGTACCCGAATGGCGGCGTGATGTACGCGATCTGACAAGTGATCGTATAGAGAATGCCAAACCAGATGGGATTGAAACCAAGGCTCTTCACCAACGGGATATACAGAGGTGCCACAATGACCAGCATGGCGGTGTCATCGAGGAACATGCCCAATATGATGAAAGAGAAAAGCATTAGGATCAGAATCGTCCAGGGCGACAAATCAAAAGTACCAAGCAAAAGCCGCTCGATTGCTTTGACCGCGCCAAGACCGTCATAGACCGACGAGAAGCAAAGGGCCGCCAGAATGATCCAGAGGAACATGCAGGTGATGGTCAGCGTATTGCGGGTCGTGGTCTCCCAAACAACTTTCGTCAGACGCTTGCTGAACAACGCTGCGAGAGTTGCCAGCAGAGCACCAACGGCTGAGCTTTCAACGAGGCTTGTAACACCCGTGAGAAACAGCCCCATCATGGTGCCAAAGATGACAAGTGGAAGTAGACCTACCCGCAGGGACGAGATGCGTTCGCCCCAGGTAATCCGTTCCAGCTCTTCCTTGGGCAAGGTCGGTCCAAGCTCGGGATTTATGCGGCAGCGTATGTAAATGTAGATGGCGAAAAGTGCTGCCATCAGCAAGCCTGGGCCGATGCCTGCCAGCCAGAGCTGCAAGACCGGCTGTCGGGCGATCATGGCGTAAAGTACCAGCACTACGCTTGGTGGGATCAGAATGCCGAGTGAACTGCCAGCCTGAATGACGCCTGTCACCATAACCTTGTTGTAACCACGCTTAAGAAGTTCAGGCAGAGCGACGGTTGCACCAATTGCCATGCCAGCGACGCTCAATCCGTTCATGCAGGAAATGATGACCATCAGGCCGATGGTGCCCAAGGCCAGCCCGCCGCGAATGCCTCCAAACCACACATGGAACATACGATAGAGATTGCTGGCGATGCCGGATTCCGACAGCATATAGCCCATGAATACAAAGAACGGCACGGTTATGAGCGGATACCAATTCAACACCGCGAATGTGGCATTGTAGGGCATCTCGAACGAGCCTTTGCCCCAGAGCAGAAGTGCGGCGATTGTGCCCACAAATCCGATCACGCCGAAGACGCGCTGACCCGTCATCAGCAGCACCATCATCGTGGCGAACATAAAAAGCGTTATGAATTCCGAGCTCATATGTGGTGGCCTTCCTCAATCGCAGGGCCTGCAACAGTGCTAATTGGCTTGCCGCGTAACGACGCCCAATCCTTGAAGAAGTTCGAGATGCACTGCAGAAGGAGGAGAAAGATGCCCACCGTCATGATGAGTTTGATCGGCCACAAGACCGGTGCCCAGGCCGTATAATTCTTCTGGCTATAGACGATCGCGTAATTGGTGGATGAGATGCCACCCATCACCATCACTCCCAGATAGAAGATGATGAAGAGGATGGTGATCATGTCGGTGATCGCCTTCCTGCGCGGGCTCAGGCGATCAAAGAACAGATCCATACGCACATGCGCGCCCTGTTGCATAGCATAGGCTCCGCCCAGCAGATAATAGGCAGAAAGAAGGAACTGGGACATTTCCAGCACCCAGTTTACCGGCACACCCAGTACAACGCGCGAAAAGGTTGAATAGAGAAGGCAGGCTCCAAGTACGAAAAACAGATACATGGCAAAGCGCCCGACATAATAATTCAGCGCATCAACATATTTGACGAATAGTCTGATCGGCTTCGGCATTTCCCGCTCCTTCAGGCCTTCGGTCTGGTGAGTTGGAGTTGAGGGTCCAGCGTCTTCGCAATATCCGTGAAGATGGTTGCAAGTCGTGCTGCCCAGGCGTCTTGTGTGTCTTTGCTTGTGATTTCGTTGTTGCGGAGCTCAATCATCACGCAAGGCATATTGCGCGGCCGTGCATGGCGCTCCAGCGTGTAATAGACCCGATCTGCAGGTGAATATGGCTCATTCACTCCGACATTGAGGGCCTTATCCCGCTTCAAAGCAGCGATTAGTGGTGCGGCGATACGGTCATCCCGATCATGAATAATGCCGATCTGCCAGGGGCGCGAAACACCGCGATAGATCGGTGTGAAAGAATGGATCGTAACCACCCATGATGCCTGACCGCGCGCTGCGCGGGCATTGATGACCTCTTCAATGCGGCGGTGAAACGGCCTGTGCGACAGATCAATCCGCGCGGTTCTTTCCATAGAGCCGAGTTCATGGTTGCCGGGAACAACTGTCGTTTCGCTAATCTCAGGAATAAGATCCCGCGCATCGAGAGGCCGGTTACAATCGATAAGCAAACGTGAAAGGCCGGCTTCAACAAGAGGGGCATCAAGTGCGGCGCTTAAATGCCGTGCGATCTCAACCGCGCCAGGGTCCCATGCGATATGCGCGTTGAGAGCTTCTGCGTCGAGCCCAAGCCCGTCGAAACTATCCGGTATAAAATTAGATGCGTGCTCGCAAACGAAGAGATAGGGGCTTTCCCCCTTCTCGTTCACAACAAAATACGGCTCAAAAGACACAGCTCCAGTAGCCGCGCGAATATCTCGCTCGTCCGTCATTCTGCTTGTTCCCCGCGCTGTAACTTATGTTACGTTTTTTACGTTTATGCGCTATTGCGGATTATTTGATACGCCGTATGATAATTTGTCAAACACAATTTTGCCCAAATTGGAAAAGAGCTGCCAGAATGGAAAATGCCGCAATGACGAGCACCAGCGTCGCGGAACTGATTAACGAACGCATTGACGCCATGCCCGCGGGTGAACGCAGTGCGGCGCAGACCTTGATTGCGAATTATCCCATGCTGGGACTTAAGACAGTGGCCGAGTTTTCCGCACAGGCGGGTGTTAGTTCGCCCACGATCCTGCGGTTCGTTAACCGCCTTGGTTTTCAGAATTACCCCGATTTTCAAGCTCGGTTGCAGGATGAACTTGCAGCTCAGCTTCAGTCCCCGCACCATCGTAACGAGCATCCCGAAAAGGGCAGGGATGCTGCTTATCCGGCCGTGGAACATACGCTGGAGAATATCCGCGAGACCTTCCGTCATCTGGGCGAGAAGCAATTGCGACAGGTGGTTTCGGCACTCAGCAATTCCAAGGGTAATGTCTATCTGATCGGCGGGCGCTTCACTGACCCGATTGCACAATATATGGCGGCGCATATGTCGATCATTCGCCCGCATGTGTTTCATCTGGGCGGACAGGAAAGTGTGTGGCGAGATCGCTTGCTGGATATGGGCAAACGGGATGTTCTGGTCGTCTTCGATATACGCCGTTATCAGGACAGTCTGTTGAAGCTTGCTGAGAAAGCAAGGGGGCGAGGCGTTGAAGTCGTCCTGATTACGGATCAGTGGCTTTCACCCATCGCGCGCGTGGCACGCCACGTATTGGCAGGCCGTATTACCGTGCCTTCCGCATGGGACTCATCGGCAGCGCTTTTCGTGCTGGCTGAAACAATTATCCGCGAAATGACGCGGGCTTTGGAGCAGGATAGTGCTGCGCGCATCGCTGAACTTGAAGCACTCCGCTAGATACTTTCTTATAAAGAACCTAACGTTTTTGATGGCCTCCGCCATCTATTTTCCCGCACGTGAGATGCGCCGATCTGATCGATAATACTTTGATAATATTATAAATTAATCTGATTCCATCGGATGGTGAGGCCGGGTTTCTTATGGCCAAATTCTCACAATATTACCCTCTTGGATAAGCCAGAGACGTTTCTTTCTCGCGCAAAAGCGCGGAAAAGAAGCTTGACTCAACTTATGACATAAGTCATATGACAGATGCTGTGTCAGCCTGATGAGGATCAGGGCAGAATAAAAGGCACTGCGGGAGGAAATGTCGAAGTGCCATGGGACGGTGCTTGGGCAGAAAAAGCTGGAGGAAATCATGATCTCGAAATTGTTGAAGCGTTTTGCGCTTGCTGCAACTTTCGCTTCTGCCTTGTGCGCTGGTGCATCATCAGTCATGGCGCAATCTTTGTCTGACATTACCGGAAAAGGAACTGTCACGGTCGGTGTGCTGACAGGCATTCCGCCATACGACACGGTTGATGCAAGCGGCAAAACCGACGGGTTTCTCGTCGAAGTCGCACGTGATGCGGCAAAGGCACTCGGCGTTAATCTGGAAGTCGTGCCGGTAAATAATGCTTCGCGCTCGGCAGCGCTTGAGTCCGGTCGTGTAGACTTTCTGATTGCGCAGATGACAGCAACGCCAGAACGCGCCAAAACCTTTCTGATGACCAACCCTTATGGCGCTTATGAAATGCGCTTCATTGCTGCAAAAGACCTCAAGGTTGAATCTTTGCAGGACCTTGCAGGCAAGCGCATCTCGGTGCCGAAGGGCAGTACGCAGGATGTTGCGGTAAGTGGTTATGGCATCGAAGGGCTTGAAGTTGTCCGTTTCGATGATGATGCGCTTGCAATGCAGGCGCTGATTTCGGGGCAGGTTGATGCCACAGCAGCAGTTGCAACGGTTGCCGAAGACATCATCAAAAAGCGGAACCTCACCAATCTTGAAATCAAGAAAGATGTGCCGATCTTTACGCTCTACTGGTCTATGGCCACGCGCAAGGATGCATTTGAGCTTCATCAGTGGCTGAATAATTTCATCTACTACGAAGAAGTTACGGGCCGTCTGAATGAACTCCATCAAAAGTGGATTGGTGGCCCAATTCCGGGTGGAAAACTCCCGTCATTCTAAGCCCTTTCTGTCTGATCGGCGTCGCATGCCGAAATGTATGCGACAGCCCGTTCCTTCATGCCGTGTTCCTTGTGCGATGTTTGGATCGACCGAAGAATAAGCATAAAAGTTAAAGTGTTACGGCGTCTCGTCATCTCTTTTAGCGCCGCTGTTAACTCTGAAAGATCAACACAATGGCCTATGTGATGGACTTCGCTCCGGTGTTTGCCCGAGCTCCAGAGCTTGTAACCGGCGCAATCAACACGATAATTCTGTCTGCGGAGGCGATCGCTATCGGCCTGACGATCGGTCTTGCTGTGGCTCTGCTGCGGTTCAACGGTCCGCGTTGGGGCAGGAATATCGGCGCGATCTACGTCGAAGCATTCCGCAACACACCGCTTCTGGTGCAACTCTTCCTGATTTATTTCGGTTTGCCTTATACAGGGATCAAACTCGATGCCAATCAGGCAGCAATTTTTGCGGTGTCGCTCAATCTTGGCGCCTATTCGGCGGAGATATTTCGCGCTGGTCTGGTTGCAATTCCGAAGACCCAGATTCAGGCTGGACTGGCACTTGGTTTGTCGCAGCTGCAGGTCATGCGCTATGTGGTTTTGGTTCCAGCCTTGCAGATTGTGTATCCTGCACTAACGGGACAGCTGACGCTGACTTTGTTGGGCACTTCAATTGTGTCGGCGGTTTCAGCAAAAGAACTGACCATGGCGGCGGGGACCATCGAGTCCCAGACGTTCAGAAGTCTTGAAACCTTCCTGATCGTGGCTGCCATCTATATTTGTATCACCTTCTTTTTCCGCTTCATCTACATGCTGTTTGGCCTTTGGCTGTTCCGCCGCCGCGTGGATGTCAGCAATGAGACGGCTGCATTGATGCTCGACGTACAGGAGCAAAAGCCATGATCCAGTCATTCGGATGGACAAGCATACAGTTCCTGATCCAAGGCCTTTGGTGGACGGTCGGCCTTTCACTCATCACTTTTGTCTGCGGCGGTTTTCTGGGATTGCTCTTTGCGCTGGGTCGCTCGCTGGGACCAAAATGGCTGCGCTGGATCATCATGGGCTATATCCAGCTCGTGCAGGCAACGCCGCTTCTGATCCTGTTGTTCCTGTCGTTCTACGGCTTGAGCTTCCTTGGGTTCTACTTCCCGCCACTGGCTGCCGCAGCGATCTCGCTGACGATTTATACGACGGCCTTTTTGGCGGATATCTGGCGCGGATGTATTGAATCCATTCCGCGTGCCCAGTGGGAAGCCTCGGATTCACTCGCGCTCAGCGGACCACAAACCCTGCGTTATGTGATCTTGCCGCAAGCATTCCGCATCGCTCTCGGACCAACTGTTGGTTTCATGGTGCAGGTGATCAAGAATACCTCGGTAACGGCCCTGATCGGCTTTGTCGAACTCACCCGTGCCGGACAGCTTCTGAATAATATGACCTTCCAGCCTTTCCACGTCTTTCTGACTGTTGCGGTGATGTATTTCGCCCTTTGCTATCCGTTGTCGTGGTGGAGCGAGAAATTAAAGGAGCAGAAAAATGCCAGCGCTGCGCATTGATAACCTGCAAAAGTCTTTCGGATCTCTTACTGTGTTGAAGGGCGTGAACCTTTCGGTCGAACCGGGCGAAACAGTCGCGGTAATCGGGCGGTCCGGTTCGGGCAAGAGCACCATGCTTCGCTGCATCAATGGGCTTGAGTTGTTTGACGCCGGGTCGATTGAGGTGGTTGGACACAAGCTGGATGGCACCAACAAACGCCTGCGCGATTTGCGCAAGGAGGTGGGGATGGTGTTCCAGAGCTATAATCTGTTCCCCCATTTAACGGTCGCTGAAAATATCAAGCTGGCGCCACGCATCGTCAAAAACGTGCCCAAGGCGGAGCAAGATGCGCTGGTCGATGAAGTGTTGTCGAAAGTCGGCCTGCTTGAGAAGAAAAACGCTTATCCGGATTCCCTATCCGGCGGGCAACAGCAGCGCGCAGCGATTGCCAGATCATTGGCGATGAAGCCGAAAGTCATGCTGTTTGACGAAGTGACCTCGGCGCTTGATCCGGAGCTGACCGGTGAGGTTTTGAAGACCATAGCCGAACTCGCCAAAACTGGCATGACCATGCTTCTAGTCACGCATGAGATGGGTTTTGCCCGTCGTGTCGCGACCCATACCGTTTTCATGCACGAGGGCAAAGTCTGGGAGGCTGGCCTTTCAGAAGACCTTTTCGCAAATCCTAAAACGCCGGAGTTGCAGGCCTTTATTGCCTCCGACGTGAAGTGATCCAACTAAATTCTATTCCCCACATAACAACTGACTCAAGGAGAGAGCAGTGCCTGTAGTTGAAAATCTTAAACTGGCCGAAAAGCTACGCAATGGCGAAGCGACATTCGGTACGACATTCTACACCGGTTCGACGACAGCAATCGAAGTTGCTGGCAACTGGGGTCTGGATTTCGCATTCATTGACGCCGAACATACACCGGTCAATGTCGATACTCATATGGAAAAGCTGGTGATGGCAGCGCTTCTGTCGGGTATTGCGCCGCTGGTTCGCGTTCGCGGCACCAATGAATGGGATATCCGCAAGTCGCTCGAAATCGGCGCAACCGGCGTTATCGTACCGCAGGTCAATACAGCGGAACAGGCCCGCGCTATCGTGCGCGCTGCAAAATTCCCACCTTATGGTCGTCGTGGTGGTGATGCGTCCTGCCGTGCCGCAGGATTTGCCGGACCGGGCTTTCAATGGTCGTCCTACATGGAACGTGAGAACGCCAATAAGCTTGTAATCCCAATGGCTGAGAGCTTTGAATTCTTCGACAATATCGATGAAATTCTCGATGTCGAAGGCATTGACGTCATCAACTTCGGCCCAGCCGATTACTCAATCTCGCGCCGCATTTCCATCGACTATTCGATGTCGCATCCGGAAGTCGACGAGAAGCTGAGCGAGCTCATTGAGAAGTGCCATGCGCGCGACATCAAGGTTATGGCCCCATGCATTCCGCCGGTTGCTGAAAGCGTGACTGCGCTCAAGAAGAAGGGCGTGGACATGATCATCATGGGCAATGATGTGATGTTCCTCAATGAAGGAAACCGTCGCGCACGCGAAGCCATCGACACGTCGGCCAAGGCATAAAATCTGCGAGGAGAACACAATAATGACTGATATTTTTAGCGTCAAAGACCGCGTTGCGGTTGTAACAGGCGGACTTGGGCAGCTGGGAACGCAGTTTTCCAAGTCGCTGGCCGAAGCCGGTGCAAAAGTGGCGATCTTCAGCCGTCGCCCGTTCACACGTGAGCAGATTGCTGAAAAGTTTCCCGGACTTGAAGACCGCATTCGTGTCTATGAAGCAAGCGTCACGGATAAGGCCGCGCTGGAAGCTGCGACCAAGCAGTTGATCGCCGATTGGGGTGTGCCACATGTGCTTGTCAACAATGCGGGCATCGATTCAAAGCCAGACGGTTCAGCAGAGCAGAATGCACCGTTCGAGGTCTATCCGCAGAAATTCTGGGATGACATCATCGATACCAACCTCACCGGCGTTATGCTGACCAGTCAAGTTATCGGCAGCCACATGGCTTCTGAAGGCCGGGGTTCGATCATCAATGTTGGCTCGATCTATGGTCTGGTTTCACCCAATCAGGCACTTTACGCCTATCGTGAAAAGCGCGATGGCGTTCCCTTTATCAAGGCTATTTCCTATGCGGCTTCCAAGTCGGGCCTGATCAATCTTACGCGCTATCTTGGCACCTATTGGGGTGAAAAGAACGTTCGTGTGAACCTGATTTCGTTTGGTGGTGTGAAGACCGCAAGTTTCGATAAGGAATTCATCGATGCCTTCCTTGATCGCGTGCCAATGCGTCGTCAGGCCGAGATCAATGAATATAACGGCATCATCCGTTTCTTGGCATCCGATGCTTCGTCTTACATGACCGGTTCGAATGTCGTGGTGGATGGTGGCTTTACAGCTTGGTAATTGTTGAGGTTTTCCCTGACTGAATGGGAGCCGGATTTGCTTGCGAACATGTCGAAAACTTGACATATAATGCGATTTTACATATGACATATGTCATAACTCTAATTTATAAAGAAGTGCCTTATCTCGGGCTTCGGAGCTGTAAAATGGTGATAGGTTCGGTCTCTCCACATGTCGATCGCGGCAAGCTGCATATGCATATTGTTGCAACGATCGAGGCACGCATTCTGTCAGGGGAACTTCAAGTTGGAGAACGTCTTCCATCAGAAGCGGAAATTGGCAGGACATTCGGTGTCAGCACGCGATCCGTTCGCGAAGCCATGCAGGTTCTTGAGACCAAAGGTCTTGTGCGCCGCAAGCATGGTGAGCGAGCCGAGGTGGTACGGGATGATGTGGGCGAATTCATGGATTCGCTTGTCTCGTCTGTTGGATCACTCTTTGCGCGTGATTCCTCCTATCTCGTTCAGGCAATGGATGTACGTCGTCTGATCGAAGTGGATGTGGCTGGGCGTCTTGCATCGGGTGAGGGGCAGTTGCGCGATGGCGTCACAGCAGCGCTCGATGTCATGCGCCAGTCTGCCGGGGATAATGATTTTTCCCGCTTCGCAGAGGGCGATGCGGCCTTTCATAGGGCGCTGGTTCAGTCTTTGGGCAATGAAATTCTGTCTTCCTTACATGCAAACCTGCACTCGCTGATTTCAGAAGTGATCAAGGTTTCAAGCCGGGTCCCGCGCAAGAAGTTGAGTGCGGGGCTTGCAGAACATGAGAATATTTACGGGCTGATCGCAGCAGGTAAAGCCGGTGATGCGCGCGAAGCAATGCGTGAACACATCACCAACAGCACAGCTTATCTCGAACAGGCGATCAGACAATCCAGAAACAGGCCTGAAACGGGCTAAAACGGAAGAACGAAACAATGAGCAGCTATGATTATTCGCGCGTCAACTGGGATGCCATCAAGCGTCTTTCGCGCTGGTACTCCGGCGACATTCAGGACGTCATGGACAAGCACGGCTTCTATGGCTTTCTGCAGGGTCTCAGCCTGCAAAGCGTGTTGAAGCCTGGTCAGGTTATTTGCGGTCCCGTTCACACTGTTCTTTATGAAAAAAGCACACGGACCGGTCAGCCACAGGATGTCTATCACGGCACGATTGATTCAGTCGTTGATGGCGGTATTTTGCTGGTGGATGCGTCTTGTGCCGAAGGCTCGGGTACAGGCGAGCTGATGTCGACAGGTGCAAAAACAGCAGGCGCCGCTGCAACCATCGTCAATGGCACGGTACGCGATATCGCCGAAGTGAAGAAGCTCGACTACCCGCTGTTCGCGCGCGGTGTAAGTCCGGTCGGTGTATCAGGACGAATGGAGCCAACCAAGTCGCAGGTTGAGCTGAACATCAATGGCGTTCGCGTGCGTCCGGGCGATGTGATCTTCGCTGATATCTCCGGTGTCGTGGTTATCCCGGAAGAACTGGTTGCTGTCATAGCGGACGACGCAGATGCCAATGGCGATGGTGAAATCCAATGCCGTGAACGCATTTTGTCGGGTGAGAAGCTGCAGAGCGTCTGGCCTTTGGGATCAACCGGTCCTGTCTGATCAGAGCAGTTGAACTGCTTGTTGAGGACAAAGCATCGGTTCCAGAGGAGGAGACCACATGCAGGATATCATTCTTGTCGCCAACGGTGACTTGCGTGAAAGCGCAAACATTCAATGCTGGCCCGAACAGGCCAATATGGAAAGCCGCCTTGTAGCGGCAATCGAAAAACTGGGTCGGAAAGCGTCGCGCGGACATGGCGTTGATCCAAAAACCGGCCACGGTTTCATCGCAACGCAAAAGCAGGGCATTGAGGTCTTCTCCAAGATTGATCGAGATGCGCCACTGATTGTTGCCGAGGCAGTCTGGCAATATTCACAGAACGTTCTTGCCGGATTGATTGCTCATCGCGGGCCAATCCTGACAGTTGCCAACTGGTCGGGAACTTATCCTGGCTTGGTTGGGCTGCTCAATCTCAACGGATCGCTGACCAAGGCGGGTGTTGAATATGCGTCGTTGTGGAGCGAGGATTTCACGGACCAGTGGTTTCTCGATAAGCTTGATGAATGGCTGAAAACCGGCAAGATTGCCTCACATGATACATCCCATGTGACGCCGTTTGATAACGCGCATGTGCCGCCGCATCTGGTCGAACAGGCTTCGCACATCGCCAAAGACCTCATTGAAAATCGATCCATTATGGGCATTTTTGATGAAGGCTGCATGGGAATGTATAATGCGATCATTCCCGATGAACTGTTGTTTCCATTGGGCGTCTTCAAAGAGCGTCTTTCACAGTCAGCGCTTTATCATGCGGCAATCAATGTTTCGCAGGATGAGGCCCGGCAGGCTTATCAATGGTTGCTCGATGCCGGGATGACCTTTCATCTTGGCAAAGACGATGCGCAGGAGTTGACAGAAGCGCAGGTGATTGGTCAATGCCAGACCTATATCGCTGCAGTGCGCATGGCAGAGCAGTTTGGGTGCGAAACAATTGGCATTCAATATCAGCAGGGTTTGAGAGACTTGCTCCCGGCGTCCGATCTTGTTGAAGGGCTGCTCAACAATGACGATCGCCCGCCAGTACGAAATGCGGAAGGGAAGATCATCCGTGATGGCAAGGCTGTGGTTCACTTCAATGAGGTGGATGAATGCGCCGGTCTTGATGCTTTGATGATCAACCGTCTGCATCGCGCTCTTGGGGAACCTGTCGAAACGACACTCCATGATCTGCGTTGGGGCGATGCGGATCATGGTGGCACGACGGGCGATTACGTCTGGGTGTTCGAGATTTCAGGTGCAGCACCACCGGCGCATCATGAGGGCGGTTATCGTGGCTCGGATTCTGTGCGCCAGCCACCGATGTTCTTCGCCAAAGGTGGAGGCACCCTGCGCGGCATTGCCAGGCCGGGTGAACTCATATGGTCGCGTATCTATGTTGAAGACGGGCGTCTCAAAATGGATATTGGCCGCGGACAAGCGGTGTCGCTCTCTCCAGAAGAGACCGAAAGGCGCTGGAACCTTACCAATCGCGAATGGCCGATGATGCATGGCGTCCTTTATGGCGTCACCCGTGATCAGATGATGGCGCGTCACAAGGCCAACCACATTCAGGTTGTCTATGCGAGTGACGCATCTGCAGCGGATGATGCGATGCTGGCCAAGGCAAGTCTCGCGCATCAGCTGGGCATTGAGGTTCATCTTTGCGGGACGCGCGCGAACGGTTCTCCATTGCAATAGAACAGTAAAAAATCGGTTCCGATTTTCTGGCCGATGTTGTAGCCAAGACCCTGCGTGGCGCGCTGATTTTAGCGCGCCACGTCTCGGATGGGAGGCATAAAGTGGACGTATTTCTGGGTGTTGATGTCGGCACGGGCAGTGCGCGGGCAGGGCTGTTTACACGCGATGGAGCATTACTTGCGAGTGCTAAGCAAAATATTCGTATGTGGAAGCAGGGCTCGAATATCGTCGAGCAATCCTCGGAAAATATCTGGCAGGCTGTTTGCAACTCAGTGGCGGCAGCGCTGAAGCAGGCAAAAATTGCCCCGGAATCCGTCAAAGGCATTGGCTTTGATGCCACCTGTTCGCTGGTTATTCTCGACAAAGAGGGCAATCCATTGCCCGCGAGCCCTGCAGGAGAAGCGGAACGAAATATCATCGTCTGGATGGATCATCGTGCCCGCGAACAAGCCGAACGCATCAACGCGACAGCCCATCCCGTTTTGAAATATGTAGGTGGCCGCATTTCGCCAGAAATGGAAACACCGAAGCTGCTCTGGTTGAAGGAAAACAACCCTCAAACCTTCAATGCCGCTGGCCTTTTTTTCGATTTGCCTGATTATCTCACCTATCGTGCAACTGGTAGCCATTCGCGCTCACTCTGTACGGTGGTTTGCAAATGGACCTATCTTGGCCATGAAAAACGCTGGGATGAAGACTATTTCCGCACTATCGGTCTTGGTGTGCTGGCCGATGAAGGTTTTGCCCGCATAGGAACTGACATCGTTGATATTGCGACCCCATTGGGGCAGGGCCTGACTGAGCAGGCTGCAAAGGAACTTGGACTTCTTGCTGGTACGGCTGTCGGCGCCTCTCTAATCGATGCCCATGCAGGTGGTGTAGGCACCATTGCAGGCAGTGCGGATAGCGATAGCGCTGTCGATATGCGCTCACGGCTGGCGCTGATTATCGGCACCTCCGCCTGCACGATGAGTGTTACAGAGAAGCCTGCCTTTGTGGATGGCGTCTGGGGTCCTTATTGTGGTGCGATGATGCCTGGCCTCTGGCTCAATGAAGGCGGGCAGTCGGCATTTGGTGCAGCGACTGATTATCTGGTTGGTATGCATCCTTACAAGGCCGAGGCCGAGAAGGAAGCGGCAGCCAAAGGCCTGTCGCTCCTCGATTATCTTGAACAACTCGCTATCGATGCTGCGGGGGAGCTTTCAAAAGTGGCGCTTCTGGCAAAGGGGCTTCATGTCGTGCCGGAGTTTTTGGGCAATCGTGCACCAGATGCCGATCCCGAAGCCACTGGCACGATCACGGGTATCAAGCTTGATGCATCCCGCGAGAATCTGGTTCATCTGTTCGTCGCTGGCCTTTGCGGACTGGCTTATGGCACAGCAGACATTCTAGACGCACTGACTGCCAAGGATATTCCCATCCGCTCGATAATCGTCAGTGGAGGCGCTGCACGAAGCGCGCTCATGCGCCGGATATTGGCCGATGCAACGGGACTGGAAGTGGCCCTGCCGACTTCAGCAGAACCAGTTCTGCTTGGCTCTGGCATTGCAGGTGCGAGCGCTTTTGAGAAAAGCGATTTGTCTCAAGTTGCAGCCAGCATGAGCGCCATTGCTGAAACAATTGAGCCGCAGAAAGGCTTGGTCAGCGAATTCCATGCTGCCAAGCGCGATATCTACAAAGATCTAAAGCGCAGCGAGCTCGCTGCGCGTCGGTTAATGCAGAAGTTCTGATCGGGATTATTTCCCTGCCTTCGGCGCTTTGAAGACGGGAAGTGGGTAAGTTTTGCCAAGAACGATCCCCGCTTCTCGTAAAACGTTTTCCGGCGCCGCAAACGGCTTGTGGATCCAGCGATCTGGCAGGGATGCGATTTCCGGCACCCATTCGCGCACATATGCACCACCGGTATCGAACTTATCACCCTGTAGAACGGGATTGAACACGCGGAAATAGGGGGCCGCATCCATGCCGCATCCAGCAACCCATTGCCAGCTCCCCGGATTGCTGGCGATATCGGCATCAACAAGCGTATCCCAGAACCATTTTTCGCCTTCACGCCAGTCGATCTGCATATTTTTGCTCAACACGGATGCCACCAGCATTCGCACACGGTTATGCATCCAGCCTGTCGCCCAGAGCTGTCGCATACCGGCATCAATCATCGGAATACCGGTATTACCCTTCTTCCATGCCCCCAGTGCTTGCGGGTTACTTTGCCACTGAATATCGGCAAGCGTGTTGCGCATATCGTTTTCGGCAATGTCAGGACGATAATAGAGCTGGTGATAATGGAAATCGCGCCAGATCAGTTCGGAAAGAAACTTCTCGCCACCGGTCTGGGTGTTTGGATGCTCATCCATCAACGACAGCGTTGCGTACCATGCCTGTCGTGGGCTGATCTCTCCAAAGCGGAGGTGCGGCGAGAGTTTGGAGGTTCCTTCGACATCAGGACGGTCACGATCGCCAGCATAGTTTTGAATAGTTTCATCGAAGAAATGATATAATTGATCAATAGCCGCCGCTTCGCCTATTTCCCACAAACCAATCATCTTTTTTGACCAGAACGGTTGCTTGTAAGCTTCCCGCTTTTGCCTGCCCGTAGATTGCTCGGCTTTCCAGTCAGACGAGGAGAGTGGTCGGGTTACACCCTGCTGACGTAGCGTTCTGGCATAGGGTGTGAAGACCTGATAAGGACCGCCGCCACCTGTTTTGATCTCCCATGGTTCCGACAGAAGATTGCCAGCAAAGGATTCAACATTGAGGCCTTTGTCTTTTAATGTGGATTTGACGATTGAATCAACGTCCCGTTCCTGCGGAGCATAACGCCGGTTCCAGAAAACGGCATCAAAGCCGTTTTCTTCGATCAGTTTTTCGATGATATCGAGTGCTTCGCCTCGCGCTACAAGCAAATTGACATTGCGTTCGTTGAGACTCTTTTCAAGCGAATTAAGGCTCTGCTCCAGCCACCAAAGCACAGCTCCGCCGGGCGAGCGCAATTGCTGATTGGTCTCATGTACATAAAGCGCTGTGATCTTGCCACCGAGCTTAACTGCGGCATGAAGGGCAGGGTTGTCGGCAAGACGCAGATCGTTGCGCAACCAGACAAGCACATTCGCAGTCATAGAATAATCCTTATTTGACAGGCTTCAAAAGATAGTGCCCGACACCCCAGACGTCACCATTTTCATGGCCAAATAGCCCGGCAGTTGCGAGAAAGAAAAGCCGCCAGCGGCGTTCCCAGAGGCCAGCATCCTGCACGTAAACCTGTTGCAGAATTGGCCTGATCTGATCAATCGAATTGTCGAAATTCTTGAGCCAATCCAAAGCTGTTTGCTGATAATGCCTGCCCGACCATCGCCAGTCCTGTTCGACCGTGAAGAGATCGCCGAAGCGGTGGGGAAGATCGAAGGCGGGCATGATGCCACCGGTGAAGAAGTGATGGGCAATCCAGTCGGCAGGATTTTCATGATTGAAGCGATAGGAGCGATCGCGGTGGGTGAAGACATGGATGAACAGTCTGCCATCCGCATGAAGCCATCCGCGGACGCGTTCAAACAATGATTGCCAGTTCGACATATGTTCGAACATCTCAACCGAAACCACCCGATCAAAGCGCTGGTCGATTGAAAAGCCGTTCATATCTGCTGTGATGACCGTGAGGTTTTTAAGACCACGCGTCGCTGCCTGTGCTTCGATATAGGTGCGCTGTGGTGCAGAATTGGAGACTGAAACGACGTGGGAATTGGGGAAGTTCTCAGCGAGATAAAGCGACAGGGAACCCCAGCCGCAGCCAAGCTCCAGAATATTCATTCCGTCCCTGAGGTCGGCATGGCGCACTGTTTCGCTTAGCGCATAGGTTTCGGCGTGTTCGAGGGTGGTGTTTTTATCGGGATAGAGACAGCAGGAATATTTGCGCTGTGGCCCCAGCGCCAGTTCAAAGAAATGCGGGGGCAATTCATAATGCTGGCGATTGGCGTCATCGGTATGGGTGGCAACAGGAAAATTCTTCATGGTTTGAAGAAAATCCTGTTCGATATCTTCCGGCGTTTCCGCCAGCCGTCGCTTGGTGCGGCCACAGAGATAATCGATACCGGCTAGCGTGATCGTGTCACTCAGAGGAACGCGTTCTGCAGCATTGATTGCATATGCCAGCATATTCATGTTGAGGCTCCTGATCCGTGTGAATTGTTTCGGGGTCCGGGGAAAAACGCATTGACGCGATGTTGAAGAGCGCGGAATTTTTCACCGCGCGATTTCAGCATGTGTTCTTCGAGCGGCGGGATGCCTGAGACATGCACCAGCAGCCAATACATCTGAATAGGCGCGAGCAACGACAGCCAACTCCATGGCGAGGCGGTGATCGCCATCAGTGGCCATGCGCACCAGAACAGCCATTCGAAGAAATAGTTTGGATGTCGCGAATAGGCCCATAGACCTGTTTCGCAGACTTCGGTTTTGGCCTCTGATGTTTTGCGAAACTGTGCGAGCTGCGCGTCAGAAAGCGCTTCGCCCGTGAGCGCTATTGCGATGACTGCAACCGCGATAGCGTCCCAAAAATGCGGAAAGTCGGGTCGGCTTATTACGGCAAGATAGACTGCCAGAACCAGAATGAATGCGGCCGATGCCTGTATTTGTAAAAACCAGAAAAGGCGCTTTGAAGCATCAGCGCCCCATTCTTTCATAAGCTTTGCATAACGCGGGTCTTCACCATGTCCCATGCTTCTCTGGGTAATGTGCAAACCAAGACGCAGCGACCACATAAGAATAAGGAGCAGGATCGCTGAACGGCGCTGCCACGACGCATTTGCTAGAAGGACGGCGATAACAGACCCCACACCCACTGAGAACGACCAAATCGCATCGATCCAGCCGCTTTTGCCGGTCTTCTGCTGAAGCGCCCATGCAAAAACCATGATGGCAGACAGGCTTATCGCGACAATCAAAAGCAGACCGAGTTGCATGACAGACCTTTGGTCATGAGTGCATTTCCTACATGCAATACGTTCAGTCTTGCCTTTTGGTTTCCTTAGTCCGCTGAAAAAATGAAAAAATTTCGGCACAGGATTGAACCAATTCCCTTCTCAAAACGTAAGACGATGAAAATGCAGCAAAGACACTGCAAAGAGAGGGACTTATGGATATCACGAACCATCCGGGCAGCTCTAAACGTCTCAAGATCGCGGTTATCGGCAGCGGGATTTCCGGATTGTCGGCTGCGTGGCTCCTCTCGCAACGCCATGATGTCACTGTGTTTGAAGCGGCAAACCGCATCGGCGGGCACAGCAACACTGTCGAATTTGCAAGCAGCGCCGGAAGCGTCGCGGTTGATACGGGGTTCATTGTCTATAATGAAGTAACCTATCCAAACCTGACAGCACTCTTCCGCACGCTAGAAGTCCCTACAGTCTCATCAAACATGTCTTTTGCGGTTTCAGTCGGAAATGGCGCCTACGAATATTCGGGCGGTACGGGACTGGGTTTACTCGCCCAACGCTCCAATCTCGTAAGCCCACGCTTCTGGTCGATGATCCGCGATCTTTTGCGCTTTTATCGCAATGCGCCCAAAGATATGGAAATGATGGGCAGCATTTCACTTGATGATTATTTGACACGAAATGGTTATGGCAGAGCGTTTCGTGAGGACCATCTTTATCCAATGGCGGCTGCGATCTGGTCCACGCCTGCCATGGAGGTCGGGCGCTATCCGGCTGCAAGCTTTGTGCGCTTTTGCTGCAATCATGGCTTGCTTGATCTGCGGGGGCGCCCGATTTGGCAAACGGTGGAAGGCGGTAGCCGCGAATATGTGAAGCGTATCACGAAGCCTTATGCGGACAACATCAAACTCTCAACACCGATTAAAACAGTGCGGCGCTCTGGAAATGCTGTGGAGCTGGTCGATGGAAACGGTGTTTCCTACGCATTTGATGATGTGGTTATCGCAACCCATGCTGATCAGGCGCTACGAATGCTTTCCGATCCAAGCGTTGAGGAAAGCCACATTCTTGGGGCATTTCAATATTCCCGCAATGAAGCTGTGCTTCACCGCGATGCCTCGCTTATGCCCAAGCGCCGCGCAGCATGGTCGAGCTGGAATTATCTGACCAATTCAGCAACGGGACCATCGCAGCCATCTATTACCTATTGGATGAACCGCTTGCAGCCATTGGGCGCAGCTCCTGATACGTTTGTTACGCTCAACCCATGTCGTGCGCTGCGTGAGGATCTGGTCATCCGCCGCGAGATCTATGAGCATCCAATTTTCGACATGGCGACCGATCGCGCGCAGAAGGAAATCTGGTCTTTGCAAGGCCGACGGCGGACATGGTTCTGCGGGGCGCATTTTGGCTCAGGCTTTCATGAAGACGGTCTTCAGGCAGGATTGGCGGTTGCCGAAGACTTGGGCGGATTGCGCCGTCCATGGCAGGTAGAGCAGGAAAGTGCACGCATCGTCCGCCATGCTGTACCCACCAGGGAAAGGGCGCTGGCATGACCGAGCTCTTCCAATCTGCGCTTTTTCCCGGCCACGTCACCCATACGCGCTTGCGGCCAAAGGTTCATAAGCTTGGCTACAAGATTTATTCGCTATTGCTTGATCTAGACGAGTTGGAAGCCCTTCACAGCAGGTTGAGGCTGTTTTCGGTCAATCGCTTCAATCTCTTTTCTTTCCACGAGAAAGACAGAGGTAACGGTTCAGTGACACCGCTTCGCGAGCAGGTGGAAGATGCCATGCGCGGTGCAGGCATTGAGCCGGATGGCGGTGCCATTCGATTGCTCACAATGCCGCGGATTCTTGGTTGGGCGTTCAATCCGCTCAGCGTCTTCTTTTGCTACAATCGCGGGGGCGAGTTGACGGCCATTTTGTGGGAAGTCGACAATACGTTCAAACAGCGCCACGGCTATATGATCCCTGTCGATGGCGAGCAGAACGGTCGGATCGTTCAGAGCTGTGACAAGGCGTTTTACGTCTCACCCTTCATGGACATGAAGCTGCGCTATGAGTTTGAAGTGCTGTCACCGGCAGACAAACTCATGATCAGGATCAACAGCTTCGATGATGAAGGGCTGTTGCTGACTGCACGTCATCTCGCCCGCCGGGTAAAGTTGAGCGATGCAGCGCTGTTACGTGCCTTTTTTACCATCCCGTTTCTCACCTTGCGTGTTGTCGGCGGCATCCACTGGGAAGCGCTGAAAATTTGGGCGAAAGGCATAGGGTTTCGTAAGCGCCCGCAGCCACCACAGTTTCCCGTCACCCATATTCGGACTGAAAATCCACCGCAGAGGAACAGGGCAGCATGAGCCAGCTAGACGATTTCTCTCATTTTCCGGCTGCGCCCACGTCGGTTCATGCAGGCTTGAGCCCATCCTCGCGCATATTGCGGCGACTGCTCAATCAGGTCCGTCATGGTCGTTTGGTCATTGCACTGCCTTCGGGAAAAATTATTTCAGCACAAGGAACCGTCCCCGGTCCTGAAGCCAACATTGCAATCAAAAGCTGGCGCTCGCTGCGCCGTCTGTTGACCGGCGGCGATATCGGTTTTGCTCAAGCCTATATTGATGGTGATTGGGAAACACCTGATCTGACGTCCGTCATCCGTTTTGCAGCCCGCAATCGCGACACGTTGCTTTCCACTTTGCGCGGATCACGCTGGATGCGGCTGATGCATCGGTTGGGACATTTGCTCAATGCCAATACAAAGCGCGGCAGCCGCAAAAACATTGAGGCTCACTACGATCTCGGCAATGATTTTTATCGCCGCTGGCTTGATCCATCGATGCTCTATTCATCGGCGATCTGGAACGAAAAGACGCCCACACTTGAAACTGCGCAGGAATATAAGTTGCAGTGCATTAGAGAAAAGCTGGCACTCGAAGGCGGCGAAAAAATTCTGGAAATCGGCTGCGGTTGGGGTGCCCTTGCGGGCTATCTGGCGGAACATGGCGACGCATACGTAACTGGTATCACCTTGTCTCCGTCTCAGCTTGCATGGGCGAATGCAGGGGTGGCTGAGACCGGCCAAAGCGATGCAGTTGATCTGCATCTTCAGGATTACCGCGATGTTGAAGGTCAGTTCGACCGCATCGTCTCCATCGAAATGTTTGAGGCAGTTGGTGAAGCCTATTGGCCTGATTATTTTGCGACGCTGAAGCGTTGTCTCAAGGCAGATGGTCGTGCCGTGTTGCAGATTATTTCGATAGAGGATGCCCGCTTTGAGGATTATCGCCGCAAGGCAGATTTCATCCAGAAATTCATTTTCCCGGGCGGATTTCTGCCTTCAGACAAGGTGTTGGACCGGCATCTCGCCAAGGCCGGACTGGTGCTGAAAGAGGTGGAGCACTTCGGCCACTCCTATGCCCAGACCCTTGCTGAATGGCGTCATCGTTTCGTGTCCAACTGGTCGGAAATCGAAAAGCTTGGCTTTGATCATCGGTTCCGGCGGCTGTGGGAATATTACCTTTGCTATTGCGAAGGCGGGTTTAAGGAAGGCGCGATCAATGTCGGCCTTTATACGATTGAGCATGAATAAAAATCGGGTCCACTGATGCAGGAGGCGTCGATGAAATGGATGCTGACGATTACCATGATGATACTGTTATTTCCCGTTTCGGCGCAGGCTACTGATATTAGTGGTAACTGGGCGCGGGGCGATGGCAAGGCGCGCGTTCGCATTGCCAAATGCGGCAAGGATATCTGCGCTACCAACACGTGGATCAAGCCCGGAACAGCCAAGGAAAAGACCGGTGACCGACTGGTCATGAGCATTAATCAAACGGCGGACGGCCAGTATTCGGGCACTGCTTTCGATCCGCAACGTAATCTGACCTACAAAATCAGCGTGAAGGTGGACGGCGATAAAATGACGACTAATGGCTGCGTTCTAGCAGGTCTTTTATGCCGGAATGTCGGTTGGTCCCGTATTAATTAAGAGAGCGATGATATTGATGAAAACCTATTTCACCGCCTATCTGGTCACAGCAATCGCCTTTCTTGCTATTGATTCAGTCTGGCTCTCCAACATGGCAAATGTGTTCTATCGTCCTGTCATGGGCGATATGCTTGCGCCCGGTTTTCGCCTGGCACCGGCTATTGTTTTCTATGTGATCTTCGTGTTCGGACTGGTGTTTTTTGCGGTACGCCCGGGCCTTTTGGCTGGTAGCGCCACCGTAACGGTTGTTCATGGTGCTCTTTTGGGGTTTGTCGCCTACGCAACATACGATCTGACCAATCAGGCGACCTTAAAGAACTGGTCGTGGACTCTGACGATTGCTGACTTGATCTGGGGCACTGTCCTCTCTGCGGTGTCGGCCTATATTGGCTATTGGGTAACATCGCGGATCAGCGGATAGATTGGAATAAACATATGCAGAAATTGGGTCTTCTAGCCGTCTTCGCCTTCATCATTGTTGTCATTGGAATGGCAATCGGTATCGGCTTTCCGCCGGGCGAATGGTATGCGTCTTTGCAGAAGCCTTGGTTTACGCCGCCCAATGCAGCCTTCGGCCCTATCTGGACGATATTATATATCTTCATAGCCATTGCCGGGTGGCGTACCTGGATAAGCGATACGGGCTGGCAGCGTCGCGGACCTTGGTTTGGTCAGATGGTGCTGAATTTTCTATGGTCACCAATCTTTTTCGGGGCGCATCTGACAGTGCTGGGACTGATCGTCATTATTGGCGTTTGGCTTTGTGTGCTGCTGTTTATCATTCGTGCATGGCGGCCGGATCGAATATCGGCGCTGTTGTTTGTGCCGTATCTCGTTTGGCTATCGCTTGCGACTGCTTTGAACGCAGCAATTATCGCCCTGAACTAGAGCATTTTCAGTTTAAATTGAATCATTTAAATGCTTTATCTATTTGTTTTTACTGAATCTTGTTCCGAAATCCGGTTCCCACTTTTCGGGATGCGCTCTAAATGAAAAAGGCGGCAAGAGTGCCGCCTTTTTTAAATCCCAATCAAAGGCTGGACCATCCGCATCAGCCAGCTCTGGAATTTGAGCGGGGCATCAGTCACCGCAAGACATATGCAATCACCACCGGGTGACGCAATCGGCTGATGCACCAGATCGGCATCTGCCTCTTCGATATCCCCACGCGCAAAAAGGCCAGTTCCGTCGTGAAAACTACCGCTGAGTACCAGCGTCAACTCGCGTCCGCCATGACCATGTTCAGGCACTGGCTTGCCAGCGGGAATTCTGAGCAAGCGCACATTGGTTTCACCATCATTGATCGCAATAGGCACCTGATAGGCGCCACGCCCAAGCGATTTCCATTTCAGATCTGGCAGATCGCCACCGACATAAGATCGAAGAGGCTCCGGCAGAATTGCGGGTGTTGCAATGGGAGCTGAGGTTTTTGTTGGCTTTGGTTCGCGCAGGGATGGGTTTGCAAGCTTGCTTTTAATAGCGCCCCACGAACCCTCTTTGATTTCTTGTGGTTCGACGGTGTCCAGAAGCTGCCCGCCGATATGCTCAAAATGATTCAAACGCGAACGACATGCAGGGCAAAGCGCCAGATGTGTTGCGACAGCAATGCTCCAGCCTTCGGCAAGAGTGCCTGTAGCATAGCTTGAAAGAAGTTCGTCGCTAAGATGATGGTTGATATTCATCAGCGTTCTCCCGAATTATCGAGCGCTGCGCGCAATTTGGTGAACGCGAGCCGCAAGCGGGATTTTACCGTTCCCAAGGGGAGGTTGAGCTTCTTTGCTATGGCGCTATGTGTACTTTCTTCGAAATAAGCCAGTTCCAGCAAAGCACATTGTTCTTTCGGCAGGTCGGCCATGGCAGCACGCAATTGGCTCGCCGATTGTTGCTCCGCAATCTTCACATCGGCGGGTTGCTCCTCGTCAGGCACAAAGGCAGGGTCTGTGGAATCAAACTCTGGTCGGCGGGTGCGACGTATCGCATCAATGCGTTGATTGCGTGCAATCCTGAAAATCCAGGTCGACAAGGCTCCCTTTGAATAATCGAACTGGTCTGCCTTGTTCCAGACCGTAATCATTGTTTCTTGCATCAATTCTTCCGCTGTTTGCGTATCGGCAGACAGTTTGGCCATATAGGCTTTAACGCGCGGTGCGAAATGTTTGAAAATCGCCTCAAATGCGTCCACGTCACGCCGAGAACTGACCGCCAGCATCAATTCCTCCAGAGAGGGCTGATTTTCAGAAGCAGTCCGTTCGTTCATCCCTATTGAATCCCGTATGCTCAAACGTGGCAATGCCAGAAGCTGCAAATTGCGCTGTGCTTTCTTGTGCCACGTCTGTGAGCCGAAGGAAACGTTTGTATTCATGAAGCCTCATACGAAGGCTTTCTGAAATTGGATCACACAGCAGGGTAAGAGGCTTCAGTTTATTGTTTTTAAAGGTCTCGGTTCCGCAATTGGATGGCGCTCAACATATTGGCCGCGTTCGAGCAGCAATGTGGTGGCTTTATCGTAATTGACAGCTTTTGAAAAAGCATAACCCTGACCCAACTGGCACCCCATCTGCTGGAGCGTTTCGGCGAGAGCCATGGTCTCTACACCCTCTGCGACCAGCTTGATTTTCAGGTCGCCAGCGATCTGCACAATGCCTTTCACAATCGCCACACTCGGGTCGCCCGGCGCGAGCCTGCACACAAACGACTTATCGATTTTAATGATATCGACGGGAACGGTGAGGAGATGAGCCAAAGCGGCAAAGCCTGTGCCAAAATCGTCAAGCGCGATGCGGACGCCTAGCAAACGGAGGTTTCGAATGCCCGATGCGACAACATCATCTCGTTGGCCGATATAGGCGTTTTCTGTCACTTCGATAATAAGATGGCTGAGTGGCACATCGTAGCGACCAAAGGTCTTTGAAATGAAGGCAGCAAGATCGCCCACATAGAAGTCGGCCGCCGTGACGTTTACACCGACATGCTGAACTGGCAGTCCCATGTCGAGCCAGCGCCGTATGTCCTGCGCGACGATCGTGAGCATATACTGTGTTATCTCGGATGCGATATGCACATCCGAGAACGACTCCTGAAATACCGACGCTGGCAGTATGTCGCCAGACTTTGTGGTCATGCGGCTCAGTGCTTCAAAGCCGATAACTTCTCTCGTATCGAGCCGCATCAAAGGCTGATAATGGGCGGTGATGCGCTTTTCATCGAGTGCTTCGCGCACTTCCCGTATTGAATTGCGTCGATGGACGATGCGCGTGTCGACATTGGGCTGATAACGCACAAACCCGCCGCGCGCATTTTCTTTGGCGTGATAGAGCGCAAAATCAGCATTGCGTCGTACGATCAGCGGTTGTGTGTCTTGCGCAGCGAGAACTGCGCCGCCGATTGTCACGCGGGGCAGGATTGTCTGGCCGTCAAATTCGACGGGCGAGGAGAGTGCACTGAAAATCAGTTCTGCAGTCTGGTCAAGGTCATAAAGCGCGTTATGGCTCTGGATGACGACTGTAAACTCGTCACCGCCAGTACGGAAGGTGATGTCTGGTGCCATTGATGCTGAAATGCGGCTTGCGATGGTGTTAATCAGAAAATCGCCGACTTCATGGCCAAAGGTATCGTTTGTGACCTTCAGATTGTCGATATCGATGACAAACAACGCCCAACTCCCCGCCAATTCACAGCGCAATTGTGAAAGGGCGTCGTCGAAGGCGGCGCGATTGGGAAGCGCTGTCTGCTCGTCAACAGTCGCCCGGCGCTCATAATTGAGAATGCGCATTTCGCGCGCCATCGCGAGATTACAGAGAGTTGCACCTGTATCGATGACTTCTCTTTCGTAAGCCGAGGGCATGTGTTTTTTGTGAAAATAGACGGCCAGCGCGCCGACTACATCTCCCGCTTCGTTGTGCACTGGCACTGAACTGCACGCGAGCAAACCAAATGGCAGCACGCATTTTTTGTATGTTGCCCATTTCGGATCATTCTCGATGTCGTCAACACTAATGGGAGCGTTATGATAAATCGCGCTTCCGCAAGAGCCTACTTCTGGTCCGACAACGGTTCCGTCAAGCACGTCGCTATAACTGTCGGGGATGCTGGGTGCTGCAAGCAAATGCATCATGCCTGCGCTATCGACAGAACAAACCATCGCACTGGCATCTGCGATCAGCGTCTCCATTTCAAGACACAGCCGCATAAGCGTCTGCTTCAGAGGCTTACCCCTTGCGATCAGCTCAAGAACAGAGTTCTGGAATTTAAGCACACGGGTTCCCCATAGTTCTTTTGTTTGCGTGCGTTCTGTCAGTCTGCACGCTATAGCCTTTTTCGGAGGCCTGTCTTTAGAGAACGTCTATTATAGTTACTTGTCTTTATTATTTCAGCCCGGGAACTGACGATAACACTCTTCAGCGATCTGGCGCAGCTGATCGCGCGATATTTCTCCGCTTACTGCGTAACCGAGTTCGCCGTCGATCCAGTAGAAGGTTTCCACCCCATCGTTTGAGGCAAAACGGAAGCTCGTGTCACGATTTTCGGGATTTCGGCCGACAATAACTGAAAGACGTTTTCCGGTCGCATCTTCATACATGAAGAACGCCCCGGGTTTGCTATCGACAGGCAGAAGTCGGCCGCCGACAAGCTGAAAGCCAAGTGCGTTGAGATCAGGAACTTTAAAGTCGGGAATATCAAGCCTTTTCCCGAGCCATGTTGCCAGATGTGCCTCTTCCTCGGAGAAGACTTCGACCGGATGGCGCACTTCGCTTGCATAGACAAGGTAAGCGGCCTGTGCCTGTTCCGGCAGGGTTTCCACATTTGCAATCTGTCTTGGCTCGTCATAGAGGCGAGAGCCCATAAAGCCGCCAATACAACCGATGGCCAAGGCGGTCAGGATAGATGCGGCAATTGCCCCGCGATATTGCCAATTGTGTTGTTTGGTCGTTGAGCGGATCAGTCCGACATCACTGGTTTTTTCGAGCGCATAACCGCCAAATAGCTGTCTGATGCCCTCGTTCTGCTTGCGCCATTCCTCAACCAATGCGGCCTGTTCGGGGTTGTTCTGAAGAGCTTTGGCGATACGAGCTCTTTCGTCATCGGACAATTGATCATCCACGAAACTAAGGAGTTCCACTTCACTTATCGGAGAGTTGCGTTGCGTCATTTGTTTCTCCGAAGCGTTACGACATTTGCGCCGTTCATGTGTTCCCCAAGGCGTTGCCGTGCACGCGAAAGGCGCGACATGACCGTGCCAACGGGGATTTTAAGTATCCCCGCTGCCTCGCCATAGCTGTACCCCTCGACAACAACCAACATCAACACTGCGCGATTATCTTCTGACAGACTGTTGATTGCCACTTCAAGCTGCTGCAATTGAAATGGATCTTCGTCCGTGGTGGCGGCGCTTATGTTCTCGGCTGCGTCCAGCGTTTCATACTGGGTGCGCGCTTTGCTTTTATATCTGTTTCGATAAAGATTGGTCATGATCGTGAGTATCCACCCACGCAGATTGAGGCCACGCCATTGGCCGCGCCGAGATAGCGCTTTGGTCACGCAGTCCTGCAGCAAATCCTCGCCCTCGGCATCGGATTTTGCAAGACTACGCGAATAGCGCCGCATGATCGGCAGGAGGGCCAGAAGCTGGCCCTCAAAACTGTCGGGAGTGGGGCGGGTCACATCAGCCTCATGGCTTTGCGACGTGCCAGACTCCACTAACGCCATCTCCAGTGACGTCGCCGGCCTTTTTGTCCTTTATCCAGTAGTAAAGCGGCATTCCATCTTTCGCCCATTGCTCGCTACCATCCTTACGCTTCACAAGAGTATATGCGCCAGAAGCTTTGTCGCCTTTTGCTGCCATAAATGGCGGCCAGTTGGTTGCACAAGTATCATAGCAGCTCGACATGCCTTTACTGTCTTTGTCAAAAGTGTAGAGCGTCATGCTTTTTGCGCCCGTTAGTACCGAGCCTTTGGAGCTGTCCATTGTCTTGACTGCGGGGGCGGCCAATACGGAAGATGCCGCCACCGCCGCAATTGCAAGAACAGACATAAACGTTGCGGTTTTCATGATTACCTCACACGAGTTTCCAATCGCGAGATGCGATATGACGTAAGACAATCGGAAGGCCTATTTTATTCCCGTAACTCGAATAAATATACGATTTTCTGACCTAACTCATTCTTTAGTAAGGGGAAAATTAGAGGTGCTTTGATTTTACCCAATTACACGCTATATATGTAGCTACTTATATTATAGATAGCTATACAATGCCTAAGGCCAAGCAAGAACTCGAAGCCGCATTCACGATGGGCCTTTCCACGGCAGCCCGGAAAATGCGCAACCTTTTCGACTCCCGCGTGCGTGAGCGGGGCCTGACACTTGCGCGTGCCCGTGTGCTTCTGCTTCTTGCGGAACAAAGAGATTGGAACCAACGTGAACTGGCAGATGCACTCGAAATCGAGCACCCGTCTGTGGTTCGTCTGCTCGATGGTTTGGAAAAGCAGGGGCTTATTTATCGTGCTGCAGTAGAAGGGGATCGGCGCGCCAAGCGCATTGAGCTCACGGATGAAGCACAGGCACAGGTCAAGCAGCTTCAGGATGTCACTCAAGCCATCCGTGCAGAACTCTTGCAACGGATCGACCAGAAGTCACTTGAAACCGCACTCTCCGTTCTTCACGAAATCAGCCAGACCGTTGAAACGGCGCTGACTGAAAAAGCCAAGTGATGCGCGATGTCGGACAGAAGCGACGATAAACCGACAGCAACGAACGAGCCACCTTCCACGGCGCAGGCTGCAGCGCCCGCGGTTCCGCATATGCCGGTTTATATGTCTGCAATCTATATTGCAGCGTCGGTCCTCATGTGGTCGACACGTGGCCTGAGCATGTATTTCATTTCGGCCAACACGCAGCAGATACAGGGTTCGCTCGGCGCGACATTGACCGAAACCTCGTGGCTGATTGCGGCCTATATGGCGCCCTATGCGAGCCTCACCATTTTGCTGGTCAAGATACGCACACAGTTTGGGCTTCGCCGTTTTGCTGAAATCGCTATCGCAATCTTTCTCGCGTCATCACTTCTACATTTGCTGGTCTATGATATCTGGTCGGCCATTCCAATCCGGTTCATCGCTGGCGCTGCTGCCGCTCCCGTTTCGACCATCGGTTTTCTCTATATGCTCGAGGCCTTTCCGCCTGCTAAGAAGATGACCTGGGGTCTAAGTCTTGCGCTCACCTGTTCTGCGGCGGCAGGTCCGTTCGCGCGTGTGATTTCGCCGATGTTGTTTGATATCGGGCAATGGCAGCAGCTTTATATGGTCGAAATCGGTCTTTCGCTTGCCGCCTTTTCTGTGGTGTACGTTTTACCGATGACGCAGGTTCCACGCGCAAAAGTGCTACATTGGCTGGATTTTGTCGCCTATGGATTGATTGCCATCGGCTTCGGCCTTCTGGCTGTCATTCTCGTCCAGGGCAAAAATTATTGGTGGTTCGAAGCGCCTTGGATTGGCGTCTGCCTCGCCATTTCTATCGCAGCTCTTGCCTGCGCTGTGGCGATTGAAGTTAACCGCGAACAGCCGCTGATGAACCTTCATTGGCTATTTTCGCCGGAAATTCTGCGCTTCACACTGATCTTGTTCGTGTTTCGCATTGTACTGGCCGAGCAGACAACTGGTGCTGTGGGGCTGTTTCAGGCATTTGGCCTGCAGGATGGCCAAAGTCAGGGGCTTTATCTTATCATCCTTGCTGCATCGCTGGCGGGTGGCCTTGTGTGTGGCATGTGGATGAGCCTTGAGCGCGTCTCGACCATCTTCGGACTGGCGTTGATCTTCATCGCAATTGGCGCATTTATGGATAGCCATGCGACCAATCTGACACGGCCACACAATGCCTATCTCAGTCAGGCATTGATTGCTTTTGGTGGCGCATTGTTTCTGCCTCCGGCTATGCTGACAGGCATCAGCAAGGCGATGAAGCAGGGGCCAACTTACATGACGAGCTTCATCGTCATCTTCCTGTTCACGCAGAATATTGGTGGTCTGATTGGCTCAGCGGTGTTCAGCACATTCATTTCGATCCGCGAGAAGTATCATTCGGCTCATCTGGTCGAACAGCTCGTGATGTCTAATCCGGTGGTTGCGCAGCGTGTTCAGGCGCTTTCAGGCAGCTATTCAAAGGTCCTCGCCGATCAGGGGCTGACCAAGGCCGAAGGGCTGGTTCTTCTCGGTCAGCAGGTCACACGCGAAGCAACGGTGCTGTCTTACAATGATGCATTTCTTGCGATTTCAGTCATTGCGGTTTTCTCGCTCGGATGTCTGATCGCCTATCGACTTTTTGAAAATATGCAAATCCGCCGCCATCCAGAAGTGACGGCAAGTTAATTTAATCGACGAGTGTTTGAACATGTCAGTTGGAAAACAATATATTCGCGGCGGCTTAGCCCTTATCATCGGCCTTGCAGGCGTTTTGATGGTTCTTTGGGCGTGGCAATTGCCGCCATTCAAGCACAGTGTCGAGACGACGGATAATGCCTATGTCCGTGGACAGGTAACAATCATCAGCCCACAAGTCGCAGGCTATGTAACCAAGGTCGATGCGAACGATTATCAGGTGGTCAAGCAGGGGCAGCTTCTGTTTGAGATCGACAGCCGAAGCTACCAGCAAAAGCTGGATCAGGCAGAGGCATCGCTTGCCACCAAGAAGGCGGCGCTGGCCAATTCACAGCAAAGCCAACGTTCCGCTGAAGCAATAATTCAGTCGCGGCAGGCACAGATTTCAGGCGCTAATGCTGCTTTGGAAGTTGCGCAGGCCAATGCCAAGCGTGTTGAAGCCTTGCTGCCTCGTGGTGTAACGACGCAAAGTTCCGCAGATACTGCGCATGGCACTTTGCTTCAGGCGCAGGCAACAGTTGCGGAAGCCGAAGCCGCTCTGGCTGTCGCAAAGCAAGATCTTCAATCCATTATCGTTAATCGTGAGAGCCTTAACGCCGATATCGCCAGCGCGGAAGCTACGGTAGAACTTGCAAAGATAGATCTTCAGAATACCAGGATCATTGCCCCGCGTGATGGTAAGCTGGGTGAAGTTGGTGTTCGTCTCGGACAATATGTGACGGCGGGCACTCAGCTTGTCTCGCTGGTGCCCAACACCAAATGGGTTATTGCAAACTTCAAAGAAACCCAGCTTTACGGCATGAAGGTTGGTCAGCCTGTGACCTTTACGGTTGATGCGCTGCGTCATGCCGAACTAAGGGGCCACTTGGAGGCATTTGCGCCAGCAGCCGGATCGGAATTCAGCGTTATCAAATCCGATAATGCCACCGGCAATTTCACCAAGATTACCCAGCGATTGTCCGTGCGCATAGCCATAGATAACGGCCAGCCGGATGCCGATCTGCTGGCACCTGGCATGTCTGTCGTGGTTCGGGTCGATACTGCGGCGAATTAGCAAGCCCACCGATTAGCCGTGGCTGGCATCATTTGGCACCAACGGCGTGACCTTTTTGATCTTGTCGCGATGGAATATGAACAGTCCGGCAAGCACGATGATGGCGGCTCCGATGAGGGTTTGCTGATCGGGCAAGTCGTTGAAAAACATCCATCCGAAAATGATCGCCCAAAGTAACAGCGTATATTGCAACGGTGCCAGTTCAGATGCCGGGGCAAGCTTGAGTGCGCGGGTGATCAGCAAATGTGCAAGACAAGCAACGATCCCGAGCAGTAGCAAGGCCAGCAACTCGCCTGTGGTGAACGGGGTCCAATGCCCAATGCTGAGGACTGCGCCAACAACAAGACAGCCCAATGTCTGCCACGTCACCAGCGTTGCATCGGGCGTCGAACGTAGCACGCGGCCAAGTACAAGCGTCATAGCAAAAGAAATACTACCGAGAAGACCGAACACTGACGGCCATGAGAGCATCGCCGAAGAGGGGCGCAGAGCGATGATGACGCCGATGAAGCCGATGAAGACGGCAAGCCAACGCCGCCAGCCGATACGTTCACCAAGCAGGAAATGGGAGAGTGCTGCAACATAGATTGGTCCGGCCATGTAGAAGGTCATGACGTCGGCCAAGGGGAGGAATGTAACGGCCGCGTAGAACAAGGCGGTATCAGCAGTTGCCAAAACGACGCGTGCCAGCTGCAGCGAAGGCTGTTGTACTTGAAACAGTACCGTGATTGGCTGTCGTGACAACATCGGGCCGAGCACAAAGAACGCGCCAAAGGAGCGGATCAACAAAACTTGACCGACTGAAAAACTCGCCACAAGCCATTTGCCCATGGCGTCGTTCAAAGCGAACATGAAATCGCCGAGCAGCATCAAAAGAATGCCAGCCAATACAGCGTTGCCGCCCACGGCTAAAGCCGCTTTTTTGTTCATGATTTAGGGGTGCTCCGACCACTGGTTCAACGCGTTCTCGCGCGCAAATCCATTGCTGAAGTTTGCCGGATAATCTCGCTGCATGTTTGAATGAGAACTGCTTACTCCTCGCATTATGCCTTTGCAAGATGGTCGGTGCCTAACGCACCTCAGAACAAGCCTTCTCAAGTGGCTCGCCGTGAGCTATAGCGGCTTCGCTTCACTGTGAGGTCATCATGAATTCTGGAAACGCTGAGTCGAAGCCGATCTTCGGGATTGCACTCGCCTCCGCAGGTTACGCCTGCTTCGCTCTGCAAGACGCCATCGTCAAATGGCTCGTTGCCGATTATGCGGTTCCGCAAATTCTTTTCATGCGAAGCCTCGTCATTGTGATCATCACCGGTAGCCTTGCTTGGCGCCTTGGTCATCCTTCCGTCTTCAAAAGCAAATATCGTAATACGCTTGTTCTGCGGGCTGGTTTGATGCTGCTTGCCTGGCTGCTCTTTTATAATGCAGCTCGCCATCTCGGCCTTGCGGAACTGACGACGCTCTATTTCTCAGCACCGATTATGGTGATGTTCCTGTCGATCTTCATTCTCAAAGAAAAGATTGGGGTGGGGCGCTGGGTTGCGTGTTTTGGAGGGTTCGTGGGCGTACTCATCGCCGCCAACCCGACCCATTCGCCACATCTGATACCCGCTGCGATGTGCGTGGTCGCAGGCTTTTGCTGGGCTTTGAGCACGATCCTTATCCGCCTTGTCAGCAGAACCGAGACAACTTTGACCCAGATGTGGGCGACGAGTTTGCTGTTTGGTATCGCTTGCGCGGTTTCCTTCCCATGGGTCTGGAAGACACCCGACGCATCAGCGTGGGTCTTGATGATTGGCCTTGGTCTTGTTGCAACGGTTGGACAATATCTTCTTTATGAAGGTTTCCGTCATGCGCCAGCCTCGGCGCTTGCACCAACAGAGTTCACCGGTCTTATCTGGGCATTCCTCTACGGTTATGCGATCTGGGCAGAAGTTCCGGCATCAAATGTTGCATTCGGAGCGGTGTTGATTGTCTGCTCCAGCCTTGTGCTTGTCGCGTGGGAGAAGAGGGCGGTACGAGTGCGCGCCGTCCAGCCAGGTTGATGGGCAACGCACCGCTTCAAATGTGCTTTCGGGTTGATATTCAAAGAGGCATGCTTTTCGGTTGAGAAAGTTTGATGTATCGACGCACATCACTGGAGACCGAAATGCTAACCACGTCCTCTCAAGATTCGGTACTAAAACAACGCTTTGAGAAACATCGATCAGAATTAACCCGTTCTGAGTTGGCTGTTATCGAGCACTTGTTGTCGATGCCAGTCGAAGAAATGATATTTCAGAACGCTGAAGATATTGCTTCCAAGAGCGGAACCAGTGATGCGACGGTTATCCGTGCTGCCCGGCGTCTGGGGTTTAGCGGCCTGCCGGAATTGAAGCGGCTTTGCAGTCGCCCGATTGCCAAGACGCAGCCAACGACGGAGCGCCTCTCGCAGCGCTTTCGTGCCACAGGCGATGACCTATCGGTCATCAAAACGCGCGTTTTTGAAACGGCGCGCGAAATTGTAACCTCCACCGAAGAAAAGCTGGAAGCCAATGCGCTTGCGCAGGCAATGCAGGTGCTTGAGCAAGCTGACACCATTTGGTGCATCGGTATCGGTCGTTCCGAAGTTGAAGCAAAGCATTGCTCCATAGCATTGAGCCGTGTTGGTTTGCGAACACGGGTCAGTGGCGAGGCTGGTTTTTCGCTTGCTAATGAGCTGATCGATTTGCGTTCGGGCGATGTGATTGTGCTGTTTCATGCAACACGTGAAACCAAAGAATTTAAGCTCATCCTTGATCAGTTTGCAGGAATAGGCTGCCACGTTATCCTCGTTTGCGGCGTACAGCTCCGTGATGCTTATCAGGACAAGGTGGCTGCGGTTTTGTGCTGTGTCGGCTCTGCGACAGGGCTTGCCAGCTGGACTGTTGGCGCCATCGTCGTTTCCGAGACTTTGGCCTATAGTATTGCGACAAAAAACCAACAGCGAGCGCTAGACACAAAAAAGAAATTGGCTGATTTTCGAAGCCGTCTGGCGTAAATCATCTGCGCTGGCGCGTTGTTGGTGTTGAGAAAACTATTTAATATCAGCTAATTATGTCGATCTCGCTTGGGCTGTTCACTGCCGGGGGCTTTTTCTAACATCGCAATCCTGCCCTCATCGAAAAAAGATGAGGAATATGGTAATGTTTATTGAAATTCTCACTTCAGTAATGTAGTAGTCACAACATTGCCGCAATCGGCGGTGACCCAATTCCTGTTTTTGAGGCGCAGCAGATGAAACGTTATCCTGAGATATTGTCCTGACATAACGTCATGACAGCAGGGCATTTTGTCTGACCTGCAACGCTTCCAGTTTCCTTCCGAAAATCAATGTCCAAATGCAAAACGCCGTTTTGCAGTGGCCACGTGCAACCTTTTTCCGCTTCGAGGAACTTCGATGGTTCGCTATCGCAATATCGCCAGAGCAGCCCTGTTGACTTCAGCTGCCGTTCTTCCCTTCCATGCATTCGCTCAGGATACCGATAGTGGCCAAAAGGTCGATGCGGGCAGTGGAATTGTGCTGGATGCCATTACGGTGGTGGGAAACTGGCTTGATACGCCAAACAAGGAAAAGATGCTCAAGCATCCGGGTGCGCGAACGATTGTCGACCGCAAAGAGTTTGAGGAACGTGGCGCGCAGGATATTCGCGACGCACTCAATCAGATCCCCGGCGTCCAGGTGCAGGAAAGCAATGGCACTGGCGGCAGCGATGTTTCGTTAAATCTCGGTGTTCGCGGTTTGACATCGCGTCTGTCGCCGCGCTCGACGGTTCTGATGGACGGTATCCCACTGTCATATGCGCCTTATGGACAGCCGCAGTTGTCGCTGTTTCCGCTGACTTTGGGCAATGTGGAGACGATTGACGTCGTCCGTGGTGCAGGCTCGGTGCGCTATGGTCCGCAGAATGTTGGCGGCATCATCAATTTCGCCACCCACCCAATTCCAGAAGATTTCACAGCGCGTTTCTCGGCAGGTGCGGAGATGAATGGCGGCACTAAGGCAACACCTAGCGTGCTGATCGGTGGCACCAATGCTGACGGTTTTGGCGCAGCTCTTCTTTATTCCGGTATTCATGGCACGGGTTATCGCGACAGCAACGATCGCACCGATATTGATGACCTCATCCTGAAGGGCAAATATGAGCTCTCGGACACGGATACGCTGAGCGTTCAGTATCACCATTATACTGGCAAGGGTAAAATGCCGGGCGGGCTTACAACCGCTGAATTCGCAGACGACCCTTTCCAGTCAACGCGCCGATATGATGAATTCACCGGACGCCGTAACGATATTTCTCTGCGTTATCAGCACAATGATGGCGTCAACAATCTCGAAATTCTTGGCTATTACGTCAGTTCATTCCGTGGCAGCCATGTTGAGCAGCAGGGCACAGGCGTAAACGCAGGACGCTATCGTCTGACATCTGCACCACGTGATTATTCATATTACGGCATTGAGCCGCGTTATTCGCGTGTGATTGAACTGGGTGACACAACCCATGAAGTCACAGTTGGGTATCGCTATCTCTCCGAAGAAAGCTCGGAAGTTGCAGCGCGAACGGCATTTTATAACCGTGCATCGGGCGTCAATCCTTACGCGCTTCCCATGAACACCTATCAGACGAGCGACGGCGGATCGACCGCACACGCTGTCTATATCGATGACAAGATCCAGTATGGAAACTGGACGATCACGCCGGGTGTTCGTTATGAGATGATCAGCACCAACAACACAGTGACCGATTTCAGCAACGGCACCGTGACGGGTCAGAAATCACCAGAGCTGAATGCCAAAGAAGCACTGCCAACGCTTTCGGTTGCCTACCAGGTCAACGATGTCTGGAGTGTCTTTGCAAATGCTGGCGTGTCTTTTGGCCCGCAGCAATATAGCCAGCTGGCTTCGACAACCGAAGGTCTCCAGCCTGAAAAAGCGAAGACCTATGAAGTCGGGACGCATTACGAAGGCGACAGCCTGAGTGCCGAGTTTACCGCCTTCTACATCGACTTTGACAAGGAACTTTATCTGGGCCGCACGATTGTTGGAGAGGGCATCTGGACCAATCTTGGTGCAACCGAACACAACGGTATTGAAGCTGCGGCTCGTTATGATCTTGGCGGAGTTTCGCAAGCGCTTGAAGGCCTGTCGATTTATGGCAATTATACCTACACGCAGGCAACCTATAGCGCAGGTGCGTTCAAGGGGAAGGATCTTCCGTTCTACTCTCGCCACACTGGAATGATCGGTGCGAGTTACCGTTACGAGGATTGGTTGTTCAACGCTGACGTGACTGCCCAATCCAAGCAGCGCTCCCCGGGGACTGCAACGGATGGCGCAACCTATGTGACCGAAGAGGATGCAACGGGCCGGCTTGGCGATATTCCGGGTTATGGGCTGGTCAATCTTCGCGTTGCTTATCAGCCCGAGGATATGAAATACGCTCCAAAATTCGCCTTTGGTGTTAAGAACCTTTTTAACAAAGAGTATTTCACGCGGGCGACCGACAACAATGGCGGCAAATTCGTCGGTCAACCACGGACATTCTTTGTGAATGCATCGGTTACATTCTAAGAGCTGAAAATCATATGGCAGGCATCAACCGTCGCGAATTCAATGTCGCGTTCATGAGCATGATCATAGCGCTAGCGGGAACTGCTTCTTATCCCGCTTTGGCCGATGATGACGTTCGCTCGATAAAACATGAAGTCGGATCAACTGAGATCACGGGCAAGCCGACGCGTGTCATTGCGCTTGAGTTTTCGTTTTTGCAGACCCTTGATGTATTGGGCGTTGTTCCTGTTGGGATATCGGACGACAATCAGGCGGCACGCGTCGAGCAATTGCTTGGCAGAAAGATCGACTATGCGTCGGTCGGTACGCGTCTTGAACCCAATCTGGAGCTGATCAGTATGCTCTCGCCGGATCTGATCATTGCGGATGTGACAAGACACTCTGCCGTTTATCAGCAGTTGAGTTCGATTGCGCCGACCATCGTGCTCAACAGCTGGGAAGGTGACTACGACACCATCAAGTCTTCGGTTATCACGATTGCAGAAGCGCTCGGTGAGCGTGCCAAGGGCGATGAAACGATTGCGCGACATACGGAAATCATGTCGAAAATTATCGCTCAGATTCCGACCAATGAGCAGCGACGCATTCTGCTTGCCGTGGCGACGCCGGATTCGCTTAGTCTTCATACATCGTCTTCGTTCACAGGCTCTGTCTTCAAAGCGATGGGGCTGCCACCGGCCATCCAGTCGGATAAGCCGGTGGAGAGTGGTGCAAATCTTGAGCGCCTGATTGCTGTGAGCCCAGAGATTTTACTTATCGGTGCCGATCCGGGTGGCACTGTTGTGGATCAGTGGAAAGACAACAGTGCCTGGACCAATATTCCGGCCGTTCAAAACAAAGTGGCGTTTGAAATTGATCGCACACAATTTGTGCGCTTCCGCGGGTTAAAGATTGCGGAACTGCTCGCTCAGGAAGTGCTCGCCAAAGTCTATGGCGGGAAGTGAGCAGTCTTGACGATTGAGACCGGGCAGAAGCAGAGGTCGAGCTTGATTAATCCCGTGTTTCTCGGAGTAATCCTGTTTGCTTTTCTGTGTTTGACACTTCTTGCAAGCGTTGCCTTCGGCGTCTCCGATCTTTCGATAGGTCGTGCCTTACAGCTGTTGTTTCAGCCCGATGGTTCGGCGCAAAGCGCGCTTGTCTGGGATATACGTCTGCCGCGTGCAGTGCTTGCAACGCTGGTAGGAGCTAATCTGGCCGTTGCAGGTGTACTCATACAGACCCTGACGCGCAATCCACTCGCCTCACCACAAACATTCGGCATCAATGCCGGGGCATCGCTGGCCATTGTGATCTGCCTCATCGCATTTCCGTCATTTCGTGGTGGCGGAACTGTCTGGCCAGCTTTCCTTGGTGCGGCAATTGTCGGCTTTGCGATGTGGATGCTGGCGATTTCAGGACGGATGAGTGACATCAAACTGGCGCTTGCGGGTATTTCGATCCAGCTTGTTCTCTCGGCTTTGGTACAGGCGATCCTGATCGCCAATAATTCTGCACAAGACATAGTCTATTGGCTGGCGGGTTCGCTCAATGCGGCCCAATGGTCTAAGGTTTGGATCATACTGCCGTTTTCGCTTTTAGGCGGGTGCATTGCTCTACTCGGCTCACGCCATTTCGGCATTCTGGCACTTGATCAGAATACGGGCGCTTCGCTGGGACAGAATGCCCAGCGGGTCGGCGGGGTTGCAGCGCTGCTCATTGTTATTCTGGCAGGTTCTGCGGTGGCAGTGAGCGGGCCCATTGGCTTTATCGGATTGCTCATACCTCATGCAGTGCGGCGTCTGGTCGGTGCGGATCAGACGAGCGTCATTGCACTGTCGGCAATTGCTGGTCCTCTATTGCTGAATGCATCGGATTTGTTGGGTCGCGTTCTGGCATTTCCGGCCGAAGTACCAGTCGGAATTGTGACGGCACTGATTGGCGCACCGGCATTCCTTGTCATTCTTTACGGCCGGCGGCTCAAATGAAGACAGCTGTGGAACACCAAGCTGACCGGCGCGCATTCATGACATGCAGTCTCATCTTTGTGCTGCTTGTTGCGGCCTCTATTCTCAGCATCATGGTCGGTGCTGTGCGTTTGAGCCTCGCCGATATCTTGACAGCCATCAGCGGTGGCAAGAACGCCTTTATCGTCATGCAGTATCGCTTGCCGCGTGTCGGCGTCAGTATTTTAGCGGGCGGGGCATTTGGCTTGGCGGGTGCATTCCTACAGGGAGCGCTACGCAATCCTCTGGCGTCACCTGATGTCGTTGGCATTACAAAATGGGCGGGGTTAGGGGCATTCTGTGCCGCGATGCTGGCACCTCCCGCATGGAGCGTCTGGGCCATTCCGCTTGGTGTGATTATCGGAGCCTTGCTGGGGGCGGCAACGCTTTTCCTGATTGCGCGACAGTTCGGCGGCAGCATTACGGCGTTGGTTCTGACTGGGGTAGCCGCTGGAATGATGGCACACGCATTGATGCAATATATGATGGTTTTATTTCCAACGCGGGCTGATCAATCCATGATCTGGCTTGCAGGCAGCGTTTATGGCCGGACTCTAAAGGACGTTGCCATTCTGGCGATCTGGCTTTTTGCCTGTCTTCCACTGGTAATTTTTGCTGCGAGTAAACTCGACGCAAGCGGCTTTGGCGACGATACGTTGACCAGCATCGGTTTGCCGCCGACTATGTTGCGCGGTGGGTTGGTATTCACTTCTGTCCTGCTTTCTGCAGGTGCGGTCGCGGCGGTCGGAAGTATGGGCTTTCTTGGTTTGCTTGCACCACATATCGGTCGGCTGCTGGTCGGCTCACGCAGTCGCTATCTGGTTCCTGCCAGCGCGTTGCTGGGCGCTTTGGCGTTATGTCTTGCGGATTTGATTGGGCGCGTGATTGCTCTGCCAAACGAAATACCTGCAGGCATTGTTGCGGCAGTGGTCGGTGGGCCCTATCTCGTCTTTCTACTTATCAAGGAGACAAGCCGAAATGGCTGATATCCACCCTTCACGGCTTTATGCCCGCAACATTACCGTTGGCTATGCGCAGGCCGAGGTCCTGAAGGATGCTGATGTAGTTATTCCTGATGGTCAGATCACGGCCGTTGTGGGTGCTAATGGTTGTGGGAAATCAACCTTGCTACGTGCACTTGCGCGCCTCATTCAGCCAACACAGGGTGCTATACATCTTGATGGCAAGCCACTTTCGTCGATGACGAGCAAGTCTGTCGCACAACAGCTGGCTTTTTTGCCCCAAAATCCGGTTTCGCCTGATGGTTTGACCGTGCGGCAGCTATGCCGGTTTGGACGTCATCCGCATAAAGGGTTTCTGTCACCTCTTACAAAACATGATGAAGATCTGGTCGAGCAAGCACTGGCTGCAACCGGATTGAACGAGTTTGCGGAACGACAGCTCGATCAGCTTTCTGGCGGTCAGCGACAGCGCGCCTGGATCGCCATGGCGCTGGTTCAGGAAACGCCGCTATTATTACTCGATGAACCAACGACCTATCTTGATATTGCCCATCAGCTTGAAGTTCTTGAGCTTCTCAAAAAACTTAATCAGGAACGCGGTCGCACCATTGTCATGGTCGTGCATGATCTAAATCACGCTGCCCAATATGCACACCATCTGATCGCAATCAGCGAAGGCCGTGTTTATGCTGCGGGATCACCCGCGCAGCTTCTGACATCGAAACTCGTAAAAGCAGTGTTCGGGATAGAGGCTCTGGTCGTCCCGCACCCTGTCTATGGAACCCCGCACTGCTTCCCCATTGCCTAGTGGTAGTGCCAATCACTCATGAACGATGAGTTGAAACCACGTATCCAGAAAGCGGCTGCGCTTCAGTCCATCCAGATAGACAAGAAGTTCCGGCCCAAGCTCGACTGGCTGGAGCGAGGTCAATTCTGAGGGGCTTGCTTCGGATGCCAGACCAGTCTTTTCCAGTATGTCCTGACCGGCTTGAGAAAGCAGGAGTGTGATGGCTTGCTCGGCAATGTTAGAGTGCTTGCTTCGGTCAGGAATGAGTGCTGTCCAGGGCAGGGCGACCACGTAATCCTGTGGCATGATCACGGCGAACTCTTTCGGATCGTAATGCCACTTGCTGATGTCCGACAGCGGAACGTTATAGGCCAGATCGATCCGGCCGGACGATAACGCCTGCAACAGGTCTTCACTATTTTCATAGATACGCGCTTGAGAAACACCGAAGGCGCGAACAATGCGCCAGAACAGTGGCGACCGTATAGAATCCTGCGCTGCCAGCGTATAGCTGACGTTGTCGATACCGATGTTTACAAGCCCCACACGGCGCTGAAAACGTGAGAGGTTTTGTTCCAGCAAGCGTGCCAGTTCGATGCGCGTCGTAGGCAATTCATTGTCCAGAGCGCTGCGTCTGACAACGCTCACGGCAGGATCAAAACCAATGCTGAAAAGCTCATTTCGCCAGTGCGCCTGCGCTGGCAATCCAGCGTTACGAGCGATGGCGGTTCTTTGCTGCGCTCCACCCTCATTGGCGATGAGAACGGCAAGGTCGGGCGTAGAAAGAATGACGAGGTCAGCCGCACTTGCTTCATCTGCACCTGCGAGAAGCCGCGATGTCCATTCACCTGGTCTGATCTGTCGATAGACGATGTTCATGCCGGGTAATTGCTCGGCCAATCCGGTTGTCACAGGTTTGAGTGTTTCCGGGGCAATGTCGCCAACAATCCGGAATTCGGGCCGAGACGCTGGGTCATTCTGCGCGTGCGACTCGTGCCATGAGGACCCGATCAGCATCAGAAAGGCGTAAAGGTGTATGATCGCGCGCCTCATGGGTTTGACCCTTCGAGGGGTGCAGTTGGCAGAGTTACGACAACACTTGTTCCGCCACCCTGTCGATCTCGCAATTCGATATGTCCGCCAAGCGCTTCGGCGACCATCTTTGCAATCGATAATCCAAGGCCGGAGCCGGGTTTGGTTTGATCCGCGCGGACGAAGCGCTCAAAGGCACTCTCTTTAATTTCAGGCGGGAGGCCGAGGCCCCTGTCATGGACGCAGAGTTCGATCATGCCATTCTTCTCGTGCAGATCGATAACGATTGGACCGGATGCATGGATGAGAGCGTTTTCGACGATGTTGCGGACCATCTCGCGAAGGCTGATTGTTTCGCCGTGTACATAAAGCGGGTTATCGGGAGCATTGAGGCTGATCGTCTCGTGCAAATCCTGATAGCTTCCTTCAGCGCGCAATCTGCGAATTGCTTCCTGAGCGACCTGACGCAGATCGAGAATTTCGAGGTTGCGCGACTGAATACTGTGCAGGGTTGTTGCTTCAGACAAAAGCTGATTGGCGAGCAAGCTGGCGCTGATGGAATTGGCGTGGATACGCGTCAGGATTTCCTGTTTCCGGCGTTCGTCGGTTTCTTCCAGAGACAACTCCGTCAAGGCGCGTAATGCTGTTAGTGGCGTGCGCATCTGATGAGCAGCATCGGCGGTGACAAGTTTCAACCCGGCAAGCACGGTATTCAGGCGATCCATGAAATCATTGAGTGCAGACACAAGCGCACTTACTTCTTTGGGGATGGGGCCTGAAACGGGACTTAAATCTGATGAAGATCGCTGACGAAGGTCAGATTCAACGGTACGTAGTGGTCGAAATGCAAGTCTGATTGCCAGCCAGATAAGGGCCAAGGCTAACAGCGCGACGCCAAAAGCAGGCAATATCGTGTTGAGGCTTAATTGCAGCGTAAGTTGCCGCCGTGCCTCACGGGTTTCGCCGACCAGAACATCAACCCAGCCGCCGCCTTTAGCGTCACTGTGATAACGAGCTACAGCGGCAATCCGTACCTTTTCGCCGCGATAGACACTATCACTCAGGCGAAGTCGGCTATTGCTACCATGTTCAATCTCTAGCCCCAGAATGGGCGAGCCGGTAAGCAGACTGCCATCGGGCGCGACGACGCGATAAAAAATGCGGTTGAGCCGCGATGTGCCAAGAATGGCAAAGGCGGAATGGGGGAGATCTACACTAAGCGCGCCATCCTGCAATGTAATTGTGTCGGCGATGGAAAGCGCTGCTGCCCCAAGCACACGATCAAAGGCTTCATCGGCAGCGCGGTGTGCATACCAGCGGCCCAGAAAAAATAGCAAAACAGTCACAGTGAGCAGAGTCATGCCGCCGCCGATGAGAATACGGCGCTGGATTGAATATTCTCTGTTTGCTGTTGCTTGGGCCATCATTGCTGGGTTGTCTTGGAACGCAGGAGATAACCAACCCCACGCTGTGTCACGATTTCCACGTCGCTGTTTTCCAGTTTCTTTCTGACGCGTGAGATCAGCAATTCGATAGCGTTGGGTGTTCCAGTGTCATCGTGGCCGAACAGCTTGAGCACAAGCATATCCTTAGGCACCGTGACGTTAACGCGGGTTGCAAGCATTTCTAACACATCAAACTCACGCCGTCCGAAGTCGAGCGGCTGGTCGCCTTCCATTACTGATCTTTGGGTCAAATTGATCGATAGTTTGCCAATTCGCAAAATCGGTTGCGCGACCCCCATGTGTCGCCTTGCAACCGCCCTGATCCGGGCAACGAGTTCTCTGAGATCAAAAGGTTTGACCAGATAATCATCGGCACCGAGTTCCAAAAGATCGATCTTGTCGGCGATCTGGTTACGGGCAGTAATGACAAGGACGGGGCAGGACAGTGAACGTTCGCGCATACTGCGCAGGATCGCAAAACCATCGCGGCCAGGAAGGTTGATGTCCAGCACAACCAGATCAAATGAGCCGTTCACAGCCAACTCTTCGCCTTGTACGCCGTCATAGACAGTCGTGACGGCATAGCCTTCCTTCTCAAGCTTTGATGCAATAGCAAACGCAATATCGATTGTGTCTTCTACGAGAAGGATGCGCATGTTGTGTTCAATTTCAATGTTCTTGAGACGACAGGATTCTGACAGTTAGAATTGCTAGTATCTGAGGTAATACTGGATGAGGCTGTAGCGCTTGTAACATAGCAAGTGCGCAGGGGAGGAAAAAATGTTCTGGCGCGGTTTGGCATGTCGTATTGGCATAGCCTTGTTTGGCCTTCAACTATGCATCGCTCATGCGTATGCTGTTGATGCTGCTTGCGCCTATCGCGGTGCGCTAGACGAGCGCTATTGTGATGAGAACCGCGATCTTGTTGCTGATACCCCCAAAGACTCTTCTCAATGGCGTGACCCGCAGACGCTTGTCTGGGCCTATTCGCCTATCGAAGACCCAGCAGTTTATGCCCGTCTTTTCAAGCCTTTCACGCAGCATCTGGAAGCCTGCCTCGGTCGGCAAATTGTTTATTATCCAATTCAGTCGAGCGCTGACGAAATTGAGGCAATGCGTTCGGGCCGACTGCATTTTGCGGGCTTCTCAACCGGCCCGACAATTGAAGCGGTTAATCGGGCGGGTGCGGTACCTTTCGCAGCTAAGGGCACAGGCGACCAGATGCGCGGCTACCGGTTGGTTGCGGTTGTGCGTGCCGATTCCCCCTATGAGACGCTCAGCGATCTTAAAGGAAAGCGCATTGCGCACGCCTCACTGTTCTCAAACTCAGGAAATGTTGCTCCACGTGCGCTCTTTCCCAAAGAAGGCCTGACACCGGGACAGGACTACGCGCCGATCATGTCTGGCGGACACGACAAGTCGATCCTTGGAGTGGTCGCCGGTGATTATGATACGGCCGCTGTCGCGTCAGATGTGCTGGAACGCATGATTGACCGTGGGTTGGTCAAACGCGAAGCATTGCGCGTGATCTACGAGAGCGATCTGTTTCCGACCTCTTCCTTTGCCTATGCCCATAATCTTGCGCCATCGCTTGTGACTGAGATGAAGCGTTGCTTTTTCAATTTCACATTCACCTCGGAAATGAAGGCAGAATTTCAGGGCGACGATCACTTCATTCCCATCGATTACGGCTCAGCATGGTCTGTTGTCCGTGAGGTAAGTGAAAAGGCAGGCGCGCCGCCCCCATAGTTTCGCTCAACAACGAGCGGAAGTTTTCGCATGGCATTCTTCATACGCCAGCTCCCGCAGCAAGCCAGAAAATCCTCCAGTCGAAATCCTCGCGGGTTTCGACAAGGGCAGCTTCGGCTCAAAGTGGATAAAATCATGAGTTATTACAAACAACTGACTTACAAATATAAGGTCTACAATGCAGATCCCACGACGTTGATCGGGGTTCTGCTTGCGGTCGCATTTGCTTATCTGATCGCAGCGCCCATCGTGTTGTTGTTGTCGGATGCGGTGCTGGTTCAGTTCGCTGATCGGGCTCGTTCCGGCCAGCAGATTGGTGAGCTGACCTTTTACTACTTCAATCGGGCATTCTTCTCGGCAATCTCCACGGATGTGTTCTGGCGGCCGCTTTGGAATACGGCAATCATAGCCCTTGGTTCGATTGTGTTTGCGCTTGTTACGGGCATTCCGCTGGCATGGCTTTTAAGCCGCACAAATTTGCCCGGCAAAAAGTGGTTCTCGACGGCATTGATCGTTCCTTACATGCTGCCATCGTGGACCTTCGCACTGGCTTGGCTGACCCTGTTTAAAAACCGCACCACCGGTGGTCAGCCAAGCTGGATGGAGGCGTTGGGCTTTTCGCCACCTGATTGGCTTGCCTATGGCATGTTGCCGATCACACTCATTCTGGCGATGCACTACACGCCGTTCGTAATTCTGCTGTTTGGCAACGCGTTGCGTCAGTTTGATTCCACGTTGGAAGATTCGGCTCGTGTCATGGGCGCAGGCAAATTATTGATCGCGCGCCGCATCATTCTGCCACTCATGCTGCCGTCGCTTGTTTCGGCTTCAACACTGATTTTCGCGAAGTGCCTCGGTGACTTCGGCGTCGCCTATATTCTGGGCGTGCCGATCGGCTTTGACGTGCTGGCAACGTCCCTGTTCCGTGCAATCTCGACCAGTCAGGCTGGCATGAGCGCAGTTCTCGCGGCAACCATTGTTGTCTTGGGCAGCATCTCGATCTTCCTCGATATGTATCTGCTCAAGGAAGCCCGTCGTTTCGTGACGATTGGCAATAAAGGTTCGATGAACCGTCAGACTGATCTTGGACGTTTCCGTGTGCCTGCATTCAGCTTTGCCTTGCTGATGTTTGTTGTTAGCGCGTTTATTCCGCTAATGGCACTGCTGCTGACCACTGTCATGCGTGTTCCGGGCGTGTTTACGCTTGATAATTTCACGCTGGATTTCTGGATCGGAACCGATCTCAACACTACCGCGATGAGCAATGGCATTTTGCTGACGGGCGAGTTCTGGAAAGCAACCTGGAACACACTCTGGATTGTTGGCTCTGCCGCGATCGGTGCAGGCTTCCTTGGTCTGCTGGTTGGGTATGTCGTTGCGCGCACACCGGTTTCTCTGGTTGGAAGCTTCCTGCGACAGGTGACTTTCCTGCCCTACCTGGTGCCGGGCATTGCCTTTGCCGCAGCTTATCTCACGATGTTTGCAGTGCAGCGTGGTCCACTTCCGGCCCTTTACGGAACGCCGATCCTGCTGGTTCTCGCGATCCTTGCCGATCAGATGCCATTCGCATCGCGTGCGGGTATCTCGGCAATGATGCAGCTTGGCAAAGCCCCCGAAGAAGCGGCTCAGATCGCGGGTGCCGGTTTCTGGCGTCGCCTCGTTTCTATCGTGGCGCCAATCCAAAAAGGCTCTCTGGTTTCCGGAATTCTGCTGCCGTTCATCTCGGGAATCAAGGGCTTGAGCCTTGTTGTCGTGTTGGCTGTTCCGGGTACTGACGTTCTCACCACCTATGCATTGCGCCTTGTCGATTACAGCTACAGTCAGGCCGCAAATGCAGTTGTTTTGATGATCTGCGTCATTGCCTTTGGCGGCACGGTCATCGTTCAAAAACTCACCAACAGCAAATTGTCTGACGGATTGGGAGGCAAATAATGTCCAGCATTACTATTCGCGATGTCAGAAAGAGTTACGGCAAAGCTGCCCGCGCCGCAGTTGAAAAACTTTCCCTCGAGATTCCAAAGTCGGAGTTTCTCTGCCTGCTCGGACCTTCGGGCTGCGGAAAGACGACAACGCTGCGCATGATCGCGGGGCTGGAATATCCAACTGAAGGCCAAATTCTGGTCGACGGCAAAAAAATCGTTTCGGTGGACGATGGTATCTATGTGCCGCCAGAAAAGCGCGGCATGGGGCTGGTGTTCCAGAACTATGCCCTCTGGCCGCACATGACTGTGGAGCAGAACGTCGAGTTCGGTTTGAAGCTGCATAAGGTCGCTAAGGCCGAACGTCAGCGTATTGTCGATGACGTCTTGCAGAAGCTTGGAATTGAGCGTTATCGCGACCGACTGCCTGCGCAAATGTCCGGTGGCCAGCAGCAGCGCGTGGCGCTCGCCCGTATGCTGGCGCTCAAGCCTGACATCATTTTGCTGGATGAGCCCCTCTCTAATCTAGATGCCAAACTGCGCCTCGAAATGCGTGCAGAGCTTAAGCGCATTCATCAGGAAATGGGCTCGACAGTTGTGTTTGTGACCCATGATCAGTGGGAGGCAATGACATTGGCTACCACCATTGCGGTGATGAGCGAAGGTGAGTTGCAGCAGCTTGGGACGCCTGATGACATTTATGAACGTCCGGCTAATCGCTTTGTAGCTGAGTTCATAGGCAACCTGCCAATCAACATCACAGAGCTGAACGACAGCAACAATGGCGCACTGGCGACATGGGCTCGCGATTATCTGAAGGCTCAGAATTTTGCGGCAAGCGGTGTTGGATCTGTTGGCATTCGGCCCGAATCCGTGCGCCTGAGTGACAAGCCGATTGAACACGGATGCGTCGCCAAAGTGGTCGATATCGTCCCGACCGGCGGCAGCTGGATCGTCGAATTGTCGGTTCATGGCGAGCAGTATTTTGCCATCGCTTCAGATGCTCCCGCTCAAAAGGCTGGCGATGAAATCTGGTTCCACGTCGAACGCAGTCACGTCCATGTGTTCGACAAAGAAGGCAAGCGTATCAGCGGCTGATTAAAGCGTGGCAAACGCCGAAGCCGCTGCGTGATCTCAAATATTAATCATCAACGTTGGAGGAAATAATGACTTTAACCCTTCGCACTTATGCTGCTCTCTCTTTGAGTGCCGCACTTCTGGCGAGCACTGCAGTTTTTGCCGAGCCTGCTGCTGAGATCGGCATCAAGGATGCGGATTACTCGCTCGAAGCTCTGATCGAAGCCGCCAAGAAAGAGCCGGGCATCACTGTTGTGGATGCGACTGGCAAGATCGTGACCATGGCCGAGGCTTTCACCACCAAATACGGTGTTAAGGCCACTGGCGTGAAGATGAACGGTCAGAACCAGGAGCAGGTCATTCTGCGTGAAGCGGCGGCGAACAATGTTCGTACAGACGTTTTCAACATGAGCAATCTGCCTTCGGTAACGTCGGAAATCATCGTTCAGGGTGCAGGCCTCAGCTGGCTTCCGGTCGATCTTAAGGATCAGATTCCTGCTCAATATCAGAATCCTGCGATCACCAGCCTAAACCCGTGGGTTTGGACATATAACTCGGACGTTCACGGTGATAAATGCCCGGTCGACAATATCTGGGCGCTGACCACTGAAGAGTGGAAAGGCCGTATAGCAATTCCTGATCCACTTCTGCGCAACGAAACGATGTTCTGGTTCAATCAGATTGCCGAACATGACGACGAAGCCATGCGCAAGGCTTATGAAGAGTTTTTCGGTGAGCCGCTGAAGACAGAAGAAGCCAGCGCGACCGCAGAATGGGTCAAGCGTTTCGCTAAAAACCGCCCGACTGTCACCCGCAGCGACACGGAAGTTGGTCCAATCATTGGTGCCAAGGGTCAGGAAAAGCCGTTCATGGGTTTCCTCAGCACCGCCATTTATCGTGATGCCAAGAAAAACGGTTACACGATGGGCATTTGTGCCGATATGAAGCCGTGGGTAGGTCAGTTGACGCCGCGTGTTGCCGTCATCGCATCGGGCACCAAAAGCCCGAATGCTGCAAAGCTCTTCGTTCATTACATGATGACAGAAGAGGGCATGGCGCCACAGCTGGCAGACGGAAAGATTTCGTCGAACAAGAACGCAAAAATTCCTGAAGGGGAAGTTTCAGGCATCGTGAAGGTGATCGATAAGCTTTACGTTCCGCATTCTGAAACCTCCGAAAGTGACTATTCCAAACTTCAGGATTGGCAGGACTTCTGGACTATTAATTCACGCTGAGACTTGATTCAGCCAGACTGAATGGCAAGAGGGCGGTCCACGCCCTCTTGCATCCACACTTCATGCAAACAAGGCCTTGTTTGCGGCTTATTCATCGTTAGAGTTAGTTTAGTCGACCGCATTTACCCATTTAGGTAACTGGCCGGCAAGAAGCAGCCATCCGGCTTTTAAGCGAAGGTATCCCAATGAAGACGGCAGCATTTACTCTCACTGTATTTGCTTTCTGCGTGGGTTCGGCGCATGCATCGAGCCCCGCTGCTTGGGAAGCGCTTCATACTAAAGTTATCAGCTCATGCATGGCCAAATCGGCGATGGTCAGCCCATTCGTTTCCGAGCCTGTCGATTTCGATGATAGTGTCGGCAAGGTTGCGTTGCTGTTGCGCGAGGGATCGACCCGTAATCGCAAGCAGCCCAAAGATACCACCGTCATTTGTCTCTATGATAAGCGTTCTGGCAAAGTCGCAATCGAAGAAATTCAGTGGAAGAAAAACTGAACGTTTTCCGCTTGTCCGTCCTATTAAAAGATACGGCTAGAATTTTGAATTTATTCACATTCCAGAGACGGTTGACGGAAGTTCGTCACGTACCAATCGTGACCTGATCTGCGTGTGTAGAAGGTATAGAAGCACTCGGTGTGCTCTATATATCCCGGAGTTTCAGTTCCTTTATAACGTTCGCCGCGCCGCGTTTCACGCACCTCACCATTAAACTCGCTTGCCACGGCCTGTGTCTTGGTTCGCCGCCATTGATAGGCCTGTTCGTTTGCGCTTAGCTTGTAAACATTATCGGGCGGACCATAGTCCAACATGACGCTGCTGATCGGCGTTCCAATATAAGATTTCATGACTTGTGACGCACAGGCTGTCAGCAAAATCGTCCCGCCCAGTGCAACTATTCCCGACAACGATACAGGTAATAATCTGGATGCCATGTTTGTTCCTATTGATTGCTGTTTGTTACAGCAACGATATGGATCAACATTGCACGCACATTGCGCGTCGATGTTGCGACGGCTCCACAAAGTTGCTCGGAATGCCTATTGCAAGATGCTAGATAGTGGCCGCTGCCAATTGCAATGTAGTCGCAATGTTGAGTGGCTATTGGGGACGAGGGCAAAAACTGGCCTCTGAGGGACAACCATTGCGTATCTTGCTTCTTGAAGATGAACCTGAAATGGCGCGTGCCCTGCTTGAGGCGTTGCGACGGCATGATGTTCTGGTTGACCATGTTGGGACCATTGCTGATGCCGATGCCCTGGCGCGCGATGGCAATTATGATGCGCTGGTTCTGGATCGTCGTCTTCCCGATGGAGAGGGGCTAAATCTGGTCGCCTCGCTTCGTCAAAGCAAGCTTTCTGTGCCTATTCTGGTCTTGACGGCACTCGGCAGCGTAGACCATCGCGTTGATGGCCTCGATGCCGGTGCTGACGACTATCTTGCCAAGCCTTTCGCGATTGAGGAATTGCTCGCGCGGTTGCGGGCGCTCCGGCGACGCGGCTCTTCGCTGTCTGATAAGTATCTGAGCTTTGGAAATCTGATAATCGATCCACGTAGCAATCAGGTCAGTGTGCACGACAGCATTATTGAGTTTCCACGCCGCGAATATCTCGCTTTGGAGGCCCTCATGCGACGACCGAACCGCATTGTGGCGAGATCAAATCTCGTGGAGGCCGTTTACACGCTTGATGACGAGATAGAGTCAAATGCTCTCGACGCTCACATTTCTCGCATTCGCAAAAAGCTCGCTCAGGCCAACGCCACAGTTGAGATAAGAGCTGTGCGAAACATAGGCTATCTCATCCGGTCGAAAGCATGAAGAAAGAACGTAGTCGGTCGTTACGATGGGCACTGATGAAGCGACTGTTTGTGTTGCAGGCGTTTCTTCTAGTGCTTTTTGTCGTTCTGCTTGTCGGGTGGATCTGGATTATCAATCCAGAGCTGGAAGACGCCAATGAAGAAGCTGTTCGTGTCGTTGCAGAAAGCGTGATGAAGGACGGCCAAGGGCGTGTTCAACTGCTGGAGACACCTGAACTTACCCAATTAAAACAGCAATATCCCGATCTTTGGTTCATTGTGCGGGACGATAAAGAGATTGTCTTGCAGTACGGCAGGATACCTTGGGCAGGCCTCGACACAGCTTTCCCATGGACGATTGACCGGGCGCGTGTGCAGACCGCGAATACGACGCGTGCGACTGTAGAAAACCGTAAGACCTCTGTCGGAAAATTACAGGTGATCGCTGCGACCGAGAAGGGATTCGACAATGAAGGGATCAGTCTCTGGATCAGCATGCAGGTCGATTTGGCTAAATATCCGGACGGTGAAATTCACTGGACGAATGTGTTGCCCGGTTTGGGATTGATCGTCCTTATAGCCGTTGTGCCTATGCTCGTTCTGACAAGTATTGCGACACTGATTGTTACGCCGCGAGCTGTTGGCCGCTCTCTGCGGGGACTCATGCAAACGGTCAAACAGGCGCAGGGGATCAATTTTGAAAATCGATCAGCTCGCATTGATCGATCCAAAGTTCCACAAGAGATTATCCCGCTGGTGGATGCCTTCAATACCGCACTCTCCAAACTGGATGAAGGATATAATCGCCGAAACCGGTTTCTGGCCGATGCTGCGCATGAATTAAGGACGCCGATTGCGATTGCTCGCACCCGAGCTGACCTGCTGGCCGATGACGATGTCAGCAGGCAATTGCGGTCTGATATTGATCGCCTCGCACGCGTGGCGCATCAGCTTCTGGAGATGCAGGCTATAGGTGTGGTTGAACTGCGTACAGAACGCCAGGATCTGAATAACCTTGTTCAGCGGTTGGCTGCCGATCTTGCACCGCTGGCACTCGATGCTGGTTACGATTTTGATTTCGAACCAAGCAATGAAGAGGCCATTTTTACGGTCCAAACGTCGATCATCGAGATGGCTGTGGTTAATCTCATCCGCAATGCAATCGATCATGCTGGCGGTAAGGGCTTAATAATTATCAAGGTCAGTGCATCCGGAACTATTGACGTTTGTGATGAGGGTGCAGGCATTCCGCTGTCAGAGCGGGAGCATGTGTTTGAGCCGTTTCGCCGTATAAATACCCATTCATCGGGGGCAGGTCTTGGATTGAACTTGGTGCAAAAAGCAGCGGAAATTCACGGCGGAAAAGTTTTGTTTTTTGATCTGAAACCGGGCTTTTGCGTCCGCCTGCAAATTAGGTCCGTCGCTGAACGCACGGTGGATAGCGTACGAGAATAAGGAAGCCAAACGATATGGCTTGTAGATGCAATGCTTACTATTTAGTTAAAGAATCACCAGTAACTAGATCAATATAATAAATAAATTCTCTGAAATAATTATTTATGCAATCTAGACGCAACTCTCGCGATGAGAATGGCAGCATCTTCTGAATTAGTCAGTGCATCGTGCTGGCCGGCTTGGAAGATCAACAGGAGCCAACTTCTGGTTCTTCAACGCGAACTGAAACCTTGTAAGCGTCAGTCAATGGCGCGCAGGTTTCGTCTGGAGTTATACCATGTCTTTCATCGCAAAACCACTTGCGGCCGCGACCGTTTCTATCGCGCTTGCAACAACCGCATATGCTGCTGATCTCAGCAATAATTCATCGGGATCGTTCGAATACGAAACACCACCGGCATTCTCATGGAGTGGCGCATATATTGGCGCGCATGGGGGCTTCGCTTCTCCAAAGATCAACCCTTTCAATGGCGGAAAAGGTATGACCGGCGGTGTGCAGGCTGGTTATAATCTTCAGTTTGGTCCGGGGGTCATCGGTGCTGAGCTTGAAGGCTCGTATATGGGTAATGAAGCGCGCGTGCCACATGGTCGTTTGAAAGAACGCTTTCGTGGAGCAGCCAAAGCCAAGGCTGGTCTGTCGTTTGACCAATCGCTCATTTATGGCACAGCCGGTCTAACCATGACAAAGTTCAAGGATGATGACGACGTTACCGGTCCGAGCGGCTGGAAGCCGGGCTATCTTTTGGGTGGTGGTATCGAGCAGGGATTTGGTGGCGGTCTGTCGGCAAAGATCGAATATAATTATGTGACCACCAAGGATGTCTCGACGACGACATCATATGGCACGAGCAAAACCAATGTGCATGATCACGTCATCAAGGCAGGCGTAAACTACCGCTTCTGATGCGGCTATTGGAACGCCTGTAACAGGGAAGGCGCTCAAACAAGCTCTACAGCTTTGGCTTCGAAAGTGACAATCCCCCACCAGTCACCGACGGAACGATATTCATTTACAAAGACTTAGAATTTGCTGCTCTCAATAAAGAAATTCATGAGAGACGGCTGTCAGTTATAACCGTCAGATTTTCATTTGCAGAAAGGCCGGAGGTGTATCCTCCGGCCTTAATACTTAGGCTTTTGTTTTGGCGACAGGATTATTCGCCCGGTGCCAGATGCGGAGCTTCAATCTTGGCACCTGCATGTTTCAATGGGCGTTCACCGCTCAACTTGCGGATCAGCACATAGAATACCGGTGTCATGAATATACCGAAGGCCGTCACGCCAATCATGCCTGCAAAGACCGCGATACCCATTGCCGAGCGCATTTCCGCACCCGCACCTGTCGAAATCACCAGCGGGACTACGCCCATGATGAAAGCAAGCGATGTCATCAGGATGGGGCGCAGACGCAGCCGGCTTGCTTCGATGGCTGCATCAACGGCACTTCGTCCTGACATTTCCAGTTCGCGCGCGAACTCGACGATGAGGATTGCGTTTTTCGCAGACAGCCCCACAAGCACTATTAAGCCGATCTGGGTGAAGACGTTGTTATCGCCTCCTGTCAGCCAGACGCCCGTCAGTGCCGCCATAATACCCATTGGCACGATCATGATGATCGACAGCGGCAGAGCAAGGCTTTCATATTGCGCAGCCAAAACCAGATAGACCAGCAGCAGTGCAAGCGGGAATACCAGGAAACCGGAATTACCAGCGAGGATCTGTTGATAGGTCAGATCAGTCCACTCGAAGGCAATGCCAGCAGGCAAGGTTTCGGCGGCGATCCGTTCAATGGCAGCCTGTGCCTGGCCGGACGAGAATCCGGGTGCGGGATTGCCGTTGATATCGGCAGAAAGGAAGCCGTTATAGCGAATTGCCCGTTCCGCACCTACCGTCTGGTCAACTTTCAGAAGCGCTGATAGCGGGATCATTTCTCCTGATTGTGAGCGCACTTTCAGCTTACCTATATCCTCGGAATGACTGCGGTAATTTGCATCCGCCTGGATTCGTACGCTGTAGGTGCGTCCGAAGGCATTGAAGTCATTGACATAAAGGGAACCCAGATAGATCTGCAGGGTTTCAAAAACATCCGTGACAGCAACGCCAAGCTGACGCGCTTTCACACGATCAAGATCGGCATAAAGCTGTGGTACGTTGACCTGGTAGCTCGAATAAAGACCAGCCAGTTCCGGTGTTTGATAGGCCTTGGCAAGGAACGCCTTCGTCGCATCATCCAGCGCCCGGAAGCCAAGTCCATTACGGTCCTCGAGCTGAAGCTTGAAGCCGCCAGTCGTACCCAGTCCCTGAACCGGTGGCGGCGGGAACATGGCGATAAAGGCATCCTGAATGGCACCAAACTGCTGGTTAAGCTGCATGGTGATGGCATTGGCCGAAAGATCAGGTGTCTTGCGTTCCTCGAACGGCTTCAAGGTTACGAAAACAATACCGGAGTTCGACGAGTTGGTGAAACCATTGATCGACAGGCCGGGGAAGGCGATAGCATTCGCGACACCTGGCTGCTTGAGCGCAATGTCGGTCATGCGACGGATCACGTCTTCCGAGCGGTCGAGCGTTGCCGCATCGGGCAATTGCGCGAAGCCGATCAGATATTGCTTGTCCTGTGCTGGAACGAAGCCGCCAGGTACTGCGCGGAACAGAACGAAGGTAACCCCCAGCAAGACGACATAAAGTCCCATCACCAGCGACTTGCGCGAGAGAATGCTGCCAACGCCGCGACCATAGGCGTTTGAACTTGCGCCAAAGGCTCGGTTAAAGCCACGGAAGAACCAGCCAAACAACTTGTCCATAATGCGGGTCAGACGGTCTTTCGGTGCATCATGGCCGCGCAGCAAAAGAGCAGCAAGAGCAGGCGAAAGCGTCAGTGAATTGAAGGCAGAGATCACTGTCGAGATCGCAATCGTCAGTGCAAACTGGCGATAGAACTGGCCGGTCAATCCGGTGATGAAGGCAAGCGGCACGAAGACTGCGACCAGCACCAGCGCGATTGCGATGATCGGCCCAGACACTTCCTTCATGGCACGATAGGTGGCCTCTACCGGTGATAACCCTTGCTCGATGTTACGCTCGACGTTTTCCACCACCACAATGGCATCATCGACTACGATACCGATGGCAAGTACGAGACCGAAAAGGCTGAGTGCATTGATGGAGAAGCCAAATATATACATTACCGCAAACGTACCGACGATGGAGACGGGTACGGCAACCAGCGGGATGATCGAGGCACGCCATGTTTGCAGAAACAGGATAACCACGATCACGACGAGAACGATGGCTTCAAGCAGAGTGTGAACCACGGACTCAATAGAGGCCTTCACGAACTGCGTGGTGTCATAGACGATATCGAAATCGACGCCTTCAGGCATTGATTTCTTCAAGTCTGCCATGGCTGCATGAATGTTTTCAGAGATTTCCAAAGCATTGGAACCCGGTGCCTGAAAAACGCCCATACCCACTGCCGACTTATTGTCGAGAAGTGAGCGCAGCGAATAATCTGCAGCACCCATTTCAACGCGGGCAACGTCACCAAGACGGGTGATTTCACCTTCACTACCCGATTTCACGACGATATTGGCGAAGTCTTCGGGGTTCTGGAGGCGGCCTTGTGCGTTGACGGAAAGCTGCATGTCGAGGCCCGGAACGGAAGGCGAAGCGCCGATGACGCCTGCTGCAGCCTGAACGTTTTGCTGACGCACAGCATTGGCGATATCGCCAGCTGAAAGTCCGCGCTCTGCTGCCTTTTGCGGGTCGATCCATACACGCATCGAATAATCGCCGCCGCCGAATATCTGCACCTGTCCGACGCCCGGGATACGAGCCAGACGGTCTTTGACTTTGAGGACGGCGTAGTTGCGCAGATAGTTCACGTCATACTGGCCATTGGGCGAGATGAGGTGAACAACAAGCGTCAGGTCGGGCGAGCTTTTAGCTGTCGTGACACCAAGCGTACGCACTTCCGCAGGCAGGCGCGGTTCGGCCTGCGAAATACGGTTTTGCACAAGCTGTTGGGCCTGATCGGGATCGGTACCAAGCGCGAAAGTGACGGTCAATGTCATGACGCCGTCAGCCGTCGCCTGGCTCTGCATGTAGAGCATGCCTTCGACGCCGTTGATCTGTTCTTCAAGCGGTGTTGCCACCGTTTCGGAAATTACGGCGGGATTAGCGCCTGGATACTGCGCGCGTACCACGATCTGTGGTGGCACGACTTCCGGATATTCTGAGATCGGCAGACCCGTCATGCCGAGCAGGCCGCCGACGAAGATCAGGACCGACAGAACGCCAGCGAAGACCGGGCGGTCGACGAAAAAGCGTGAAAAGTTCATCTTTTTATCCCCCTTAAGCGGGAAAGCAAAAACTCTCCTGTCCCGCGAGAATATGGATTCTCGCGGGTCGAATAGGCTGAGTTCGTTGCATTACGCGCAGGGCTTTGAGCTTGCGCCGTTTCAATCAGTTTTTAGCAAGCGTTTCCGTCACCGGCTGCGGTGCTACGACGACACCCGGACGAATGCGCTGAAGGCCGTTGACGACGATGTTTTCACCTGCCTTCAGGCCGCTTTCAACAATGCGCAAACCGTCATAATTACGGCCGAGCACCACTTGTCGATATTCAACCTTGTTGTCGGCTCCCACAACGAAGACAAACTTCTTGTCCTGATCAGATGAGATAGCACGATCGCTGACCACGAGCTTTTGATCAGGGTCCGGTTCACCAAAGCGGATGCGGACGAACTGACCCGGAATGAGCCTGCCATCTGGATTGTCGATGGCTGCACGAACACGGATTGTTCCGGTGGTAGCGTCCACTTCGTTGTTGATGAGCTGGATATGGCCGGAAATTGGTGTGCCGTCATCTGCTGCCGTGCCGATCTGAACCGGGATGCGCTCGATAGCACTACCGCCGGGCGATGTGGCAAGCTTAGCAAGCGCTTTAGTAACGACTTCCTCATTGGCGCTGAAGCTTGCATAGATCGGATCGACCGAAACAAGTGTTGTCAGAACCGGAGAAGCCGAACTTGCGGCAACGAGATTGCCTGCGGTGACATCCAGCCGTCCGACACGACCAGAGATAGGTGCGCGTACTTCGGTATATTGGAGGTCGAGTTCGGCAGAACGAAGTGCTGCCTTGGCTGAACGAAGGCTCGCTTGTGCCTCATCATAAGCGCTTGAACGCTGATCGAGACCACTCTGAGCGATTGTACGCGTTGTTACCAGCTGACGTCCACGTTCAAGCTCGGTTTTGGCCAGTGCTGTGCGCGCTTCTTCGGCAGAAACTTGCGCTTTGGCTTTGTCGACAGCTGCTGCGTAAGGTTCCGGATCAATGGTGATCAGAAGATCGCCTTGCTTGACGAGGCTGCCTTCGCGGAAATGCGCTTTCTGAATCGCGCCGCCGACGCGTGGGCGAATTTCGACGCGTTCGATTGCTTCCAGACGACCGGAAAACTCTTCCCAGCTGTTGATCGAGCGGGATTCCGCCTGGGTAACCGAAACAGGAACAGCAGGCGGAGGAGCGGAAACGTCGGTAGCCGCGTCAGCATTAAGGTGCGGAGCGCCAAAGAAAATGGCACCGCCACCTGCTGCAGACAATAGGATACCGAGGCCGGCGCCCCATAGGGCCCGGCGGACAATGTTCGATGTCATGTTATATCTCCTAACCGGTGGGGGCCGGTTTCATTTTGAACCTCAGTCCGACGGTTGGGAGACCATACGAGCTGAGGCTAAGCTGCGATTTGCTTTGCGCCTGATTGCCGGAAAAAATCGGAAAACAGGTCAATTAGTTTGTGTTCCTGCGGCGACCACTCCGTACCCACCACTTTATTTTCAGGTATCCACCCGGCTTTTCCGGGCAGAATATGCGACTGAACCTTCACACCTGCCTGCCGCAGACGCTCGGCATAAGCCTGCGTTTCATCCCGCATCGGGCATTGGGCGCTGGACACGAGCAGAGTTGGCACTAGCCCCGCCAGACGCGTACAAAGTGCGGGAGCGGCATAAGGGTGCGTAAACCCTGCGCACTCGCCAAGATAATTCTGCCAGCCATCCGCCATCGACTGCACTGCACTTTCCGGACAATACTTGCGGAAAGACGCCGTAGCGAGGCAGGGGTCGAGCATCGGCGAAAGCAATATCTGACCCTTGAGCTCTGTCAGATTTTGATCTCGCGCCATAAGCGCCAAACCAGCTGCAATGTTGCCACCCGCCTCTTCACCGGCGACGAACAGCATCGACTTCTTGTGCGCAAACTCCGGGCAACGCGCGCGCATCGAAGTCATAATTGAATAGGCTATCTCAAGTGCCGCCGGGAACGGATTGAGACAGGCCGATGAATATTCCGGCGAAACGACCACTGCACCTGCCTCGGCAAGTGTTTCAGCAACGCGCTCGCAGGCACCAAGACAGCTGACCGAAAAAGCTCCACCGTGGAGATGCAGTACCACTGGCGGCGGCGAAAGCAATTTGGCACCGCGATAGATGCGTGCCGTGCAGGTGGTATCGCCAGCCTGCATTGTTCCAACCGTGAATTTCTCGCACATCTTTCTTGCTTTCGTTACTAGGGGTCTGTTTTCGACATTTGCATTGCTTAGATTTAGGTGTCGGCAAATGTTGGAATCAAACCACTAGCGGCAAACTGCCATGGTGAGATATTATCATTGTCTATTATCTGGAATAGTCCCCTCAAATTGGTTACACTATCCATAATCTCGAACAATGATGGCTATTTAAAATGGATCAACTCTCGGCCATGCGCGCGTTTCTCCGGGTCGTTGAAACCGGAAATTTCACACGCGCTTCCGCGTCTCTCAATGTGCCCAAGGCCACAATCAGTAATCTTATCCAAGGGTTGGAAGCCCATCTTCGTACAAAACTCCTCAATCGTACGACCCGCCGTGTTCTCGTAACACCGGATGGCGCACTTTACTATGAGCGGGCTGCACGATTGCTTTCCGATCTGGAGGAACTGGATGGCAGTCTTTCGAGCGCTCAAACCCTGCCGAAAGGGCGGTTGCGCGTGGAAATGGCGAGTGCCGTTGCAAATCTCATCATCATTCCGGCTCTGCTTGAGTTTCATCAGCGCTATCCGGATATCCAGATTGACCTTGGCGTATCAGATCGTCCTGTCGATTATGTGGCAGAAAACGTTGACTGCGCGATTCGTATTGGTGATCTGACAGATCAGTCTCTGATCGCGCGACGCATTGGCGACATGCATTTCATCGCCTGCGCCTCAGCTGAATATCTTGACCGTTGTTCGGCACCGCAACATCCATCAGATTTGAGCAGAGACTGTTATGTCGTGGGATATTTCCGACCTTTGACTGGCCAACAGATGCCCTTTCATTTCAGGCGCGGCACTGAAGAGGTCGAGATCAGTGGCCGTTACATTGTAGCCGCCAATGAATCGACAACCTATCTCGCGGCAGCGCGGGCCGGGCTGGGTGTTGTGCAGGCTCCATTCTTCATGGTCCAGGACGACATCGAGAAAGGTACGTTGCGCCCGGTTTTGCAAGACTGGCAAATAGATCCCATGCCGATTCATCTTGTTTATCCACCAAATCGCCATCTTAGTAATCGTTTGCGCGTATTTGCCGATTGGGTGGTCAAGGTTGTGGCTCGCTCGCAAAATCTTGCACCAAGCGCAACAAACGGGTCAGTCCGATAAATGTCTGAAGACTCAAACAGGTTAATGATTGACTGCAGATATTGGTTCACTGCCGCGACATTTTCAGCGGCAGGTTCGCGAACCAGATTTTGAAGGGTATCATGTTCGGCGATGAGCGCCAGAAGCTTTTCATAGTGTGCCAATTGGCCCGTGAGCGCAGAAGATGCCAGACCTAAAGTATTTTCACTACGCTGATGCAATTCGTTCAGCGCGTTAAACATCGTGTGTTTTATGCCAAAAACAGCAATCAGGACCGATAGCAAAAAACCGAATATCTCCGATGTCTTCTCATTCTGCCTCTTCCCAGAATGGAATAGAAACATTACGTTTTAATCACATAGTATTCAGCGCTCTAACGGTGAAAGCGCTAATATTTCTTTCTGGCGAAGATTAACGAAGAGGTTTTTTCATTATTAACGGGCCATTCGATTGAGGGGCCGTAAATCTCATCACAACGCGAACGGTTCTTGATTTAACAGAAGTCTTGCTTGCGCATTCCATCAATGCCTGTTGGGCGCTAACAGCAAATTCCTCGCCGGCTTTGCGTACGGGCTGATAATCGACTGTCACAACGCGCAACAACTCACCGTCTGAGTTGTAAGTGACTTCAAATGTCGCTGATGCCCTCTGATAATCAACACCTTCAGGGAGTGTCCAACACTTGGTTGCCATTTCTGTCACTATTTCCGCATCCGTGGCAGCAAACGCGACGGCTGGGTTCAATGTGAGTGTGGCAATTCCAAGTAAGATCAAGTTTTTCATACGTCTCCCTTGCAGGCCAGTTTGGTTACTAACCTAGTATGAACAAGGTAGGTACGGACTGGACTGATTGCCAGCGTAATACACTGGATAGAGTGTGCGGTCGAGTTTAGAACAACCTGTGGACAATTTGTGCTTATCCTGTGGAGCGCTTTGTGGATAAGTCAGACTGGAAACTCCGATTAAAGGGCTGTTTTGTTTGGGTTGTCTCTGATTTCAATTTAAGGAACGGATCGTTCGGTATGTGTTCTCGGCGGCTGCTGTGAACAGACGGCCACACTCTTCGTTAGTGTGGCAGAGAGCCCTTCGTAGACTTCAACCGTTGGCGAGGCGGGGTCGGTGCAATCATGCTCGTATCGTTTGTTGCAGCCTCGCTTGGTGACTTGCTGGTGACTTTCGGTAAAAAGATTTGGGCTGCTGCCGTCGGTTGAACAGCGGCCAATTTTTCAAATAATTGCAAAGCCAAGTCGTTCAATAATATGTCCGAAACTCTGCTTCAACTATTGAATAATGCACGTCCCCGGCCAGTCTCTGCATGATCTGTTTGCGCAGCCAGCAATTGTAGTGGCAAGCACGATTAAGCAAATCATCGTTGTTATTGCTTTCATCGCGATTATCCCCGAGTAATTCCCATGCTGTATCAACTTGGACTTTTTTCAAGAAATGAGCAAGCCGTCAATATGATGCGTTTGTTGAGAATGTCTACTCGCTCGGAACGGTTCCCCACTCACCTATATTCCCATTTTCTCTTTAATTAAATCCAGCACTTGTCTAGATTAAGTAGTCTTAAGCAGGAGGGAGGGGCATGCTTAGAGACATATATCGACTTGTTATTGTCGATTGCTTGGTTTCCGAACCATTTAGCGCTCAGTCATTGGCGCCGTATTTGCCGCGAGTTGATGAGAAGAGAATAGCTGCATATCTCAGGTTAAATGCGTCAAAAAGTTCGCACAACCGGCATGCATTCTTCATTCGATACTATCGGGGATGGTATCGGTTAAATTATTTGAGGTTGGAGGATATTGAAGCTGCGGGCAAATAAACGGGATTTATTCCTCCGGGTCCGTTCCCGCATAACCGTTCGCCATTCCAGCAGCGTCGATCTTAATAGCGTTCGCAACCTCTGTCTCATGCCAACCTGCTGCCTTGGCAACTTCGATCAGGTCACTAATGCCGGGCGTCGATTTTCCAGTTCTTCCAGCGTTCGTCATTCTCCTAATTGAGCAGCCATAAACGGTGCTGACCTCTCATAGTGGTGCCTGCACAGCCCACAGGAGAAGCGAACGACATTCGTGTGTCGCAAACTTCTCAAGATCGTTTTCATTTTATGATCGTTGGTTTCCAGCCACGCGCAAAGCCCATCGACATAGCAAGGCTGGCGTACTCGATTTCTTTGACGAGAAAGTCTCTGTCTTTCAAAAGCGATTCGATTGCGGCCCGTACATCGCCCTTGTGATAGGCCAGCACCAATTCAATTTCTTCGTCGTATTCATTCTCTTGCACAACTGCATTCATTGTTCTGCTCCGTTAAAAGCAGACACACACGCCACCACGCGTATCTGTGTTTATGTGAATGTTCTTATTTTGTTCACATCAGCAAAAGAGTCAAGCATGTTGCGTGGATTTGCCGGGGTTTTTTGTAACCAGTTGTAATTGCAGGGAATCTATTTGCAACAAGACGCGACATGAAATGCCGCATAAACAAATAGCTCTGCTGGATTAATGCATTGATTTTAAATGGAAAAAAGTTGGAGGCCTCACCCGGAATCGAACCGGGGTGCAAGGATTTGCAGTCCTCTGCGTAACCACTCCGCCATGAGGCCATCCGTAAGAGGTCTGTCAAATCAGTCAGCGCCCTCTTGAGCAGTTCCAATATTGATCCAGACACGCTTCGTCAAGCGGTTAGCCGTGATTGATTTATTTTTCTCCAAGGCTTTGTTGCGCGTTCCTGAGAAGTGGGTCAATCCTCTGGGTCACGGTCGGCGGGCGTTTGCGGGCGCGCAAGATTACCTTTTGAAAACGTGTAGCCGGTTTCGACTGCGTTACGGCCGAACTTGTTGCGTAGGCGATCAATAGCACCTTCTGCGACAGCGCGTTTTGTGGCCTGTGTGTCGACCAGATCCGGCGGGTCGGCGCGGTCGTCTGATGAAAGTTCACCCACACCAATGCCAAGCAGCCGAAACTTGGTTCCATCCAGTTCTTTTTCCAGAAGCTGAAGGCCAGTACGGAAAATACGATCCGCAAGCTGAGTAGGGTCAGCCAGTTGGCGATTGCGTGTCCGCAACTTGAAGTCTTGTGTTTTAAGCTTGAGCACGACCGTCCGTCCGGCAATGTCACCAATCTTCAGGCGCTGCGATACCTTCTCAGACAGCGCGCGCAGGACAGGGACCAGATCGCTTGCTTGCGAGAGGTCTTTGTTGAATGTTGTTTCGGCTGAAACACTTTTCATATCATGTTCGGGTTCAACCTTGCGGCTATCTTGTCCGCGTGACAGCCTGAATAGCCGCTGACCCATTGTGCCATAGGCTTTCATCAGGGCACCTTCATCCATCGTCTGAAGTTGTCCGATTGTGCGAATGCCGTCGCTCTCGAGCTTGGTATTGAAGGATTTGCCTACACCCCAGATCATGCTGACCGGTTTGTTACGCAGAAAATCGAGCGCTTCGGCTTCGCCGATGACCGAAAATCCGCGCGGCTTTTCAAGGTCAGAGGCCACTTTGGCCAGATATTTGCAATAGGATAAACCAACCGAAATAGTGATGCCAATTTCTTCTTCGACACGTTTGGCAAAGCGCGCCAGCACAATCGCGGCCGGTGCACGATGCAGTCGCTCCGTACCTCCCAGATCGAGGAATGCCTCATCAATGGAAATGGGTTCGACGAGTGGAGTAAGATCGCGCATCAGTTGTCGAACTTCACGCCCTACGTGCGCATATTTCTCCATATTCGGTTTAACGACAACCGCTTCGGGGCAAGCTTCCAGCGCTTTGAACATTGGCATGGCAGACCGAACACCATGAATGCGCGCAATATAGCAAGCGGTCGAAACTACGCCACGCTTGCCACCACCAATGATAAGCGGTTTGTCGCGAAGCTCCGGATTATCCCTCTTTTCTACCGATGCATAAAAGGCGTCGCAATCGACATGGGCGAGCGACAGCTTGTAAAGCTCTGCATGGCGAACCAGACGTGGGCTGCCACAGGCGCGGCAGCGTCGCGTGGTTTCGAGTTTTTGCAGCGATAAACAATCGCGGCAGAAACCTTGTTCTGAACTATTTTCTGCGAATTGATCGGCCATAGCTGCGTGCGGTTTGATGAACATAAAAGGAACATCGTTTTATAGCACTAAAGCTTGGCAATGCCATCGTCACACTGATGTCCTGTCAGCTGTGCACTTGACATTGGCAAGGATATCACCAAGTTTAGCACTATGAACAACCGTTTTGCTTCCATACTCCATCGGGTTCAACCGATCACGGGATAGCAACCCTCGAGTCCTGCTCAGCGCAGAGGATTCCGGGGGACGGTTTGCCGCTTGCCTTCAAGCGGAATTACTAAAAGCGCTTTCTTCCAAAATTCAATCAGTTACTCCGGACCGGAATCGTTACGGAGAACAATTATCATTAGACAGCAGTGAGCTATCGTCATGAGCGTAAAGAATCGCAAGAAGCCTAAGATCGTCGTCAGCGACATCGATCACGAACGCCTGACAATTCTGGCCGGTAACGTCTCCGAAAAGCTGGAGGAAGTGGCCGAGGAATTGTTGCAGGAACTCGACCGCGCCAAGGTGGTGCCGCAGAAGAAACTGCCAGCGGATGTCGTTCATATGGGCTCGACTGTCGAATTTCGCTCCAATGACGGACACGAGCGTAAGGTAACGCTGGTTTATCCGGGCGAGGCGGATATTGCTCAGGGCAAGATTTCTATTCTGACGCCAATCGGCACGGCACTTATCGGCCTGACGCCAGGCCAATCCATGTCATGGATTGCACGCGACGGCAAAGCTCACGAGTTGAGCGTTTTGAGTGTGTCTGCTGCAGAAGTCGCAGGCGCAGAGTAAATTTTGGTAACGGCAAAAAAGCGCCTCGAAAGGGCGCTTTTTGTATTGGGGAGCAGTTGAGGCGGTCCAGCATTCGCTGTACCGTTCTAAAGATGCTGATTTAACCCACCAGGCAACAGTGAAGCGGCCCTTTCGATGCTCGCTGGATCGCGCCCGGTTTCCTCGCAAAAGCGCAGCAGGGTTGGTTCGTGGCTGAGATAAAATTGCAGGACGCCCGCCAGAAAACCCGGTTCTTGAGCCGCAGATCGAATTGATGAGACCTCGATCCCAGTGAGTGCGAGAAAGCGCGGCATCAGGTCCTTGTCCTGAGCCAGCCATACAAGCGCTTCGACTGCAAGGTTTTCTGCATCCGCTTGGCTCACGTGACTTTTCATCTGCTTCTCCGCTTTAAATCATTGTTTTGGCATTTGAGGTTCCGGAAAGGCCGTTTCCTGTTCTTCCGGGATATATCTTACAATAGCCGCGCGACAATGCGAGATTTGGCGAATATTTGCCATTCGTCAATGAAATGCGCTTAAACTATATAGGATCCATATCGGTGTGATGGGCAGAACAAACCTGTCTTTGAACAGGAAAGAATAAGGCCAGGGAATATTCGATGACCAAAAGTGTGATGATCGTCGAGGACAACGAACTTAATATGAAGTTGTTTCGCGATCTTATCGAAGCCAGCGGATATGAAACCATCAGGACCAGAAATGGTCTTGAGGCGCTTGATCTTGCCCGAGAGCACCGCCCTGATCTTATCTTGATGGATATTCAGCTTCCTGAAGTGTCCGGGCTGGAAGTGACGAAATGGCTCAAGGATGATGAAGAACTGCGCCACATACCGGTGATCGCAGTGACGGCCTTTGCCATGAAAGGCGATGAGGAGCGTATTCGTCAGGGAGGCTGTGAGGCCTATATATCCAAGCCGATTTCTGTTCCGCGTTTTATCGAGACCATAAAATCTTATCTGGGTGACGCCTGATCACTTCCAAGGCGGGGAAGTTTACGGCGTGAGGATCTGGGGGGCTAGGCAATCATGACGGCAAGAATTCTCGTCGTTGACGATGCGGAATCACACGTAAAGCTGCTGGAAGCTCTGCTCTTGCGCGAGTACTACGAGGTTGTGACCGCCAGTAACGGCGCAGAAGCCATCGAAATTTGCCTCGGTGGTCAGATTGATGTGGTCATTCTCGATGTCTTGCTGCCCGAAATGGATGGCTTTGAAGTTTGCCGCCGCTTGAAAGATGACCCACGCACAACCAATATTCCCGTTGTGATCCTGACGGGACTGGATAGCCCAGAAGATAAAATCAAGGGACTTGAAGCAGGCGCAGATGACTTCATGTCGAAGCCGGTCAAAGATCTTCAGCTGCTTTCCCGCGTCAAGAGCCTTGCCCGGCTCAAAATGGTTTCCGACGAATTGTTCCAGCGCACAGGCACGGTTGCCGACACGGAAGTGGAAGCGCTGCTTGTCACCAAGCTTTCTGGTCGGTTTGGGGGTGGAGAGGATGCCGCCCGCATTCTCGTTGTTGATGAGAACGAACTGGCTGCCGCTCGCCTTCGCATGATTCTGGGCGAGGACTATTTTGTCGATGTTGCTCATGACGCCAATGGTGCGCTGATCAAGGCGATTGAGAGTGACTATGACAGCATCGTTATTTCTGCCGATTTTACCTATTACGATCCGCTACGACTCTGTTCGCAAATGCGCACAATCGAGCGCACAAGGCTTGTGCCGATCATCCTGATCGTGAACGAAGATGAAGGCTCGCTGGTCGTCCGTGCCCTTGAGCTTGGCGTAAATGACTATGTGATGCGGCCGCTGGAGAAGCTTGAGCTTTATGCGCGGTTGCGCACGCAAATCAAGCGCAAGTGCTACAACGACCTTTTGCGTCAAAGCCTGCACCGTACAATCACCATGGCGGTGACAGACAGCCTCACAGGACTGCATAACCGTCGTTACCTCGATACACACATGCCGGTGCTGCTTTCGCGCGCTACGGGGCGTGAGCGGACTTTATCAGTCGTTATGATCGACTTTGACCATTTCAAGCGTGTGAACGACAAATATGGTCATGATGGTGGCGATGACGTGCTGCGGGAATTCGCGGTGCGGCTGCGCAAGAAGATTCGCGGTATGGATGTCATGTGCCGTTATGGCGGCGAGGAATTTGCAATCATCCTACCCGATACCGATATAATGGCTGCAGCTGCGGTGGCCGAACGTATTCGCGAAGCGGTGGCAGAAACGCCTTTCCTGCTGGCTGGTGGCAAGCATAAGATCAGTATGACGATCAGTATTGGTATCGCATCGCTGCGTCTTATGGGAGGCGACACTGCCGAGGCGCTCTTCTCAAGAACTGATGCTGCACTTTATGAAGCCAAGAAAAACGGTCGCAACAGGATTGCTCTGTCTGCTGCTTAGAGCGCATTCCGAAAAGTGCGAAGCGGCTTTCGGACAAGATGTGCGTCAAAAAAGTTAGGGCACATCCAACGCTTAAACGAAAAAAGCCGTCTCGTGAGAGACGGCTTTTTTGATTCCTGCCAGTGATGTCTGGCGGCGGAAACGAAAATTACTTGATCTTCGTTTCCTTGAAGTCGACGTGCTTGCGCGCAATCGGGTCGTACTTTGTCTTTGTCATCTTTTCCGTCATCGTGCGGCTGTTCTTCTTCGTTACGTAGAAGAAGCCGGTGTCAGCGGTCGACAAAAGCTTGATCTTGATGGTCGTAGCCTTGGCCATATCGAAATACCTGCTCTTTCATGATTAAACCGCTGCGAGTCTCGCCAATTGGCTAGAAGCGGAAATTCGGCGCGACACTACGGATTGAGGGCGAAAAGTCAACCCCGCTTCTTCCTTTGAACAAGTCTTATCGCAGCAAAGAGTGCAAAAGCTGCAAAAAAGATGCCGAGAGTGAGTGGAAAGCCCTTTGGTCCCATGGCATCCATGCCAACACCGACCGCTTGAGGTCCGGCGAGCATGCCGATTGCATAGCAGAAAACAAAGGCGGCGTTTGCGGAAGCCAACTCGCGGCCGGTCAGCTCAGAGCCAAGATGTGCGAGGCCGACCGTGTAAAGTCCAGCCACGACACCACCCCATAAGAACAGGACGGCTGCCATCAGATACCAGCTTTGCATGAGGTACGGCAGTGCGATCATACCTATGAGGCCTGTCACAGCGCAGAACAGAAGCAGCTTGCGCCGGTCTGAAATACGGTCGCTTATGATGCCGAGCGGTATCTGCATCAATACATTGCCAAGCCCGATCATTGTCAGCAGCAGCGCAGCATCCCCTTCACTATATCCGACTCGCGCGCCAAAGACCGGGAAGAGAGCGAAACCGCCTGTTTCAACGGCACCGAATACGAAGACAGCCATCGTTGCTGTCGGAACGGCAAAGATGAATGGAAGGAAGGGGACATGGTCGCCTTCCTCGAAATCCGGGCTGTCGCGCCATGCGAGTAGCACAGGTATGGTAGCCACTATGATGATTGCAAAACCAACATAAAAGGGCATGCCCCCCGCACTCCCGATCTTCGAGAACAGCCACGGGCCGAGTGCGAAACCAAGCGAAAGAGATGTCGCATAAATACCGAGCACAAGTCCGCGCTTTTCAGGCGGGGCGGAGGCGTTAATCCAGTATTCAGATAAAACGAACAGCACGGTCAGGGCAAAATGTAGAACGATTCGCAAGGCGAACCATGCCCAGAGCGGCTGTAGGAAGTGGAAGCCTAGAAAAGCAACACTGCCGATGACAAGCATCAGCACAATGGCGCGAGCAACGCCGAGCCGGGCCGCTATCGGTGCCGCGAGTGGTGCGGCGACAATCGACGCAAGGCCAGCGACAGCCGTGTTGGCGCCGATCAGGCTTGCTGAGTGACCACGTGCTTCAAGAAGCACGCTCAGAAGCGGTATGCCCAAGCCAATTGCAGCGCCCATGGCGCTGATCGTAGCAATTGCTGCAGCAAGCGAACGCCAATGCATCTGGCCCTCTTTCGGCCCGCCTTCCGGTTCCCGGGAGGCAAGATCGGTAGGGTGGATTTCTTTGTTCATATGGTCAGATCACTTCGCGGACAAAGCGGCCATGCCGCTTGCTGTATTGTGCCACAGGCAAAGTGGCAGGCAGGTCGAGCCGGGTTTCTGTGAGCAGCATTCGCGCTTCCTTTAGAATGGCCTGAGTAATTCGGGCGACGTCGAGTTTATCAACTTCATCAATGGCCACCCAATCCAAATCTTCCAGTTCCCCACTCGGAACAAGTGATGCTCGTTCAAGTTCCGGCAGGCTGTCGCGAAAGGCGATAAAAAAACGCGCATCAAACCGACGGACATTGCCGGGTGGCGTTACCGCTCGAGCGAAATAGCGTAGATCACCAAGCGCTGGCAACGCACCACGTTCAAGGAATGCACACCAATCCTTGTTATCAGGCATTATTATGTTGGTGGATGGCAAACGTCGGGCAGAAGAGGTTTGATCGGAGGTCGGCTTATCAAAGGATGTACGTGCAATCCGTAGCCCGGTTTCCTCAAAAGTTTCTCGGATAGCACAAAGTCCAAGTGCACGAGCCCTGCGCTGCGAAGCGCGCGTTCCCATGCCTGTCATCAGTTTTTGGGTATCGTTCTGACTGAGTTCTGTTGCCGCCGCTACCGCGCCGTCCCCTGCGTCTGCCCGTCCACCGGGGAAGACAAATTTGCCTGGCATGAAAACCAGACTGGAATGGCGTTTGCCCATCAGAATGCGTGGTGTGCGACCAGTCCGGTCAATCAACAACAACGACGCTGCATCGTGTGGACGCAGCGCCGATTTAGTTGATGACTGATTGGAAGGGGCGGGGGAGGCCACGGCAGAACCGCCTGTTATGTGACGTCGCCGTAATCGCCTTCGCCCTGTCCACCAAAACCGTGCATGAACAATGCCCATTGCAGGCCGATGGTTGCGCCCTTGATAGGCTGTAGCAAGAGCAGGGACATGATTACAATCATCGGACCCCATATCGCCATATGAGCCCACAATGACAGGTTGGTCGTGGCTTCCACGCCCATGAATGCGCCAACTACGATGTGTCCGACGATGAGGATCGTCAGGTAGGCTGGAAGATCATCAGCGCGCTGCTCGGTATAATCTTCTCCACAGACAGAGCAATGATCTACTGGCTTTACAAAGGCGCGAAACAGCTTTCCCTCGCCACAATGCGGGCAGCGGCATTTAAATCCGCGCCAGAGAGCCTGGCCGAGAGGGCGGCTCGGACGCGCGGTTTTCTGGCTTTCGCCGCCGAAAACCTGAACATGACTATTTGTGGAATTGGCCTCTAACGTGCTCATCTGCGACCTTTTCTCTTAGGACCTGTTTTCTTGGGTCCTGTTTTGGGGGAGCCGGAAAAGCCTGCTGGCTTTCCCTTGCGCCCGCGCATTCCCTTGCTTGCCTTATGATGCGAACGTGTCGACATCGGCAGGGAATGCGGTTCGGAAACCATCTCAAAACGAAGCGCACCCGCAACGGGGAGCGCTTCTACAAGCCTTACCGTGACAGTATCGCCCAGACGGAAGCCTTTTCCGCTTCTTTCTCCGGCGATCGCATGGTTCGCTTCGTCATATAGATAGTATTCATCACCCAAAGTTGAAATGGGCACAAGTCCGTCTGCGCCATATGTCGCAAGAGACACGAAAAGACCGGCTCTGGTGACGCCTGTGACGCGGGCTTCATAATCGTCACCAAGATGGGCAGCGAGGAAGTGTGCGATAAGACGATCAACAGTTTCTCGTTCGGCGAGCATGGCGCGACGCTCAGTCGAAGAAATCAGCGCCGCAGTTTCTTCAAGTTGCGATTCTTCTATCGCGGTCAGCCCATCATTACCCAGGCCAAGGGCCTTGATCAGTGCGCGATGGACAATGAGATCGGCATAACGGCGAATTGGCGACGTGAAATGCGCATATTTGTGCAAATTCAAACCGAAATGACCGATATTATCAGGGCTGTAGATAGCCTGACTTTGTGTGCGTAGCACAACCTGATTGACCAGATCCTGATGATCTGTGCCATCAACAGCTTCCAAGATGCGATTGAACTGGCCCGGCCTGAGTTCGGCACCCTTTGCGAGGTTCATATCAAGCGTGCGCAGGAATTCACGCAGGCTTTCCTGCTTTGCCAGTGCAGGCGCATCGTGAATTCGGAAGATCAGCGGCTGGCGACGCGCTTCAAGCACTTCAGCCGCGGCCACATTGGCCTGAATCATGAACTCTTCAATGAGCTTATGCGCATCAAGTCGTTCGGGCACTATGACCTTGTCGACCTTGCCATCGGGTGCCAGCAGAATTTTCTTTTCTGGCAGGTCCAGCTCAAGCGGTTCACGTGCATCACGACCACGCTTCAAGGCTGCATAGGCATTCCATAGCGGCTTGAGAATGGTATCAAGAATGGGTGCGGTCTTATCGTCGGTCGCACCGTCAATCGCTGCTTGTGCCTGCTGATAGGCTAGTTTTGCAGCTGAACGCATCAGAATGCGGTGGAACTTGTGTGACTTCTTGTGACCGTTGGCGTCAAACACCATACGCACCGCAAGCGCTGGACGATCTTCCAGTTCACGCAATGAGCAGAGATCGTTGGAAATGCGCTCGGGCAACATCGGTACAACGCGGTCGGGGAAGTAGACCGAATTGCCGCGTTTCAGCGCTTCACGATCAAGTGCAGAATTCGGGCGAATATAAGCAGCGACATCGGCAATAGCGACGATAACAATATGTCCGCCAGCATTATCCGGGTCAGTATCGGGTTCTGCATAAACCGCGTCGTCATGATCCTTTGCATCTGCCGGATCTATGGTGACGAGCTGAATCTTACGCCAGTCTTCCCGATTGCCATCAAGCGTCGCAGGCTTGGCGCTTTCAGCTTCGCGGATGACATCATCCGGGAAAATATGCGGGATTTCATGTTCATGGATTGCAATCATCGACAGCGCTTTTTCACTGTCGATGGAACCGACTACCTGACGCACCTTGCCGGCTGGCAGGCCATAGCGACGCGACGATGTAAGCTCGACTTCAACCAGATCGTCGCTTTGAGCATCCAGCAGCGATTGTGGGTCAAGCTGCACTTCCGGCTGCTTGCGGTTAACCGGTTCCAACCGCCATTCGCCGTTGCTGAGCTTGCGTAACACGCCGAGTACTGCATTATTGCTGTGGTCGATTACTTTGATCACGCGAGCCGAATATTCCGGGCCGTCATTTTCCTTGCTGCGGAAAATCTTGGCCAATACCCGGTCACCAACACCCACGGTGGGACCGTCGGAGGCTTTATTGAGGCGCGTACGGCGGATCAGTACTATCGGCGCTTTACCATGTTCGACTTCGTCCCAATCCGTTGGACGCGCAACAAGACCACCGTCATTGTCCCGTCCGGTTACGTTCAAAGTTGTGATCGGGGGCAGCGAACCCGGTCGCGACAATTTGCGATCGCGCTTTTGAACGAGGCCTTCATCGGCAAGTTCACGCAACAGGTCTTTTAGATAGACGCGTGCGTCGCCCTTGATGTTGAAGGCTTTGGCAAGTTCACGCTTGCCAGCGCGATCAGGATTTTCCTCAATGAACTTGAGAACTTCGTCACGCGTCGGCAAAAAGGAAATCGGATCGCCAGATTTCGCCGCGTTTGATTTTGCTGTTGTTGCACGCCGTTCGGTCCGCGCGGATCGTCCGGTATCTGGTTTGGGGAAACGGCGCGCCAAGTCTTACTCCTCTGCCGCTTTCGCCTTGCTTTTTGATTTAGCAGCAGGCTTCTTTGCGGCGGTCTTTTTCGTTGTTGTCTTCTTTTCAGCAGTCGCTGACTTGCTGGCGGCTTTACGTGCCGGAGCCTTTTTGGGTTTCGTGCTGCCAGCTTTTTCCGTAATCAGGGCGAGCGCTTCTTCAAGCGTCACACTTGCCGGGTCTTTGCCCTTTGGCAGAGTCGCATTGACTTTGCCCCAGTTGACATACGGACCATAGCGGCCATCACGGACGGTGATTGAGCCGCCATCAGGATGATCGCCAAGCGTAGCAAGCGCTGCAGGTGTGGAACGCCCGCGACCAGCGCCCTTGGACTGTTTGTCGGCAAGCACAGCAACCGCACGGTTAAGGCCGACCGAGAAAACTTCGTCAGCATTTTCGAGGTTCGCGAACGTACCGTCATGGCTGACATAAGGACCATAGCGTCCAATGCCGGCTGAAATCATTTTGCCGGTTTCAGGGTGCTGTCCGACATCGCGTGGCAGCGACAGAAGGGCAATCGCCTTTTCATGATCAAGCGTATCGACCGACCAACCTTTTGGCAGGCTTGCGCGCTTGGCTTCTTTGCCTTCGCCGCGCTGGATATAAGGTCCGAAGCGTCCGGTGCGGGCAGTGATTTCTTCGCCGGTGAAAGGATCTTTGCCGAGCGACTTTGGCTCGTCAGAAGCTGCCGCATCCCCATTGCCCTCGCCTCCAAGCTGACGGGTGAACTTGCATTCGGGATAATTGGAGCAGCCGACAAATGCGCCATACTTGCCGAGCTTCAGCGAGAGCTGACCAGTTCCGCAAGTCGGGCAGGTGCGTGGATCGCTGCCATCACCGCGATCCGGGAAAGCAAGCGGTGCCAGTTCTTCATTGAGCGCATCGAGAACATTGGTAACACGCAGTTCCTTGATGTCGTCGACAGAGCCCGAGAAATCACGCCAGAAATCGCGCAGAACGTCCTTCCACGACAGCTTGCCATCGGAAATCAGATCAAGCTTTTCTTCCAGATCAGCCGTGAAATCATATTCGACATAGCGCTTGAAGAAGCTTTCAAGGAACGATGTTACCAGACGGCCTTTCGGGTCTGGCGTCAGCTTGCGCTTGTCAATGGTGATATATTCGCGATCACGCAAGGTGGCGAGTGTCGCCGCATAGGTTGAAGGGCGGCCAATGCCGAGCTCTTCCATCTTCTTGATGAGAGAGGCTTCTGAATAGCGCGGTGGTGGTTCTGTGGAGTGCTGCGTGGCATCGATCTTTTCGCGCGCAATCGTTTCACCAGAGCGGATTTCCGGCAGTTTTGCGCTGTCTTCATCCTCGTCCTCTTCCTCGCGATGATCCGTATATGCAGCAAGGAAGCCGTCGAATTTCGTGACCGAACCATTGGCGCGCAGCATTGCCGACTTCGAGCCGTTCAAGGCTTCGATGTCTGCTGTCGTGCGTTCGATGTCGGCAGCCTGCATCTGACTTGCGATAGCACGCTTCCAGATCAGCTCATAAAGACGTGCCTGATCTTCATCGAGATAGCGGCGCACTTCTTTGGGGTGGCGCATGAAGTCAGTCGGGCGGATTGCTTCGTGCGCTTCCTGAGCGTTCTTTGCCTTGCTGGCATAATAACGTGGCTTTTCCGGCACGTAGTTCGGCCCGAAACTTTTGCCAATGGCGTCACGTGCTGCAGTGATCGCTTCGGGTGCTATTTGCACACCGTCGGTACGCATATAGGTGATGAGACCGGTGGTTTCACCACCAATGTCTACGCCTTCATAAAGGCGCTGCGCCACCTGCATGGTGCGCGAAGCGGAGAAACCGAGCTGACCTGACGCTGCCTGCTGCAGGGTCGAGGTTGTGAATGGAGGTCCGGGGTTACGCTTGGTTGGCTTTGCTTCGACCGAGACTGCCTTGAAGCTTGCGCCTTCAAGCATTGTGCGGATCGCGCTTGCCTGCTCTTCATTCTTGATGTCGAGCTTGCCAAGACGTTTGCCATCGACAGCTGTCAGGCGTGCCGTGAAGTTATCATTGCGTGGTGTTTTTAAAAGTGCGGCAATGTTCCAGTATTCTTCACGGATGAAGCGCTCGATCTCGGACTCGCGATCACAGACCAGACGAAGTGCTACTGACTGAACGCGGCCAGCCGAGCGCGCACCTGGCAGCTTGCGCCACAGGACCGGCGACAAGGTAAAGCCGACCAGATAATCGAGAGCACGGCGAGCCAGATAGGCGTCAACCAGAGGCTCGTCGATGTCACGCGGATTGGCGATAGCATCAAGGACAGCCTTCTTGGTGATTGCATTGAATGCAACGCGTTTTACCGTTTTGCCCTTAAGAGCTTTCTTTTGATTGAGAACTTCCAGCACGTGCCACGAAATGGCTTCCCCTTCGCGATCAGGGTCAGTTGCCAGAAACAGGCCATCGCTGTCCTTCAGCGCTTTAACAATATCTGCCAGACGCTTGGCGGAATTGCTGTCCACTTCCCAAGACATGGCAAAGTCTTCGTCCGGGCGGACGGAACCGTCCTTAGCTGGTAGATCTCGCACATGACCAAACGAGGCCAGAACCTTATAGTTCGAGCCGAGATATTTGTTGATAGTTTTGGCCTTGGCAGGCGATTCGACAACGACAACGTTCATTAAAGCAGCCTAGATTCGCGACCTTCTAAGGCAAAATGCCTATTCATCGCGTTCAAATTGTTGCCTTTCACATGAACAGCGGTTTGCGTTTGGTCAAGAGCATGACGACAAAATTCGTCAAATACAACTTAGGATTGCTGTTACTAGTTATAAAACCAATGGTAGTATTAAGGTGGGGTATATCCGATGGGTTTGAACCAGGAGGGTGATTTTCACGTGATGGAAACAGAAACGTCGTGGGGGCATAAATGGTTCAACGGGAGACAGCTCACCGTGAGACATTGGCGTATATCGAAGAAATGTTGCAAGAACTCGTCAAGATGGCAAGGACAACCGATAGTCATCTTTTGGCCTATCTGATGGACATGGCATTGCAGGAAGCGCGAGACAATCAACATAGCTATACATATGACTGACTTTATAAATGCTCCTCTTGCGGCATAAGAGCTACCTGATTGCCGGGATAGCGTAACAGCCTCCCGGCAAGATCAAGCTCGAGCAAGATCAGTTGTGCGGTACCGGCGCTGATGCCGACATGCCTGACCAAAGTGTCCACATCAATCGGTACAGGGCCAAGTGCGTCGACCATCAGATCGCGCTCCATGTCTGTGGTGATGGGCTGCAACACTGCCGGTTCTTCATCAAGCTGGTTTAAGAGATCAGCCAGTTCCAAATCGGATAAAATGCTGCCATCGGGCATAAGTGGTGCAAGAGATTCGATAACGTCGTCTGCGCTGGTAACGAGTGTTGCGCCTTGCTTGAGCAGGGCGTTCGTACCGCGAGCACGTGGGTCGAGGGGGGAGCCCGGCACAGCAAAAACGGTACGGCCCATTTCGCCCGCCATGCGTGCGCTGATAAGCGAGCCGGAGCGTTCGGCCGCTTCAATGACAATCAGACCCAACGACAGTCCTGCGATAATTCGATTGCGTCGCGGAAAATCCCGCGCGCGGGGCTCGGCACCCATTGGCATTTCTGTAATCAATGCACCGCCATTTTCGGGAATCGCACGATAGATCGGTAAGTTCTCGGGCGGGTAGGGCCGGTCGAGGCCACCGGCCAGGACGGCAACGGTGCCGCTCATCATGCTGGCCTTATGGGCGGCTGCATCGATGCCGCGTGCCAGCCCTGAAACGATAGCGAAACCGGAATCGCCCAGATCGCGTGCTAATTTTTCGGTGAAACGTGCGCCAACGACAGACGCATTGCGCGACCCAACGATTGCTACGGGTGGTTTGCGAAACACATTCGCATCGCCCTTGATGATAACCAGCGGTGGCGGTGCTTCGCAATTTTTTAATTGTTGCGGATAGTCGGGCTCGCCCATGCCAACAAGGCGGGCTCCCATATTCTCAATGGCTTCAAGCTCACGCTCGGCATCGTCCAAGGACGAAACACGCACTGGCCGCGAGCCGCCGCCACGAATATTGAGGTCGGGCAATCGTTCGATTGCGTTGGCTGCGGAGCCACAAAAGAGAATCAGGTCGCGGAAAGCAACCGGACCGATGTTTTCGGTCCGGATAAGGCGTAGCCAGTTGATCCGCTGGCGGTCGGAGAGGCGAATTCCAGTCTTCGAATTCGCGCCCTCTTTCATCCCTTTTTACCGATCTTGCTTTCGGTGCCGCTTAGGAGCCGCGAAATGTTGGCATGATGTTTGATGAAGATGATAATTGTCATGACAGCAAATAATGCTGCAATCGCAAGATCTCCACGCACGTAAAGTGCTATTGGGACAATAAGGGTCGCGACAAGAGCCGAAAGCGACGAATAGCGGGTGAGCAAGGCCGTGATGATCCAGGCGGCGATGAATACCAGCGCACCGGGCCAGGCAAGCCCAAGCAGGATACCCAGATAGGTCGCAACGCCCTTGCCGCCTTTGAAGCCGATCCAGACAGGGAAGAGGTGCCCGATAAAAGCACCAAACCCGGCTGCAATCGCAGCATATTCACCAAAGCGCAAAGCAATCAGGACAGCGACTGTGCCTTTAAATGCATCAAGAAGAAGCGTTGCAGCAGCGAGTTTCTTATTTCCGGTGCGCAGGACGTTGGTCGCGCCAATATTGCCGGAGCCGATGGAGCGCACATCGCCAAGTCCGGCAAACCGGGTCAGGATAAGCCCGAAAGGAATAGAACCGAGAATGTAACCGAAAACCAGCGTGCCGAGCGACACCAAATTGAACAGACCTGCTTCGGCCATGAAACTCCCCATATGTTCCATATATAAATTATCGCGTTTCGAGCAAAAGTACGAAGCGGCTTTGTGTAGGATAATACGTCAAAACAAATAGTTAGAGCAGTTTCAACGATTCAGCCTCCACTGAACCGCTCTAATTAAAGCATTTCCAGCAAAAGTGCGAAGCGGTTTTGCGTTGGATAATGCGTTAAAACAAAGAATTAGAGTGGTTTCAACGATTCAGCCTTCACTGAAACCACTCTAATTGAGAAGAAAAGCCGCCCAAAAGCAAGACGGCTTGCCCAAATTTGTTAGGCCGAATAAACCGTTTTGCCGCCAACTACGGTGCGGTTCACACGTCCCTGAAAGCGAGCGCCCTCAAAGCAGCTGTTCTTCGAGCGCGAATGCAAATCCTGCTCGCGAACGACCCAAGGCTCGTCGAGATCAACAATGGCGAGGTCAGCTTTTGCACCGGGCTTGAGCGTCCCGGCATCAAGGCCGAAAATACGTGCGGGCGCGGTCGAAAGGACTTCCGCAAGACGCAGCAAAGGAATGCTGTCATTGTGGTAGAGACGAAGGGCCGCTGCGAGCAGTGTTTCCAGGCCAATCGCACCGGCTTCTGCATCTGCGAAGGGAAGACGCTTAGTGTCGACATCCTGCGGGTCATGGGCAGAAACGACGATATCAATCGTACCGTTTTTGACCGCTTCAACCATCGCAAGGCGATCTTCCTCGCTGCGCAGAGGTGGGGAAAGACGAAAGAATGTCCGGAATTCACCAATATCGTTTTCGTTGAGCGACAGATGATTGATAGAAACACCGGCGGTGACTTTCGTGCCGAGTTCTTTTGAGCGGCGCAAAGCATCGGCAGACATGGCGCAGGAAATCTGGGCCGCGTGATATCTGCTTCTGGTCAGCGCAGCAAGGCGCAGATCGCGCTCGAGCGGGATGACTTCAGCTTCACGTGGGCTGCCGGACAGGCCGAGCCAGCTTGCGAAAAGACCTTCATTCATCACGCCATTTGCGCCGAGATAGGTGTCGCGGGTTTCGCAGGCTATGACCGCGTCGAAGTCGCGGGCATAGGTCAGCGCACGCCGCATCAACTGCGTGTTGGCAATCGTATGTCGTCCTTCGGTGAAAGCCACGGCTCCCGCATTACGAAGCAGGCCGATCTCTGTCATTTCCTCGCCACGCAACCCTTTGGTGATGGCTGCCGCAGGATAGACATTGACGATGGCCGTGTCGCGCGCTGTCCGCTTGACGAATTCGACAAGTGCGACATCATCGATGACCGGATCGGTATCAGGCATCATGATGATGGAGGTGACACCGCCGGCTGCGGCCGCGCGGCTTGCGGAAGCAATGGTTTCGCGATGTTCGGCACCGGGTTCACCAATGAAAACACGGGAATCGACTAGACCCGGTAGGATCGCCATGCCGTTGAGATCGATAATTTCTGTGCCTTCCGGAGCGCCTTGATTGCGAACATCGGCACCGCTGGCAACAATCTTGCCATCCTGGATGAGCAGGCTGCCGCTTTCGTCCAGTCCACGCGAAGGGTCAACGATACGGGCATTTTCAAATAAGGTCGTGCTCATGCTCGCTCTCCGTCGCTCGTCTGGTTACGTCGGGGATCAAGCAGCGCTTCCATGACCGCCATGCGAACGGCGACGCCCATCTCAACCTGCTGCTGGATCATGCTTTGCGGACCATCGGCAACATTCGAGGCGATTTCTACGCCGCGGTTCATCGGACCGGGATGCATGACGAGTGCGTCAGGCTTTGCATATTTGAGCTTTTCGTTGTCGAGGCCATAGAAATGGAAGTATTCGCGCACCGAAGGTACGAAAGATCCTGCCATCCGCTCACGTTGAAGGCGCAGCATCATGACGACATCTGCGTCTTTCAGGCCTTCTTCCATGGTGTTGTAAACTTCAACACTCATATCGGCGATGCCGGAAGGTAGCAGGGTCGAAGGGGCGACGACGCGAACGCGTGCGCCAAGCGCATTGAGAAGCAGAATGTTGGAGCGCGCAACGCGCGAGTGTAGCACATCGCCGCAAATGGCAACGATCAGGTTTCCGATGTCGCCCTTGGCGCGGCGGATCGTCAGCGCGTCGAGCAGCGCCTGTGTCGGGTGCTCGTGCGCACCGTCGCCAGCATTGACGACTGCACAGCCGACTTTTTGCGCAAGGAGCGCCGCAGCACCGGCAGACGCATGGCGTATGACGAGAATGTCTGGCTGCATGGCGTTCAGCGTCATCGCGGTGTCGATGAGCGTTTCGCCCTTCTTGACCGACGAGTTGCCGACCGACATGTTCATCACGTCCGCGCCCAGCCGTTTTCCGGCGAGTTCGAACGATGATTGCGTTCGCGTCGATGCTTCAAAGAAGAGGTTGATCTGGGTGCGACCGCGCAGCACGGACTTTTTCTTCTCGGACTGTCTGGAGACAGCCACTTCCTGATCCGCAAGATCGAGAAGACAATTAATGTCCAGGGGCGATAGCCCCTTGATGCCAAGCAGGTGGCGATGAGGGAAAATCGGTGAGACCGTTTGATTTGTCATGGCAAGTCATCCGTATAGAGCTGCGAAAGCTGGACCGCAACCGCCGTTATAATGGCTTTGGCGGATTCACAAAGAAAAACCTGTATTCTTTGGGCATAAAGCGGTGAGCTGTCGGAAAATGTTAGTAAATTACAATGCAAGAACGCATAGAATGTCAGCTCTGCGCGCCTCAATCGGCTCGCAAGCTGATTTTGAGTTGAACAAAGCCGAACGGATAAGCCTGTGAAAACGCACGAAGTCACCAACCAGACACCGTCCATGACGGGCACCAATGCATATCTGGGCGACCCGCTTCTGATACAAATCGCAGCACGTTTTCCGAAAGAACTCCATACCGATCTGGAGAATACCGGACGTTTTGTCTTGTCAGTGGAGGCGCAAGATCTTGCGCGCTTGGCAAATACTGAGCTGCCGAAACTTCGTACGCATGACCGACAGGGACGACGCGCCGATCTGGTTGAATATCATCCAGCTTACCACGCCTTGATGCGCCGCTCGATTGCGCAGGGGCTGCATTGCTCGATATGGGAGGCGAATCCTCTTGAAACCGGACGCCGTCATCAGGCACGTGCCGCGCGTTTCTATCTGACAGCGCAACTTGAAGCGGGACATCTTTGTCCGTTGACGATGACGAACGCGTCGCTTGCCGCTGTGATGGCTTCGCCTGATCTTTACAAGGATTGGTCGCCGCAGATTCTGTCGCGCAAATATGATTCCTCGCAAAAGCCTGCGTTTAGCAAGCAGGGTATCACGCTCGGCATGGGTATGACCGAAAAGCAGGGCGGCACAGATGTGCGTGCCAATACGACCCGTGCAGAGCGCAATGAGGATGGTACTTACACGCTGAGCGGCCACAAGTGGTTTATGTCGGCTCCAATGTCGGATGCGTTTCTCGTATTGGCCCAAGCGGAAGAAGGACTTTCTTGCTTCCTGTTGCCACGTTTGACCAATGAAGCGGACGGAAATGGCTTTTTCTTCCAGCGTCTGAAAGACAAGCTGGGCAATAAGTCGAACGCTTCCGCAGAAGTCGAATTCGACGGTGCTATCGGCCATCTCGTCGGAAATCCCGGCGAAGGTGTGAAAACCATCATGGATATGGTGACGCTGACCCGTCTTGATTGTGCGGTTGCTTCTGCCGGTTTGATGCGTTCAGGTCTGGCTGAAGCCGTTCATCATGCGCGTCATCGCGTGGTGTTCGATAAACCATTGATAGAACAGTCGCTGATGAGCCGTGTTCTCGCTGATATGGCGCTGGATGTAGCGGGTGCGACTGCACTTTCCATGCGCCTTGCCCGTGCGTTCGACATGGCGGCAAGCGACCGGGCGGAAGCCGCTTTCGCTCGCTGCATGACACCAGTCGTCAAATATTGGGTCTGCAAGATCGCTCCAGCACTGCTTTATGAAGCGATGGAATGCCTTGGTGGGAATGGCTATATTGAGGAGGGCAATCTCGCCCGCGCCTATCGTGAAGCCCCTGTCAACGCGATATGGGAAGGTTCCGGCAACGTTATGGCGCTCGATGTGGCGCGGGTGCTGTCGCGCGCACCGGCACTTTTTGATGAAGTGCTAGACTGGATCAGCGAACAGTTGGGCGTGCGTGGGCAGGGCACAATTGATGTACTTCAGGCTGCATTGCAACTGACTGAGACCGATCAGGGTGTCGCGCGTCTTCTTACAGAACAGCTCGCCTATGCCGCTGCCGCCGCCGAACTGCGTAACCTTGGTGCAGATGACATTGCAGATGCTTTCATTGAAACCCGGCTCGGCGGGCAGTGGCGCTCGACCTATGGCATGTTAGACGCGCGCCACAATGCCAACAGGATTCTTGATCAGCTCTATCCGGCGTCGTAATCACTATCGTCTTGATTCGATGATCGAAGCAGGTGCAAGCGATCCAGCGCGCCTTGCAGAATGAATGAAGCAGCTGCTGAATCAATGCGTTCGGCCCGCTTGCCGCGCGAGACATCCATGCCGATCAATGCGCGTTCTGCAGCAACTGTCGAAAGCCGTTCGTCCCAGAAGACGAATGGTAGATCAGTAAGTGGCTGCATGGTACGGACAAATGCACGCGTCGCCTGAACGCGTGGTCCGGCAGTGCCATCCATGTTCATTGGCAGACCGATAATGATGATGCCAACCTTGTCGGCTCGCAAGGCTTTGAGCAGCACCTGTGCATCGATTGTGAATTTGGCGCGTTTGATAACAGTGCGAGGGTTGGCGAATGACAGGCCAAGATCGGAAACTGCAAGGCCGATGGTTTTGGTGCCAAGATCAAGCCCCGCAATGGTTTGGCCGGGCTGCAGGATTTCCAAAACGTCTTCGATTTCAACGACGGCCATTGTTCCTCATAGCTTTCTGATCAGGGCAATTTGATCAGGCGTCATATTGCCTGAAACTTCATTGGCGTAATATCTGTTTTAAAACTGAAAATCGAGCCGCAAGGAGTACTGCAATGAAAATCACCTGGTTGGGCCACGCAGCCTATCGTGTTGAAACGGACAAAGCGGTCATTCTGATCGATCCATTCATCAATGGAAACCCTGGCGCCAAAGGCATCGATTTTAAGGAAGCAACGCAGGGTGTCACGCATATTACGCTAACCCATGGTCATGGCGACCATATTGGCGACACTGTCGAAATCGCCAAAGAGCATGGCGCAACGGTCATTGCAAACCCTGAAATCACCGGCTGGCTCGGTCGCCAGGGCCTTGAAAAATTCAGCATGGGCAATACCGGCGGCACCATTGTTCGCGACGGCTTTAGCGTGACATTTGTTAATGCGCTGCATTCTTCAGCGCTCATGACAGAAGACGGCATCACACAATCGATGGGCAATCCGAATGGTCTGGTTTTCCATTTTGAAAATGCTCCGACACTATATCATATGGGTGATACGGATATATTTTCCGACATGGCGCTGATCAACGAACTACATCAGCCAGAAATCGGCATCGTGCCGGTTGGTGATCGCTTTACCATGGGTGGTGCTGTTGCAGCCCTTGCCTGCCAGCGTTATTTCAACTTCAGGACCGTGTTGCCGTGCCATTACGGATCATTCCCATTCATAGAAAAGACCGCCGACAAGTTCGTTGCGGCGATGGCCGATCATAAGGAAACGAATGTTCTGGTGGCCAAACCCGGCACTGTTCACAGTTTCTAGAGCGTCTTTCGATCTGATGGAATCAGACAGGCGCTCTAGCGATTATCTATAACGCGCATCTTGTCCGAAAGCCGCTTCACACTTTTCGGGATGCGCTCTAACTGCGTATGGAAGCGCAAGAAATGTTGCGCTTCCCCACCTGCACCGTTATAGCCGGTAAAAGAACCTTTTCGGGGCAGCTTCATGCTGCCCTAATCAAGCATTTGCGGAGAACAGGATGTCCGTCGATATTTCCACCGTCAAGCGTGTAGCGCATCTCGCGCGCATTGCTGTCAGCGAAGATGAAGCTGAACGCATGACCGGGGAGCTCAATGCAATTCTGGGCTTTGTCGAGCAGTTGAACGAAGTCGATATTGATGGCATTGAGCCGATGACATCGGTCTCGCCGATGAAGATGCGTTTGCGTGAAGATGCAGTAACAGACGGTGATATTGCCGATGCTGTCGTTGCGAATGCGCCGGTCACGGAAGATAATTTCTTCGTCGTTCCAAAGGTCGTGGAGTAAGTCATGGCTGTTCGGGTTTCCATCGAGACCCCGTTGCAGGATGATGTGCGTGATCTGGTTGAAGCCTTGAACGCACATATGTTGCCGCTGTCGCCGCTCGAATTTCAGTTCAAGATGACGGTTGAGCAGATGGCAGAGCCTGCGACAACGGTTTTCGTGGCTCGCGATGAAGACGGTAGGGCTGTCGGTTGCGGTGCATTAAAAATGCACGAAGACGGTGTGGGCGAATTGAAGCGCATGTTCACCCGACCTGAAGTCCGCGGAAAACGCGTAGGCTCGCTACTTGTCGAAGCGATTGTTGAGCTGGCAAGAGCCAAAGGTGTTTCGCGTCTGGTCCTTGAAACGGGCACTGGTGCCGGTTTTGATGGTGCCTGGCGGCTTTATGAGAATTCAGGTTTTGCGCGCTGCGGTGTGGTTCTGGATTATCCGGAATCCGAATACAGCGCCTTTTTTGAAAAACGCCTTGCTGAGGCGTGACTTTACAGGATTTGATGATGAGCGAACTGACCGCACTGACCATTGCCGAGGCGCGCGACAAGCTGAAGGCCAAGGCGATTACCGCGACCGAACTGACGGAAGCCTATATTGCGGCGATTGATTCCGCCAATGAGACGATCAATGCCTATGTTGCCGTGACGCCTGAAAAGGCGCGGGAAATGGCAAAAGCTTCGGATGCGCGCATTGCTGAAGGCAAAGCTGGCGCTCTTGAAGGCATTCCACTTGGCGTGAAAGATCTGTTTGCGACCAAGGGTATCCATACTCAGGCTTGCTCGCATATTCTCGATGGCTTTAAGCCTGAATATGAATCAACCGTCACGGCCAATCTTTGGGCAGACGGTGCAGTCATGCTTGGTAAGCTCAATATGGATGAGTTCGCCATGGGCTCGTCGAATGAAAATTCCTATTATGGTGCCGTAAAGAATCCGTGGCGCGCGAACGGCTCCGATGTCGATCTGGTGCCAGGTGGTTCGTCTGGTGGCTCAGCAGCGGCTGTTGCCGCGCAGCTTTGCGCGGGCGCCACTGCAACCGACACCGGCGGTTCAATTCGTCAGCCAGCTGCTTTCACAGGTACAGTTGGTATCAAGCCGACCTATGGCCGCGTGTCGCGCTGGGGTGTCGTTGCTTATGCGTCGTCGCTCGATCAGGCTGGTCCGATTGCACGCGATGTTCGCGATGCTGCGATCCTGTTGAAATCCATGGCCTCGCTCGATCTTAAGGACACAACTTCGGTTGATCTGCCGGTGCCTGATTATGAAGCAGTCATTGGCAAGTCACTCAAGGGCATGAAGATCGGCATTCCGAAAGAATACCGTGCCGACGGCATGCCGGAAGAGATTGAGGCGCTCTGGCAGAAGGGCGTTCAGTATCTCAAGGATGCTGGTGCAGAAATCGTCGATATTTCGCTGCCCCATACCAAATACGCGCTCGCTGCCTATTATATCGTTGCCCCTGCGGAAGCCTCGTCCAATCTCGCACGTTATGATGGCGTGCGTTATGGTCTGCGTGTACCGGGTAAAGACATTGCCGACCTGTATGAGCAGAGCCGTGCTGCAGGCTTTGGTAAGGAAGTGAAGCGCCGTATTCTGACCGGCACCTATGTTCTATCGGCTGGTTATTACGATGCCTATTATCTGCGCGCGCAGAAGGTACGTACGCTGATCAAGAAGGACTTTGAAAACGTCTTCGCGAGCGGTGTCCATGCAATCCTGACGCCAGTCACGCCTTCTGCTGCATTCAGCATCGGTGACAAGGAACTGGCGAACGATCCGGTCAAAATGTACCTCAACGACATTTTCACAATTACGCTCAATATGGCGGGTCTGCCGGGTATTTCAGTTCCAGCGGGTCTGAACGATCAGGGGCTGCCGCTTGGTTTGCAGCTTATCGGACGTCCATTCGAAGAAGAAACGTTGTTTCAGGCTGCAGGCGCTATTGAACAGGCAGCTGGACGCTTTACCCCTAAGAAATGGTGGTAAAATCTGAACTTCTTATTCGCCGGGCCAAAACGCCCGGCGAAACTGTTTTTATGGCTGAGTTAGCGGTTCGCGCATGGCAAACTGCTGCTCGTCACCACATTGAAGTGACGGATGAAAGCCGGGCTGCACTACACACCAAATTCCTGTGCGATATCAACGAGAATGCCGATGGAATTCTGGTGGCTGAGCGACAAGGTCAGGTGTGCGGCTGGGGCGCACGCATACCCAAATCCAATTATATCTCCGATCTTTGGATCGATCCCGCCTATCACGGCCAGGGGCTGGGTGGCTTGTTGCTCAATGCGTTGATGGCGCAGATTCTTCTTGAGAGCTTCGCAGAAGCGGAAATCGGAACGCACGCTGATAATCTTCCGGCAATCGGGCTCTATAGAAAAGCTGGCTTCGCTGTTTACTGGCAAGAAGAAGAGTGGTCTGAGAGCTTTGGTCGTCGGGTGGAAAAGGTTCGCATGAAGGTCGGCTTATAAAGCCCCCCGTAAAGCTCCATTGTCATTTGCACATATGCGCCTATCCTCTTGTAAGGAATCAATTTTCAGGAGGAGGGGCTTATGTGGATCATGCTTACTGATGTCAGCGGTGAAAGAGTTGCCGTGAATTTCAACCACGTTCTTTCCTATAACGCATATGGGACAGGAACCCGCATCGTAACGCTGAGCACCGATCTGACTTTCTTTGTTAAAGAATCCACCGAAGAGATTGAGAGCAGGCTCGGTATCGACGTGAAAAGCTGAGTTTCTAAACAAGAACGGCAACCCGGGTTGACGAGTTGCCGCTTTGGTATTTACGCCTTCTTATTCGAATGAACTCGATCAGATGTCGAGTTCTTCCACGAAAGCTGCACGATCCTGAATGAAGCGGAAGCGGGCTTCTGGCTTGGTGCCCATCAGATCGTCGACCGTGTTGCGGGTTTCATCGATATAGTCTTCATCGACATGTACTCGCAAAAGCGTACGCTTCTTGGGATCCATGGTCGTTTCTTTGAGCTGCTCGGCGCGCATTTCGCCAAGGCCTTTGAAGCGGCCAATTTCAATCTTGCCACGCCCTGTAAACAGCGTGCGAAGCAATTCATCCTTGTGTGCATCATCACGTGCATAGGCGACTTTACCGCCTTGGCTAAGACGATAAAGCGGCGGTACGGCGAGATAGAGATGACCGTTACGAATGAGGTCCGGCATCTCCTGATAGAAGAAAGTAATCAGAAGCGATGCGATATGCGCGCCATCCACGTCAGCATCGGTCATGACGATGACGCGGTCATAGCGAAGGTCATCTTCGCGATAATTCTTGCGCGTACCGCTACCAAGCGCCTGCACGAGATCAGCAATCTGCTGGTTGGCTGTTAGCTTTTCGCGGCCTGCACTTGCTACGTTCAGAATTTTGCCGCGCAGCGGCAGGATTGCCTGATTGGAACGATTGCGCGCCTGCTTGGCGGAGCCACCAGCCGAGTCACCCTCGACGATGAACAGTTCTGCGCCTGCGGCCGCATTCTGCGTGCAATCAGCAAGCTTACCCGGAAGGCGCAGCTTACGCGTAGCACTTTTGCGGACAGTTTCCTTTTCCTGACGGCGACGCAGACGTTCCTCAGCGCGGTCGACAACCCAGTCGAGCAAGCGCGAAGCTTCCTGCGGCGAAGCTGTGAGCCAGTGGTCAAACGGATCGCGGATGACATTTTCCACGATACGCTGCGCTTCAACGGTCGCAAGCTTGTCTTTGGTCTGACCGACAAATTCGGGTTCGCGAATGAAAACCGACATCATGGCCGCCGCCGAAATCATCACGTCATCGGTGGTGATAATTGAGGCGCGCTTGTTATTAGTCAGTTCTGCATAGGCTTTCAGGCCACGCGTCAAAGCGATGCGCAGGCCCGCTTCGTGCGTGCCGCCATCGCCTGTCGGGATCGTATTACAATAGGAGTTGACGAAGCCGTCCCCGCCATACCACGACACAGCCCATTCAACTGCGCCATGCCCACCCTGTTTTTCTGTGCGGCCCGCAAAAATTTCGCGCGTAACCTGATGTTCCTTGCCGAGCGACGCAGAAAGATAATCTTTCAGGCCACCTGGGAAGTGAAACACAGCCTTTTCGGGCGTTTCTTTTTTCGGGTCGAGAAGAGCTGGGTCGCAGCTCCAGCGGATTTCCACACCACCAAATAGATAGGCTTTCGAACGCGCCATGCGATAAAGCCGGTGCGGGTCGAAATGCGCGCTTTTGCCAAAAATATCCGGGTCTGGATGGAAGCGGACGCGCGTGCCACGACGGTTATGCACCTCACCGGCGTCTTCCAGACCACCCTGCGGAATACCGCGTGAAAAGCGTTGGCGATAAAGGCGGCGATTGCGCGCGACTTCCACTTCCAGAACATCGGAAAGCGCATTGACGACGGACACACCGACGCCGTGCAGACCACCGGATGTTTCATAAGCTTTGCCGTCAAACTTACCGCCCGCATGCAGCTTGGTCATGATGACTTCAAGCGTGGATTTTCCTGGCACCTGTGGGTGTTCATCCACTGGAATGCCGCGACCATTGTCGCTGACGGTTATGAAGCCTTCAGCATCGAGGCTGACTTCAATGAAGTTGGCGTGGCCTGCAACCGCTTCGTCCATCGAGTTGTCGATGACTTCAGCGAAAAGATGATGCAGAGCCTTTTCGTCCGTGCCGCCGATATACATGCCGGGGCGCAAACGGACAGGCTCCAAACCCTCAAGAACGCGAATGGACGACGCATTATAGTCGTCACTTCCCGACGAAGCAGGTGGTGCCTTGGTGGCAGCAGGCGCGGACTTTGGGGCAGATGGCAACGGCGTCGCTGCCGGCTGCGCAACAGGTCGCGGAGCGGGCGCCTTTTCAGACTGTCGCTCCTGCACCCGTTCGCGGGCATTGTTGACTACTCTGGAAAAGAGATCGTTATCGTCCATCTTTGTCCGAAAAGCTTTCTGTCTGAATTTACGATGGCTGCGTCATACACGCTTAAGCCGAAAATAGTGTGTCTGCGAATCACATAGATGATGCCACGGGAAATCACGAAAGGCGACCAAAGTTCGCCTTACGTTCTGATCTTGTCGGGCTTTATCAAAGGGTTTTATTCATCCGCACCAGGATTTGCACCAGAAACGTGGCGAAAGTCAAACCGCACGCTTTTCCGGGGCTGTTTAAGATGGAAACGAAGAGCCCATTCGCGTAAGCGCAAGGGGTAGCGAGGAAATTGCGAGTGGTGAAATGCAGGGCAGGGCAGCAGTTAGCGTAGAAGCGCATGTGAGGGGCATGGCAATCATGGTGCTCTCGGTGTTGTTGCTGCCGCTTATGGATGCCATCGGCAAATGGCTTGCCATGATGGATAATATGCCGCCCGCAACAGTCACCTTTATGCGTTTTTTCATCCAGTCCGTGCTGATGTTTCTGGCGTTGATCGTCATGGGCGGCTTGGCCGCTTTGCGGACGACGCACCTTACCGGCAATCTGGTTCGCGGTGCACTGATGGGGTTTGGCGGAACGTGCTTTTTCACCGCCGTCAAATATATGCCTCTGGCGGATGCTATGGCGGTGTTTTTCGCCGAACCACTGATCCTGACGCTGCTTTCTGCTGTGTTCTTGAAAGAAAAAGTTGGCTGGCGCCGCTTCAGTGCAGTCGGAATCGGATTGATCGGTACGATGATCGTCATTCAGCCGAGTTTTGAGATTTTTGGGGCCGTATCGCTGCTGCCATTGGCGACTGCTGTCACCTTCGCAATCTATCTTATCCTGAACCGGAAATATGGCGCTAAGGAAAGCCCTGTCGTCATGCAACTCTATGCAGGCATTGGCGGTGCTTTTCTCGCAGGTCTGGCCATGGTGCTTGGTACGGCCATCGGCATTGAGGATTTGACGTTCTCGCTGCCGCACAGCCTGCAACCATGGTTATTGTTACTTTTGCTGGGCACGATTGGCACGGTCAGTCATCTGTTGGTCGTGCAGGCGTTCAAGCTCGCGCCCGCATCCATGCTTGCGCCATTCCAATATCTGGAAATCGTCAACGCTGTTCTGGTCGGACTGATTGTTTTTGGTGATTTTCCAACGCCGTCGAAATGGTTCGGAATCGCAATCATCGTCGGGTCAGGCTTCTATGTCTTCATGCGCGAGCGACGCGTAAAGCCGGTCTGATCTTATTTTGTCTGGCGAGGGCCAAAAACGCTTTCGAAGGCCCTGCCGAGCGCGACGTCCACGTCGCCCATAGCCACCGGCAGCCCCAGGTCGACCAGGCTGGTAACGCCATATTCGGCGATGCCGCAGGGGACGATGCCGCCGAAATGTTCGAGTTCCGGCTCGACATTGATTGCAATGCCATGAAAGCTGACCCAGCGACGGAGGCGAATGCCGATGGCTGCGATCTTGTCTTCGCACATGCCACCATTGGCAAGCGGCGGCTTTTCAGGGCGTACAACCCACACACCAACGCGATCCGCACGTCGCTCACCCTTGACGTTGAATTGTGCAAGTGTCTCGACGATCCATTGTTCGAGCGCGGTTACAAAAGCGCGCACATCTTCACGGCGCCTTTTGAGGTCGAGCATGATGTAAGCCACCCGCTGACCGGGACCATGATAGGTGTATTCACCTCCGCGTCCGGTGTTAAAGACCGGGAAACGATCCGGTGTCAGCAGATCTTCAGTGTGGGCGCTTGTGCCTGCTGTATAAAGTGATGGATGCTCGACGAGCCAGACAAGTTCGTTCGCTGTGCCTTCACGAATGGCCTGTACACGCGCTTCCATGAAGGCGAGTGCCTCTTCATAATCCGTCAAACCATCAGCGATCAGCCATTCGACTGCCGGAGCGTCGGCAGATGTCGGCAGGAAATGCACTTCACCGGTCGCAACATTGTGTGTGGAGGGCGATGGTTCATCCGTATGGACTGTGAAGAGGGGGGCTGAGCTATCGTTCATGATCGCAGCATATGGCGCTTTTTTTGCGCCTTTGCCAGATGTCAAAATGCCTCTACGTATCGACGTCGAATAAACTCAGGCGATCAATTGACCTGACTTCATCTTGTGGTCGAACCCAGGAAACACATCAGGCGTGATCGGCGCCAGGACATTGATTGTCAGACCTGATGGTGCGAAATCAATGTCGCATCGTGCTTTCAGTTCTTCTGCCAACACCAACCGCAACAGGCGCTGGCCAAAACCGCGGCGGGATGGGCGTGCGACAGACGGGCCGTTGGTTTCCACCCAGCGCATCTGGAATTTCTTTTGACCCTCATCATTGACGATGTTCCAGCTGAAATCGATGCTACCTTGTTCATTGGATAGAGCGCCATATTTGACGGCGTTGGTAGCGAGCTCATATAGCCCCAGCGACAGTGCCACGGTTACGCGGTCACTCACGAACAATGAAGGACCGCTCATGCGGATACGGTTGCCAAATGTTCTGTTGAATGGAGCCAGCGCCATGTCGGATATTTGCGGGATGGTCGCGCCGCCCCAATCCTCTTGGAGCAACATATCGTGCGCTTGTGCGAGCGCATGCAGGCGTTCGTTGAAGAGCTGACTTGCCTGCTCGGAATTGCTGGCATTGCGCAATGTCTGGTTGGCAATGGATTGCACCATTGCCATCGAGTTCTTGAAGCGATGGGAAATCTCGCGGGTAACGAGGGCTTTATCGGCTTCGGTTTGCTTGCGTTCAGTGACGTCTAGCATGACACCAAGCAATGTTGGGTGTTCACCGAGCAGCGCTTTTGCGCGCGTTTCCACCCATATGGTTTCACCGGCTCTGTTAACGATCCGATATTCCATGGAATAAGGCTCGCCTGTCGCGAAGGCCTCTTCAGTTTGTTGTAGCACTGCCATTCTGTCTTCAAGCACCACCATATCGATGATCTGGTCAAAATGGATATTCTCGTTTTCCTTAAATCCAAAAATCCGCCGACACTCGGCTGACCCAGTGACGTTGCCGGTATTTAGTTCACGTGTCCAATAGCCGATATTTGCAACATCTACGATATAATCGAGATGGTTTTGACGACGCTTGGTTTCATTGGAGAGTGTGTCCCGTTCGTGTTGAAGTTCGACAAGACGTTTGAGTTCAAGCGTAACGTCGAGCTGAGTGGAGACGAAATGCTGAATTGTGCCATCAGGGCCTTTGACTGGTGAGATATGCAGTCTGTTCCAGAAAGCTTCGCCAGATTTTTTGTAGTTCAATATGTCGATATCGATCGACTTTTCCGCTGCTAAAGCGGTCCGGATCGCAGTCACATGCTCAGGGCAGGTGCCCGAACCCTGTAGAAACCTGCAATTCTTTCCGATGATTTCATCTGCCGAATAGCCTGTAACTTGCAGGAAGGCCTTGTTTGCATAGACGATGGGGTTATCCGACAAGCGCGGATCAGTGATGAGCATCGGGGTAGGCGTATGCTCTACCGCAGCCAGAAAAGGGTTGGTATCTTTCGACATCAAGCTTGAAGCGAAATTGCTGGCCGATTCCAATTCAGTTGACACGACACCCCCAACGCACACAAGCCGCTACAACTCTAGTTAGAATGTTGCGAAACTATCTGATAATTGCAGCAATTGCGAATAAAATCACATTTACTCTTAGCTATCATCACGCTGGAACGGCACCAAGCAGGTTTTACGTTAATTATGTTTGAGTTGAGCTCAGGCGCATCACTTGTCAGATATATAGCGTGCTATATATTCCTAGCTATCATTCAGCACACGTTCATCTAGCATCAGCCATGATGTGTGCAGTTGAACTGGAGAACAAGATGATTACCACCTTGAAAAAAATGATGGTTGGCTTAATCGGCGCAACTTTTATGATCGGTGCGATGGCACCAGTTTCTGCTGCTCCGGTCTTGCTCACTGCACAGGTCGCTGGCAGCGATAACGTCGTTCCTGTTCGGAATGATCGTTGGGATCGTCGCGGTCACGGCAATTGGAATGGTCATCGTCCGGGTCGTCCAGGCTGGAATGGTCACCGTCCAGGTCGTCCAGGCTGGAATGGAAACCATCGCCCACGCCCAGGTTATTGGAACGGTCATCGCGGCTATAACCACTATCGTAATGGCTATCGTCGTCATAATGACGGCTGGTGGTATCCGCTGGCAGCCTTTGGTGCTGGTGCAATCATAGGCGGTGCGATTGCGCAGCCAGCGCCTCAGCCGGTTTATCGTTATAGCAACAACCACGTTCAGTGGTGCTATAACCGCTACAGGTCTTACCGTGCTTCGGACAATACGTTCCAGCCTTACAACGGTCCGCGTCAGCAGTGCTATTCGCCTTACCGTTGATAAACTAAGCTTTCTGAAAATAGCCGCCTCAAAAGGGCGGCTGTTTTTGTTTGGCGGGTAATTCGAACGTGCTCTAGCCGCCGCGCTGTTCGTATCCTTCAACGTTCTCACCGGTCATCTTATGATGTAGATACTGCTTGAGCCGGTTGATCTGATCTTCGCTCCAGCCATCGACGTCTGCGACTTCAATCCAAGCATCTACATAGTGTTCTGGCGCATAAACGTGGCCATACCCCATGGGAGTTGTCGTCGCGAAAGCCATATCCAGCGCCAATTGTAACATCGTAACCACCGGATACCATCGCAGTTGCGGTGAAACATCATGTCCGCGAGGAGCATTCATCCACTCCGGTTGACGATAGAATGCATGACTGTCAAAGAAGACCACCGCATCGCTCGCATATTGCAAATAGACGATACGAAGTGGTCCCCACCGTGTCCCGTTGCCGGGAGCCTCTCCATTCTGGTTCATGAAACGAGCGAAAGCGCCGTCCCGGAAAACCGGCAGCCATTCCGGTGTACCTTCATTCCTGTCACGCGTGATCTGTTTCCAGTCGCGGCTCGGGAAGGGCGGACCACTCCACAATGCGCCGTTGATCGGATCTTCCAGCATCTCAAACAGTGAAACCGACTTCTCGGAATTCATTGCACCCAGACTGAGACCATAGAGATACAGACGCGGACGCTGGTCTTTCGGCAGGGTCTTCCAGTAGTTATAAACGGTTGTGAACAGTGCCCGCGAGGCGTCAGCGCCATATTCGGGCTGGAAGAGCAACGAAAGCGGACTGTTGAGATAGGAATATTGCATAGCGATGCTGGCAACATTGCCATCATGAAGAAATTCGAGGCCGTTCATTGCCGCCGGGTCGACCCATCCCGTGCCTGTTGGTGTGATGATGACAAGGATGGAACGATCAAAACCGTTCTGCCGCTTCAGTTCTTCAAGCGCGCGTTCTGCACGCTGTTTTGGTTCATCGGCAACATTCAGTCCGGCATAAACGCGGATAGGATCAACCGCCTGACGTCCTGTTAACGACGAAATTTCGTCTGCTGTCGGTCCTGACGCCACAAATTCACGGCCCGCGCGTCCCAGTTCATCCCATTTCAGGAGAGACGCAGCACTTCCGGTCTTATCGGCAGCAACAGGTCGAGGGCGGTCTGGCTCGATCAATGCATCAAACTCGCGGAATGAACGATCGAGCACCTCGAAGGTTGACTGGATAAGAAGACCGTTCGCAACTGTCCAGATCAGAACGACTGTCAGCGCTATGCCAACGACATTGGCCACTCGTCTAGGGACGACATGGTGTATCTTTGCTGAAATGTAGCGTCCAAGCCAGATCAGGGCGCGAGCCAACAGCAACAAGATCAAAAACGTAACGATAGCCAGCCCGCAAACGCTTGCGGGGTAGGCGCTTGGAACAGGCTCCATGCTCATTGCGGATCGCACGGAGTTCTGCCAACCGGCTGACCGATAAAGCGCCACTATCGCGACCACTAGACAAGTAAGTCCGACGATCAGATTAACGCGGCTGCGCAAACGATCGTTGGGCTCAGGCAATTCGAGGTAATGCCAAATCCAACGCCAAAAAACGCCAAGACCATATCCTGAACCAAATGCCACGCCACACAAAATGCCTTGCATCACATATGTTCGTGGAACGAGGCTCGGGGTGAGAGCTGCTGCGAATAGCAGAGTACCCAGGGCCAGCCCGATGCCGGAAAGGGAATGTCTGAAACGAAAAAACGCGTTTGTGACAAATGACATGAAAAACCGAAACGTTGGAATGAATTACACGGAAGAGCCTACAGTATCATTTCAACAACCGGAATCGATTTCTGGAATCATTTTTGGCTCTTTGTAACCGCTATTGAGTTGCGCGATTCTACCTTTTCGGAAGGCAATAGATCAAATTCTCTGCCAAAAAGCCGAACTCAAGCGTGGCAATTTCACCGACAAGCCCTGTGGGCTCGAAGTTTCTATCAATTGGCACTGCTTTTTTGGATTTATGTTGGAGAAACTTGATTTTATGGTGTTGACCAATGCGAAAGCCGCCCTTATGTTCCGCCGCACTTCCAGGGACGATTTGTTCCTCAAGGGAGCGCGTAGCTCAGCCGGTAGAGCAACTGACTTTTAATCAGTAGGTCCAGGGTTCGAATCCCTGCGCGCTCACCACTTCCAATGACTTAGCACCATTTCAAAAGTTACCATTTTACAGGTCACCTTTCATTTTACAGTTTGGCGCTTATTTTGTTCCCTTTCTGATCGCCTCAATCACATCACCACTGCCAAGATAATTCTTGCGAATTATGCTTGCACATTCTGATTTGGAATGACCGGATATTTCAGCGATACGCTCAATGTCCATGCCGTCAGCGTAGGCATAGGTGATGCGTTTCAGTTTAAATCACTATCTGCTGTTCATTTAGATGTTGTATGTCTTTGACGCCTAAGGAGACACGACGTGATCGGAACAACTCCAACACTTGTAACCGCCCGCCTTACACTTAGGCCGCTGAAGATAGAGGATCTGGCTGCCTACGAAACATTCTTGATGTCTGAACGGTCAACTGGAATGGGAGGGCCGTTCGACAAGTCCACGGTTTGGGGACTATTTTGCGGCGACGTAGCGATGTGGCATTTTTTCGGTCACGGCGCACTTATGGTTGAACTGACAGCCACAAAGCAATGTATTGGACAAGTCAGCGTTAACGACGGGCCTAAGTTTCCTGAAAAGGAACTTGGATGGTTCCTGTATGATGGTTTTGAGGGACATGGCTATGCTACGGAGGCCGCTAGTGCGATGCGAGATTGGGCCTTTGAGGAATTAGGGTTGCCTACACTGGTCAGCTACGCATCCCCCAAAAATCTCAGATCAATTGGCGTCGCAGAAAGGTTAGGCGGAATTCTCGATCTGACAGCTCCCAGAGACGATTTGGAAGACGTTGTGTATCGTTACGCTAAGGCATGAGAGGTGCCTTCGTTCTGACAGCAATGCCAAGAACCCCAAGGGAAAACCTCAGTCTGGTGTCGCGCCGACCATCCTTGTGCTTGAAAAGCGCAAAAATAAGCTCTTTAAATTCTTTCTCGTCCGGTTCTCGTATTTGTCGCAGTGACAATCTCACCAAGGGATGAGATGAGCGATTATGAGCCTCAAAGCCAGAATAGTCGGCAACAAGTTTGAAGCTGCCCTTTGGGCGGCATCAATCGCGCTCGTCATTCTGTTTCAGGGGATCATAACCTCTTACGCGCAAGCCTCGATGGTTGCGTGGTCGAATGGCCAAACTTCAGTCATTTGCTCGATCCATGACGGTCAAACCAATGGCGATGAAGCTCCGCTAAAGGACCTTGCGCGTTCGTGCTGTTCGGCACTTTGTCAAGCCGCGTGCGCTGTTGGTGCTGGCCTCGCTGCTCAAACACTGTCGTTTGCCTACCACGCAGTATTTGTTGCCCGTTATCATCTCGTGCGGCTCGTGGTTCACGGTCCGCCAAATTCTCTGGGCCAAACCTATCTCCCTAGAGGACCACCTGCACTTCTCAGCTGATGCATGGATCAATTCCGGCGCTATGCAGCTTGCGCGTTCTAGAGCATTTCCTGTTTAAGATGAATTGCAGAAAATGTTCTATCTATTTGTTTTTACGCATGTCTTTAACCCAAAACAGGTTCCCATTTTTGGGAGACATGCTCAAGCGTACATCTCGAAAAGCGTGAAGCGGTTTTCGGATAAGATGTGCTTTAAACAAACACTTGAGAAGCGCAGTTGCCTATCGTCCGGCTTTTTCACACAGGCTGGAGATGCCAATGTTTTCTTTTTATTTATCTGCAGACGCTGCACGAAATGAGGTGCAGCCATGACCGATGCCATATTGCCAAAAGCACAATCAAAGAGCGGCTCTGTTGAGGCAACGCGCGTTGCCGGTTCGAGTTTAAAGGCCTTCATCACCAGACTGCACTTTTATGTGGGTCTGTTCGTTGGCCCATTCATCTTGATTGCCGCAATCACAGGCACGCTTTATGTACTGACGCCGCAACTCGAAGACATGATCTATCGTGATCAATTGCGCACATCGTCATTAGGCACTGTGCAGCCATTGGCTGATCAGGTTAAGGCTGCCCGCGATTTTATCGGTGACGATCCGAGGCTGTTTGCTATCCGCCCATCGACAGGTCCGGGCTGGAATACGCGCGTTATGTTCATCGAGCCGGGTTTAGGTGAATCTGAAACTCGAGCAATTTTTGTCGATCCAATAACGCTGGCAATCAAGGGAGATCTCGTCGTCTACGGCACGAGCGGCGTATTGCCGTTGCGTGCGTCTATCGACTATTTACATCGCAATCTGATGCTCGGAGATTTTGGCCGCTATTATAGCGAACTTGCCGCTTCATGGTTGTGGGTCGCAGCGCTCGGCGGTGTTCTGCTATGGTGGTGGAAGCGGGATGTCCGGCGTAGTTCAAACGCCAAAGAAAATGCGCACTTGCGTACGCGGCGTCTGCACAGTCAGATTGGCATCTGGATCGCTGTAGGTCTGGTTTTTCTTTCGGCGACTGGCATGACATGGTCGCAATTAGCAGGTGGGCGAATTGACGATTTTCGTGCGGCAGTCGGTTGGATAACACCGTCTGTTTCGACCGCTCTTGATAAACCCGCTGTGGCTGCCGACCCGCATGCCGAACACCGTGATCATGGTAGTCAACAGGACCACAGTGCCGCTGCATCGACAATCGATTATGTCAGCCAGCTTGACGCTGTAAATCTCCTGTCGCGGCAATCCGGTCTTCAGTCGCCAATGCTGGAAATTCGTATTCCGCGAAATGCTGATCAGGCTTGGCTGGTCCGCGAATATGACCGCTCCTGGCCTACGCAGGTTGACACGCTTGCTATCGACCCGCGCGACATGGCGGTAATCAGCAGGGCCGATTTTGAAACATTCCCGATCATTGCCAAGCTCATTCGCTGGGGAATTGATCTGCACATGGGTGTTCTGTTCGGCGTTGCCAATCAGATTGTTATGGCTTTGTTGGGCTTGGCGCTGATTGGCATGATAATCTATGGCTATCGCATTTGGTGGCAGCGGCGACCGCCTGCGGGTTCTATGCCGCGAACCCTGATTCAAAGCTGGCTCTATCTCAAAGTGCTGCAGAAGCTGCTGGTCGTGCTGATCGCGGTTGTGATTGGTTGGGCTTTACCGATGATTGGTCTGAGCCTGATCGCATTTTTGCTGATTGATCTTGTGCGCTGGAAATTAGGTGGTCGGAAGGCTTTGAAAGTATGAGTAAAAATGGCACCGACAATATTGTCGGTGCCATTTTTTAACTCGCAGGGCGCGGTGGCAGACCTGCGCGAGCGCGCATCTTATCAAGCAAAGCCGCTGCAATCGGCTCATAGTTTTCATCGAAATGATGACCGCCGGACAGCTTCATAAGGTCAGCACCTTTAAGCTCTGGCGCTGTGCAGGCAGTATCATCTTCTTCTTCGCCATAGACGCAGACAACGCGATCAAGCGGGATGGTGGTAATAGCTGGTACGACGTCCTTATCGCCATCCATACCAAGCCAGCCTTCAATAGAAACCTGGAATGTCGTGGTGGTTTCAACGCCGAGAAGCCCCACCATCTTCGTGCGGTCCTGCAGGGCTGGATCGAGATATTTCCACGCAAATGGGAATGTATCAGCTCCGAAGGAATAGCCAAGAATGGTAACCGGCAATTTGCCGGTCGGATCAGCCTTCTCGATCATCGCCGTTGTGTCTCGAGCAATTTCTTCAGGCGTGCGTTCGGACCAGAAATAACGCAGAGAGTCGACGCCGATGACATGAACGCCATTGGCTTGTAGCCACTCGCCAATTGATTTGTCGAGATCGCGCCAGCCGCCATCGCCTGAATAAAAAACGGCCACCATATCGCTTTTGCCGCCCTTTGCGGGAAGGTCAACGATTGGCAACGCTTCGTTCTTTGCATCCTGATCGGCCATAGCGACGACGTTATCGACCGCCATCTTCATGCGTGCCGGGAAGTCCGACCCGGATTGCAGCACGGCAATCTTTTTCTGACGTGCATCGACAGGATTATTCACGGGCGAGCCTATCGGCCCAATCACAAGTGTCGGGGCGGGCATATTCGCTTCATAGCCGTAGGTGAAGCCGCCACCAGGCGCTTTGGTGGCTTCAGCCGCTTCGGTACAGGAGGGCAGGCGCGTTTTCGCAGGTGTAGGATCAAGAACAATAGCGCCTGCGATGGTCGCATCAGGTGAATCTGACGCTGCTGCATAGGCAATCGTTGCACCCTGACCAATGCCAGTTACGACGGGATGGAAATAAACGTCAAGATCAAGTCCGCGAAGGGCTTCTTTGGCAATAGCTTCAAAATCGGAGTCGAGATAGTTGCACTCGCCATCTTCCTTATCGAGCGCTGCCCGCCACGGACCAAGCTCGACGGGCAAAACGATTATGTTTCGCGCCAGCATCGCATCCATATAACTGCGTTCTTTGTCTCCGACGCCGCTTTCATCACTCAACAGGATGGCAAGACCGACCGGATCGCCTTTCGGCATATAAACCGGAATATTTGAAAGCCGCTCGGCGCTTGCATGAATGACAGGCTCATCGGCATTGAAGAACTGTGCCCATTGGCGTGCAATCTTGCCGGGATGAAGTGCCGCATAGGCACCTGCACCTCCAATCAGCGCCAACCCAAGAACAGTTAAAAGAATGCGTCGCTTCTTCATTTGCGGATGAACTCCAGAGGGCTACCATTGATCAGAGTTGTGGCATCGATAAGAGCACGGGGTGTTTCCAGACCACCGGGACAAACCATATAATGTGGGGTCCAGATCGGGTCGAACTTCTCTTTGAAGGCCTTGAGGCCGTCGAAATGGTAGAGGTCCGCACCGCGTCGATAGATAAACGAGCCGAAACGATTCCAGCGTGAAGCAAGTCTGCTGCGGTTTAAGCCAGAGAGCGGTGCCGCGCCCAGATTGAACCATTTATAGCCCTGATCCTTACTATACATAAGCAACTTGGCAAAAAGTGCGTCCATCAGAAGCTTGTGCACGTCGGGCATATAACGCATGAGGTCTACTGTGATTTCGTATTTGTCGGCCCCACGCCACAAGTTTGCGAAGGCAACAATCTCACCGTCTTTTTTCATCACGGCAACATCGAAGCGCTCCATGTAATCATCATCGAAATAACCGAGTGAAAAGCCCTTTTCGCTGCCGGACTTATGATCGAGCCATGCATCGGAGATTTCGCGCAGGCGAGGGACGAGGGACAGCACATCTTTCACGTCGATGACGTCAAAGGTCAGTCCGTCCTTGTCGACCTTGCGGTCAGCATAGCGGAATGGTTGACGGCGAGGACCTTCAAGCGAGAAATCAGTCAGATCGACGCGAGCAACTTCGCCGAGCTTCAGCGCGACCAATCCCATATCCAGAAACAGCGGCAGACTGTCAGGGCCAACACCATAAAACACCGTGCGCAATGCCATTTTGTCGGCAAGGCCGTGGAACGACCACGCAAGTTCTCTGGCAGCTTTTTTGTCTCCGATAGGTTCACCCAAGGCGATCAGGCTACCACCGGATTGCGCATACATAATGAACGCGTTGTTATCGGGTGCGAGCAAGAATTGTTTGTCGCCAAGCATCGCAAGTGCTGCATCTGTGTGCGGGCATGCTGCCACAAGTGCAGGAACTGCCTCTGGAATAGAATAATCGCGTTTGCGCTTGCGCTGGCTGTGCCGGTTGATCATTGAATGAAGACCGACTGCTGCGACGACTGCGAAGACCAGAACGGTCGCACGCAGGAAGCGTGGCGCATTGTCATTCCATGCAAAATCCCACCAGAGGTCATTGGAATATTCAACATGTCGATAGACGAAGAAGCCAAGCCACGTGGAAACAATAACGGTGGTACCGACGGATGTAATCCAGCTCCAGCTCAGTTCAAACGGGCCTGAGATCGGGCGACGGTAGAAGGAATCGCGAAAACCCCACAAGGCAAAGGCAAAAAGGCAGAGGATGGTTGCTTCTTCCCAGTCCAAGCCTTTTGTAAGTGAGAAAACTGCGCCGAAAAGCAGAAGGATGAGGGCCGCGATCCACGCGCGTTCAAGCCGCTTGAATAGGCCACGTGCGACGATGAGCAGAGCGACACCCACAAGACTTGCTGCAAGATGCGATGTTTCGACGAAAAATTCCGGCACCACGTCGGAGAGAATTTTTACCCGGTACCGCATATCCGGAGTTGCGCCCGACACCAGCAGAATAATGCCGCCGAGGAATATAATACTGGCGGAAAGTCCAGGTATCAGAGGTTCGACGAGGCGCTTGGCAAACTTGGCTTGCCGTCCAAGCATCTGCCTGCGCCGCATGATTTCCCATATCAAAATGCCTGCTGTGGCGACCACAAGCGGCATAACCGTATAGATCACACGATAAGCAAGGAGAGCCGCGATAGCATCGGGTTGGCTGCCGATACCGAGACCAGCGATGATTGTGGCTTCAAAAGCGCCAAGCCCGCCTGGCGCATGACTTGCGATGCCGAGCACAATGGCGATGACATAGACGAGCGCGAAGACTGCAAAGCTTGGAACTGCATCCTGTGGCATCAGCACATAGAGTGTTGCTGCCGCAGCGCCGACATCGACAAGACCTGCAAAAATCTGTGTAATCGCACCCTTGGAGTTAGGCAGGCGCAAGCTTAACGAGCCAAGGCGCAGTGTGCGCTCTCCATGGGAAAGCCAGTAGATGAGCCAGCCGATACCGCCCAGAATGATGATGCCTGCAACAATATCCAGACGAGAGTCGATCGTCGAAATCCACGGTACATCCTGTGGGTCGATAAGAAGGGCTGCTCCCACCATGATGATGAGCGCAAACCAGATGGCAAACCAGGACGTGCCGACGATCTTGCCGATGTCAGCAAGGCTGATTCCTTCAGCCGCATAAATCCGATAGCGAAGCGCACCACCAGTCAGAAGCGAGAAGCCAATCGCATTAGAAATCGCATAGCCAGCAGCCCCTGCCACCGCAGCGATACGGCGTGGGATTTGGTTGGGCGCAATCGTGTCCACCGCAACCACATCATATAGCGCCACGGCTGCATAGCTGAGCATCGTGAAAAATACAGCGAGCCCAATGGACGTCCACGAAATTGCATGAAGTGCCTCAAGCGTGTCCTTGCGTGAGGTATTCTGGAGCAGATTTTCCAGAACATAGATTGCCAGCAGGGCAATGGCGATGCCCGCTATGGGAAACAGAAAATGCTGGTATCGCTTCAGCAATCCGAAAGACTTATTCTGTCTAGTGGATGCTGAAGAAGGTTCTTCATTATCAATTAAGCTCATCGGAGCGTCGTCCAGTTGGAGCAATCTAAAATTGCGCAAGTGATCCTGATTTAGGGCGAACTTATGTTCGAGCGAGATGCCGCATTGAAAATATTCAAAGTAATGCCGAAGTTGGGTTATAAGGCCAGCAAACGGCGTTCGCCGCAAGCATTTTGAGGAAAGTCGGAAAGTTAGATATATTTTCCCTACTTTGTTCAAAAACAAATCAATAGAATGACTTATCTGGTTTAGATGAGAAATGTTCTATATGAAAACGAGGTTTTGGTGCTCAGTGTTTCTTATCTGACGGCTGCCGGTGCAGGTGCGCTGTCGTTCTTATCGCCTTGCGTTCTACCGCTGGTTCCACCCTACCTATGTTATATGGCGGGTGTGAGCGTTGAGGATTTTCGCGCTGAAAAAGAATCGCGCGTTGCTGCCGCTTCCTTGCAGCGTCGCTCACTGGCATTGGCTGCGATCTCATTTGTGCTTGGCTTTACCACAGTTTTTGTAGCGCTTGGTGCTGGTGCTTCGTCCATTGGCGCGTTCTTGCGCATGTGGCAGCAGGAAATCGCCATGGTGGCGGGTGTCGTCATCATTTTGATGGGCCTTAATTTTCTTGGTATCCTGCGGTTTTCATTCCTGTCGCGCGAAGCCCGTTTTCAGGCGCGAAGTGCGCCCGCAACGCCATTGGGTGCGTATGTCATGGGCTTGGCGTTTGCGTTCGGTTGGACCCCTTGTATAGGCCCGGTTCTAGGACCAATTCTCACATTGGCGGGCGGAAGCAGCACGGTGATCGAAGGCGCTGCCCTTCTGGCCGTTTATTCGCTGGGCTTGGGAATTCCTTTTTTGTTCGCCGCCCTTTTTTCCGGCGCATTCATGCGGTTTTTGTCGAGGTTCCGCGTTCATCTTGGCAAAGTTGAGAAGGTTATGGGCGCTCTTCTCGTTATTGCCGGTGTCCTTTTTCTTACCGGCGGCATGCAGTCGTTTTCATTCTGGTTGCTTGAGACCTTCCCGGCCTTAGGTCGATTGGGATAAGCAATCTGTAAGTTTCCATATACGCTTTAATGCTATGAGCAGATGAGCCTCAATATTTCTGGACGATACAATGACAGACCGTACCTGCCTTTCCATCGTGCTTGCCGCTGGCGAAGGCACGCGTATGAAGTCGAGCTTGCCGAAAGTACTCCATCAGGTGGCAGGGCTTCCGCTGGTCTGCCATGTGGTGAAGGCTGTTCAGGGCACCGGCAAGAGCGATGTTGCGCTGGTCGTCGGGCGTGGCGCGGATAAAGTGCAGACGGCTGTCGAAAAAGTTGCTGATGCTGTTTCCTCTTTTGAGCAGACCGAGCGTTTGGGCACTGCTCATGCCGTGCTGGCAGCGCGTGACGCTATTGCGCGTGGCTATGATGATCTGCTGATCGTCTTTGGGGATACGCCGCTTATTGAAGCGCAATCGCTGCAGGCTGCACGCGGTAAACTCGCAGAGGGTTCTGATGTCGTCGTGATTGGTTTTCGTCCGGCCAGTCCGCAAGGCTATGGTCGATTGATCGAAGAGAATGGCAAGCTGGTTGCTATTGTCGAAGAAAAAGAAACAACTGACGCTCAAAAGAAAATCGGCTTCTGTAATGGCGGGCTTATGGCTGTGCGTGGTGCGCATGCGTTGGCCTTGCTTGACGCAGTTGATAACAAAAATGCCAAGGGCGAATATTATCTCACCGATATTGTGGGTTTGGCCCACAAAAAAGGTCTGAATGTTACGGCACTTGAAGTGCCAGTCGATAATGTCATCGGCATCAACAATCGTGCAGAACTGGCGGAGGCAGAAAACATCTGGCAGAACCGTAAGCGTCTGGACATGATGCTGGCAGGTGTGACGCTGATCGCACCCGAGACCGTTTTCTTCTCGCATGATACATTGATCGAAGCCGACGTCATAATCGAGCCGAATGTATTCTTCGGACCTAAAGTCTGTGTTGCATCGGGCGCGCTGATCCACGCTTTCTCACATATTGAAGGCGCCAATATCGGCGAGAAAGCTGAGATTGGGCCGTTCGCACGTTTGCGTCCGGGCGCAAATCTTGGCGAAAAATCCAAAGTCGGCAATTTCTGTGAAGTGAAGAATGCTGAGGTCGGCAAGGGTGCAAAAATCAATCACCTGACTTATATCGGCGATGCGGTTGTCGGGGCATCGAGCAATATCGGTGCAGGTACGATCACCTGTAATTATGATGGCTATAACAAATATAAGACTGTGATCGGCGAAAACGCATTTGTTGGCTCCAACAGTTCGCTTGTTGCGCCCGTATCGATTGGTGACAATGCCTATATCGCATCCGGCAGCACGATCACGGATGATGTGCCTGCCGATGCTCTGGCATTTGGCCGGGCTAGACAGGAAACCAAAGAAGGGCGGGGAAAGATCCTGCGGGAGAAGTATGCTGCCATCAAAGCGGCTAAAACGTCTTCGAAATAAATCGACGATTAGATGAAGAGAACGGCAGTCCCTTGGGTTGCCGTTCCGCGTTAGACTCTTTAAATCGCGGCTATACGCGTGAATATCGGATTTGGAGCACCCTATGTGTGGAATTATCGGCATTATTGGCAATAACGAGGTCGCACCGCGTCTGGTTGATGCGCTAAAGCGACTTGAATATCGCGGTTATGATTCTGCCGGCATTGCCACGCTCCAGAATGGTAAGCTCGATCGCCGTCGTGCGGAAGGCAAGCTCGTCAATCTCGAAAATCGCCTTACGGGCGAGCCACTTCCCGGGGTGATCGGCATTGGCCACACGCGTTGGGCCACCCATGGCAAGCCGGTTGAGCGCAACGCGCATCCGCACATCACCGCACGTCTGGCTGTGGTGCATAACGGCATTATCGAAAACTTTGCTGAACTGCGTACCATGCTTGAAGCCGAAGGGCGCAAATTCGAGACCGAGACTGATACCGAAGCTGTCGCGCACCTCGTGACGCGCGAGCTGGAAAAGGGCAAGTCGCCGGTTGAAGCCGTGCGTGACAGCTTGCCATTGTTGCAGGGTGCTTTTGCACTTGCTTTCCTGTTTGAAGGCGATAAAGAAACTCTGATCGGTGCGCGTCAGGGACCGCCGCTGGCTGTCGGATACGGCGAGGGTGAAATGTTCCTTGGTTCCGACGCCATCGCGTTGTCACCATTCACGGACACAATTGCATATCTGGAAGATGGCGATTGGGCTGTGCTGACACGCAAGGGTGTAACCGTCTATGACGAAACCAATGCCGAGGTCGAGCGCGAGGTCCAAAAATCACAGACTGCAAATATGTTGGTGTCGAAGGGAAATCATCGCCACTTCATGCAGAAGGAGATGTTCGAGCAGCCGGAAGTTATTTCCCATACGCTTGCAAACTATCTCGATTTCACCACCGGAAAAGTGCGTGAAGAAGCAGTCGGCATTAATTTCAGCAAGGTTGATCGTCTGACCATTTCTGCCTGTGGCACCGCTTTTTATGCAGCCTCAGTTGGCAAATACTGGTTCGAGCAGATTGCGCGTTTGCCGGTCGACAGCGATATTGCATCGGAATTCCGTTATCGCGAAATGCCGCTTTCAAAGGATTCGCTGGCGATGTTCGTTTCGCAATCCGGCGAAACGGCTGATACTCTGGCTTCGCTGCGTTATTGCAAGCAACAGGGCTTGAAAATCGCCTCTGTGGTCAATGTGACCGGTTCGACCATTGCGCGAGAATCGGATGCTGTGTTTCCCACGCTTGCCGGTCCTGAAATCGGTGTTGCTTCGACTAAGGCATTCACCTGCCAGCTTTCGACCATGGCGTCACTTGCAATTGCTGCCGCAAAGGCGCGCGGGGTGATTGACGACAAACGCGAACAGGAGCTGGTGCGCCAGCTTTCCGAAGCGCCGCGTTTCATCAATCAGGTGTTGAAGCTTGAAGACCAGATTGCGGCTGTTTGTCATGAGCTGGCCAAAGTCAATCATGTGCTTTACCTCGGTCGCGGCACGTCCTTCCCACTGGCGATGGAAGGTGCGCTGAAGCTCAAGGAAATTTCCTATATTCATGCTGAAGGCTATGCGGCTGGTGAGCTGAAGCACGGACCGATTGCGCTGATCGATGAAACCATGCCGGTAATCGTCATTGCACCGTCGGATCGTCTCTATGAGAAGACTGTATCCAACATGCAGGAAGTGGCAGCTCGTGGCGGTCGTATTATTCTGATTACTGATAAGAAGGGTGCAGCGGCAGCAAGTCTTGATACGATGGCAACCATCGTTCTGCCTGACGTGCCAGAATTTATTACGCCGCTGGTCTATGCTCTGCCGATCCAGATGCTGGCTTATCACACTGCGATTCTTATGGGTACTGACGTCGATCAGCCGCGTAATCTCGCGAAGTCGGTGACTGTAGAGTGAAATAAAAACAGTCTATTATAGATAGACTTTGATAAATGGATGGAATGGCCGCAACAATGCGGCCATTTTTGTTCTAATTTTTATGCATGTCGTTATAGGATCGTAGCGGGATCAGAAATCAGTCCAGTGGACTGATTTCCCCGCGAAGGCGGTTTCCACTTTTCCGCGACAAGGTTTATCCTGCCCGAAGTAGGCGGATCGCTTCATCACGACCAAAGAGATAGAGCAGCACTCGCAGCGCTTGCCCGCGTTCGCCCTCTAGATCGGGGTCGCTTGCCAGAATATAACGGGCATCTTTGCGCGCAATTTCCAGTAAATCACCATGTGTTTCTATGGACGCAAGGCGAAAACCCGGTGTGCCGGACTGGCGGGTGCCGAGCAGTTCTCCTTCGCCGCGCAGCTTCAAATCTTCCTCGGCAATGCGGAACCCGTCTTCCGTTTCGCGCATCACCTTGAGACGTGCCTGACCGATTTCTCCGAGCGGGCCTTTGTAAAGCAGCAGGCATGTGGAAGGCTTGTCGCCCCGACCGACACGTCCGCGCAGCTGGTGCAATTGGGAGAGACCGAAACGCTCGGCATGTTCGATGACGATGATTGTCGCATCCGGCACATCAACACCAACTTCAATGACAGTCGTTGCTACCAGAAGCCGCGTTTCCCCCTGTTTGAAAGCGCGCATGGCTTCGTCTTTCTCAACGCCAGTCATGCGGCCATGAATGAGCCCGATCTTGTTGCCAAAAGCAGATTTGAGCGATTCAAAGCGTTCTTCGGCCGAGGTCAGCTCGACAACCTCGGATTCTTCCACGAGCGGGCAAATCCAGTAGATTTTTTGCCCTTCGTTCACAGCTTTACGGATGCGCTCAACGAGTTCACCCAAGCGCTCTATTGGCAGAATAGCCGTGGTGATCGGTTGGCGGCCGGCTGGCTTTTCGGTGAGCTTGGACACATCCATATCGCCAAATGCGGTTAGAACCAGCGTGCGCGGAATAGGCGTTGCCGTCATCACCAGCATATCGGGCGCGCTGCCCTTTGCCGTCAGCATCAGTCGCTGATGCACGCCGAAACGATGTTGCTCGTCAATAATAACAAAGACAAGATCGTGATACTCGACCTTTTCCTGAAAAAGCGCATGTGTGCCGATGACGATATCGACGTCACCGCTCTTGAGGCCTTCGAGAACAGCTTTGCGCTCTTTCCCTTTATCGCGTCCGGTGAGGAGGGCAGTTTTCAGGCCAACTTTTTCAGCCAGAGGCGCAATGGTTGCAAAATGCTGTCGTGCCAGCACTTCTGTTGGTGCCATCAAGGCCGATTGCCCCCCAGATTCTGCTGCATGTGCCATCGATAAAAGGCCCACTACGGTCTTACCCGAGCCGACATCGCCTTGTAGCAGGCGAAGCATACGCTCTGGAGATTTTAGATCGGTGATGATCTCGTGAACCGCCTGATCCTGACTCCCGGTCAGTTTATAGGGGAGGTGGCGCATGATTTCAGCAACGATGCGGCCATTGCCTTCAAGCGGGCGACCTGAAAGACGGCGTGTTTTGGCACGCACTAGTGCCAAAGCCAACTGCCCTGCCAGAAACTCGTCATAAGCCAATCTGCGCCGCGTGATGCTTTCGAGCGCAACATCGCTCGGGTCTTCCGGCAGATGCATTGTATCGAGTGCATCTTTGAAAGCATGAAAACGCTCGCGCGCGAGGAGCGGTGGATCTATCCATTCTGGTAGCACTGGTACGCGTGTGAGTGCTTCTTTCATCGCCCGCCCGAGTGTTTTGGACGAAAGCCCAGCCGTCAGTGGATAGACCGGCTCAACCATCGGCAGGTTAGCCGCATCTTCCAAGCTTGCGATATAATCCGGATGTACCATCGAGGCGCGCCCGTTGAACCATTCCACCTTGCCGGAGACAACGACAGTTTCACCTTCGGGCAGCATTTTTTCAAGCCACGGCAATTGCGCATGGAAGAAGGTGAGAATGATTTCACCAGTATCGTCATGGGCAATCACGCGATGGGGAACATTTCCTCTACCGCGTGGCGTGGGCTGGTGTTGATCGACCATCACCTCCAGTGTAACGATCGCGCCTTCCTGCGCAAAAGCGATGCCGGGGCGATTGCGCCGGTCGATCACACTATGTGGCGGCAGAAAGAGAAGTTGGCCAACTTTCGGCTCGGTACCGGGGACATCCGTTCCTAAAAGCTTGCCAAGCAAAGCAGCCACTTTCGGGCCAATGCCTGAAAGTGAGCGGACGGAAGCAAAAAACGGATCGAGTACAGACGGACGCATGGTGGCGAGCATTAACTGCTTTGCTTTTCTGTGCAAGCCTTTGAAATGGTTTTTGTACTATTTTTGTTCTAACGCATCGACCCGAAAATCGGAATCGATTATTGGAGAGTACGGTCACCGGTTTCAACTCTTTAGAGCGGCCTTTGCGGGACCAATTGGGTGCACAGTGCTCTGACGGCTTAAAGGGTTCCCAGATGAGCAGCAGATGCTATATACCGGCTTCGAACTTTATAAATGGAGCGCTTGAACAATGACTGGCAGCACACTTGCGGCGGGAAATCTTGATGTAAGGCGTCGCAAGCTTCTGTTTCGCGCCTGGCACCGTGGTATGCGCGAGATGGATCTGATCCTTGGACAATATGCGGATCAATATCTCGCTGGCTTCACCGATGCTCAACTTGATGAGTTTGAGCAGATTCTTGAAGTGCTCGACCGTGATCTTCTGAAATGGGTGACAGGCGAAAGCCCGACACCTGAAGAACATGATACGCCCCTGTTCCGCGATATTATCGATTTCCGCGACCGCATCGAATTCTGAGAATAAGTCCCCATGCCCGTATTCAGCAAACTCGGTCTTAAAACCAGTCCAGGCGTTAAAAGCAGCAAGCATATCGTTATCGACGGCGTCGCCGATGGTTTCGAAGCGTTTTGCCTTGCGCGTCTGGTCGAGGAGATCGGTGAACGCGGTCCCGTCATGTATATTGTCCGCGATGGCCAGCGCATTGCCGATCTGGAACAGGTACTGAATTTCGTTTCGCCTGATCTGCCGGTTCTGCATCTACCGGCGTGGGACTGTCTTCCCTATGATCGCGTATCGCCGGGGGCTGATGCCAGCGCGCGCAGGCTTGCGGCACTTGCCGCTTTGGCGTCCTTGAAAAAATCGCCGCATCCAGCAGTCATCATCACAACGGCGAATGCCATTCTGCAAAAGCTGCCGCCACAGGCCGCGATCGCCGAGCAGGTGATTTCAGCGCGTCCCGGCAATCAGCTCAACATGAACGATCTGGGTGCACGGCTGGAACGCAACGGTTTTGAGCGTGTCTCGACTGTGCGTGACATTGGCGAATATGCTGTGCGCGGTGGCATTCTTGATCTTTTTGCACCAGGTTCAGAGGAGCCTCTGCGGCTCGATTTCTTTGGCGACACGCTCGAAACAATCCGCGCGTTCGATCCGGCATCGCAGCGCACCACAGGCGCGCGCAAGGAATTCGTGCTTCAGCCTATGAGCGAAATTTCGCTCTCGCCGGATATGATTAGCCGTTTCCGCAAGAATTACGTGGCCATGTTCGGCGCGCCGCAGCGCGACGATGCACTTTATCAGGCAATCAGTGAAGGGCGACGCTTTGCGGGCATGGAACACTGGCTGCCGCTTTTCTACGACAACCTTGAAACTGTGTTCGACCACGCGGGCGATATGCCAGTGGTATTCGATCATCTGGTGCATGAGGCGCTGACAGAACGCCATACAATGGTGGTCGATCATTACGAGGCACGCCTGCGACAGGCCGAAGGTAAAGAGCCGGGCAGCGATGCTATTCCTTATAAGCCGGTTAAGCCGGAAACGCTTTATCTGACGCCACGGGAAGTTGAAGCGTTTGCCGCGTTGGTCGGCCTGCGTATCGATCTGACGCCATTTGGCACACCAGAAGTCTCTGGCCGTTCGATCATTCATGCTGATGTGCACAAGGGCCGCAACTTTGCTGAAGAACGTGCTGCAACCGATGTGAACCTTTTTGAAGCGGTGGTGAAATACATCGCCGATTTGCGCGTCGCGGGCAAAAAGGTGCTGGTGGCGGCGTGGTCCGAAGGTTCGCTCGACCGTCTGCTGCAGGTGCTGGATGAGCACGGACTTGAGAAAATCGAAACCGTTGATCGCCTTTCGATGGTCAAAGCACTCTCGCGTGACAAGATTACAGCGGCGGTTCTTGCCGTTGAGAGCGGCTTTGATGCGGGCGATCTGGTCGTCGTTGCCGAGCAGGATATTCTCGGTGATCGCCTTGTGCGCCGCACCAAGCGCCGCAAACGCGATCAGGATTTCATTTCTGAAGTAGCATCGCTCTCAGCTGGTGATATCGTCGTCCACGTCGATCATGGTATCGGTCGGTTTATTGGCCTCAAGACAATCACGGCGGCGGGGGCGCCACACGACTGTCTGGAGATTCATTATGCAGGCGATGATCGTCTGTTTCTGCCGGTCGAAAATATCGAGTTGCTTTCACGCTTTGGGTCGGAAGGGTCTGAAGCCGTTCTGGATAAGCTTGGTGGCGGCGCATGGCAGATGCGCAAAGCGAAGCTCAAGAAGCGCTTGCTGGAGATTGCGGGGCATCTGATCCAGATTGCCGCTGAACGCCAGATGCGCGGCGCGCCATCCATGACGCCACCCGACGGACTTTATGCTGAATTTGCAGCGCGCTTTCCTTATGATGAAACCGAAGACCAGCAGCGTGCAATCGATGCCATTGCCGATGACCTTGCGGCAGGCAAGCCAATGGATCGTCTCATCTGCGGTGATGTTGGTTTCGGCAAGACAGAAGTAGCATTGCGTGCAGCCTTTGTTGCAGCGCTAAGCGGGTTTCAGGTGGCGGTGGTCGTACCGACCACGCTTCTGTCACGTCAGCACTTCAAGACTTTTTCCGCACGTTTCCACGGCCTGCCAGTCAATGTAGCCCATGCCTCGCGGCTTGTTGGCGCAAAAGAACTTGCCGCCACCAAAAAGGGCCTCGAAGACGGCACTGTCGATATCGTCGTTGGGACGCACGCTCTGCTTGGCAATTCTATCAAGATCAAGAATCTTGGCCTGCTTATCATCGATGAGGAGCAGCATTTTGGCGTCAAGCACAAGGAACGGCTCAAGGAGCTGAAGTCAGACATTCATGTGCTGACGCTGTCAGCAACGCCGATCCCACGCACATTGCAGCTCGCTTTGACGGGCGTGCGCGAGCTGTCGCTTATCACGACGCCTCCTGTTGATCGTATGGCTGTGCGCACTTTCGTCTCGCCATTTGATCCACTTGTGATCCGCGAAACATTGCTGCGCGAACGCTATCGCGGCGGTCAGAGCTTCTATGTTTGTCCACGCATTGCCGATCTCACCGAAATTGAGGAGTTCCTCAAGGAACATGTTCCCGAGCTGAAAGTTGCTGTGGCTCATGGTCAGATGGCACCAGGTATGCTTGATGACATTATGAATGCCTTCTACGACGGCCAATATGACGTGCTTTTGTCCACGACCATCGTGGAGTCGGGCCTCGATATTCCGACGGCCAATACAATGATTGTGCATCGCGCGGATATGTTTGGTCTGTCGCAGCTTTATCAGTTGCGCGGACGTGTTGGACGCTCCAAGCAGCGTGCCTTTGCGCTCTTTACGCTTCCTGCCGGACGCACATTGACGGCCACTGCCGAGCGTCGCCTCAAGGTTCTACAGTCGCTCGATACACTCGGTGCAGGCTTCCAGCTCGCAAGTCACGACATGGATATTCGCGGTGCAGGCAATCTGCTAGGCGAAGAGCAGTCGGGTCACATCAAGGAAGTGGGCTTTGAGCTTTACCAGCAGATGCTGGAAGAGGCTGTTGCCACCCTCAAGGGCACAATTGAGGTCGAAGACAGCCAGTGGTCGCCACAGATTGCGATTGGTACGGCTGTTATGATCCCGGAAGCTTATGTGCCGGATCTGCAGTTGCGTCTAGGACTTTATCGCCGTCTCGCCGATCTGGCTGAGCCACAGGATATCGATGCCTTCGGCGCAGAACTGATCGACCGCTTCGGCCCGATGCCGGAAGAAGTGCAGCATTTGCTCAAGATCGTCTATATCAAGGCTCTGTGCCGCCGCGCCAATGTCGAAAAACTCGATGCCGGTCCAAAGGGCGTGGTTATCCAATTCCGCAACGCAACCTTTGCAAACCCAGTTGGTCTCGTGAAGATGATCGGGGAACAGGGATCAATGGCCAAGATCAGACCAGATCAGAGTATCGTTTTCATCCGCGACTGGGCAACACCAGAAAAGCGGCTTAACGGCTCGGCAGTTATCATGACTCAGCTTGCAAAAATCGCTACTGGTGGCTGAGTCACACAGAGATTAAACACTGAGGGTTCGGAGTCGCCTGTTGGTTCCGAAGTTTAAAACGGAGAGAACTTTGATGTTTAAGAATGCTTTGCGCATTTCCTGCACTGCTGCTGCATTTGTTTTGGCTTCCCAATCGGCTTTCGCTCTGACCACACTCAACTGCAAGGTTGAAGGTATTGAGAATTTTGTCACGCGTTTCAGCCACAACATTGTAATTCAGGAAGCTCAGACCGCAAAGACAGTCATCTTTGAAGGCCTCGATATGGAAGCTGATCCAGAGCCAAAGAAGACAAGCAAGGAAGTTCCACTCGCTGATGTCGAATGGCCGGTGATGCCAGATATGGCAACCCTGGATCGGCAGAAGCTTCAGGCTGAATACAAAGATGCCGCCAATGGCAATATGGTCGTTGTCATCAAGGGCACGGATGGCGGCGAGTATATGGAATACGAATTTGCCAAGCAGCCATGCTGGACTCTGGTTCGCGTGTCTGATCAGAGCATGTAAGCATTCTATTGATATTCAAACAAAAAGCCCGTGCTCCATCTGGACGCACGGGCTTTTTGTTTGATGTGCTTTATTGTCAGCGATCTTCGGCAATACCCGGTTCAAATCCTTCGGCCGTCTGTTGAATAGCTTCAGCAAGTACAGCGGCTGACTGCGCGCCCATGACGGCATATTTCTGATCGATAATGAAGCACGGCACCCCACGGACACCGATGCGATTGGCGGTGTCAATTTCCTCGCGGATCGTATCCGTGTCAGCATTGCTTTGCAGAAGCCGGGCGACAATTGGTGCTTCCATGCCAATGCTGGCTGCAGCATCAACAAGCACGTCGTGATCGCCAATATCCTGTCCCTGCTCGAAATAGAGTGAGAACAGGGTGCCGACGAGCTTATCCTGCTTGCCAGGACCAGCTTGTGCTGCCCAATGGATCAGGCGATGTGCATCAAGAGTGTTCGGCGCACGTGTGATAGCCTCGAAATCGAAGACGATGTCGTTCTCTTCGCCAAGCTCAGTGAGTTGCTTATGAATGTCGTCAATCTTCGAGCCAGTGCCGAATTTTTCGCGCATATAGGCCTGACGATCTTTGCCCTGCGCAGGCAAAGACGGGTCCAGCTGATAAGGGCGCCAGCGGACCTCGGCATCGACGTCGGGCGCTAGTGCAAGGGCCTGTTCCAGCCTTTTGCGGCCAAGGAAGCACCATGGGCAGACGACATCTGAAACAACATCGATGGTGATTTTTCTTGCGGTCATAAAGGTGCTCCGTTCGACGAGCAGGAGACGTATTCTCCTGCTCGCTTATCTTTATAATTCCAAAATGTAGGGTGAATTACGGCCTTATCAACTGGAGCTATTTGGCAACCTGCCACCATGTTGGGAGCTGATAACCATACAGCGATGTCTTCTCAGGATGTCCGATCCGATCCCAGCGCGCAACCCACTGATAAGGCAGGTAATAGAGCGGGATATAGTAGTCTCCGGATATGAGAATGCGGTCGAGCGCGCGTACAGCGCTCACGAAATCCTCACGTTTGCGTGCTGCAAGCATCGCTTCGATCATGGCATCAACCGCCGGATCGGCGACGCCAGGATAATTGAAGCTCCCCTGGGCTTCGCGCGATGCTGAGCCCCAGCGCTGCCATTGTTCGTTGCCCGGCGACAGCGAGCCGGTCAGGGCGCCGAGGATCATATCATAGTCGAAGGTTTGCAGGCGTTGCTGATATTGTGCATCGTCAGCGCTGCGAATTTCGGCATCGATACCAAGGCGTCCAAGATTGCGCTTATAGGCAAGCGCTACTTTTTCCTCGTCCGGCGAGCGCGTCATGATCTCAAATTGTAATGGCTTGCCGGATGGATCGATCGCTTTGCCGTGTTCGAAAGAGAAGCCAGCCTCAATCAGAAGCTCATAGGCTGTCTTTGCTGGCCCACGATCATGACCACTTCCGTCTGTGATCGACGGGTGCCAGGACCCGTCCAGAACGTCCTTGCGAACCGCATCAGGGAACGGTGCCAGCAACTCACGTTCGCGCGCGTTTGCGGGCTTGCCTACGGATGATAGCTCAGAGCCTTCCCAGAAGCTTTGCAGGCGGTTGTACTGATCGGCAAAGAGATTGCGATTGGCCCATTCAAAATCAAACAGCAGCCCAAGCGCCTGTCTCACGCGGCGATCTTCGAAAACCGGGCGGCGTGTGTTGAAGACAAAGCCCAGCATGTTTGCTGGTGTGCCTTTTTCGAAGTTTTCTTTGATGACCTTTCCTTGTATCACTGCCGGGAAATTATAGGATTTTTCCCAGCGTGTTGGATTGCCTTCAAGAAACACATCAAGCAGTCCTTTCTTGAAGGACTCAAACAAGGCCGTTTCGTTGCGATAATATTCGATGCTCAGGGTTTCGAAATTATCGAACCCGCGTCGGGCGGGTAGGTCCTTACCCCAATAGTCAGGGTTCAGTTTATAGATGATCCGCTGACCTGGCTGTATGCCGGATACAGTGTAAGGACCGCTGCCGACCGGCGCTTTAAGCGTCGAATTGCCGAAAGTCGCGGGGTCAATTGCATGCTTGGGAAGCACCGGCATGGTTGCTGCAATCAGCAGAGGAAATTCACGGTCTGACTTGTCATTGAAGACAAAGCGCACCGAGCGCTCGCCTGTCTTCTCGATCTTTTCAATCCGGCTCATACGGTTGTTATAGGGCGGGCGACCTTTTTCGGTCAGAATCTCATAGGTGAAGATGACATCATCCACAGTGACCGGCTTACCGTCGGACCATTTGGCTTTTGGGTTAAGCGTAAACTCCACCCATTTGCGTTCTGGATCGATTGCAACTTTTTCAGCTAACAGTCCGTAAAGGGTAAAGGGCTCGTCCCGTGAGCGCTGCATGAGCGTTTCATAGAGCAGATTGCCGAAGTCTAGATCGCCGAACAAACCGCGGGCGGTCGTGCGCATGCTTTTGAGCACGAACGGATTGAGACTATCGAATGTACCGACAACACCCATTTTAAGCGCGCCACCTTTGGGCGCTTTCGGGTTCGCATAAGGAAAATGCGTGAAGTCAGCGGGCAGGGCCACATCGCCATGCATTGAAAGCGCATAATTTGGCGATGCGTTATCTTCTGCCCATGCTGGAGCAATACCCGCAAAGAAGCCGAGCAGGCTTGCTAAAGCTGTGTTGCGGAAAAGAGCAAACAATCCAGTCAACTTTCTCGCGTCCCCGTTCAACTTAATAGGTCCATTGTAAATAAGTGTGAGTTTAGTATCGATTCGTGTGGCGAAATTAGCATGAACCTTGCGTTTGTGCGGATTAAGAGCGTGTCTGGCGCGTGACAGTGCTGATTAAAACAAAAAATATGGCGTATTTTGCTGTCTGAATGCAGTCGACCATCTGGATTCATATCAGAAGTCGTTGTAACACGGCCCTCGGATTGGGACGATAAGTTCCGGAGGTCACGCTGTTGCCGCATTTTCAAATCAGTGACGGTCTATCGCTGACTCAAACCAGAGACGGAAGATCAAAGCCTTGAAAGGAAACTGTTGATCATGACCAGCACGAAGACAATCGCTGCCGCATCTGCATTTGCTGGCGCGTTCGCCCTGCTTGCCTCTGCGACGATACCTGCAGCCGCACAGCAGCAGCCGCCACAGGGCTGGTTCAAGGTTTGCTCGAAGCAGGAAGATAACGACATCTGCAACACGCAGAATATTATCACGGCTGACTCCGGCCAGCTGCTAACCGCTGTCAACCTCATCGAAATCAAGGGCAAGATCAATCGTAAGATTTTTCAGGTCACTGTTCCGATTGGCCGCTTGATCCCGGCTGGCGTTGGTTTGCAGATCGACAACAACAAGCCAACCAAGCTTGAATACGGCATCTGCTTCCCAGATCGCTGCATTGCGGAAGCTCCGCTTTCCGATGATCTGATCAATGCTCTCAAGAAGGGCAGCAAGGTAACTCTGACTTCGGTCAACTACCAGAACAAGCAGAACCCGATTCCAGTCGCACTGACCGGCTTCTCAGCAGCTCTTACGGGTCCAGGCCTGAAGCAGTCTGAACTTGAAGAACGTCAGAAGGAACTTCAGGACGCTGTTGCAAAGCGCCAGAAGGAATTCGAAGAAAAGATGAAGGCTGAACAGGCCAAGGCAAAGGGTGCAGCTAACTAAGCTGTTCTGATGTCATGAAACAAAAAGGGCGCTTCAAAGCGCCCTTTTTGTTGTGCCTTCTAATCAGAAATGACCAGAAAAGTTCAGTTTGCGTGCAGTTTCACGCGATATGATCCGTTTTCCAGACGCTCAAACATATCGTTGAGCTGCGGATGGCGAAGCGGCTCATCGCTGAGATCCGGGATAAGATTCTGTTCCGAAACATAGGCCACATATTCCGAATCTGAATTCTCAGCCAGCAAATGGTAGAATGGCTGATCGCGACGCGGACGCCCTTCTTCGGGAATGGATTCATACCATTCTTCCGTATTGGCGAATTCCGGATCGACATCGAAAATGATTCCGCGGAACGGAAACAGTCGATGCTTGACCACCTGTCCGATCTGAAACTTAGCGTGTTTTATCTGTGCCATACTCATAAGACATATGTAGTTCACCGCGCGCCGAAATAAAGCTGCGGGAGGTTTCAGGTTCGTTTATTGGGGCGTTTTATTGCTTTGGTGAAGTTTTCCCGGGTTCGCCCAAGCTTGGAAGCTTGGGCATAAACTGCGAAAAACCACTGCCGGGACGCAAACCCTCGCGCATGAAGAATGCTCTGAGCGGTGCAAAAGAACGCAGCATTTCAAGTCCCACGCCGCGTGCAATCTGTGCTGGCAGCATTGGTGACAGGAGCGACCGGTTCAGAGCATCAACAGACCCTGTACGCGCCAGAATGTCTGGGCGACGACCACGATCATAAGCGCGCGTGACACGATCAGAACCCGGATCTGATGGATCACTCGCGATGGCCTTCACAAGTGTTTCCACATCGCGCGTCCCAAGGTTAAGGCCCTGTGCACCGATTGGCGGAAACACGTGAGCAGCTTCGCCTATCAGCGCAGTGCGCTTGGCGGCAAAAGCATGCGGAACCAGACCAGACAGTGGCCATGCCTGCGGACGGACGTCCAGAGTGACCTTGCCGAGCATGGACTGCATCATCTCTTCGATGCGCTGACCAAGTGTTTCATCATCAAGTGCGAGCAGCGTTTCTGCACGTCCTGGATTAACCACCCAGACGAGGCTGGATCGTTTACCCTTTAGCGGAACCTGTGTGAACGGGCCTTCCTCGGTATGGAATTCGGTCGAGATGTTTTCATGGTCGACCGTATGACTGAACGAAAGCACGACAGCTGTTTGCGGATAGCTCCAACGGCGCGTACGAATGCCTGCAGCCTCACGTGCACTTGAGTTGCGGCCATCAGCGGCAACAACAAGGCGCGTATGGAGTGTATCGCCGCCTGCAAGCGTGATTGTCACGTGGTCATCGTTGTTGCGATATTCGATTGCCGGAAGCGTGATGCGTTCAATCGCACTGTTTTTCTCAACCGCCTCCGCAAGCTTCTGATTGAGTGTTGCGTTTGGAATGTTATAGCCAAAAGCCACTTCGTCGATCTCGCCGGCCCGAAATGTAACAGCTGGGCTGCGAATGAGGCGACGCGTTGCATCAACAATGCGCATGGAGGCGAGAGGGGCTGCTTCCGGCGCAATGTCGTTCCAAACGCCAATCTCATCGAGAAAGCGAATTGCAGGCATCATGAGTGCGGTCGTGCGGCGGTCGCCCTTGTCGGTTTCGGGGCCGAGCAATGCTGTCCGATAGCCTTTTGCGTTCAAAGCAAGTGCTGCCATCATCCCGGCTGGTCCACCGCCACTGATGACGATCTCGGTAAGGGGCTTCTCGACAACCACGTCATTCATCGTATTCTATCCTTCGCCAAAATGCTGGCCGAAAGCGATTCTTATTCGTTCTGTTTCAGCCGCACTTAACCGCAAATAGGCTGAAAAGGCCAATGTCGCGTTAATTAAAACCTAATCTTTGGTGGAATGAGGGCGGTTTTGTCTCATGACTTACTTGCTCTTTTCACCTTATTCGGGGAAAGCTTTATGCAAGATCACGGCTTTTTGGCTTAGAGCCTCAGAGTCATATTGGCTGACCCGCACCCGGCAGGATGAATGCTGGAAGATTGAGGGTAGCCTTCAAGAGAAATGGCGAACGGCGTGAAAACCAGACTGACCGGAAAACTCAAAGCCAAGAAAGTGACCGCGCCGCAGGCGAAGGCATTTTCCGTGCATCTGCTCACCGCGTCGGGATCGTTTCTGGCGTTTTTGTCTATCGTCGCGGCAAGCGATGGCCGCTACACCGCAATGTGGTGGTGGTTGGGTCTGGCTCTGTTTGTTGATGGTATTGATGGCCCGATCGCGCGCAAGCTCGAAGTCAAATACGTGCTACCCAACTGGTCTGGTGAGCTGCTCGATAACATCATCGACTATGTGACTTACGTGCTGATACCGGCCTTCGCACTTTACCAAAGCGGGTTTATGGGGACGAACCTGTCCTTCATATCGGGCGCAATCATCGTGGTTTCGAGCGCCATTTATTACGCCGATACGGGCATGAAGACGAAAGAGAACTTCTTTAAAGGCTTCCCCGTTGTCTGGAATATGGTGGTGTTCACGCTCTTCATCGTCAGACCCGGCGAATGGGAAGCCTTCGCCATCGTCGTTGCTTCAGCGATCCTCTCATTCCTGCCTATCAGCTTCCTGCATCCGGTGCGCGTGGTGCGTCTGCGTCCGCTGAACCTGACCGTCTTCTTGCTGTGGTGCGCTTTCGGTGCGGCAGGCCTGTACTACACACTTGATGCGCCGCTCTGGGTGCGTGTCGGTATCACCGTGACCGGGCTTTATATCTACTTCATCGGTGCCATCATGCAATTTTTCCCCAATCTTGGCCGGACTGCTGCGGTGATTGCCGCTGAGGCTGCGACTGCTGCAGCATCGGCCCAAAAATCGGAATCGATTTTTGGAAAGCACGATACGTAGGTTCAATAGTTCAAAGTGTCCTTATGTAGCGCCCAAGAGGCGCAGGACGCTCTAGGAAAACAACGACTGGAGAAGCATCGTGATCAATGCAATTCGCGTCCATCAGACTGGTGGCCCTGACGTTCTGCAATATGAACAGATTGAAATTGGTGCGCCGGGTCCGGGTGAAGCGAAAGTGCGCCACGAGGCGATTGGCCTGAATTTCATCGATGTCTATTTTCGGACTGGGCTTTACAAGGCGGCTCAGATGCCGTTCATCCCCGGTAATGAAGGCGCAGGCACTGTCGTTGCTGTGGGTTCTGGCGTCGATAGTATCAAGGTTGGTGATCGCGTTGCTTATGCGGCGACACCAGGTTCTTATGCCGATGAGCGTATTCTTCCAGCTGATCGTTTGCTGAAAGTGCCGGAAACGATTGAGCTGAAGTCGGCCGCTGCGATGATGCTCAAGGGCATGACTGCGCAATACCTTCTGCGTCAGACCTTCGTCGTCAAACCCGGCCACACGATCCTATTTCATGCGGCTGCAGGCGGCGTTGGGCTTATTGCAGGCCAGTGGGCCAAGCATCTTGGTGCGACTGTCATCGGAACGGCAGGTTCAGAAGACAAGGTCGCGCTTGCCAAGGCTCACGGCTATGACCATATGATCAACTATCGCACGGAAAACTTCGTCGAACGCGTCAAGGAACTGACCGGCGGCGAAGGTGTGGACGTCGTCTATGACTCGGTTGGGCGCGACACCTATATGGGCTCGCTCGATGTGTTGAAGCCGCTTGGCATGTTCGCCTGCTTCGGCCAGTCTTCTGGAACAATCCCGCCATTTGATTTGAACATTCTTGCGCAGAAGGGATCGCTTTTTGCGACCCGTCCTACATTGTTCAACTATGTGGCGAAGCGCCCTGATCTGGAGAGAACTGCAAACGATCTTTTCGACGTTGTAGCAAACGGTGCAGTTAAGATAGAAATCAATCAGTCTTACGCGCTCAAAGATGTGCGTAAAGCGCATGAAGATTTGGAAGCGCGCAAGACGACGGGCGCGAGTATTCTGCTCCCATAAGGATATCGAATTGTGCTTCGGCAATATCGGCGGTGTGCATATGTCCTCCGCCGATTTCTTTTTGGCTTTTCAATTGCGGTCTTGCTGGATAAGGTCGTAAAAAAATAACCTCGGGGAACAATGTCAGCGCCTTTATCCGACCGGCCTCTTTTAGATGTCCGCCGGCTCACCAAAGTATTTGGTCAACTCAGAGCCTGCGACGCGGTAGATCTCGTCATTGCAGAGGGGGAAATCCACGCGCTTCTGGGCGAAAATGGTGCTGGGAAATCCACCTTCGTTAAAATGCTATTCGGTGCGCTACAGCCGCTGGAGGGCGAAATCGTCTGGAAGGGCGAACGCGTTACGATCACCCAGCCCGCCACAGCAAGAAAGCTGGGCATCGGTATGGTTTTCCAGCATTTCTCTCTATTTGACTCGCTGACTGCTGCCGAGAATATTGCATTGTCACTTGACGGTTCACTGCCGCTTCCTGAAGTGGCGAAACGTGCGCGCGAGATCGGAAAAGCATATGGCCTGCCTATTGATCCGCAGGCGCATGTTGGCGATCTTTCGGTGGGTGAGCGTCAGCGTATCGAGATTGTGCGTTGTCTCCTGCAAGAGCCGGATCTGATCATTCTCGATGAGCCAACATCGGTGCTGACACCACAGGAAGCAGATCGGCTGTTTGAGACGCTGGAGCGCCTGAAATCAGAAGGCAAGTCGATCCTTTATATCAGCCATCGGCTTGAAGAGGTGAAGCGGCTTTGTGATCGCGCAACCGTGCTTCGTCATGGCAAGGTGGTCGCTCATTGCGACCCGCGAGAGCAAACGGCGGCATCGCTTGCACGCATGATGGTTGGCAATGACATCAAGGTCGTAGCCCGCAAACCGATTGATGTAGCTGAAACCACGGCTACACCATTGTTTGAAATTAAAAATCTGTCTCAGGCACCGCGCGGCCCCTTTTCGACGGCTCTCGACAATATCTCGCTTTCGGTAAAAGCAGGTGAGGTTGTCGGTATCGCGGGAGTGGCGGGCAACGGGCAGGGCGAGTTTTTTGAAGCTGTATCCGGCGAGTTTCTTCAATCATCAGAGTCAGCCGTGCGTATTCGGGGCAAAGATGCAGGTAAACTCGGCATCAGCGAAAGGCGTTTGATGGGTGCAGCCTTTGTCCCCGAAGAACGACTTGGTCACGGTGCAGTGCCATCCCTGCCGTTGACGGATAATCTCTTCCTGTCGCGCTATAAAACTGACGCGAAAACGTTTTTGCGCGGTGGTAAACTGAAGCTGATTGCCGAAAGCGCGCTGCGTTCCGCTGCAAAGCGCATTATCGAGACGATGGATGTTCGCAAGAGCGCTGAAAACCCACCGGCCTCTGCATTGTCTGGTGGCAATCTCCAGAAGTTCATCATCGGTCGTGAACTTGATCGCGCTCCATCTGTCATGGTTGTGAACCAGCCGACATGGGGCGTGGATGCCGGGGCTGCTGCGCATATCCGTCAGGCACTGCTCGATCTGGCGCGCTCCGGCTCTGCCGTTCTTGTCATCAGCCAGGATCTCGATGAACTGCTTGAAATTAGCGACCGTATTGCTGTCATGAATCATGGCGCGCTTTCTGATCCCATGCCCATCGCTGAAGTGACGCTGGAAAAGATCGGCCTTCTCATGGGCGGGGTATCCGGCACGGATCAGGCAGGGGCAGCATAATGCGTATAGAACTGGTCAAACGGCCTCAGCCTTCAAAAATTTTTAGCGCAGTATCGCCTTTGCTGGCGCTGGCGCTCACGATGGTGTTCGGCGGTCTCGCCTTTGCACTGATGGGCAAAGACCCGTTTCAGGCGCTTTATGTCTTCTTTGTCGAGCCATTGCTTGATGTGTGGTCATGGCACGAGTTGCTGGTCAAGGCGACACCACTTATCTTGATTGCTGTTGGCCTTTGCGTGTGCTTCCTGTCCAATAACTGGAATATCGGCGCCGAAGGTCAGTTCATTATCGGTGCGATCACCGGCTCCGTTTTGCCAGTCATGTTTCCAGAATTGCAGCTTTGGATCGTTCTTCCGCTGATGATGCTGATGGGTATGGCGGGCGGTGCCGCTTATGCATCCATTCCGGCGCTGCTCAAAGTTCGTTTCAACACCAATGAAATTCTGACCAGCCTCATGCTGGTCTATGTCGCGCAGCTGCTCCTTGACTGGCTGGTGCGCGGACCATGGCGCAATCCTGAAGGCTACAACTTCCCGGAAACACGCCAGTTCAATCCAAGTGCCGTTTTGCCGGAAATCTGGAGCGCATCGGGTCGCGCCCATTGGGGCTTCATATTTGCAATCGTTGCTGCTGTTGCAGTGTGGTTCCTTCTGGCCAAAACGCTGAAAGGCTTTGAGGTCAAGGTCATCGGGCAAAGCCCAAGGGCAGGCCGGTTTGCTGGCTTCAGTTCTGGCAAGCTGGTCTTCTTTGTCTTCGCTGTTTCAGGTGCGCTCGCAGGTCTTGCCGGTATTGCGGAAACATCTGGCGCCATTGGACAGCTTCGCCCGGTCATTTCTCCTGGCTACGGCTTTACGGCAATCATCGTTGCTTTCCTTGGTCGTCTTAATCCGATCGGCGCTATCGCTGCAGGCTTTGTGCTTGCGCTGTCTTATCTGGGCGGCGAGGCCGCACAGGTTGCCATTGGCATATCGGAAAAATCAGCCCGTGTGTTTCAGGGCATGATCCTGTTCTTCGTGCTCGCCTGCGACACGCTCATCCATTATCGCATCCGCTTTGTAGCGGGCCGTTCAGCAGGGAAGGTGTGATCAATGGACCTGACACAGGCAATTCTTCTCACCATTGCAACCGCGGCAACCCCCTTGTTGATAGCGGCAATTGGTGAACTGGTCGTCGAGCGCTCTGGTGTGCTGAACCTTGGCGTCGAAGGCATGATGTTGATGGGTGCGGTTTCAGGCTTTGCCGCCGCACAATACACAGGCTCGGCCTGGCTTGGCATGCTGGCTGCTATCTTTGTAGGCAGTCTCTTTTCAGGCATTTTTGCATTTCTGACGCTCACACTTGTGACCAATCAGGTTGCGACCGGTCTGGCGTTGACCATTCTCGGTATCGGTGCTTCGGCTATGCTTGGTGAGAGCTTTGTCGGTATGCCGGGTGTGCGGCTTGAGGCAATCAGCATTCCATATCTCAGTGATATTCCTTATGTCGGCCGTTTCTTGTTCGGGCAGGACCCGATCTTTTATATATCCATTCTGCTGGTTGTTGGGGTGACGTGGTTTCTGTTCCGCACGCGGGCGGGTCTGCAATTGCGTGCCATTGGTGACAGTCATGGCTCGGCCCATGCGCTCGGCGTGCATGTGGTACGCACCCGTTATCTTGCTGTGTTGTTTGGTGGCGCTTGCGCCGGGCTTTCTGGTGCACAGCTTTCGCTCGTTTATGTGCCGCAATGGGTTGAGAACATGTCGGCAGGGCGCGGCTGGATAGCGCTCGCGCTTGTCGTGTTCGCCTCATGGCGTCCGTGGCGTGTGCTGATCGGCGCTTATTTGTTTGGTGCGGTCACAATTGGCCAGCTGCACGCGCAAGCGCTTGGCTTCGGCCTGCCATCGCAGTTTTTGTCGGCCTTACCTTATATCGCGACAATCGTGGTTCTGGTTATCATCTCACGCAACAGGCGTTTGACGATGATGAACACGCCTGCATCGCTCGGCAAGCCTTTCGTGCCGGACAGGTGACAGTTTTGAACGGCATCTCGGCTCCCACGGGTAGCTGTTTTATTTTGAGGGTGAAAAAGGAGCGCAGGGAACATGAAAAAGACGTTGTTGGCAATCGCCACCGCGGCCAGCTTTATGCTTGGTGGGGCGGCACATGCAGAAGACAAGCTGAAGATCGGCTTCATCTATATCGGACCTCCAGGTGATTTCGGCTGGACATACCAGCACGACGTTGCCCGCAAGGAGATGATCGAAGCTCTCGGTGACAAGGTGGAGACGACCTTCCTCGAAAACGTGCCCGAAGGTGCGGATGCCGAACGCTCGATTGAGCGTCTGGCGCGTGCAGGCAATAAGCTGATCTTCACAACCTCTTTCGGTTACATGGACCCGACACTCAAAGTGGCGGCCAAGTTCCCGGATGTGAAGTTTGAGCACGCAACCGGCTACAAGACTGCAGACAACATGTCAGCATACAATGCGCGCTTCTATGAAGGACGCTATGTACAGGGCCAGATTGCTGCCAAGCTGTCGACCAAGGGCGTTGCAGGCTACATCGCGTCAGTCCCCGTGCCGGAAGTCGTACAGGGCATCAATGCATTCATGCTCGGCGCACAGTCGGTCAATCCAGACTTCAAGGTCAAGGTCATCTGGGTCAATTCCTGGTTTGATCCGGGCAAGGAAGCGGATGCTGCTAAAGCTCTCGTCGATCAGGGTGTAGACATTCTCACCCAGCATACGGATTCGACCGCACCGATCCAGGTTGCGCATGAGCGTGGCATCAAGGCATTCGGTCAGGCTTCGGACATGATTAAGTTCGGTCCTGAAACCCAGCTTACGGCAATCGTTGATGATTGGGGCCCATACTATATCGACCGTGCCAAGGCAGTTCTTGATGGTTCGTGGAAGACTCAGAACATCTGGTGGGGCATGAAGGAAGGCCTCGTGAAGATGGCGCCTTACACCAACATGCCTGATGACGTTAAGAAAATGGCTGAAGAAACTGAAGCCAAGATCAAGTCGGGTGAACTTAAGCCGTTCACTGGCCCGATCAAGAAGCAGGACGGCTCCGAGTGGCTCAAGGAAGGCGAACAGGCTGACGACAAGACCTTGCTCGGTCTGAACTTCTACGTTGCTGGCGTTGACGACAAGCTGCCGCAATAAGCTGTGACACATTTAAATAAAGAAAGGGCGCTTCAAGCGCCCTTTTTATTTGCCGAGCGCGTTTCGATCCTCGCTTCACTCCGGCTGGCATATGCTCTAAAGCGACAGTTTCATACCTTCATGACTGTCAACGAAGCCCAGCGATTTGTAGAAGCGTATGGCATCGGAACGAGATTTATCGGTTGTAAGTTGCACCAGACCGCAGTCATGTTCGCGACATTGCTCAATTGCCCATTCGATCATTTGCCTGCCGATGCCGCCGCCACGTGTGTCACTGGCGATGCGCACACTTTCGATTTGCCCGCGCCACATACCTTTGCGCGATAGCCCCGGAATGAAGCTGAGCTGTAAGCAGCCTGTTACTTTTCCATCATGCTCGACGACGGCGAGTAATTGGTTGGGGTCGCTATATATGGCTTTAAACGCATCAGTGTAGCATCGGTTGAGCGGACTGCTGTTGTCCTCGCGTGTGGTCCCTAGCGCATCATCCGCAAGCATGGCTACAATTGCCGTAAGATCAGCCTCAATGGCTTTGCGAATGGATATGGTGGCATCGGTCATAAGAAACTTCCACGGGCTTGGATTCTGAAAAAACCAAACCTATGCGTTCGCATATCGTTACGAAAGACAAAACAAATAAAAAAGCCGGAGCAAAGCTCCGGCTTAAAGTTTTACTCAACCGAATTTATTCGGCTGCGTCGGCAGGTGCTGCGTTGAGCATGCCGTAACGTTCTTCGCCAATCTTGGCGAGCAGATCGAGCTGGGTTTCGAGGAAGTCGATGTGACCTTCTTCATCTGCCAGAAGCTCGTCAAAAAGCTGCTTGGAAACATAGTCACCGAGTTCATCGCAGATTTCGCGGGACTTCTTGTAGGATGCGCGAGCGTCGTATTCGCCCTTAAGATCGCATTCCAGAACTTCCTTGACGTTCTGACCGATGCGCAGTGGCGCAACCTGCTGCAGGTTCGGATGGCCTTCAAGGAAGATGATGCGGTCGATCAACTTGTCCGCATGCTGCATTTCTTCGATGGATTCTTCACGTTCTTTCTTAGCAAGACGCGTGAAACCCCAGTCGTTGAGCAGACGGTAGTGCAACCAGTACTGGTTTACTGCGCCAAGTTCGAGAAACAGTGCCTCGTTAAGCCGCTCGATGACCTTTGGTTCGCCTTTCATTCCATGAACTCCCGAATTTGTCTCGTAGAGAACGCACACGATCCATGAACAGGACCACGTTTTCGTCCATTTGGTTGTGACGAAGATGGTATTCTTCGGTCACCCTTATGATCGTTTCTACGACGTTTGGGAAGCAGCCACAGCAGCGACCGCTCTTCGACATGGCGTTATAGACGGTGCCAGGAACAATTAATCGCCAGCAATCTTCATCGAGAAGCTGTGTGACGACGATCTCAATATCTTTATCGGTAATAACGTTGCAGCTGCAGACTAGCATGAAAAGTAAACTCCAGCATCTGCAATACGCTGTGATTGTATAAAACTCACAATGCGGAGTGACGCACTTTGTTCGTTGCTATTTTGACCATTAAAAATACGGCGTGTCGCGCCGATTTTTACTTCAATATTGGCAAAATGCCGTGTTGAACCGAACAAAGGTTCCTCCAATCGCAGGGGTTAAAGGCCCGAACATCAAAGGTAGACTTAGGTAAGTCTTCAAAAACCCACCAATTTAAGTCAGGTTATGGCTGGGGAGGGGTGGTTCTGTCAAATTTTATGTTTTTGAAACGTTCTAAAAATCAATAACTTAGAATTATTCTAAATATGAGTTAAGCGCCCATCTTTAAACGTTAATTAGACTTTTACATAGGGTAAAACAGGGCAGTTTTTGCCCTGCTTAAAACTTATGCGCCATTTCGCCGCATGATGTGGAAAACATCGCGCGAGAGTGGCTCAAACGCCTTCCACGGCCTCGAATCCCTCGAACTGTGGTGGACCTGCATAGAGTGGCTTGTTGTTGCCAGCGTTGCGGTGAGCGTTGCGGAATTGTTCGGATTTTGTCCAAAAGACGAAATCATCACGTGTGCGCCAGACAGTGTGGGAAGAATAGAGCGTATAGCCTTCTTCCTCGTTGGTCGCACCACGCAGCAGGTTGAAGCTTTCAAAGCCGGGAAGCTCAGAAAGTTGGGAATCGCGGTTTCTCCAGACTGTTTCGAAATCGGCTTCGTTGCCGACGAGAACTTTGAAGCGATTCATTGCGATGAACATTGCTGATCCTTTTCTTTGCAAAGATGGACTGGCTACAAAATTTTTCAGAACAATTGCACAGATGTTGTGCCGTGTCCTGTTGGTTTTCCGGCGAGTGCGGTGGTAGGGCCCGCACTCGCCGCGCCGTATCTCGGGATATGAAGGCCACAGCCGCGGTCAGAGATGGGTGGACTTCGTAGACACGACGATCAGTGTTCGGAAGGTTATAGCCTCCCGAAAAGTGTTAGAACTGGAACTGTGTCGAGACGAGGAACGTACGTCCCTGACCAGATCCAGAGGTGCTCAGGAAGGGCGTATAAGTCTTGTCGAACAGGTTGTTCACCTTAAGCGTCAAATCGACATTCTCGGTAAACTTGTAGTTCGCGAAGACATCGACCAATCCATAGCTGTCTGTCTTTTCGACACCAGCGAAAGCAACAGTCTCGCCGGAAGATACGTAAGAGTAACGACCGCCGACGGTCAGTTTGCGTTCAAGGAACCGCGCGCCACCCGTAACGGAGAAGATGTCGTCAGGGAGATACTGGCCAGCACCGAGACCTGGGGTCTGGGCTGGAAGATCAGACTTCGAGTGGGTGTAGGTCAATCCGCCAAATGCCATTCCAGCGTCATACATCGCTTCAAGTTCGAAGCCTCGTACCTGGGATGTGCCGTCGATGTTCACAAACTGATATTTGCGATAGGTCGGGTTAAACGCAGACGCGATGTAATCCTCGACATCCATGTCATAGTAATCGGCTTTCAGGCGGAATGAATCCCCAGCTAAGAAGAGGTCATTCTTTTTGACGTTGACACCGATCTCCCAGCCCTTCTGAACCTCTGGAGAGAGAGTAGGGTTAGGAAGGAAGCTGACGCTTGTCGAACCTGGATGGTCGCCGCCAAGCATTGTTTCCTGCAATGTTGGTGCGCGCATGGTCTGCGAATACGTAATATATGGCTGCAGCCAGTCGGTCGCATTGATCGCCAGTGTGATCTTTGGATCAAGACGTTGCTTTGACAAGTCTACGTCGTAGACGCCGTTATTGCCAAAGCCTGGCAGGCCGCTATCTGCGGTGCCAGAAGACTTGTAGAAATCATAACGAAGCCCGGCGATAAGATCGACAATACCATAGCTGAAGGTAGTCTCGGAAAAGATACCACCGGTGCTGCTGCGACCATCGACAGGGTTCACGCCAGAATTGCCGCCGGTAACATCGTCGCGGAAATATTCAACACCGTAATTCCACTTAATGCCCAGATCGCCGGCCGTGAAGCGAGATGTATTATGAATGTCGAAGCCGATGCCCTTATCGGTGATTTTACGACCAGTTGCAGAGCCCGGGAGACCTGTGCTCAAGCTATTGTAGTAGGTCATATCGTAACGATTGTAATAACCATTAATATGAAGGTCTATCAGATCATTATCTGACGGATTATAGCTATAGTTAGCGGTGAAGGTCTTGTTCTTGATGTTCTGGTCGTAAGAATTTGCGCCAAAATCGTTGTTGTAGAACACTCCACCAAGCGCCAGCTTGTGATCTTCGCCAAAACCAAACTCGGTTTTAATCAAGCCTGACGTCAGTGTCTGGCCGGTGTCGGCCTGTTTGATGCCGTCACCATTCTCGAAATCTTTTGAATCGCGTCGGCTGATCGCGCCAGCGATACCCATAGAGCTCACTTTTGCACCAGCGGCGAGCATTTCCGAGAAGCCAACGCCATTGCTGCCCCAAGAGGCTCGACCGAGGACACCATATTGCTGACCCTGACGAACGATGTCATCAACGCCAAGGGTGCGGAAATTTACGCTACCAGCGAGTCCACCACCGCCGGCGCCTGTGACTGCTCCGCGCGAAACGTCGATATCGGCAAGCAGGTTAGGATCGATATAGGTAAAGCCTTGCGCCTCATGACCGGTAAAGCGAAAGTTCTGACGCACGCCGTCGACCATCATGTTAACGCGTCCCGAACCTTCAAAGCCGCGAATATTGACGGCCACGCCTGGTTGCGAAGCATTCATGCGGGTAAACGTGCCGGGTACATCGCGAAGCAAATCATCAAGCTTCACATCACCGAACCGGTTGACTTCTTCTTTTGAAACGGTGCTTACCGCTGCTGGCGCCGAATATGGCGCATCAGCTTTAGCGGCAGTCGCATTCTGAATCGTGATTGTTTTTAGCGCGACACCGTCCGCTTCTGTCGCTGCAGCCTGTTCCTGCGCGAAAGCGTTCTGCGTCATTGCTATTAGAATAACGGCAAGGCTGGTACTCGCCAAGAATGACCGCTTATGTTCCCCGTTTATTGCCCGCATTGCCTAGTATCTCCTGAAGGACAAAGCAAAATTCTCACGCCCGTCTGAGGTGAGAAAGTTAAATTTCTCAATAGGTTACATCCTCCCCATCCCGAGGGGAGCGTCAGCGCTGGCTGGAAGGAGAAACCTTCGGGCTTGCTCTGGAAAAAACAAGATTTAAACTTGACTCGATTAATCCAGTAAGGCAGTGATTATTAAACATGACTTTAGATGTCAACTAATGATTTGGTCGACATTCGGTCAGTTAACAAGACGGCTCCATAACTGGCGCAGAGGCAGAACAATGAACAGGCGTATTCACATCGACATGCAGGTGCGGTTGCCGCGGGAACGCGTCTCCAGCCGCATGCCCGAAATCCAGTCCCGCCTTGCAGCGGACGGACAAAACAAATCGCGCACTTCTGAATCTCCGCTCGAGCCGCAGCTCCAGACTTATGGCAGCCGTGAACTCTTCAACGGTTCCCGCGAAGTGGCGATAGAGCATGGCGGCTCTCTCTATCGTTTGAAGATCACCCGTCAAGGCAAGCTCATCCTGAACAAATAGGCAAACAACAGATGACGACCCAGACCAAGCCCTCCCCAGAGCAGATTCTCAAGGCACGGGCAGATAACCCGAAAATGCGCGAGCGTGATTTCGCTCAAAGTCTCGGGATATCAGAGGCCGATTTCATTGCGGCTTACACCGGTGCAGATGCTGACAGCTCGATCTCCGCGCGCCGCATCCGTGCAGATGTGGAAACCTTGCTCAAACATGCGCCTTCGCTTGGCGAAGTCATGGCGCTGACGCGGAATGAGAGCGCTGTGCATGAAAAGATTGGCCCTTTTGAAAAGACGATATGGGGGCCGCATGCGTCCCTTACGCTTGGTAAGGAAATCGATCTCCGTATTTTCCCAAAGCATTGGGTGCATGGCTTTGCTGTAGCAAAACTTGATGGTGAACATGTTCGCCGCAGCTTGCAGTTCTTCGATGCGTCAGGCGAAGCCGTTCACAAAATTAATCTTCGCCCGGCGTCCAATCTGGAAGCCTATGAGCAGATCGTTTCCGAATTGCTGCTTGACGATCAGGCTCCTGCAATTGAAACAAAGCCAATCGCTGTAAAGCCAGAAAAAGCTGACGTTTCAACAATTGATGGCGATGCATTCCGTGAACGCTGGGGCTCTCTGACCGACGTTCATCAGTTTGTCGGTCTCTTGAAAGATTTTGGTGTCGATCGTCATCAGGCCGTGCATCTTGCCGGACAGGACTTTGCTTGGCGCGTTGATCTTTCGGCAGTTGAAGCCATGATGAACCACGTGGTTCAGGAACAAATTCCGATCATGTGCTTCGTTGGAAGCCGTGGTTGTATCCAGATTCACACTGGCAAGATCGCGGAGATCAAGATGATGGGCCCGTGGCTCAATGTGCTTGATCCAACGTTCCATCTGCATCTTCGAGCAGATCATATTGCTGACGCTTGGGTTGTTCGCAAGCCGACGAAAGACGGCCATGTCACTTCGCTCGAAGCTTATGACGCCAATGGCGAACTGATCATTCAGTTCTTCGGTGAGCGTCATGAAGGTGAAGTTGAACTTGCTGACTGGCGCATGATTGCCGAAAATCTCCCGCGTCTGCCTCAGTCGACGGCTGCTTAAAAAGTAGCCAAGCCTTTGTTTTGAGGTGCGGTCCGGAAGTGTCTTTCATTTCCGGACCACACTCAGAACCATAGTTTTTACGCACGTCTTTGGCGGACCCTCGGTTCTTAATTTTCCGCGACGTGCTTTAGGGAAACAGCAAATGTCAATCATTTCATCCAGCATCGGGCGCTGCGCAATTTTGGCTGTACTGGCTGCTTCAGTTGCCTTTGGCGGAATAGCAAAAGCCGATACGGTTGAGAAAATCGCCGATACATCGCGTCTCGTTTCCGTCGGCGGCGCCGTCACTGAAATTGTCTATGCGCTTGGTGCGGGCGATAGGCTCGTGGCCCGCGACCAAACCAGCACTTATCCAGAAGAAGCTAGGAAGCTTGTTGATGTCGGCTATATGCGCCGTCTTTCGCCAGAAGGTGTTCTTTCGGTCAATCCCACTGGTATCTTGATGCTTGAGGGTAGTGGCCCGCCAGAGGCGCTTGAAGTTCTGAAAAAGGCTTCGGTTCCGATGGTTGTTATTCCCGAAGAGCATACCGGCGAAAGCGTAATTGCCAAGATTGAAGCTGTCGGTAAGGCACTTGGACTTGAGGAAAAGGCCAAAGTGCTGGCAGCAGATGTATCGCGCGATCTGGAAGCTGCGCAGAAAATTTCTGCAAACCAGAACCCTCGAAAGCGTGTGCTGTTCATCATGTCGGCGCAGGAAGGGCGCATCATGGCGTCTGGTACCGGCACAGGTGCCAACGGCATCATCGTCCTTGCGGGTGGTGTGAATGCCATAGAATCCTATCAGGGCTATAAGCAGCTGACAGATGAAGCTGTCGAAAAGGCGGCGCCTGATCTGATCCTCACCATGGATATCGGCAAAGACAGTGTTCAGAAAGAAGACCTTCTGAAGAACCCGGCGCTTGCCAATTCCCCTGCCGGGCGTAGTGAGAATATCGTTCAGATGGATTCACTTTATCTGCTCGGATTTGGTCCGCGCACGGGTGCAGCCAGCCGCGAGCTATCTGAAAAGCTCTATGGCAAGCAGGCCGCAAACTAAAACTTATGTCTGCACCGGCAGGCATATCGCGGAAGCCCGCAATGAGGACATTTCAAAATGACCAACCAAGATCGTGTGGCAAAACCCGGGGGCTTTGCCATGCGTGATCAAGCCATCAGCAAGCATGCCGGAGATCGCTCTGTACGTGCGCGTCTAGCTATTTTAATTCTTGCTGTATTTTTGTGCCTCACAGCACTTTTCAGCCTGACAGCAGGGGCTTCGGACGCTTCTGTTTGGAGTGTTGTGCGTGCACTTGTTTTCGGCACACAGGAAAGCGCTGAAGCATTTAGGCGCGATCATCTGATCATCATGGAAATACGTTTGCCGCGTATTATCATGGGAATTTTGGTTGGCGCCGCACTTGCAGTTTCGGGAGCCGTTATGCAGGGACTGTTCCGCAATCCTCTCGCTGATCCAGGTCTTGTTGGCGTTTCTGCCGGTGCCAGTCTGGGTGCCGTGTCGATGATTGTTCTGGGCGGTACGACGCTTGCGCCGCTTTATCTTCTGCTCGGCCTTTATGCCTTGCCACTCGCCGCATTTTTTGGCGGGCTTATCACCACGCTTCTTCTTTATCGCGTGGCGACCCGGCGTGGCCGCACGTCTGTAGCAACAATGTTGCTGGCCGGTATAGCGCTTGGTGCTCTCACAGGCGCTGCCACAGGCGCGCTAGTCTATATTTCCGACGACCGCCAGTTACGTGACCTGACTTTCTGGGGGCTTGGCTCGTTGGCCGGGGCAACATGGGGCAAGATCGGCACCGCAGGTCCGATTATTACGGTTGTTCTGGTCGCAACGCCGTTTTTGGCGCGCGGCCTTAATGCGTTAGCCTTGGGGGAGGCTGCTGCTGGCCACCTTGGTATTCCTGTTCAGCGCATCAAGAACGTAGCAATTGTCACAGTGGCAGCCGCGACCGGCGCAACGGTGGCCATATCCGGTGGTATTGGCTTTATCGGTATTGTGGTTCCGCATATGCTTCGTCTGAGTATCGGGCCGGATCATCGCTATCTGTTGCCTTCGGCAGCACTTCTCGGGGCTATCATGTTGCTGCTTGCTGATGCTGTAAGCCGAACGATCGTCGCACCTGCGGAATTGCCAATCGGCATTATCACGGCCGTCTGCGGCGCTCCGTTCTTCCTCTGGATATTGCTGCGGCAGCGCGGCGTTCTTGATCTGTGAGGCACGAGATGATTGAAACCAAAAAACTCGGTGTTTCCATCGGCAGCGTACAGATCATCGAGAACATCGATTTTGTTGCACGGCCCGGTGAGGTGACAGCAATCGTCGGTCCCAACGGCTCTGGAAAAACCACTTTGTTGCGCGCACTTTCGGGCGATCTTTCCTACACGGGTTCGGCTTATCTCGACGGTGAGGATTTCGCCCGGATCAAACCATGGCGGATGGCAGCGCGTCGTGCAGTATTGCCTCAGGCCAGTGCTTTGTCTTTCCCATTCACGGTCCGCGAGATTGTGCATATTGGACTGACGGGTGGCTTTAGCGGCGTAACAGGCGCTGAACAGGAAAGGCTACCTGATCTTGCGTTACAGAAGGTCGATCTTGCTGGCTTCAGTGGCAGGCTGTATCAGGAGCTCTCCGGCGGTGAACAGCAGCGTGTGCAACTTGCGCGCGTATTGTGCCAGGTCTGGAAGCCGGTTGTTGATGGCAAGTCACGTTATCTGTTTCTGGATGAGCCGATTTCGAGCCTCGATATCAAACATCAGATCACAGTGATGGAAATCGCGCGCGATTTTGCTGCAGCAGGCGGCGGTGTGGTTGCTATCCTTCATGATCTCAATCTGACAGCTATGTTCGCCGACAGCATTGCAGTCATGCACAAAGGCCGACTCGATGCTATCGGTACACCGCAGCACACTCTGACGGATGACCGGCTTGAACGGGTTTATGAATGTTCTTTGAGAGTGGGGGTTCCGCCAGCAGAGGGGGTTCCGTTTGTGCTGCCACAGTCGGCTTATGCTACTGCGCTATAAAAAGCTCTAACAATGAGTAAAGGCTGAGAACTTACCCAGTTCTCAGCCTTTTTGCATTTTCCGGTTGCCGCTAAACGTCAGCTGGCAACGCGTTCCACTTCAACTTCATCGATACCAAGCAGGGCGCGAACATTTGGACGAGCCTTAACCAAATCCGCAATGCTGTATTTCATCAGAACGCCGAAGAAGGCATTGAGTGCTTCACGAAGGGCTGAATTCAGGCCGCAGCTATCAACAAGCGGGCATTCAGTAGCGTCGTTTTCGAAGCACTCGGCCATGGCAAAGTTTTCTTCTGTCACGCGCACAACGTCGAACAGCGAAATATCCTTAGCCGCACGTCCGAGACGCACACCACCATTGCGGCCGCGTACTGTCTCAACCAGCTTATGCTCGACGAGAGGCTGCAAAATCTTGAAAAGAAAAAGCTCCGAAACACCATAAGCGCGGGCAATTTCCGGAACGCGGCTCAGTTTGCCGTCATTGGCGGCACAATACATAAGCATGCGAATGGCATAATTCGTCTGACGAGTAAGACGCATTGATTATTCCTTTCAGCACATACTCAAGCTTTCCACATGGTCTTTTCCATAGGAAAACTCTGCTTTTGTTACGTCACAGTCCCATCCGAAACCGGAATTTTCAAGGGCATGTGCCAAGCGAGTGCATTCATCTCGAATCCACTTTAGAACTATTCTTAAAATATATGAAGTCTTTTATCACCTTTAAAGAGGAAAAAAGCGCTTCAATCATCACGTGATCGCGATCAGTCGTTGTCGATGATGGCTGCTCTCATTGGCAAACATCAATCCATTCAGCCGCAACAAGTTCAGCCATTTTTTGCGGTGTTATCCGCACCGCACTATTTGTGGCGCCAGCGGCTGGCACAACTTCTTTAAAACTTTTGAGCGACAAGTCACAAAAAACGGGCAGGTTACTCGGCAACCCAAACGGACACACGCCACCAACAGGATGGCTTGTCTCGTTCAAAACGCTTTCGGCATCCAACATACGTGGCTTGGTACCAAAGCGGTCCTTAAATTTACGATTATCAATCCGCGCGTCTCCACGCGTAACGATCAGAATGGTTTGATCTTTCGCTGCGAAGGAAAGTGTTTTGGCGATCTGTCCAGGCTCCACACGATGTGCTTCAGCGGCTAATGCAACCGTCGCGGTGCTGGTCGGCAATTCGATCACTTCGATTTCTGGTGCCTTGTCCGCGAAAAATGCCTTGACCGATTCCAGGCTCATGAGTTCCCTTTTCTTTATGACTATTACTTTCAAGTTTAGACTTCATTAACGATGAGAGCAAGACTTTCAGCGATTTAATAGCGGATGATAGCAAGTGGCAGATTGACGCTGCTATTTGATAACGATAAAGAGGCGTTCAAGTCTGCTTCGTTCAGATGCGGAGGGGTGGCCGAGCGGTTTAAGGCACCGGTCTTGAAAACCGGCGTGCGAGAGATCGTACCGTGGGTTCGAATCCCACCCCCTCCGCCATGACCATTGTTTTCATTAGATTTTTTGATCTTTTTTATCGTTTGTCATAACCGCGATAATTGTTAGGGTGCCGTGATTATGCTGCCCTTTCCCCTATGCGCTCATCAATCCACTTCTCGACCTCCTCCCTCACATATGCGATTCTTTTGACGCCAATTTTCACGGGAGGCGGAAATTTACCCTCTTTAGCCATAAGCGATATAAGCACCCGTGACATTGTGGTCGCCTGCGATGCTTCCCTTGGTGACATGAGTCGCGGCTGATCTTGGTTGCTCATGATTTCACCTCAACATGGTGCGGGATGCTTGGGCGCCATTTGTACGCGTTATTCATGGTTATTCTGCCTCCCACAGCCAAACGAGATTTGAAGTCAGGGCAATGACATGCCCGATTTGAGGAATTGTAGGGAGAAGAACAGCGGCTGCAACAGACGCAATCATTCCGGCGGATAGCGCTAAATGTACGTGATAACGTGGCATGCCCTATTCTCCAAAACCGGTGAGGAGAAAGTGAAGCACGATCACTAGGAAGCCGAAACCAGCAAGAAACGGGACGTATTCGTGTTTCGCTATGCTCACAACGCCCAGATAAGCTGTATGAGCGAAGTGTTCGCCATGCTCTAATGGCTTGCCTAGCTTTTCACCGACAGAACGGCGAAGGTTGAGGAAAGACTTAAAAAATTGGTTCATCCTAAAAACCGATCAGGTGGGGCGTGAGCGAACACGCCCAACGCCCGATTGGTTGAAACTGTTAGGGATTTAGTTCACGCCGCCTTGCGTTTGCGGGTTCCACTGTTCAAGCTGAAAGCTTTCCATCCAGAATGACACAACGTGTTCGCCGTCCACACGAATGACACGGATATCGAGGCGAGAACCAAAATCAGATGATCCAGTGGAACCGTTGAGGTTTCTCAGCGGCGTTGGAGCTACTTCAATGACCATATGCGGAACACCGCGACCATTATAAGCGCCACCTTTGCGGGGTGTGATGATGTCACCAACCTTGAAAGGATTTCCAACTAAATAGCGGTCCTTCACTTCGCGGAGGGTGCAAATCTGGGCTTCCGGCAACGCCTTATTTCTGACTTTCTTGATTTCTTTGTCTGCAAGAGCGCCGAGAATATCGGAGAGATTAAATTCTGGAACAGGCATGTTGATTTCCTTTAGATGTTTGTCTTGGGGTGAATCTGGTCGTTCGGAGCGACGAATTGTCGTTTCCGTTCGGCCAAAACTGGAGATTGGTTTGTAATTACTGGTGGTAATTGACTGGACGTCCAAAGACGTCCCGTTTTCGAGCAGGAAGCTCTTTTTTCAGGCGCTTCGGCTGTCTTTCATGCTTCAAAAAAACGGCGCTTTTGATGTTTCCTTTCGGCTCAATGATGCCCGTATGTTTGCGTCTTTGGCCGTTAATTTTGGCGCGAATGGTGGCTTCCGCTTTGGTCTTGCTCTTGTGTTCATCGTCGGTGATTGCTTGAAGGTTGCTTTCGCAGTGCTTACCCCCAAGCCACAGCGGCGTTTTATGGTCGAACTGCGGTTTAGCGCCGGGTCCAAATCTCACGCCAGAGACTGCACAAATCCCGCCTTGTCGCTCAATTACCCTGTCCTTAACGCTGTTGGGTATTTTGGCGTCATCGCTTTTTCCTACCCATTCGTTGACCGTGCGGCTCATTTACCACCTCGTTGTGAAGCCAAGCTCATAAGCCAGCTTTTCTGCCATCAGCGTTTCAAGCTCGATTTGTAGGTGGCTGCTTGCCTTCTTTCGGCGTCTTGCGATTTCGATTTCTGCCGCTTTGGCTTTGATTTCAGCGTCTAAATCGCGCTCTTCAAAGGCAGGCAAAACGCGATTCAAAAGCTTTGCAATGAATGAAATAATCATGAAAAATATCCCGGTAATTTATCTGTGTCGCTCCATCGGATCTGGTGCCTGTCTCCGTACTCTTGAATACAGGTTATAAGATCTGCCATCTGCCGGACGGTTAGACGTGAGGATTTGAAACCCAGAGGAAAAGGGCCGGATGCGTCTAGCCCTTCACAGAATTTCACTTGATGACCCAGAACATGCATAAAAGCGCATTTCCAAGTCTCAGGGTTCCACTTGCGCCCCTCTGGCTTCGCCCGCGAAATATCTGAAAGCATCGCCCACATTTTCGCGTTCTGATCGTTCGAACGGTTTGCCTCTCTGATCGAAACAACAGCGTCAGTCGGTGCAATCTCAATCAGATGCTTTGCAAAGTGGCGCTGGCTGTCTCCGCGAAGAATTACTGTCTGCGACATGGCCGATCTTAGAACGGGATTTCGTCGTCAAGGTCACGGCTAAATCCGCCCGATTGACCGTTGGGCTGGACCAGCGTTTCTTGTCGCCGGTCTGACTGATCGGATCGCTCGCTTTGGCTATCGAGCATCTGCAATTCTCCTCGGAATTTCTGCAAAACAACTTCGGTCGAATACCGATCATTGCCGTTCTGATCTTGCCATTTCCGGGTCTGGAGAGCGCCTTCAAGATAAACCTTTGCGCCTTTGCGGAGATATTGCTCGGCAACCTTTGCAAGATTTTCATTGAAGATGACCACGCTATGCCATTCAGTGCGGTCTTTACGCTCTCCAGTGTTCCTATCACGCCAGCTTTCTGACGTGGCAATTCGTAAGTTGGCGATCATGTCGCCGTTGTTGGTACGGCGTATTTCTGGATCCGCGCCCAGATTGCCAACTAGAATAACTTTATTTACTGATGCGGCCATTATGCTGCAGCCTCTGTCTTAGAAGTTGGTTTTTCAGCGAGCTTCATTTCAATGATCTTTTTGAGCTCAAGCGCGTCACGCGGGCATTTTGCCCAGAACACCTGCAGTGGCTGCTTGTTGGCATCGTGCCAACGCCTGACAATTTCGACCGACGATGATTTCACGAAGTCAGCTGCTCTGTCTGCAAATTCACCAAGGGGCACATTTTCAAGCTGCCATCCATCGCCCCATGTGATGGTGATCGCATTATGTGCACCTATGCGCTTGGCGCGTTCTTCCTCCGCGTTGTGCGCGACAATTTCAGATGCAGTCAAATCAAGCGTCTTGGCCCGGTCGAGTTCTTCCTCAACGTAAATGCCACTGAACTGATCAGGCCAGCCCGCACGCAAAGCTTGAGCTTCTGCGCATTTGGTGATCATAACGACAGGCATTTTCGCCCAATTTCCCGACGTATCGAGTGTTTGGCGCCCGGTTTTCTCGCCGCGTCCTGTTTCTGGATTTTCTGCCCATTCGTCTTTAAGGGGCGCAAATTCATCCCAATACGCCTCGCCGACAACTTTGAACCATTCGCCCTTGTTATCTTGCTGCCAGAGATAAACGCGTGCGTAATCAATGCCTTTCGGGTTCGTTGGAGCCTTCATTTCCTCGTTAAAGATAACTTCGGCGGGCTCAGATGCTGGGCGATAGTTCTTGCAGCGCTGCGCAATGACACGAAGTCCGTCGCGAGAAACGACAATTGACATGCGGCGCTTAGACTGGTCGCGCGCTGCCTTGCCGAATACAAGCGGCATGATCTGCTTGCGGAATGGATCAAGGCCATACGAGCGGGCCGCTTCCATGAACAGATTGAACTCGTCGTCATTGCAGTCTTTTGCAATCGTGTGCTTAACAAGCGCGATCTGCTTAGGGGTATGTTCAAGAACGGTAACTGTTCCCATTATTTCCTCCGTACGGTCAGGATTATTGAGCCATTGTCGAGGCGAGCGCCTGGAATTGTTTCGCCAGCCTCAAGGGCTTCGAGCAGGATTTTTTTGTTGAGTTTCGGTGCGGGTGTTTCCTGTGGCGTCCAAAACCTCGAAGGTATTTCCGCCTCTGTTTCAATGACTGTTCCAGGCTTCACCTTGCGTAAGGTCAGGGTCGCTGTAGGCAAGCGCATAGTTTCCTGCTCTGCGATGAGCATGGCCTGCTCAATTGATGTGCGCAGAAAGTCCTTCTGTTTGCGGATCGCGTTCCGTCGCTCTGTGAAGGCCTCGATTTTAGCCGTCAAACCTGCATCGAGGACGTCATCCTCATCAATCTTGTCGAGTGCTTTACTGATCACTTCCAGAAGATTTGTTTCGCTTTCTATGGCGATTTCAAAGCTCTCTTCGTCGTCAATTCCCGCCTCTTTGAGCTGCGCTAAAATTGTCTTAGCGGCTTCTTTCTGACGCAAAAGCGAATGAGAAATACTCTTCATGCTGCCACCTGCGCTTGCGAAGTTTCAACGCGCTCACAGCGTGTAATTTTCCACGTTGAGTAATCGCCGCAAGAGGTTTCAAGCCAAGCATAATCGCCTTGAATGGCCAGCACTCGGCCCTCTGGTTCACCGGGAACGGATGAGTTCTTGATTAGATCTCCGACCTGAATGTCGTTCCGCACGAGCGTCACTTTATCCGTATCGATGAGGATCGCGGAATATCCGTTTGGCTGGAGAATGCTAAGCTCGGTCTCAGAATACTGATACTGAACAACGCACTCGATGCTCACGACATCGCCTTTGCGAAATCTTGTCATGTCAATGAACTCCAAAGGCCCGCAATGAAAAATGGGAAAACAAATGCAAAAATAGAAAGGCTAATTGCTTCAAAATGGCTGAGTTCACGCATCAAAGAGTGCGTCCCGCCGAATTAGCGTGAAGCGACAGGCGCGGAATGAATGTTTCACCGACCAGAATTTGCTGCTCATGCTCGTATTCGACTTCACCGGCAAATTCGTCGGTTACATCTCGGCACGTGCCTTCAATGAAATTTACACAAAAGACTTTCAGCACATTGCCTTCACGATAAGCATCAAGGGCGCTTTCGCGGGTCAGGTCTGTAAACTTACCGCCGCCATCAATTGAAATTTCGCCAGCATGATCAAGCCAGATGACCTGATAAACATCGCGGTCAAGGAAGAGGTTGACGGTTCGTGCCGGTATGTGCTGTTCGATGTTCACTTGCTTGCTCCATCGTTCGTTGATGGATGCATAATACCAAAACGGTATTATCTGTCAATACCAAAATGGTATATAATTTTAATAAATACCACTGTGGTATTGCTTTGCTTTACGAGAAAATTAATCCTGCTAGAATCGCCATATCCCGAAAGGGCATCGCAGTATGAAAAACCCCGCCGTTCTGGTGAAGGGCGGGGCTAATGAGAGGATTGATGAATATGAATACTGAGAAAGCGAACGAGGAGTTATTTCTCAAAAATTTATCGGAAGCCATCTCTTCGAGGTCAGCCAATAAAGATGATGTACTGCGTATAATGGAATGCCCGGCCATCGAAATAATTTGCTACGATGGTAGGGTCTTTAAGGTGTACGCAAACGGCCTGACGGAAGGCTTCCCGGACGGCACTATAATCAATCAAATACCCACGATGCTTAGTCTCGTTCAGGCGTATGGTCTTGAGGCTGTAGATGAACGAATTCCGGGCTATCCGATGCCGGATTACTCTACAGATTAACGGGATTATGTCTCAGATCGCCAATATGAAGCTCTGCGCCTGTAGGTATTTCGCATTGCTGTATTCCCCACAAGTTGCCATCAAAAATTTTTACCGTTTCGGGTGTGAAGTACAAGATTAAGTGATTTCCATTTTTCTTCTTATACATTGCGGATTTTGCTACGGCTTCATGCCCTTCGCTTGCGCTACCAATCATAAGACACGATGAAAAGCACTCCATAATTTGAGCTTCTTTCGCTAGATGATTGAGATGGTCTTTAATTTCAATCTTACGCCACATTCTAAGGCTCCTTTTTTGAAATCAAAAACTGCATTCAAGATTCCCATTTTGGAGTCGAGGCAGCGGCTTGGTGCAGGCGTAACAACCTCGTGATTAAATCGATGTAAATCCATTTATTGCACAATTACAATGATTTGCTAATACAACAGCGTATGTAACGCGTACAGGTGGCGCGTCCACAGGCTTATCCACCGCGTTAACTACTCTGTAACCATGTTCTTGATTTGTTCGACCAAAAGAGTCAGCATTCCTGACATATTGAGGAGTGCTGTTTTGGATATTGATTATGACGTAAGGAAAGATTGGTCTTTGTTGGCCGATGATGAGAAGGATGCTCTTATTCTTTTTTTGCGGCAGCGAGTGAACGCATTAGCCTTAAAACAACCTCTTGATCATCCTCTCCAACCTGAAAAAATAGCTCATTGAACTCATTCCATTTCTGGTCTTCAGGGATTTCCTTACTATCTGGAAAAAGAAGGGTTTCTGCTGAAATGGAAAGGTGAGGAGCCAATCTTTCGGCCCATTCCTTTGTGAGTTTACGTGCGCCATCTTCCAGCCGCTTGATCTGCGGTTGTGAGGTTCCAGCCATCTCAGCCAACTGCGCTTGGCTTAGGCCCTTCTCTTCTCTGAGGCGACGAATTTCATTCATTTCTGGATGATATGCCGAAACGGTATTATATACAAAAACCATAGTGGTATTTTTACTCTTGCGTTCAAATACCAAAATGGTATTAAAGGGTATGGAAAAGCTACGCTCTTACCTTCATAAAAACGGCATATCTCACGAGGCCTTCGGCGGAATTGTTGGGGTGACACAGGTCACTATCAACAGATACGTTCGTGGTGATCGTTTCCCTTCGCCCCAGATGGTCCTGAAAATAGCCAAGGCGACAAAGGGCGAGGTCTCTGTAAATGATTGGTACTCACCCTTAGCAGTAGGCTCTTTTCGTCGCCAATCTAAATGCGCCCGCGATGTGGCTGCATGAAACCCCAAAACCCCTAGTCATATAAGGAATACCCAATGAGCGACGATATCACATCCGACGCCCAAGTTATTGCAGTCGGCCAGCTTCGCGCCTTCATCGAGCGCATTGAGCGCCTTGAAGATGAAAAGAAAACCATCGGTGACGATATCAAGGAAGTCTATGCCGAACTCGATGGCAGTGGCTTCGATAAGAAAGTCGTCCGAACAATTATTCGCCTACGCAAAAAGGAAGACCATGAGCGTCAGGAAGAAGACGCCATGCTTGACCTTTATATGTCGGCGTTGGGCATGGAGTAAGTCGGGGACAGGTAAGTCAGCAATGTCTGGCTTTCGCTCAATCTCCTATTCCGGAATTAGTGGGGCGCTTTTCGCGCGTTCTTTCAAGTTCAGCACGAAATCCCACTATGGAGGGCGCGGCGTGCTGGCGTGCGGTTGCAGGTCTCTTAGCGTGAACCTTGAACACCAGACCGCGCCTTTCCGCGTCCTCGTCATTTCTTCGGAATATCGCGGCTTTGCGAGCGTTTTGCAGAACCCTCCAAGCCGCGTTGCCCAGGCTAATTATTGTTTCAGTATTTTCAGCCGAGTTTTCGCTCGGTTCATTTGTGTAATGCGTAAAGTCTTCTGATGATTTCGTAAGTCTCTCTTTCATCGCGTCAACAATAGCGATGGAGAGAGACAAGGTGTTGTCAAAGCGTGACAAGAGTACGTCAATGAGTGACACGACATTTTCAATGAACGCAATAAAACAAGCGTTCCCTGAGACAAGGTATGGCAGCGTAAAGAACGCTCAATATGAGGCGTTTCGCTTCCTTACTTCCCGTGTGTCTAAACAAATTACTTTACGCCGTATCCGTTCCATTTGGGAAGGGAAGGCGCGCCGCATAGACGGTGAAGAGAAAGACGCCCTTCGACGGGCACAGCTAGAGGAAACCAAACGTGAGCAACAGTTCCTTCGCAAGCGGCTTGCAGAAATTGATACTGCACTTGCCGCAGTGGCTCAGGCTGATGATTGCGCGCCGTTTCCAGAGGTCCGCTAACCATTGCGCTGCACTGGCTGAGTGGATTTGTCCAGAACTCCGCGAGGATTAGAAATGGCTGATCATATCATTATGAATGAGCACCTTACAAAAGCTGGCTTTGATGGTGCTGTGAGCAAGACATATCTTGGACAAGCGCATTTTGCCGGAACGGGGCCAACAGGAAAGACGTGCCGTGAATGCATCTTTTGGCATCAATGGAAATGGAAGAAACCTGCCAATGGCAAATACGAGCGAGTTTCTTGTTCCCCAGATCGCTATGGGAAAGCGCATAGAATTCATGCTGGTGAGCCAAAGAAGGCACGTTGCAATCGTCCGATAGCAAACAAGGCCAATCGTCTCATACCTCACTTTGCGGAAGCCTGCCGACTGTTCGAGCCGGGCAATAATATCATGCCTTTGCACCAGTATAGCGGGGTCTCCAATGATTACTCTGCATGATAAGCTTAACCGCGTTGAAAAAATCATTCGCGAAAAGCAGTGGTGGCTTGGTGATTTCTCATCAGGGCGAAATAAGCGCCCCGATTTGGAGATAGCAGACAAGCGCGAAGACGTGAGGATTTTGTCTGCAATCGCAGGCGACATTCGTGCAGGGATTGCTCGTCGTGCAGCAGAAGGCGAGGCGGCATGAGGCGCGCAGCTAAGCGAGATTTCAGCGAGCCGGAAATAGTCACAGCACTCACTCAGTGCGGGTTCAGCGTTTATCGTCTGGATCAGCCTGTAGATTTGCTCGTGGGCTTTCGGGGTAAAAGCTATCTGGTCGAATGCAAGACCGGACACAAAGGCTATGGCAAATCCCTCAACGACAATCAGCAGAAGTTTGCAGACCAATGGCGCGGGTCGCCAGTGGTGAAGCTCTGTAGCGCTCAAGAGGCGATTGATTGGGCTGTCGATGTGGCGGCAGGAGCAAAGCAATGAGCATTTCATCAGCTATTCGCCGCATGCTTGAAGCTGGTTTGACCATTGAGCAAGCCCTGATTGCTTCCGAAGCTATGGAGCAAGAAATCAAGCCTGCTCGCACGGCGCGTCAGGATCGCAACCGCCGCTATTATGAGAAGAAAGCGTCTGAAAAGCGTCTTAATAAGACGGAACAAGACGTTTCAGACGTTTCAGACGTGGTTTCCCCTAAAAAAGAAACCTCCCCCACACCCCCTAAAGAAAAAACTACCCCTTCCACAATTTCGGAAGCTAACGCTTCCTCAATTTCGCTCGAAACCGAGTTCGAGCAACAGTTTTGGCCAGCCTATCCCCGTCGGGTCGGCAAGGGGCAGGCTCTCAAAGCCTTCCGTGCTGCTCGAAAGCAGAACGATATCGAAACGATCATGGCCGGCGTTCGCCGATATGCCGGCAGCCGCCAAGGCGAAAGCCCTGAATTCACGAAACACGCTTCCACCTGGCTAAACGGACAATGCTGGCTCGATGAGCTGAGCGTAAAGCCAGCTTCACAGCAAAACCAAATCCAACAATCCGAACTTGATGACCCGCGCGTCATGTGGCTGCGCCTTGGTCAAAAGCTGGAGCAACGAAATGCAGCAAACCCAGATTGCGACGAACGATTTGTACACGAAACTAGCGGACATGCAGGACGTGCAGCGGGCAATGATGCGCCTCTCCGAATTGCCTTCTCGCAGACTTCCTGAGGGTTTGAGCGACGCCGAGAAAGTTGAATTTCGCCGCGTTCAGGTTGAGAACATGTTGGCAGCACTCAAGGGTGTCACGGCTTATGCACTCTCCGAAGCTGTTGACTGCGTCATGCAAAACAAACTCGGTCACAAGTTCAAGCCAGAGCCGCCAGAACTTCGCGGTCTGTGCGATGAGATCATGAGGCCAATCAGCGAAGCACGGGCATGGGATTCCCATGATAGGAAAATCCGCGATGAAATGGCGGCGGACATGAAGCGCGCCAGCGATAGCGAGGTACGTGACGAAGCTTTCCGCGAACGCCAGCGCAAACGCATGGCCGATTTCCACGCCTTTATGGATATCGATAAGAAAGGTGCTGAACACAATACATTTGATGCAGCCTTAAGCCGCTTGCAGGCTTTAGCCGAAGCAAACGGTAAGACATTTGATTTGTACGGGCTCCCGTCCTCACCAAGCGATTATTTTAAGCAAGTTGGGAAAGCAGCATGAAGACAGAAGCAATTTTGATTGACGAGTACATTGCAAAAAGAGGCGTCCGCAGGTTCGAGCGTGGTGCATCGTCTGGGTATGACTCCTTGCAGCGCTTTTTCTTAGAGCGCGGTTACGACATGCGGCGCATTCAAACCACTTATGCTCTTTGAAAGTTAGGCCAGAAAGGGCCGGGGAAGCGCATGGGGTGGGTAAAGCTCATCGCAATTGTCGATGAAATGCGCTTGGCCGAAGGGCTTGAGCCTTTAGCAGCCTCTCACAAACTCGCCGCATAGGATCTGCCATGACACGGAAACAATCACCGGCACTAAAGTGGCAACCACAACAAGCAGTGGTCCACATGCGAGCTGATAATCCAGATTTTAATTCGTCGCGCGCTGAAACAAGCGGCAATCGACGCAAAATCAAACTTCCACATAATGCCAAGGAAAGCGCCATCATCACGATGGCAGCACGCGGCCATTTGAATGCAGCCCAGCTTCAGGCAGCAAAACGGTTTTGCCATTATTACGAGCGTTTGGGCGGGTCCGGTGCCGGGTCTTTCGATTATAGCAGGGAGCCTGTAGACGGTGGCGGGGTGCGAACGACTATAAGCGAAAGCCAGATTGAAGCAGGGCAACAGCTTAAGCAGTGCAGGGAGTTACTCGGAGTAGTGGGGTATGATCTGGTCAGCAAAGTCGCAGGGCAAGGCTTAAGCCTAGACGGAATTTGCAGCGATAAACGGCGTAAAAACTATGCCGCTGATCACCTCCGAGATTGCCTTGATGTCTTGGCCGTCCATTGGGGATATATTTCACCAAAAATCACGAGTTGGAGGGCTTGACCCGGTAAACCGAAAGAGTGATTAAGTAGTTATGGTGGTGATTTGCGCGTAGATTACTTGTCGCGCGCGAGTCTTTGTATTTTAGAAATTTCTGAACTTAAGCTATTTAGATTTTTATTTTATCTCGTCTATCTGGCGAATCATGCTTTACCGTCTACTCAACTTTATTTGTTGCGGGAGCAGACGGTTGGAAAAGACTGCACATTATCGTAGAGCCTTGTGGGTGGCAGCTGGAGGATCAACTCTTGAGGCGGTGTTGAAAGCCGCACTTAAACAATGTCCCCAACCCATCGACACAAAGTTTGCTTATTCGAGCACTGTGGAAGCGCATATTGCGTCAAGAAGCCCGGATAGCACGGGGGCATACATCACTATATACTCTGCTGGGCGTAAGGCTGGGACAGTGCAAGCTGGGGGAGCTAAAGTCGGGCGTCAGCCACCCCCGAAAGGGCAAGAATTTCTCAGAACGGGCATTTACATAAAGGTTTCAGGCAACAATTTGGCATATGTCGCTGACGGACACACAAATGATGGCCAAATCACTCTGCTGTTGCAGAAATTCTTTGAGCACGCGAAAAGGCCTAAGAGAGCCACACAGTTTGGATTATATCCAAAAGGGGATAAAAAACTCATAAAAGAGCTGATTAAGTCTGGCGTGAAGACGATTGACCTCGGTCTGGCATCGTATCTGCCAACCGTTAAACAACTTAACGAAGACGCAAAAAAATCAGGCGCTTTTGTTGTTATTGATCCCCTTTTGAAGGCGCTATCCGCGTTAGGAAAAGCAGCCGCCAATCAATCCGAAACCGACGCTATGAGCGACATTGAAGCAACTATACATCTCGGATACGATGGGCGCACCTCTAATCAGTTGGTACCCCAGCTCATGTCAAAGCTGGCAAATCAAGTTGCTGACGCGAACGACGAGTTTAAAATTGTCACACGTGACGGAAATATTATCACTCGCAGTAAGATTGCCATTCGGGCGGACGTCGATATCAGCGGTGATGATATCGCCCTTGATCCGCAGGACGCATTTAAGGTTCTTTCGGGGGTAATGAAGCAATGGAAGACAGCTGGCGTGTTCGACTCCTAACGGTGGTCAACTGGGTTTTCTTCATATCGGCGTTTGCTTTCTCAGTATGGGCGGGTCGGAAGTATGGCAACCTATTAGAACAAGCTGAAAGTGCACTCTCAGGTATCTTGGGAGTGTTCTCAATTCTAGCTGGTGTTTTGGTGGCAGTTATCTCGATAATTGGCGACCCATCAATGCTGCTAAGTGGTAGCTGGCGAACAGGTTACACTCACGCTGAACAAATTCAGCTGAGGCTTGCGAGATTTTCACACCTTGTGTTTATTTACATCGTAACTTTAGTTCTTGTCTTGGTCGCAACCGTAGTGCAGGAGAACAAAGTTTCTGGTTTTTCTGTATTGTACCAATTTGTGATGGGATTTACTGTATTTGCTGTAATTCTTTCACTTCCTTTGCCTTACATACTGATGGCTATCCAAAAGGACCGCATGAAGGCCGAGGTTAAAAGGCGTCAAAGCGGTGTGCAGAGCACCGACTAAATTTCGTTGTCAAACAAATCCGAAAAGTAATTTGAAGTGGGCTCTTAAAAGCCCACTTTTTATTTTGTTCTTGCTGATTGCGCTAAGAAAGAATGGCGTTTGAAGTTGCACTGATTTGAAACAGTGTCGATAGCTATAAATCGCCGCTCTCAGCAAACTAATCAAAACTTGGTCCAAGTAATGGCTCTCTCACCAGAACAGATTAAAGCTATAGCGGATAGGGCGGAAGCCAGAGCAGGCCAGCCGGTTAAGAAGGGCAGGCCAACAGACTTCACACCAGAGATGGCAACTTACATCTGTGGTGAACTATCAGCCGGGGTTTCATTGCGCACTATATGTAATGATCCCGGCATGCCTGATCGTGGCACAGTTTTTCGATGGCTTTCAAAGGATGAAGACTTTCGCAACCAGTACGCACGCGCACGCGAAGCTCAGGTTGACGCGATGGCCGAGGATATTCTGGAGATTGCGGACGAAGGAAATGAAGAAGACACTCAGAGGGCTAAGCTCCGCATTGATGCCCGTAAGTGGCTCATGTCAAAAATGGCACCGAAGAAATACGGCGATAAGCTTGCAATCGGTGGTGATGCCGAAATGGACGCTATCAAGGTTCAGGCTGTCAAACGTGTGATTGTCGATCCTAAGGCGGATTAATGAAGCCCAGAGAATTGGAAATTCCAACAGCGAGAGTGTTTCTCCCGCTGCTCGAACCCGCGCGCGATAAAGGCGCATGGGGTGGTCGAGGTTCCGGCAAGTCGCATTTCTTCGCCGGGATGATGATAGAGGACAGTCTCGCAGAGCCGGGCAACAGCGCAGGTGAAGGCTTAAAGTCTATCTGCATTCGGGAGGTCCAGAAAGATCTTGCTCAGTCGTCAAAGGCGCTGATTGAGGCAAAGCTATCATCATTCCGGCTAGGAGAGGCCGACGGGTTCAAAGTTTATCGCGACGTGATCCGCACGCCCGGCGATGGTCTGATCATGTTCAAGGGCATGAATGACTATACCGCTGATAGCGTTAAATCGCTGGAGGGCTTCAAGCGGTCTTGGTGGGAAGAAGCACAAACTGCCTCCTCAACATCAATTCAGATGCTTCGCCCGACAATGCGAACCTCTGGCGCACAAATGTGGTGGAGCTGGAACGCCAGAAAGAAAAGTGACCCCGTTGATGTGATGTTGCGGGGAGAGGAAAAGCCAAAGGGCGCTATCGTCGTACAGGCAAACTGGCGGGATAACCCTTGGTTTAACGATGAGTTGGAGCAGGAGCGGCAGGACTGCTTACGCATGACGCCTGATGATTATGCGCATGTGTGGGAAGGTGGTTATGTCACTGTTGCCTCTGGCGCATATTATGCGAAGTGCTTGAACGAAGCGCGGCTCGAACGCCGCATAGGGCGGGTTAGTTTCGACCCACTGATGCGGGTTAAGATTATCTGCGATCTTGGCGGAACGGGCGCTAAGGCTGATGCTTTCGCAGCATGGCCTGCTCAGTTCATTGGTAGAGAGATACGCACGCGCGATTATTATGAGGCACAAGGCCAGCCAATCGCAACGCATGTGGCGTGGCTGCATTCGAAAGGATACGGCCCAGATCGAGCAGATATCATTCTGCCTCATGATGGCTCAACCAATGACCGCGTGCATGACGTGTCCTTTGAAAGCGCGTTTCGTGATGCTGGCTATGATGTGACTGTCATTCCCAATCAAGGCAAAGGCGCAGCAAGAATGCGTATTGAGGCCGCGCGACGAATGTTTCCCTCTATCTGGTTCGATGAGGAAACAACAGAAGGCGGTCTCGATGCGCTTGGCTGGTATCACGAGAAGAAAGACGACACACGCGGCATTGGTCTCGGCCCAGAACATGATTGGTCGAGCCATGGAGCCGACGCTTTCGGCTTAATGTGCGTTGCGTATGAACAGCCTGCGGGCAAGCCGAAGGAAACGGGCCGCTATCGTGGCTCATTCGGCAATTCCCGTTCATGGATGGCCGGTTAAGGAAAACTCAATGACAGATGATGACGACGATAAGTCGCCGGTCGAACAGGCTGGCGAAAGCGACCTGTCGCGCCTTGATCGTGAAGCCCTGACGCGCAGGCTAAAGGGGTGGTATCGGCAGGACGTGACGCACGCCAACGAATGGCGAAAGGAAGCCCGCGAGGATTACGCTTTCTATAACGGCGACCAGTGGAGCCAAGCCGATGAGCAGGCGCTGAAAGAACAGGGCAGACCTGTCATGACATTCAATCGCGTTGCGCCTTTGGTGAACGCGGTTCGTGGGTCAGAGGTGAACAACCGGCGCGAAGTCCGTTTCATTCCGCGTCAGCTTGGTGCAGCGGAAGCGAATGAGCTTTTAACCAGTGCAGGCGAATGGTTCCGCGACGAGACAGACGGTGAAAGTGTTGACTCTGATGCGTTCGAAGACGTTTCGATTTGCGGTATGGGCTGGACTGACACACGCTTAGACTTTGACGATAACCCGGACGGCGCGCCGTGCATGTCTCGTCTCGATCCGCTCAAATTCGTTTGGGACAAGAATGCGGTAAAGCCCAATCTTGAAGACGTGACGCATCTCTTTTACGTCGATGAGAAGCCACTGTCCGAAGTACAGGAGATGTTCCCGGATATCGCGCCGGAAATGCTGCATGCAGGTTGGGCGAAGTCCCTTATGGATGATCCAACAGGCCTGCACGACCAGACTGAGGCCAATTTCTACACCGGCGATCAAAACGATATCGCAGACCAGTACCAGAACAATCTTTGCACCATCGTAGAATGTCGGTGGCTGGAGCGTGAAACCTATTATCGCGGTCCAGACATGCAGACTGGACAGATGCGGGAATACTCAAAGCAGCAGATCGATTTGCTCACAAAGAATATTCCGGGCTTCAAGCATGTGAAGCAACGGCGCAAGGTTGTGAAGCGCGTTTTCATTGGTCGAGAAGTTCTTGGCGATCCCGACAAGCCTTTGATCCCTGCCGGCACATTCGGCTGGGAGTGCATCACGGGCTATCGGGATAAGCTGAAAAAGCAGTTCTATGGTGTTGTGCGTCCAACGAAGGACCCGCAGCGATGGTCAAACAAGTTTTTCAGCCAAGTAATGTATCTGCTTAACAGCCAGTCGAAAGGTGGCATTATTGCAGAGCGGGGAGCGTTCGAAGACGACCGGCAGGCCGAGGAGAGTTGGTCGAGAGCTGACAGCATCACATGGGCGAAGCAAGGCAAGCTCAGTGCGGATGCGATCCAGCCAAAGCCAACTGCACAATTCCCGACCGGCTTTTTCCAGCTGTTCAATGAAAGCAAGGAAGCAATCAACGATGTAACCGGCCTATCGGCTGAATTCATCGGGACGCGTGAAGTCGATCAGCCTGGCATTCTCGAACAGACCCGAAAACAGTCGTCGCTCAACCTCCTAGCATCGCTGTTTGACAGTCTTAGGCGCTATCGTAAGCGGCAGGGAAAAATCATTCTGCACCTCATTCAGAATTATCTGTCTGATGGGCGGCTTATTCGTATCGTGGGACAGGACAAGCAGGAGTATGTGCCTCTTGTTCGTCCAGACAAAACGAACATCGAATATGAAATCATTGTCGATGATGCACCGACCAGCCCGAACGAAAAAGAACGGACATGGGCGGTTCTTCAACAGATGATGCCATTGCTGCAGAACGAAATGACACCGGATGTCATGCTGCAAATGCTGAAATATTCCCCGCTGCCCGCAACGCTTGTGGATCAGTGGACGAAGGAACTCCAGCAGAAGCAGCAAGAGCAAGCACAGCAGCCGCCACCACCAGACCCACGTCAGCAGGAATTGCAGATGCGCGTGGCGGAAAAGCAGGCGGATTTGCAGCACAAGCAGGCCAAGAACCAGCTCGATCAACAGTCGGGCCAGATCGCGCTCTATGTACAGCAACAACAGGCGCAAATGGATCTGCAAACTACGCAGGCTAAAAACCAGCTCGCACAGCAACGCTTGGCGATTGATGCCACTCAGAACGCAATCCGCCAACGCAATGCGGATGCGAATGTAACGCGCGCCGCAGGCGGCAGATAACCCAACAGGTGAACAATGGACGAAGAAATTGACAACGGCTTCACAGCCGACGAAGCCGCTTATTTTGAAAGCGAAGGCGAGAATATAGCGCCTAGCCTTGGCGGGGATGGTATTAGCGAGGCTGATCCCGCGCATACCGATGCGCCTGATCCTGATGCGCAGGAAGCGGGCGAGAAAGACGCTGAGAAAAAGGGCGGTACCGTCCCGCATGGTGCACTTCACGCCGAGCGTGAGGAGCATAAAAAAACCAAGGCGATTCTTGATGAAGTCCAGCGCACTCAGGCGGTTCTAAATGACCGGTGGAACACGCTGCTCTTACTCCAGAATGGTGGTACGCAGCCAACAGCCGAAACCAAGCCGGCAGAAGACACTCCACCCGATCCTGCCGCCGATTTCTTGGGCTATGTCATGTGGCAGGGCCGTGAAATGCAGCGCAGACAGGCGCAAGAGGATCAGGAAAGGCAGCAGAGCGAAACGGAACGGGCTGAGGCTCAGGTCTGGGGCGCTTGGGATTATTCCGTTGCTCAGGCAAGGGCGGCAAAACCTGATTTCGATCAGGCGACACAGTTCCTTTCCGACATGCGGGAAAAGCAGCTTGAAGCGCTGGCGGTTGTGAACCCACAGTTTGGTGACGTTCGCGGGCGTGTGGCGCAGATCAATGTCGAGTTGAAAGACATTGTGCGGCAGGCTGGGCAGTTGGGGCGCGATCCAGCAGAGCTTATCTATCAGATGGCGCAGAGCTTTGGTTATGCTCCTCATGCTGCACCATCAGACCCGCAGAACATCCAGCAGCAAACGCTGGATAAGGTGGCGGCACTTGATGAAGCTCAACGCGCTTCACGCACGCTTGGCGCATCGAGCGGGACAAATACCGGCGACCCACTGACGGCGGAAGCAATCGCCAATATGTCACCAACCGAGTTTACCGCATGGATGGCCGATCCAAAGAACGAACGTCTATTCGACAAACTAATGGGCGGTGACAACGCCTAAACTGTATGAGGCCCAGAGCATGGCCCTAAACTGCTCTTCGTTTTGCTGGAGCGTCATACCAGCACCGCGACGGCGGTTATCGTCTTCGTTCGCTCACAACGTCATGTGCGGCATCAAAACCCAAACAATTCAGGATAATTCCACATGGCTACGACCAATTTCGGCGTCAATGACGCTTTGGCTAACAAGCTGTGGTCGAAGAAGCTCAGTGTAGAGACCTCGAAAGCAACTGCTATCGCGCCTCTTATGGGTACTTCGACCAACAGCATCATTCAGATCAAGAACGAAACCCAGAAGGCCGCAGGCGATAAGGTGACGTTTGGTCTCCGCAAGCAGCTCGTCGGTGATGGTGTTTCAGAAGACGAAACGCTGGAAGGCAACGAAGAAGGTCTTTCCACCTATTCGGATGCGCTCATGATTAATGAGCTTGCCCATGCTGTAAAGGTCAAGAACAACGGCAATACTATCGACGCGCAGCGCGTGCCGTTCAATCTGCGTCAGGAAGCCAATGACGGCCTGACAGACTGGTTCTCGGACCGCATGTCTATGATGGCTTTCATTCAGTGGGGCGGCTACACAGCGGCGAAGCTTCCATTTGAAGGCCGCTTGATCAACCTCAAGCCAGTCCATTACGGCTTCAACACGCCGCTCGTACCGTCGCCGGGCCGCATTATCCGCGCAGGCGGTAAAGCATCCGACGAAGAACTGACGGAAGACGATATTTTCGACCTTACCTTGATCGACAAGGCGGTTGAACGTGCAAAGCTTGCCAATCCAAAGCTGCGCCCGGTCAATGTGAACGGCGAAAAGGTCTATGTGATGTATCTGCATACAACGCAGGTTACGTCATTGCGCACCAACACCAGTGACGGCCAATGGCTCGACATTACCAAAGCCGCATACACCGGATCGCGGAAGAACAACCCGATTTTTGATGGTTCGCTCGGCCTCTACAACGGTGTCATTCTGCGCGAAGCAGAACACGTTGTTCCGGGTGTCGCTACCAATGGCAAGATGGTGGACACGGTGCGCCGCGCTGTTCTGCTCGGCGCTCAGTCGGCTGTTGCTGCCTATGGCATGAAGAACAACCCCGACAAGTTCAAACGCGTTGAAGAGCTGTTCGACTATCAGCGTCAGCTGGGTGTTTCTGCACAGACCATTCTGGGCATGAAGAAAACCAAATTCGACGGTGAAGACTTCGGCACAATCGTTGTTTCCACCTACGCGAAACCCGCAGAATAAGGAGGCTTAAAACATGGCCACCAATGATCCACATCAGCCAAAGCGTGGGCGTCAGCTTGATATTCAGGTGTCGCACATTCTGCGCAAACGCGTGTCGTATGACGACCTTGGCCTTGAGGGCGAAGTGGGCGTCTTGCCTGACCGTGCCGTCATTCTCAACGCGCGCGTTTATGTCGTGACACCATTCTCAGCCGGTACAATGGAAGTCGGTGACGAGAACGGCGCTCCCGATGCTTTCGGGGCTGCAATCGCGCTCGGCACTGTTGCCATTACGAGCTTCGGTTCTGCCGCAGAGGCATATCGTCCGATTGAAACCGTTGTGACCTTCACGCGCAGCGAAGAGGCCACAGCCGGCGAAGCGATTATCGTCATCGAATACGCGGTCGATAATTGAGGGGAGGGCTTCGGCCCTCCTTTCTTTTTGAAAGGAAATCCGAATGAAAATAACCGGAACCTGTTCGCGCTATCAGTATCAGCGCATGTTGGTGGGTAAGCTCTTTGTCAATGGTGTTGAAGTCACGCCGGGCGGTGGCAGTTCGTCAGTGAGCTGGACTGATATCACTGGCAAGCCTTCCACCTTTCCGCCGACAATTGGCACCACCGCCACCACGGCCTTGGCTGGCAATACCCAGCTTTTGGCGCTTGGCACCACTGCCGCGACCGCAGCAGCTGGCAATCACAGTCACGAGGCGGCGACCACTACGAAGTTAGGCTTTCTCAAGATGGCCGCAGCGCAGGACAACAGCACCGCCACAGACATTGCTGGAATTGTTGCGGACTTCAACCGCGTTTTGTCAAAACTCAAAGCCGCTGGCCTGATGGCCGCCGCGTAACAAGCGCCCTCCGGGGCGCTTTTCTTTTATGTGAGGTATTTCGATGGCTATTACCGTTCAAACCGGCGGACCAAATAACACAATTCCGTCGCTACTCGATCCTGCAGATCGCACGTTTTACGACATGTTGACGGTGATATCGGACGAGATTGACGATACGACCGGGGAATACCTCAATCAAATCCAGACCTGCATATTTAAAGCGATACGCGTCTGCGAGCGTGAGCCCTATTACTTCAATGAAACGCGGGACACGACCTTCCAAACGGTTGCAGGTCAAGAATGGTACGATAGCCGTGACAACCCGAATATTGCCTCCCTTGTGCGCATTGTTGCAGCCTATAGCGAAGACGGCGATGCACAGCGCCGCGTGTTGACCCGCGTAAGTCCGGACGAGCTGGAAACCCTTTCTTATGGCACCGCCGCAAAGGGTCAGCCGAACAGCTTTACATACTTTGGGCAACGTATCCGGCTCTATCCAATCCCCGGCGAACAAGAATACACAATCCGGCTCCAGCTTGGACCGTACCGTCTCGCCCCGGTTCAGTCCGCAGACGACAGCAATGTGTGGTTTACGGAAGCCTTTGACATGGTGAAGGCCCGCGCGAAGTTCGAGCTTTACCGCAACTACCTGCAAGACGAGCAATTAGCCGTCGCATCCCTCGATGATTATCGGGAGCAAGATGGCCTGCTTAAAGCCGAAACATCCAGACGAAATGGGAGCGGTCGCATAAAAGCGACTGCGTTCTAACATGCTGATATCCGCCGCAGAGTTTCGGCCCGATGTTGCTGATCTCAATTCTGCTTTCACCGATGACGTATTGAACGTTCTTCCGGGGCAGGATGGTTACATTCCCATGCCCGCCTTTAGCGATTTTACGCAGGCATTTCCAGAAAAGCCATTAGGCGCGTTTGCGTTTCGCTCGCTCGATGGTGGGGTCTTTGTGTTCGCAGGCACTGGATCAAAGCTTTACCGGCTCGATGCGACAGATCTGTCATGGGCAGACGTTAGCAAGGAAGACACGAGCTACTCAGCAGACAATGAAGCTCGATGGTCGTTTGCTGCATTTGGCGATTTTGTGATTGCAGTCAACCAGAACGATAACCCCCAAGTCTTCGAGATAGGCAAGGACGAGAAGTTTCGTGATCTTGGGGGCAACCCACCGCGCGCCGGTCTTGTGCGCATCTGGGATAACTTTGTGTGTCTCATGTGCATGCCAGACCTACCGAATGGTGTGCAGTGGTCTGCGCTTAACGATGCGGAGTTTTGGACGCCGGGACAGCGTAACTCTGACATTCAGATATTCCCGGACGGCGGCACGGTGCAGGGGTCAAGCGAGGCGACCAATCCAATTATCTTCATGCAGAACGCAATCTATCTGGGAACCTTCATTCCCGGCTCTCAGTTTGTGTTTTCCTTCGTGAAAATTCAAGACAAACGCGGCGCAAAGTCTCCCTATTCAATCGCCAGCCGTGGGGCTTTCACATTCTATGCAGATGAGGGCGGCTTCTTTCAGATCGGCTCTGACGGGGGTATCAATCCAATCGGCTTTGAAAAGGTCGATAGATCGATTTTCACCAAGCTCAATTCATCGAACATTTCCGACATGATCGGGGTGATCGATCCATTTTATTCCCGCGTTTATTGGGCCATGGATTACAACGGCACCGGAATTTATAATGAGATGCTGGTGTATGATTGGGGTTTGCAGCGCTGGAGCCTAATCGAAATTCGCGCCAGTGCGATTATGCCGATCTATACAGAAGGCTACACGCTCGACGGGCTTGATGCTGTCTCAACTGATGTGGATGCACTGCCCTTTTCTCTCGACAGTAAAGCGTGGCAGGGCGGCGCGCCTATTCTCGGCGCGTTCTCACCTGATTTGAAGCTTGGTTCGTTCTCTGCTGCCAATATGGAAGCCACGATTACCACCCAGGAATTCGGGGCCACCAATGGTCAGTTGAACAAAACCGAGGCTGTTTATCCGGTTGTGGATACGGATCAGGTGTTTGTGAGCGTCGGGATACGCATGCGGCGAAACCAGTATGAACCCGTTCATTGGCTGGGTGAACAGACACCATCAAACAACACCGGCCTTGTGCGTAAGCGATCCCGCGCACGGTTCCATCGGTTCCGCATGAGGATACCAGCCGGGGAAACTTGGAGCCACGCAAAAGGCTTTGACGTCGATTTCATTCCGGCAGGGTTTCGATGACACTTTCAATTCATCTTACTCAAGATTGGCCGCTGGAGCGTCTGGCGAAATACGGACCAGAAATCACTGCAGCCATGAACAAGCTTGTGGCGCGGTTCCCAGATGAGCTGTCAGTACGAACGATCGCTGATCAACTCTTATCTGGAGAGCAGCAGCTTTGGCTAATTCTCGACGAAAACGAGAAATTCCAAGCTTTTGCTACATCAGAAATCATCGTCAGCGAATTTACAGGCCGTAAGCGAGTGATGCTTTGCGAGCTAGCGGGTGATGGAGGCACTGACTTGGTTCAGATGATTGAGCCATTCGAGGCATGGGCGCGAGAGATCGGCGCTGATGAAGTTTGTTTTGTCGGTCGAAGCGGCTGGCGCAAGGCATTTGCAAAACACGGCTATGAGCCGTTTGTCATGAGATTTAAAAAGGATTTGAACAATGGGCGGTAGCTCCTCCAAACAGACCACCACAAACGCACCTCCATCGTGGGCGCTGCCAAACGACAAGCAGGCTGCAGGCGATGCTCTCAATCTGTATAATTCGGGACAGGGTGGGAACGTCTATCAGGGTCAGCGCGTCACAGATTTGAGCGGCCAGACCACAGGTGCCGTCAATGGCCTGACAGATGCGGCAGGCATGTATAAATCGGATGCTGTCAACAGACTGGCAACCGGTCAAACCTCCAGCGGCACCAACCTTGCAAATATGGCTTCTGGCAAGATGGTCGGCAATAATCCCTATTTCAATGACTCCTTGCAGGGCCAGCTGGACCAGACCGCCAACCAGACAATGAGCCAGTTTGCAGGCGCAGGCCGTTATGGTTCTGCGGCCAACACCAACGCCATGACCACATCGCTCGGCAATGTGCGCAGCAATGCCCTGTCTAATCAGTACAATCAGGATGTTCACAACCAGATTGCAGCAAACCAGCAGATTGACGCGGCCAATCAGGGTCAGTTGAACAGCCTCAACAATCTCTATCAGGGCTACAGCAACGCCGAACGCAACGCGCTCACTGGTGGGCAGGTCATCGACAAGAACAATCAGGATAAGCTTAACGCTGATTGGGACAAGTGGTCTGAAACAGACAATCGGGGCTGGAACCGGATCAACATGCTCAACGGCGCTACGCAAGGTGCAGCAGGTAATTACGGGACGCAAACAACAACGTCAAAGCAAAGTGGCAATCCGCTGCAAACCGCTGGCGGCATTGGTTCGTCCATTATGAAAAAATAGGTGAAGTCATGCCAATCGACAATTCTCAGCAGCCGGGACTTATCAACCGGCTGATTGCATCAGTGTTGCCCGGTCCCCAGAATTTCCTTACCAACCCGCAGGCAGCACTCTCGCAAAACAATCAGGCGCAACCACATGCCGAGCCGGAGAGCTATCAGAATGTTCCGGGTTCGCTGTCTCCACGGTCACCGGATCAGCACCCAGATCCATGGGCCGGAATGCGCCAGCCCACTGGAAACCCTACTTCGCAGCAGTCTGGCAGCGGTAGCGGCTTTATCGACAAGTGGAAGGACTTCGACAAGTCAGACACCGGGCGCTGGCTGGGAAACATGTTTCAAGGCTGGGCGCAGGGCAACTCTGTCAGCGATAGTCTTGCAAAAGGTGGTCTGTCTGTCGCACAGGGCGGGCGCGAAAACCAGACTATCAAATATCTGACGAACAACGGCTATAGTCAGGAAGATGCGCAGGCCATTAACGGTAACCATGATGCGCTCAATCTTGCGCTCAGCAATATCTTCCGCAAGCAAGACCCTTCATATGCATTGCAGACGCAGCAGGCGCAGGCCAATCTTGACAAAACGCAGGCTGAAACGCGTCAGTTGAATGCCAAACCCACCACGAAATACGGCTTCTCTACGTTGCCTGATGGCACAATGGTGCGCACCAATGAAGCGGCGGGCAGTGTTGAGCCGATTTATAACCCATGGGGGCAAGGCGGAACTTCGGGCCGTGGTGCGCCGGGGACGCCACTGTCAGCGGATGAACGGGCGCAGTTCGGTATTTCTGACACGGATAAAACGCCGTACATCCATAATGAAAAGGGTCTTCCAGCACCTCTATCGCCAAGCCTCGTCAATCTCAGCAATGCCGGAGAAACGGCAGAGGAAAAGGCACTAGGAGAGGCCAGAGCCAAGAATATCATTGGCTATATGGACGCTGGACAGGATGGTCGAAAAGAGTTGCAGTCTCTCAATCTCATTGAAGACGCATTTAATGCGGGCAATGGCAATATTGCGACAGGTCCGGGAGCAGATAGTGTCGTCAAAGCCAAGAGCATTATGCAAAATCTTGGTTATGACGTCAAAAGTCTCGCTCCTTCAGAGCTGGTTGGCAAGTTGGGAACACAGTTTGCGTCAACCGCCGCCAGCGGCATGACTTCTCGCCCTACTCAGTTCGACTTCCAGACATTCCTAAAAAATAATCCGGGTCTTGCTCTGAGTGAGAAGGGCAACCGAGCGATGATCGACATCTATAAACAGCAGGCGCAGCAGAAAATCGATCTTGCTCACATGGCGCAGTCCTACAAAGGCCATACCGCTGATTGGAACGATGTGGTTGCTCAATATGACAAAGAGCATCCGATCATTTCACCATTCACACATAAACCGCTCGGCGCGAATGAAAGAGTTGACGGTATGGACGAGAAAGCGCCGGCCCCGCAAGGTGTTGACCCGTCTATATGGGGCGTGATGACGCCAGAGGAGAAAGCATTATGGACGAAATGACACTTGAACAGAAACGCGCTGTAGCAATGGCCTCGGCGCGTCTGCGCTTGCAGCAGCAGGGCGGAAATCAGTCCTTTACCAATGACGGCACAGTCGGCCCGACGATTGCCAGAGGTGGCACGGCAATGCAGCCAGACGGCAGCGTCAATTCTGAGAACGTCATGCGCACCATGATTGACAGTATGCCCGTTGCTGGTCGGTTGCTCACCAAAGCGGGCGCTGTAATTGATGCAACGCTCGATGACACGCCAATCGGAAGCCATGCCTATCCGGGTAAATCGTGGGACGAGCGGTACCATCAAGCCTATGATGATGGTCAGGGCAAGCGGGATGCGTTTGCCAATCAGCACCCCTATGCAAGCACCGCAGCCGGATTGACTGGTGGCGTGCTTGGCACCCTGCCGATGCTTGCGGCGGCACCAGAGGCCGCAGGCTTGCGGTTGGGCGCGGGGCTGCTTGGGCGCAGTGCTATTTCTGCTGGAACCGGCGCTGTTATGGGCGGTGCAGATGCGGGCGTGCGCAGTGATTTTGATCCTGAAAAGATGAAGTATGGCGCTATCTCTGGCTTCTTGGGTGGCGCGGCTGCTCCTGCTGCCGGACAGCTAGTAGGCGGTGCCATTGGCAAGGGTGTGAATGCTGTAAAAGCATGGAATACCGCCCGCAATGCAGGTTTAACGGCGGGTGCCCTAAAATACCTCGCCGAGAAGGCGGGGCAGGACGGGCTTAGCGCATCGGCAATTCAGCAGCATCTTGACGAACTTGGCCCAGAAGCAATGTGGATGGACCTTGGCCCGAATTTGAAGGGAACCGCAAGCGCGCTTGCAAATCATCCCGGCGAAGGACAGGCCATTATCAAAGACGCATTGACCAGTCGTCACGCAGGTGCAAACGCGCGTATTCAGTCCGGTATCGATGATGCTCTTGGCCCGGTTACTGGACCGCGTTCGATCAATGATCTGGTGCGTGAAGGGCAGCGCGCTACCGAGCCCGCCTATGAGGACTCTTTCAAACAGGCTGTTCCGGTCGATACATCGCACATAGCCAATCATCTCGAAACGCAGTCCGCTATCTTGCGTGGACCGGCACAGTCTGCCGCGAAGAACATTCGCAATATGCTCAATGTGAACAACGGCAATACGCTGGATACTAATCCGTACACACTGTTGCAGACCAGAAAAGCAATTGATGGCCTTCAAAAAAATGAAGTTAACCCGCAAGTGTCAAGAATACTCACCGAAACGCGGCAGATGATCGATGATAGTTTGGCGCAGCATGTTCCGGGTATCAAGATGGCCGACGCCCAGTTTCAGGAGCTTGCACGACAGGATGAAGGGCTTGATATCGGTCTAAAGGCGCTCGACAGTGGTCGCGAGGCATTACGGCCTGAGGAACTACAGCAGGAGGTTCTAAAAGGCGTTAATCCAGAAGGCTTGATGGTTGGCCCATCTGCAAAAACGTTCCGTATGCAGCAATCCGCCCGTGCTGACATTGATCGTCAGATCGGGACCAAGGCCAACGATTTGGTTGCGCTCAAGAATATTATCAAGGGGGAGGGTGACTGGAACCGCGACCGAATGGGTACGCTATTCGGTCAGGATCAGACAAAAAGTGCGCTTGATCTTCTCGACAGGGAGGCATTGTTTGCGACGACAAAACATGATGTCGTAGACAACAGCTTCACGGCAGCACGGCAAGCAGCTCAGAAAGAGCTTGCCCCGCCTGCTCCTCCTGCTTTCGGTATAAAGGAGGCATATTCTGCTCAAGGGTCATTGGGGGCGTTGCGGGCTGCTGGCGTAAAAACCGTTGGTCATGTGATGAAATTGATCCAGCAGCAGGCCATTGAGAAGCGAAACACCCAGATTGCGCAAGCGCTAGCCAGCAATCGGCCCGCCTATGCTGAAGCCCTAAACCTGATGCAGCACATGAAAGTAGGTGCTCCACAGGTTCAAAAGGTTATTGAGGCTATCACGATGGATCGGGCAACCAAAGGAGGGAATATGACCCACCAATTACTTTCTCGCCTCGATGCGCTGGCAAATTAGGCATATTGTGAAAATGAAGCACCCACCAAATATGAACCCCCAAGCAAAATCTCCACCGAAAAAGTTTTGGAGCGTGATCGCCCCCATGCTGATGACGTGCATGATCAGCGCCATAATAGCGACAGCGATAACGTAAAGGATTGCGTACATCTTCATTCCTTTCAAACTTGAGAGGAATGTAGTGTATCGCTGTCGCTAATTGGTATCCCTATGAGTTGGGGTTCTAATTACTGTTGCAGGTAACCGTATTGCCGAAACTATTGCAGGTAGTCATCACATTCCGAGGGACGGAATTTGCTGTTATCATTCTGGACACAGCCATTTGATTGCTTGCGCGATCTTTTGAAGATCGTGACTCCGTCATGATACATTGCGCCATTTCAGGGGTCCCGGCTTTGAAGCCATAGGCAGAACAACGTTTGCTGTAATAAGCTATCTGCTGTTCGGGCGTGGCGGTTAGAAACCACATCGGGGACTCAGGCATACCAACCCCGCCGCTCTGACACCCTGAAACACCCAGAAGAACAGCGATAAGAATAAACGTCTTCTTCAAAATTTCCTCCATCAAAAACGGAGGAAACTTATTCTAGGAGGCGCGCTAATAGGTATCGCTAACAGTTGGGTAATTAAGCTGCGTGTTTTTCGGTTTGCACAGTGAGTTGCAGGCCGAGAGCTTTCATGACTCCGAGAAGTGTGGAGAGCTTCGGATCGCCCTTTTCACTGAGAGATATGTAAAGTGCCTCGCGGGTAATGCCAGCTTCTTTTGCAATGTTGGTCATGCCTTTGGCTCTAGCGATATTGCCGAGCGCAACAGCAATGACCTTGGTATCGCCATCTTCGAAGGCGGCTTCAAGGTACGCTTCAATAGCTTCGTCGTTTTGCAGATAGTTTGCTGCATCCCATGGAATGGTTTTAATGGTCATATTAAACTTCCTTTGCCATTTCTACGGCAGCTTTTATGTCCTTGCTCTGCGTTGACTTATCACCGCCGCTTAGGAGAATAACCACGGTATTACCGCGTTTTACGAAGTAAAGCCGATAGCCGGGTCCGTAGTCGATACGCACTTCGCCTATTCCGTCGAAATATTTCACGTCGCCAAACAGGCCAATTGACAAGCGGTCGATGCGAGTTTGAACGCGTGCTCTTGCGCGCACATCTTTAAGGTTCTCGAACCAAGTTTTGAATTTGTCTGTTTGGCTAACTTCGATCATGTGTAATTTTTATATTACATAAATCGAGTTGTCAACATATAACTTGATGACCCGCCGTCCAATATGGGCGGCTTTTTTTATGGAGCAAACCGTATGACCCCAATTGAACAATATATCCGGCAGGCCGCATATCAGCGCGGCATCAACCCGGACATTGCAGCGCGTGTTGCAGGTCACGAAGGCATGAACGTCTTTGACCCGTCAAAGCCCGATCACGGTGGCGATGGCGGTTCGTCCTTCGGTCCTTTCCAGCTCCACTATGGCGGTATTAATCCGGCTATGCCTCACGCGGGAATGGGCGACGACTTCACCAAAGCAACCGGCCTTGATGCGCGCGATCCGTCGACGTGGCAGAAGCAAGTCGACTTCTCACTTGACCACGCTAAAAAACGCGGCTGGGGCAACTGGATGGGCGCGAAGGCGGCGGGCGTTGGACCTTGGGACGGCATCAACATGGCATCTGGCAATGTTGCAGCACAGCCAGCCTCTCCGCCACAGGCCCCCGGCACGCCAGCACCAGCTATGGGTCAACCTATCAACGTTGGAATGCCACCGGCCCAGCCAATGCAGCAGCCGCAGCAAGCGCCGCAAGTTGCGCAGAACCAACCACCGCAGCCAAGCATGACGACCGCGTTCAACGACTTCAAAAGCGGTGACGTTAAGGGCGGCTTGTCGAATGTATTTGGCTCTTTGTCGGGGATGGCGGGCTCATTCGACGGTGGGGCAGCAGCACCAGCACCGGCTGCACCACTTCAAGGACCATCACAACAGCAGATGCAGGCACTTAGCCAGGTATTATCTGGACTTGGTCGCCGCAGGAACAATCAGGCTTAGGAGGTAGACATGTCGAGCATTTACGACTGGAGTCTGCAGGCGGCGAACAATGCCAACTCAGACGATAATATCAATTGGGCAGAAGGCCAGCCCCCAAGCTCGGTTAACAACTCAGCCCGCGCGATGATGCAGCGCATCAAGGAATACATTACCGATATCGGCGGCGCTGCGACTGTGCAGGGAACACCGAATGTCATTTCGGTCTTTGCGAAGTCGCCATTCAATAAATATGTCGACGGTATCCGCATCAATCTGCGTGCAGTGAGCACAAACACCGGTCCGGCATCTCTCAACGTCAATGCTGTGGGTGCAAAGCCGATCTATTGCATCAGTCTTTCCGGTGTTGTCCCTATAGGAGCCGGACAGATACAGGCAGGCGGTATTTACGACTTCATTTATTGCTCGGCACTTGCTGACAATGCGGGCGGCTGGTTCATGTTCAACCCGACCCAAACGCAGAGCATTCCTGCCGGTCTGATTTTTGCGGTAGCCGCTCCTATCGTGCCGCCTGACTGCCTTTACTGTAATGGTCAGGCTATTTCTCGTACGACCTTCGCACGACTCTTTAACGTGATCGGTGGTCGCTATGGTGTTGGCGATGGCAGCACAACCTTCAATGTGCCGGATTTGCGAGCCGACTTTATCCGTGGTTGGGACGATGGCAGGGGCGTTGATCCGGGGCGTGTCTTTGGCAGTGAGCAGGGTAGTCAAAACCTTTTACACGAACACCCTTTTTCAGGGCAAACCGCCGCAGCTGGTGGCCACGATCATGACGCGGGGCCGCGTGAAGGCGGATATGGCGGCGCCGTTCACATCAGCAGAGCAATGTCGAGTTGGAGCGGCAACGCACCAAATCGCACCTCATGGGCTCCAGATCATTCTCATCCGTTCGCAGGCACGACAGCCGGAGATGGCGGGAATGAGGCGCGTCCGATCAATAAAGCAATGTATTTTGTGATCAGAACATGATGCAGGTGACAGATAACATCATCCTCACGCCGGTTTCAGCGATTACTGACACGGCCAACGTTCGCGTGGTTCTCTACGCGAATAACCGGCTTATTCACGCGCCGCTTGGTGAAATCCTGAAACCACTTCAAGACCAGATCAACGCGCTCACTGCGCGCGTCCAGACATTGGAGGGCCGATAATATGGCCGTGCCTTATCATACACATGACTTTGAAATCCCGATTGCAACGAAAGATGATGTTGTAGCGGGTGTGTCGAACAGCAAGGCGCTGACGCCTGCCTCTGTGGGCAATGCTGCCGCGCGAAACGTTGAAGACTTTGCAACGGCGGAACAGGGCGTGAAGGCCAGCACTGCCGTGCAGCCTGACGACTTGGCGAAAGTCGCAACGAGCGGCGACTATAACGACTTGAACAACCGGCCAGCGCTGGGAAGCGTTGCGAGCCGCGACATCACAGAGGTCGCCACAGCTGCGCAAGGCGCACTTGCTGACACAGCGGTCCAGCCACATGATATTGGCACAGCTGCAGCGCATGATGAAGCTGACTTTGCGACGGCTGGACAGGGCGCGACGGCTGATAGTGCATTGCAGGCACCGGGCGGCACGGCGGGGCAGGTTCTCACGAAGTCGAGTGACGGTGACAATGAAGTCGAATGGAAATCGGTGGCATCTGCAACCGCAGTTTCTTACGGTCCTCAAGAGCTTGTTGAAGCCGAAAAGAAACAAGTTCGCGATAACATCGGCATTGCGTCAGGCTTTTCAACCGCAGGCGAGTTGATAGTTACCGCTTCCGATGACGAGAGCGGCTATGTGTCTCTGACGCCGGGCGACAACACTCATACAGGCTATGTCGGTGGTTACTTCCCCGATAAAAAACGCAGCTGGTATCTTGGCTGGGGCGTAGAAAATGGTTACGTCACTATTGGCCTCGAAAACGGCACGAAGGGCATTTCGGTCGTAGGTGGCGGCTTCGATATTTCCAGTGGTCTCTTGACGGCACATTTGGGGGCTATGTTTAGCTCTGGAACGTCGAGCACACAATCTTACCCAATTCAAATGGGCTGGACTGGTGCGGCCTATGCGCATTGGAGATGGGTCTTAGAGCCAAGCTCATCGGGAAGCGGAATAACGCTTTCAAATTTCAACGCACAATCTGGCGCATACAACAAAACAGCGATGACCATCAATTACGATGGGGCTGCGAATTTCCCGATCAGCATTGTATCCGCTTACATTGAAAGCCGAGGCAATGTGAAAGCAAACAACGCTCTTGTGTGCGGCCCTTCCTATATGGACACGAGCGGCAACATCAATGGCACCGCGTGGGGTGGCCCTCTCAGTTCTTACATTGAAGGTCGATGTGCAGCCTTTGCCGACGACAGAAAGAACGGCTCTGTCACGGATACCCGCATCGCTGGCTGGGTCGAGTGGGCGTACTCGGATGTTATACTCAATCAATGGAACCAAGCGAGCGGATACGTCTTGACTGCATTTATGAGGGCTGGCGCGGGCAACCTCACAACCTCTCACTTTGCAGCGCGTCAGCCGCAAGTTTTTATCGCTTATGTTGGCTGGAGAGCCTTAGGACCGTACTAATGAAAAATTTTGGAAAATTAACTCCCATCTCGAAACGCTTCGACATTCCGGGGCCAATGCACATCAACGAGAATGGCGATACAGTCCACGGACCAATGCAGTCTGTAATTGTTAGCCTGTTCTGTACTAAAGACGGCAAAGATATCTGCGATGCGGCGAAGGATGATCCTCATCCTTTTTACATTGCGGTAAATGAGGACGGTCTAATCTTTTCAATGACAGATGACATTGAGCATTCTCAACTCGGTGGTTTTGACGTCATTGGCATAGATAGCAATTATGGTTTCACCTTTGGCCCCGGCGGCACTGTCTACGGCAAGAAATGGACCGGCTCGGAAATCGTTGATCCGATCAGTCTCATGACAGTCGAAGAATTGCGCACGATCATGCCGGAGCTTGAACGATGGCGGCTCAATGTCGTGATTAATCTGCGGTCTGGTTTGCATGACAAAATCGTCGCTGGATTGGAAGCTTTGCCAGATCCGAGCAAAACAATTGCTTTGGCCAAAATCGCCGACAAGCCTATGTTCCTACGCATTGATCCATTGTTTGATCAGATTTTGTCGATCCCTGAAATCGGTCTCACAGATGAAGACATTGATACGATGTGGAAGCAAGCCGCAGAATTGAATTGATACTGCCGTAAAATTCAAAATGACGCCGCCCTTTGAGGCGGTTTTTTATTGCCGAAAGTTTGAAAATGGAAATTAGTCTATTAATCCCGCTGATCCGGCAGGTCCTGCAGGCCGTGGGAAGTTACCTAATTGCACGAGGATATCTCGATACCGGCGCAGCGGACGCGCTCACCGGCGCACTGGTGAATGGCATCGTCTTTGTATGGTGGCTTGTTGAACACCTCCACATTCGCCAGAGGCTTAAAGCCACGGAAGTGCAGGAGGCCAAACAGCTATGAGTGATGAATGGCGATGGTTCCTTGATACTGACGTGCAAGTCGTTGGCTTCTGCATCTCAACACTGATTGTTGCATTTCGCATTCTCTCAAAGGCGATCAAGGACGGTGACGATGAGTTGCATCACCGCATCAATCAGGTCCGTGACGAATATGTTAGGCGGGTCGAATTCGATGCGCATTTCGATCTGTTGCGGGAGGACGTGCGCGAACTTCGTGAAGACCTGAAAGGGACAAACAAACGGCTTGATCAGCTTATGTCAGTTCTGGCGCAGGATAAGAAATAAGGGAGGCACTCTGAACCAAGGAAGGGGGGGCTCTGTTAATTCAGAGTGCGACACCTGCATAAACGGGTAAATGCAAGCGTGACGTCAATCAACCACGTTGGTCGGAGAATGCCAATCGCAAGAGGGTGGGAGCAAGATGAGCGGAAACAGTATGCCAAGTTCCAATACATCCCCCCTATCGAGGGCGTGACTTTCAGGGGATCTCTGATCGCAAGTGTCGTTTTAGTAGCTCTACAAATGGTTGCCTTCTCCGATACTGCGCCAAGCAGAGATAAAAATTTGATTCACTTAGCTTCAACATGAACCTCTGTGCAGCACTTACCAATGCGTGTGGAACTTCTATAATGTTTAGAGAATCAATCGGGGGTCCTGCCATGAAATTAAAGAATATCCAGTTTGGTAATGAGGCATTCCGTAAGCTAAGAAATCTTAAGATTAATTTCGCTCCTCGCATAACCGTCATTTCAGGACACAATGGGATTGGAAAGTCCACCATTCTAGGTCTTGTCGCGAATTGTTCGGGCCTATCGGGCGGCAGTGAGAAATCTTTATTCTCAAAACTCTTTCAATCAAACTTCCAAGAAGTATTTTATTTAGATTATCATAATGATCTTGAGAAATATTCCAAAAAAACTCCTAAGTTTATAATTAGTTACGAAATGCCAGATGGAGAAATTTTCTACAAATCTTGCAGTGTCAGTTCGCAAAGGCATCAGATAGACGCTTCGAAGTTCAAGAATCACATGGTTAAAGCTCCGCCTGCCAATAAAGCAGAAAAAGCTGCTGCAGGGGGAGAAGACGCACTCACCGAAGATGAGTTGGACGATGTTCTGGATCTCGTCGGCCCCGTAGTAGAAAAAGAAAAAGTTGACATTTGGCGACTGAGAATCATTCCGCGAAACTATGAGGGATCGCCTATACCCGGCACGATGAAGGAACTTGAAGAAAAGTATAGTATTGGTGGGTCTATGAAAGTGCCCATTCCGACTCTTTATCTCGGTATGAGTAGAATGTCTCCAATCGGAGAGTTTGAATCGGAGTTGATCCTAAAATCAAGAAAGAACATTTCAGAAGAAGATGCGAAATATATTATAGATTGCTTTAATGCTGTTTTACCATATTCAAAGCAAGAGATGAACCCTTCCGGCACAGTCACATTCCATGCTTTTTCTCAGTCGAAGAAACAGTCGATAGCACCCAACTTTGATCATAACTCGCTAGCAATCTCGCTCGGACAGGATTCAACAAGCTCGATAGTAACTGCTTTGGCGTCCTTCAATAAGCTTCAGCGGTCGGAAAATTACGAGTATAAGGGCGGAATACTTGTAATAGATGAAATAGAGGCCGGGTTACACCCGCGAGCTCAAATAAACTTAATGAATCTATTGAAGCGGGAAGCGAAGAGATTAAGTTTACAAATAATCGTGACGTCCCATTCTCTGACAGTCATAAAGAATATTTTTGATGGGAACGCGTCAGTAGAAGAAAAATATCAACAGGACTCTGTTCTTTATCTAAGTGATACGGCACTTCCAAGACTCATGAATGACGTCAGTTACACGAAGATTAAGAATGATATGGTTCTTTTGCCTCTTAGTGACGACCCTGTATCAAAAGAACCTGAATTGAATGTATATTTTGAAGATAATGAAGCATTATTTTTCTTTGAATCCATATTAAGATACAAAGAGATAACGGATACGTATAGTAGTTTTGGTTATAAATTGAATTTAGTATCCGCCAATCTAGGTGTCCACAATATTTATGCGCTCAATAAAGCATCAGAGCATTTTCGCCAGTCACTTATCGTTTTAGATGGCGATATGTCAGATACTCACGATTCCCATAACAAAAAGGGAAAGATAGTCAAAGCGGACAACATATGTGCGCTGCCCGGCCGACTTAAGCTGACTACAGGCGAATATCTTGAGGATTTGCCTCCCGATCGCATATTTTTCCGGTACCTTAAAGACAAGCTAGACAACGCTCAGGCAAATGCAGATTTTTGGATTGGTATGCCGGATCAGTTTACAACTGACAACGTCAGGGAGAATGTTATTTATTCGCGAGATTATGAAACCATTCCAGAACATCAGCGTAAGCGTGAATTTTATAAAAAATGGTTTAAGCACAATCAAGGAGCGATCGAAAAGTCGAACTTGATAAAGGCGTGGTGCAATGAGCACGCTGATGACGTTGACGCCTTTATAGACAAACTTACCAAGAGGGTTGATACACTAAAAAATAATTCTGGCCAAAACGCTTGAGAATTGATATTATTGAGAAAATTGAGAAGCGATTGGTATGATCATCAGACAAAACACGCCGCTGAGATATCCGGGGGGAAAAGCAAAATTCTCGCCATACATAAAATGTCTGATGAAAGAGTATCAACTTGTGGGAGGTCACTATGTTGAACCGTTTGCAGGCGGAGCTGGTGTTGCATTGGAAGTCCTATTCTCCAAGCACTCAACGGATATTCATATCAACGACATCGACCCTGCGATATACGATTTTTGGAACTCCCTTGTAAATCAAACGGACGATTTCCTGCGCCTGCTTAATGATACGGAAGTCACCGTCTCAGAATGGCATAAGCAAAAGGCAATTTTAGACAATCCGCAAGAGTACAGTAGGCTCGACCATGGTTTCGCGGCGCTTTTCCTCAATCGCACAAATCGTTCAGGTATTCTGAAAGCGGGCATAATTGGGGGGAAGGCCCAGACGGGAGCGTACAAGATTGACGCTAGGTTTCAAAAGAAAAATCTCATCCGAAAAATCGAAAAGATTGCAGAGTATTCGTCCAGGATTCACACTTACAACTTGGACGCCGTGGATTTCTTGAGGAAGATAGACAGGATAATTCCCGATAAATCATTAATTTACCTTGATCCGCCTTATTACGTCAAAGGGCAAGGATTATATCGCAACTATTATACGCATGAGGATCATGTCGAGATTCAGCAAGCGTTGATTAATGTGAAGAATAAGTGGATCGTATCATACGACAACTGTGACGAAATTCGCGATCTATACTCCAGTTATCGGCAGGACGAGTATCTGTTGAATTACTCAGCCTATCATAAGAAGAAGGGTGCCGAAGTAATGATATTCTGCGAGGAATTTAGTGATTTTACAATGAAGATAGGTTCTTTGAACGTTCCCCGGCCACGACGGCGGGCAAGCGTCTCCTCTGAGCCTTCTGTTTAGGTGCCATCATTGGAAATGTATCCTACAGTGCTCGTTGGTCAAGTCTTTCATAATTTTGTGGGCACAGCCACCATCAACTACGGCGCAAGAATTCGTTCCACTCGTCCATCATTGCTCGCCGTTTTGCTAAAGCAGTGCCGCGTCTGTACGCGGCTTCTGTTTTATCCCTCAGTACATGCGCTAATGCCGCCTCCGCGATATCGCGCGAGTAATTTGTCTCGTCGCCTGCCCAATCTCTGAATGAGGATCTGAGGCCGTGCAAAGTAGCGTTTCCAGCACCGGAAGAGCGAAATATTTTAATAAGCGCCGTATCGCTGATTGGAGTTGCTTCTTTCTCACCTTCAAATATGAGATCGCCGGTCGCACTCTGTCTCTGTATGTTCAGAATGTCGACGCCTCTGTCAGACAATGGAATTTCGTGGTCTCTTGCCGCCTTCATACGCTCGGCGGGGATGGTCCACAATTTTTCTTTGAAATTGATTTCGGACCATTTGGCAGAGCGGGCTTCGTTAGATCGCGCGGCGGTCAGGGCGATAAATTCCACTGCGCGCGCCGAAACTGTGTCTGATTGACGAAGGTTCGCTATAACCGCTGGAAGATCCTTATAGCTCACTGCCGCGTGATGCCCTCGTGAAAGCTTGCTACGCGCGGGGAGAAGCTCTTTGAGGCCTCCGCGCCAGTCCGCAGGATTATCGCCGACAAATAGCCCTCTGGCTTTTGCATGGTCGATTACTGCTGCTATGCGCTGACGCGTTCTGTCTGCTGTTTCCGGTATTTTTGTCCAGATAGGTTTGAGAACGGCCAAGACGTCGTCGCGGGTAATGTCAGCTATTGCTTTCGTATGCAGATCCCTTGCATACTTCTCGAGCGTCATGTTCCACTGGCTTTTGTGCTTCTCGTTCTTGAAGCTTTCCCGCTTCACAGTAAGCACATCGTCCATCACCTCTGCGAAGGTTGTCTTACGGGCCATGTTTTCACCGCGTGCGAGGCGCTGGCGTATATCTTCGGCCTTTTCGCGGGCGAGTGCCAGCGATACCGGTGCGGTGCCTTGGCCGTAGCCGCCTAGGCCCGTTTCCGTTCTCTGGCCTTTTCGTTTATGTATGAAAATCCACTGTTTAGAGCCGCTAGTTCGAACCCGTAAATAAAGGCCGTCGCCGTCTGAATAAATGCCCGGCTTCGTGAGGGTCTTTATCTTCGTTTCAGACAGCTTATTACGCGGCATTGTCGTTTCCCGTTGCCATAACTTCACGATGGAAAATACGGAAAAAATAGCAAATTGCAATGAGACCAGTGTAATAATATCAATAGCTTATATATCATGGCGGGCACCCCCTCCGCCATTTAGTTTTCTATGCACATCTCTATTTGTCGAAAGCCCATGAAACTCTGGGCTTTGACTTCTATTTCTACATCCATCCTCGTCTATACATAACCACTGCAAGGGGCACGCTTTGTGTATATTCTGTGTAGTGAATGGGCGGGATGAAACGACGTGTATACGGTGTGGAGAATGCTTACATTGCCATACGCGGCGATCAAAAGAGCACATCCAAAAGAGACATCTTGCCACGCTGCTGAATCGCTAGGATTTTCGGCTTTTATTGCGCCTGTTGGTGTTACAGTCTGGTACAATTGCTAGGGAGGACAGGGTAGGGGATGAAAGCTTTGTTGAAAATTACGATCCAGTTGAAAGTTGTCGTGCTTTTGTTGTTCGTGGCGTCAACTTAGGGGATGGCTGCCACGGCCGAAACTCTGTCCAAAGAAAAGGAAGCCCTTTGGATAGAGGAAAATCGACCGCTTCTCCTTGAGCGACTGAAAGATTCTGCCGATGCTAGGTTCAGCGACGAATTTGTGTCCTATAGGTCAGGCTCTCCAGTCGTATGCGGGAGAGTGGAATCGAAGAATAGCTTTGCTGGCAACGGCGGCAGCAGGCGCTACATGGGAGCTGGGAAAAGCATAGGCGCATTCACCGAAGACGATACCGTTGAATTCGCAGAAGTTTGGGATGCGGCCTGTTCTTAAAAGATTGAAAAGGCAATGATTTGTGGGCGCCAATGGGCCCTCTCTGTTGAATATGGAACCAATCTAGCCGCCGCTCATTGGGCTATTGCATGGTTTCGAGATAAACGGGAGGTATTGATCCATGAAACAGGTCAGCCCGCGTGAAGCACGGCAAGGCCGAGAGGGCAAACCAGTTCTGATTATCTTGCTGGTGAGTATTGCCGCAGCAGCAGTGGTTTGGTTTCTCGTCGAAATTTTCGGTAATGTAATTGCTCCTGACGTTCCTTCAAATAGCGAAGGCTCAATTCCGCCAGCAGCAACAGAAACGGTGCCTCCTGCATCAGGGCAGGGCCAGTAAAACGATCCCTAATTAGGGCATCAAAGGCTTTTCTATCCCAGCGAGTTGGAACAAAAGCCGTTCCTTTCCGTTGAAGGGAATGGAGCAATTCTGGGCCGAATTTACACACGACAATTTAATAAGCTTGCCAGTTGTTCTGGCGCGTATGCTGCTGGCAACGTTGCTGGGAGCAATCATCGGGCTTGAACGTGAATGGCGGCAAAGACCTGCCGGATTAAAGACCCATATGATGGTCTGTTTGGCTTCGGCGCCCTTTACCATCGTCTCACTTGAACTGGTGAATGTGCCTGAGTTTGATGATCAGAATATCCGCATGGACCCGTCACGTCTGGTAGAGGCGATCACAAGCGGTGTCGCATTCCTGGCTGCGGGCTTCATCATTTTCGCCAAAGGCAAGATAACAGGAATAACCACAGGTGCCGGCATGTGGTTAGCCGCGGCAATTGGCTTGGCCAGCGGCCTTGGGCTTTGGCATATCGCAATCATGGCGACAGTCATTGCTGTCGCCATGTTGATCCTTGTCGGTAAACTGGAGCAAAAGGTTGCTTCGGACAATAGCAAACCGAGTTAAGCACTCTGCTTACAAGAAACAGCTCAGAGCGGAGCGAGAGCCTGTTCGATTGTGTCCTTCAAAACGAGCCGCTGTTTGCGAAGGTTCGTTTCCTCCTCCTGGCTGACGGGTGCGATCTTAGTTTCCGCGCGATGGATACGGTCATTGACTGAATCGTATTCTTCAAGAATGCGGGCAAAGCGTGGATCAGCTGCCTTCAGCGCATGAATAGTGACAAGCTTTCCTGGAAACTCCTCACCGAGGGTGTGTGGTGTATTGGACATATAGTTCTCCTTCCTTTGATAAGAAGCAGGTTGGCAGTTGTCCGACGGAGTCTCATTGATCCCGATCAATAGGGAGGAATATCAGCACATGCAGATAACGCATGGCTGACATGCAAAGTCCGATGTTTAAACAGCGACTGAACAACACCATCTTTTAGGAAGCGGACCAGTAGAGCGTCCGTGATGGAGATGAAAATGTTTGCCCGTTTTAATAATCGTTTCGGTCGTGCTTTTGCGCAATTCGGCAGTGCCGTCCGCGCGTCTGCTGCCCTGCGAGTCGGTCATCAACCGACTGCCAGAGACCTTGAGACGCTCGGCATCGACGTGGCTCAGTTCCGTAAAATCAATGACTAAGATTATAATTGCTGAATGACATAAAGCCCCGGTTTGCCGGGGCTTTTTGCTTTTTAGTCTTCGTCGGTAGCCATTTGCTTGAGCAATTCGCCTTTGCCACGTTGACGCATAATCATCGGCACGACCACAGCGGCGAGTGCCAATGCGATCAATGTCACCGACACCCATGAGTTTATCAGCGTCATCGGGTTTCCCTGACTAATCTGCAGTGCTTGGCGGAGGCTTTTCTCTGCCATCGGCCCAAGAATAAGTCCCACGACGACAGGAGCAATCGGGTAGGAAAAGCGCCGGAGCACATAACCGAGCAGGCCGAATGCCAAAAGCAGGCCAAGCTCGAACGAAACCGGGAGGCCGAATAGCATCGATGTCGATGCATTGGCGCCAATGGTGCCGAGTGTGGCGAACACCAGAATGCCCGCATAAAGCCAGTGGCGTGGGATGGTGAGCATCTTCACCCATAGACCGATAAGCGGCAGGTTCAGAACCAGCAGCATCAGATTGGCGACCAGAAGACTTGCGACAAGCCCCCAAACCAGTGGAGCATTTGTCACAAAGAGCAACGGTCCAGGCTGCAGACCGAATTGCTGGAACCCGGCAAGCATGATTGCAGCCGTCGCTGTCGTTGGCAGCCCGAGCGTAAGCAAGGGCACGAGAGTACCTGCAGCTGATGCGTTATTCGCGGCTTCCGGCCCTGCAACGCCCTCGATCGCGCCTTTACCGAACTCTTCCGGATGTTTGGAGAATTGACGTTCTGCCGAATAGGAAAGGAAGCTCGACACGTCTGCGCCGCCTGCAGGCATTGCGCCGATAGGAAAACCGATTGCCGTTCCTCGCAACCATGGCATCCAAGAGCGCTTCCAGTCATTCTTGGTCATCCAGACAGAGCCTTTGACCGCAATGACTTCATCGTCAGGACTCAATTTCTTGGATACGACTGCAAGCGTTTCTCCGATCGCAAAGAGTGCCACCGCGAGCGTGGTAACATTGATGCCGTCGAGAAGGTTCGGTGTCCCCATCACAAGACGTGCCTGTCCGGTCAGTTGATCTATGCCGATCAGGCCAAGCGTCAGGCCGACGAAAAGTGAGGTGAGGCCGCGCAAAGTGGAATCGCCAAAGGCTGCCGACACCGTCATGAAAGCGAGCAGCATCAATGCGAAATACTCAGATGGACCGAAGGAGAGGGCGAATTTCACCACCCAGGGGGCAACGAATGCCAGTGCCAGTGTAGCGATAAGCCCTGCAATAAAGGAGCCGATGGCGGCGGTCGCCAGTGCTGGCCCTCCACGCCCCGCTCGGGCCATTTTATTGCCCTCCAATGCAGTAACGATGGAAGCGCTTTCTCCCGGTGTGTTCAGCAGGATCGATGTGGTCGACCCCCCATACATACCGCCATAATAGATACCCGCGAACATGATGAGCGATCCAGCAGGATCGAGCTTATAGGTAACGGGTAGAAGCAATGCCACAGTGAGTGCGGGACCGATGCCCGGAAGCACCCCAACAGCCGTACCAAGCGTGACGCCAATCAGCGCATAAATAAGGTTCGCTGGTTCAAGCGCCACCAGAAGTCCGTTGGCGAGAAGAGTGACAGTATCCATTGTTATCTCGCTCTAAACCAGATGCTCAAGCCAGCCTGATGGCAGCGAAAGCTGCAGGCCGCGTGCAAAAATGAACCAGATTACGAATGCAAAGACGATGCCGACAGGGACGCTGATCCAGAATTTGCGATAACCAAATCCGCGCGCTGTTGCTGCAAAGAGCAAGCCTGTTGCAATGGAAAAGCCCAAGGTCTTCATAGTCAGCATTTGAATGACCAACCCACCGACGATCCAGGCCATTGGCGCAATTTCCTGATGCTCGCGCTCTGGAAACTCACCCTTAAACGCGCTGATCACCGTCCATATAGACAGAATGAACAGCCCGGCTGCTATAATGTAAGGAACGGTTTTCGGTCCGACCGGTGAGTACGAAAGAACGTTATTTCCATAGGCCGTGGACCAGGCAATTGCGATAGCAACCGCCCCCAGAATGAGGGCGATCACAAGAGCTGCGTAATCTGGCGCCGTTCCTGTGGAACGGCGCTCTGCCTGCTGTTCACGTCCTGTCATTTGACGAGGCCGATTTCCTTGAGGATAGTTTCAGTAGACGCCACATCTTTGGCAAGCTGCTCCTTGAACGCATCGCCTGCGAGATAGGTGTCGGCCCAGCCTTTATCCTTGAGGGCCTTCTGCCAGGATTCCGACTTTACCATCTTCTCAACATCGGTATTGATAACCGCTACTTGTTCCGCAGTAATGTCGGGAGCAGCGCCCACCATGCGCCAATTCTGGATCGAAACATCAACACCGCTTTCCTTGAAGGTCGGTGCATCGATGCCCTCAAGGCGTTCGTCACTGGAAATACCGATAATGCGAAGCGTGCCAGCCTTGATCTGTGGATCGAACTCGCCGTAGCCTGAAATGCCCACGGTGACCTGATTACCTAGGATAGCTGCAAGTGCCTCACCGCCACCGGAGAAGGCAATGTAATTGACTTTTGTCGGGTCAACGCCAATGGCTTTGGCGAAAAGTCCAGCGGTGATGTGATCCGTACCACCAGCAGAACCGCCGCCCCAGGAAACAGAACCGGGATCGGCTTTGAGCTTGGTGACGAGATCACCCAGATTTTGAATATCGGAAGAAGCTGGAACAACGATGGCTTCATACTCGCCGGTAAGGCGAGCAATCGGGGTGATCGCATCAAGATTGACGGGAGAATTGTTGGTCAGAATTGCGCCGACCATGACATATCCACCAACAATAAGCTGGCTCGGATCACCTTTGTTCTGATTGACAAATTGGGCGAGGCCAATGGTGCCGCCTGCACCCGGAACGTTGATAACCTGAACGCTACCGGAAATCTTTTCATCCTGAAGCACGCTTTGCATTGTGCGTGCTGTCTGATCCCATCCGCCGCCCGGTGCTGCTGGCGCCAGAACCTTATAATCTTCCGCCGAAGCTGCTCCCGCTATCGCGAGCGCCGTCACGGATGTGATGGCCAGAATCCATTTACGCATAAGTCCTCCCTGAATGCACTTTGCGTGCATTTGCTGCTGTCTTTTGACAGCCCTCCTCAAAATCCTCTGCTTCCCGGGCAGAGACTACTGATCTGGAGACTACAGCAGAGAATTGCAATATACCAGCAAGGCTCCCGGCAACTTTTTACTCGTTTAACAGCATTAGCAAAAAGTCTGATGCGACCGTTTTATATAGCCGAATAAGTCTTCGGCTTCGCTTGACGCGTATAATGCCAGAATGTAATACAGTTACGACGGTTCCCCCGACCGAGAGTGAAGGGGATTAATAGGGAACACGGTGAGGACGACCCAAAAGGGGCCGAGACCGTGGCTGCCCCCGCAACTGTAAGCGGATTGCCGTTCATCCTCGTGACGCCCTAAAAGCGTCATGCCACTGAGTCTCTACAAAATGGCTCGGGAAGGCAGATGAACAGCGAACATCCGCGAGCCAGGAGACCTGCCGTCTAACGTAGTCCATTGTCACGGGCGGGGATGCCCGGAGCAGGAGTTGGTTATGACAGCTTTAAACGTCGCAAGACGTCGCCTCCCATTGTCATTCATATCCCCGGATATGTCAGTCTGCTTCATGCGCCGGATCGCTTCCGCCGTTTGATGCGGCTTTTTCTCATGTCATTTCGGGGATTTAAATGAAACTTTCAGGCCAAGTGCCATATAGCGCACTTCTAGGCGCAGTCGTTCTTTTCGCAACCGGTTTCGCAGCGCAGGCAGCTGAAACCCAATATCCGCTAACACTGAAAAACTGCGGTCGCGATGTAACCTTCAAACATGCACCGGAGCGGGCAGTGGCCGTTGGTCAGAGCAGCACCGAGATTCTCTACAGCCTTGGCCTGGGCGACAAAGTTGTGGGTACGGCCGTTTGGTTCGGCCCAGTCCTCAAAGGCTTTGAGGATGTGAATGCCAAGGTAAAGCGCCTGGCAGATAACGATCCGAGTTTTGAAAGCGTACTGGCGCAAAAGCCAGATATCGTTACAGCGGATTTCCAGTGGCACGTTGGCCCAATGGGCATTGTCGCAAAGCCGGAACAGTTCGAAGAATTAGGTATTCCTGCCTACACATCGCCTTCCGATTGCGTTGGCAAAGATAATTCAGGTGGCGGCGATGGTATTCGCACAGCGCCATTCACGATGAATATCGTCTATCAGGAAATCGGCGAACTGGCTCAGATCTTCAATGTACAGGATCGTGGTGAAAAGCTGATTGCAGACCTCAAGGCACGTGAAGACGCGGCCCGCCAAAAGATCGGCTCCTCTGATGGCAAGCTCTCAGCGGTTGTCTGGTTCTCCAGCACGCAGGTTGATGCTGATCCGTATGTTGCCGGTAAGTTCGGCGCTCCTGCCTATATTCTTTCTGCACTCGGCATCAAGAATGTGATTGAGAGTGAAGAAGAATGGCCAGCCGTGGGCTGGGAAACCATCGCCAAGGCAGGGCCGTCGATGATCGTTGCAGCGAAGCTTGATCGTCGTCGTTATCCTGCTGATGACATTGCAGTCAAACACGAGTTTCTCAAGTCTGATCCGGTGACGAAGTTGATGCCTGCTGTTGAAGGTGGGTATGTTTTTGATATCGATGCGCAGTCGATGAGCACGTCGTTGCGAGTGATCGAAGGCATTGAAACGCTGGCTGCTGATATCGCCGGTTCGGATATGAACAAGTGACGTCAAAGGCAGCCACAGCGGGCATTTCACTGAAAACCACGATGAGTTCCCGGGTGCTTTTGGGAGCACTTGCGCTCGTCCTGCTCTTTGTTGCTTTGTGGCTGGGTGCTGCCATTGGCGAAACCGCAATACCTCTGGACGTGGTGGCTAAAACCATCGCCAACCGCGTCTGGAATGCCGGTTACCCACTCGCGCCGATTGATGAAGGTATCGTTTGGAGCTATCGGCTGAGCCGTGCTGTTGTCGCAGCTTGCTGCGGTGCGGCACTGGCCTTGTCAGGTGTGGTTCTGCAATCGCTTCTCCGCAATTCGCTGGCTGATCCCTATATTCTGGGTATTTCTGCCGGGGCTTCAACGGGGGCAGTGAGCGTTGCTATTCTCGGAATTGGTGCTGGTGTGCTCTCGTTGTCAGTGGGAGCGTTTATTGGCGCAATCGTTGCTTTTGTTCTCGTTTCCTTGCTCGCATTGCGGGCAGGGCGCGGAAACAGTGCGATCATTCTAGCCGGCATTGCTGGTTCGCAGCTTTTCAACGCGCTGACATCTCTCATCGTCACGAAGGCAGCAAACGCCGAACAGGCGCGCGGTATCATGTTCTGGTTGTTGGGGAATCTTTCTGGTGTGCGCTGGCCGGATGTGGCGCTCGCTTTGCCCGCCTGTGTGGCGGGGCTTCTGATCTGTCTTTGGCATGCCCGTGCGTTAGATGCTTTCACCTTCGGTTCGGAATCCGCTGCGTCGCTTGGAATTCCCGTGCGGCGCGTCTATGCCGTTCTGATTGGTGTCAGCGCCATGATGACAGCGGTGATGGTGTCGATTGTCGGTTCCATTGGCTTCATCGGTCTGGTCATTCCCCATGCGGCCCGCATGCTGGTCGGTGTGCGTCATGGCAGATTGTTGCCTGCGGCAGCACTTATCGGGGCAATCTTCATGATCCTGGCCGATATTGTGTCCCGCATTATCATTCCCGGTCAGGTTTTGCCGATCGGAGTCATTACGGCATTGGTCGGTGCCCCAGCATTTGCGCTGCTGCTTGGACAGAGAAGGGCACAATCATGATGCTTTCTACAAACAACGTCTGCTGGTCGGCAGGAGGCGTTGAAATCCTGCGCGATGTTTCACTCGATGTGACAGAGGGCGAATTTCTCGGCATCATCGGGCCAAATGGCTCGGGTAAAACGAGCTTTCTGTCTTTGCTCTCAGGTGTAAGGCGAAGCCGCTCAGGTGAAGTCAGACTTTGCGACAAGCCAATCCAGAAATTCAACCGGCGTGAGATTGCGCGCAAGCTGGCACTTGTTGAGCAACAGGCCGGAACGACTGAGCGTATCACCGCGAGGCAGGCGGTGGAGCTGGGGCGCACACCATATCTCGGCGCTTTATCTCCATGGTCAGAACAGGACGATGCCATTGTCGATCGCGCCCTGACCAATGTCGATATGGCACATCTGGCGGATCGTTACTGGCATACGCTCTCAGGTGGAGAGCGTCAACGTGTGCATATCGCCCGTGCATTGGCACAAGACCCGCAGATATTACTTCTGGACGAGCCGACAAATCACCTCGATATCGGTCACCAAATTGGGTTGCTCGATCTGGTCAGGCGCCAGCAATTAACTGTTGTCGCCGCACTTCATGACCTCAACCATGCTGCCATGTTCTGCGACCGTATTGCAATTATGAACAAGGGGCGGATTGTAGATTTGGGGACGCCGCGCGAGGTTTTACGAGCCGAATGTATTCGCAGTGTTTTCGGCGTCGAGGTGGATGTCGAATATCACGGTGTGCATGGATGTCATATTCGCTATCGTGTGCCGGGTTATGCCGCGCTAGAACTTAAGCAATCGGCATAGAAATCATTCATTCGCCTTTGGTAATATTCGTCAATTAAGATCGAAATAAATAGGCGTTATTTAAAGTAGTTTCTAATATATAGAATGATTATTTTTTACTAAGTTTGTGAAAAGCTTCATTTTTTTCTTAAGTTTATCACGTCGTTGTGAGTGGTTTAGTTGACAAACTGTTTCCATTTCATTGACGGTTTGTTTATATGGGCGCATGTCGCATTTGGAAAAACGCTTTCTCAATTGTAAAAATTGAGATCACGTCACCAGAGTGATCGATGCAATCATATTGCGATGCATCGTTATTTCGGGTTCCAGATGTGTGAACCTAAATCGGTTTCCATGGGCGATTTCGTGGATCGATGATGGTTCAAATTTGAATAAGGTATAGATGTTGGCATGTCTGTGCTGCGGGGGCAGAACCTAAAGCGGGCATGTGGCTAATGTAATTTTTCAAATGAATTAGTTTAAGATTTATTCAACGGAGACCAGCCTTTTCGGATGGTCGCCGTACTTTATTCAGGGATACTGTGCGCCTGTGACCGTCAGATAAACCGCATAGAGCGATTTGGTTGCGGTGATAAACAAACGATTGCGGCGTGGTCCACCAAAGGTGACATTTGCCACTGTTTGCGGTGTCTTGATCTTGCCGAGAAGCTCGCCCTGCGGTGAGAAACAATGAACGCCGTCGCCCGCACTGGTCCACAGATTGCCGTCTGTGTCGAAACGGAAGCCATCTGGCAGGCCATTATCGACGGTGCAGAGAATCTTGCCACCTGTCACACTCTTGCCGTCATCCGCGACATCGAAAACGCGGATATGGCGTGGTGCATTCTCGTCATGACTATATGCACTATCGGCAACAAAGAGCTTTGTTTCATCGGGTGAAAAGGCGAGGCCATTTGGTTGATTAAAGTCAGTGATGACTGCCTTAAGCTCGCCGGTTGTCGGATCGAGGCGATAAACATTGCGTGTCGCTTGTTCCGGTTCGGCCTTGTAGCCTTCATAATCCGCCATGATGCCGTAGGTCGGATCGGTGAACCAGACAGCCCCATCTGAACGCACGATGACATCATTGGGAGCGTTTAGTTTCTTTCCCTGATAGCTGTCGGCCAACACGGTGATGCTGCCGTCGATTTCCGTGCGTGTAACGCGACGTCCGCCATGCTCGCAGGTAACGAGCCGTCCCTCGCGGTCGCGTGTGTTGCCATTGGCGAAATTGGACGGTTGCCGAAAAACAGAAACTCCGTCTTCAGGAACCCAGCGCAAGATACGCTCGTTAGGAATGTCGCTCCACAACAGACAATTATGATCGCTGAACCAAACCGGTCCTTCGGCCCAACGACAGCCCGTATAAAGTTCATCAAGATCGGCGCTTGCCACGATCATCTGCTTGAAGCGCTCGTCGTGGATTTCGTAAATTGAATTATTCTGGGACAAGAAAATTACTCCAGGAATGCTGTTTAACGCTCAGGTCTGCGGCTGCTGGCCAGGAAGATCACCGCAATGATGGTGAGTCCGGTCAGAACGAGACGAACACCGGCACCGAAGCCATAGGTGTTGAGCATGGAGACTATGAGGAACATGAATAGTGCGGCACCCCAAATACCGGGGATGTTGGAATCGCCGCCTGCAACAGCTGTGCCACCGATGATGACCACGGCAATCGACATCAGCAGATATTCAGCGCCCATGTTGAGTGCCGCTCCGCCCGAGAAACAGGCAAGCAGAAACCCACAAAGAGAAGCGAGAACAGCGCAGAGCAGATAGGTGATGAAACGCGTACCATCGACCGGAACGCCTGCCATGCGTGCAGCAAACGGGTTTTGCCCAATGGCCGAAATCCACCGACCATAGATGCTTCTTTTAAGAAGCACCCAGCCAATGAGGGATAGTACCAGCGCCACGATTGCGACGTTGGGGATGCCAAGCGTTGACGACGTGGTGAACTGAGCCAAAACTTCCGGCGGCTTTACACGTAAGCCCCGATTGCTCCAGATTGCAGTCGACTGAATAAGGAAGCTCATCGACAGGGTCGCGATGATGGGTGGAATGCGCAGCAGCTTGATCAGCGCATAGTTGCAGATGCCAATTCCAAGCCCGATCAGCAGGGCAACAGCCAAACCTGCCAATACCATATTGTCCTGGGAATCCATCAGCTTGAGAGCCAATGTTGCAGCCAGCGTCATAGTAGCAGGCACTGACAGATCGATGTTGCCGGGTCCCAGCGTTATGACGAACATCTGCCCAAGACCAACAATCACGGAGAAGGAGGCGAAAGTGAAGGCCGCATAGGACAGACCATGTGCACCGGCCCCGCCTGTAAACAGGACAGTGATAATCCAGACCGCGATCGTCGCAACGAAAGACCAAATCCATGGACGACTTGTGAGAACAGAAATTGCGGTCATTGCTTTTTCTCACGGCTGTCGAGACGGTTGAGGAAGAGACGCAGGGCCAGAACGACGATCAGAATTCCTCCTTGCGCGCCAATCTGCCAGTCTGGCGAAATACGCATGAAGGAAAGGAATGAACCTGCAAGCGTCAGCGTCAGTGCGCCGATGACGGCACCGATGGGAGAGATACGTCCGCCGACAAATTCACCGCCTCCGAGAATGACACCTGCTATCGAGAGCAGCGTATAGCGCAGCGCAATATTGGCATCGGCTGAAGTCGTGAGGCCAACAAGTGCAATACCGGCAAGAACGGCAAAGAAAGCAGCCAATGCATAGGTACCTGCACGGATTGCGGTGATGGACCAGCCCGCGCGCTCGATGGAACGCGTATTGCCGCCTGCGCCGCGCATCAGCACGCCGAAAGTGGTCCGCATGACGATGAAATGCGTGACGATTGCGATCAGCACACTGGCAACGATAGCCATTGGCACAAATGGCGGCTTGGTGGTCATGATCCAGCGCGCCCAGTCTGGTGCCTGACCGCCGGGCGAGGGCAATAGCAGAACGGCCAGTCCGCCCCAGACAAAGCTCATACCAAGTGTCACGACAATGGACGGCAGATTGCGCAGGTGGATGATTGCACCCAAGGCCGCGTAGGCGGCAATGGCTGCGGCCAGGATAAGCACGCCGATGACCGGATTGGTGTTGAGATAAGTCGCGGCCACACAGACCACGAAGCTCACAAAAGTTCCCATCGAAAGATCAAGGTCGTTGACCGCCATGATGAGCATTTGCGCAATCGTAGCGAGTGCAATCGGCACCGCCAGATTGAACAGGAGATTGAGGCCGGTATAGCTCATGGCGCGGGGCTGCATGTAGAAGACAGCGGCCAGCAACAGAGCGAGTGAGAAAACCGGTGTTAGGAGGCGAAGGGATGATGCGGAGAGACGCATTATTCGTGTCCTCCCTCAAATGATGCAGCAAGCACGCTTTTTTCCGTGATTTCATCGCCGACGAGTTCTGTCACGATTGCACCGTCGCGGAAGACATAGACGCGATCACACAGTTCGATTTCGTCCATTTCGGTGGAATACCAGACAAAGGTTCGGCCATTTTCAGCTTCATGACGCAGGATTTCGTAGACTTCCTGCTTGGTGCCGACATCGACGCCGCGCATGGGGTCATCCATCAGAATGGCATTGGCGCTTGTCGCGAGTGCGCGCGCAAAAAGCACTTTCTGCTGGTTGCCGCCGGAGAGTGACAGAATACGATTGCCCATATCCGGTGTGCGGATCTGGATCTTGTCTTTCCACTGTGCGCCAAGCGTGTCTTCGCGGCTCTCATCAACGAGTTTCATGGATGACAGACGGTCAAGCGAACCGATTGTGAGGTTGTGAAGGATGCTCCAGAGCGGAAACGTTCCGTTGAGGCTGCGATCACCCGCAACGAAGGCTATCTCGCAATTGCGTGCAGGCAGCCAGTTTGGTCGGCGAGCATAATAAAGATCGAGCAACATCTTTGTTTGGCCATGACCGGCAAGCCCCGCAAGCCCGATAACTTCGCCTCTGAAAGCCTGAAACGGCTTAATGTCATTGGCACGCTTGGTGGATGCAAGCACAGGTTTGCCGCTTGAATCGACCTTTGCAGCCCGACGAGCAGATTTCTCGCGTTCCACGCTGCCCATGGCTTCCACAAGGCTACGATTGGTGAAATCTTTTGCCGCACGATTGGCAACGACCTTACCGTCCTTCATCACGACGATGCGGTCTGAGGTCGAGAGAATTTCACCAAGCATATGTGAAATAAGGATAACCGAGCCGCCTGTACCCACAAAGCGGCGGACATAGGCCATCAGCTGAGCCGCAATACCCGCATCAAGCGACGAAGTAGGTTCATCGAGAATAACCAGTTTAGGTGCTATGCTTGGTGCTGTAAAATTAATGGAGATTTCCACCATCTGCCGTTCGGCAATCGTGAGCTCATCGATTGTTGAAGAGCAATCAATCTTATGGCCGGGAAAAATCTCGCTGAGCTTGTGCGAAATGAGGTCAACCGCCTTGCCGCGCCAGTTCGCGCCCGTAAGGTCGCGCTGCATGATGCGCACATTTTCGGCAATCGTCAGATTAGGAAAGAGTGATAATTCCTGAAAGACGCAGCGAATACCGTGCTTGCGCGCAGTCACCACGCCGTGGCCTTCTTCGCCATGGTAGGAGATGCTGCCTTCATGCGGCGAAAGTCCGCCATTAATGACGTTGACGATGGTGGATTTGCCCGCGCCGTTATGGCCGACAAGTCCCACGCATTCGCCTTCATGGATCACAAGCTCAGCGCCATCCAGTGCCTTTACCGCACCGAACTGCACGCGAATATTGCGTGCGGCGACAACCTCGCGTTTGTCGATTGTTTCAGACATGCACCCGAACTGTATTAGAGATGAGGGAGGGGCAGGCATGAGACACGCCTACCCCGTGAGGAAAAGGATTACTTCGCTTCCGCGATGACCTTCTGTGCGTCTTCAAGCGAATATTCGACATTCGCAACGCCACCCTTTTGGGTGTTGCCGAGGTCCTTTTCGAGCGATTCCTGGCTGACGCTCAGGAACGGAACGACGAGGTCTTTCTTGACTTCCTTGCCGTCGAGGATCTGTTGCGCGACCCAGAAAGCAAGTGTTGAAACACCCGGCGCAATCGAAACCGACATGGTTTCATAGTTGTTCGCGTCTTTCTGCTGCTTCCACCACTGCAGTTCGTCCTCACGATTGCCCATGATGATGATCGGTGTTTCGCGCTTTGCAGCAGCAAATGCTTGCGCAGCGCCATAACCATCGCCACCCTGCGTCACGACTGCATCGATTTTAGGCAGGCTTGGCAGAACACCGGCAACCGCGCGCTGTGCAACGTCGGCCGCCCAATCGCCATGGACTGAGCCGACGATCTTGAAGTTCGGATGCTTTTTGACGCCTTCCTCGATACCAGCATGCATCTGGTCATCCACCGAAACGCCAGCTAGGCCGCGAATTTCAAGCAGATTGCCGCCTTCAGGCAGGCGCTTTGCAAGATATTCGACCTGACCTTCGCCCATCGCCTTGAAGTCCACCGCAATGCGCCATGCGCAAGGCTCGGTTACGATGCCGTCGAAGGAAACAACCGTGATGCCCGCATCGCAAGCTTCCTTGACTGCACCATTGAGTGCCGTCGGCGAAGCTGCATTGATGACGATAGCGTCGTAACCCTGCAAGATCATATTCTGAATTTGCGCGGCCTGCTCTGTCGCCTGATTTTCTGCGGTGGTGAAAGCGTCTGCTGCAGAAACCGTACCGGCAGTGACAGCTTCTTTCGTCACTTTGTCCCAGCTCTGAAGCATGGCCTGACGCCATGAGTTGCCAGCATAATTGTTCGAGAAGGCGATCTTCTTCGACGCTGTGTCGGCAAATGCACCGCCAGTCGCCATCACAGTGGCGAGTGCTGCGGATGCCAAAAGAATTTTCCCAAGCTTCATTTTATTCCTCCCAGTTACAAATTTGCGGTGCCGCAGCGTTCTTGACGCTTCGGTCCGTTTGAATCCTTATGTGCGAAGCCTCCCGCACAACCGCTCCTCAACGGTCCCAGTTTGCGCATCACATTACCTATTGTCTTGTGGGCAATTTTCTGGTGAAGCGAGAATGAAATAAATGCGTTGTCCTGTGAAGGCTGATCGAAGCAACCATGGTGCGGTTTCCTGCAGCATAATTGCGGGAACCCGCAAGACGTGTCACAGCATAATTTCTTAAACTGTAATCAGTTTAAGATGAAATTACGCAGCTATTTAAGATATTAGAGCGACTTTAATACGCCCGGTAGGGCGCAGCGCTCTATTGGCTAACGGCGTATGATAAGAAGCAAAGCAATCTGTCTTTGGGAGGAGAGTCGCTTGCTGGAATTAGCGCCTGAGCGCCTGCTCGACCATTATCTCAATATTTCGAGATTGCTGGCTGGCCAGCTGGATTTTGATTCCATCATTCAAGCGGTGGCAGCCGAGATCAATCATATCCTGCCCTATGACCACCTCGACGTTTGTATCAAGATGGTCGATGGCAAGTTTCACATCGCTTATGAAAGCGGGATCGAGACGGCCTGGAGCCGAAATCCGCCTGCGCTTCTATCAGGCAGTCCAATTCGCACTCTTCTATCGGGTGAAGTTGAATATCTGCTAACGGACGATGCGCGCACCGACACTCGGTTTCATTTCGAGGGGTCGTTTTCAACGCCGATCATCGAACATGATCTCAAGGCCCGTCTCCATGTACCGCTAAAGGCGCAAGGGGATATTATCGGGGCGCTGAGTTGCTCCAGTTTGCAGTCGGGCTGCTATTCAACACGGGATGTTGAAAACGCGCAGTCGATTGCCGATCTTCTGGCTCCATATTTCTTTGCGATCCGTGCTGCGGAACAGGCCAAACGGTCAGCTATTGTCGAGACGGAAGCGCGGGCGAGGGAGGAAGGATTGCGCTTTGGCGCCCTCAAACTCACCGAAGCGCTGGAGATTGAGCGGCATCGCATCGGCATGGATCTGCATGATCAGACGCTGGCAGACCTGACCCGTTTAGCGCGTCATGTCGAACGTTTGACGCGAGCCCCCGATCTTTCCGGCGAGCAACTGGAACCACTGTTTCGTGGCCTACAGCACTGCATGCAGGATTTGCGTCAAATCATTGAAGAAGCAAAACCTTCTGTGTTGCAGCTTTTTGGCTTCGCGCAGGCGACAGAGAACCATCTTGATCGTTCAATTCGCGAAAGCGGGGCTGCAATCGAGTGGTTTCTCGACGACTATAGCGAAGGTATGACGGAGAAGCTTGAGGAGACGGTTGCGACCTCGCTTTTCCGAATTGTGCAGGAAGCGATCAACAACGCGATCCGCCATGCGCTCGCCGGAGAAATCCGCGTTCGTCTTCGCGATAAGGGCGGGCGGCTTCTCGTCGAAGTTATGGATGATGGTATTGGTATGGACCGTCAGGCGCAGCGTACTGGTCATGGTATCGACAATATGCGCACACGTGCGCGGCTGATTTCGGCGAGCTTTGCCATCAGAAAGAATACGGAGGGCAGCGGCACATGCGTGACGATCCATCTGCCACTGGAAACATGTCAGTCAAGTGGAGGCTAGGATGCAGGTTCTGATCGTGGAAGATGATCCGTTGCATCGCACTTATCTGGGCGAAGCGATCCGCGCAGCATTGCCGGAGTGCAACGATGTGCTGGAAGCAGACAATGGTTCAGCGGGCGAGAAGCTCGCGCGGATGCATCGTTCTGCCCATATTGTAATGGATTTACAAATGAGCGGGCGAAATGGCATCGAAGCGGCTCGCACAATCTGGAAGGAAAATCCGGAAACCCGCATCCTGTTCTGGTCGAATTATGCTGATGAAGCCTATGTGCGCGGTGTCTCGCGCATCGTGCCGGAAGGGGCCGCCTACGGCTACGTGCTGAAGTCGGCATCTGATGACAAATTGCGACTGGCGTTGCGAAGCATTTTTGTCGAAGCGCAATGTGTGATCGATCGCGAAGTGCGTGGTTTGCAGCAGAAAAGCCTTGGTCACGCCAGCGGTTTCAGCGAAAGCGAATATGAAATTCTGATTGATATCGCACTCGGGCTGACTGATCGGGTGATCGCACGGCGGCGCAATCTGTCACTGCGAAGTGTGCAGAACAGACTACAGCAACTCTATGAAAAGCTGGGTGTTTATCAGGATAAGGGTGAGCCGGAGGAAGGACGTTTCAACCTCCGAGCTCGTGCAGTGACAGTCGCGTTTTTGCGCAAGCTTTTGAATTACAGCGCGCTGGAGCGCGCCGAAATTGAACTTAACGACTGGCTCAGCCGACAGCCGTCTTTAAACGACGCTGTTCCAGATCGAGGCCGAGCTCCTTCGCGCGAGCAATGATTGGCGCAAAGCGACGCTGCTTCTTTTCTGCGTGATTTGAAGCAATGTCAGCAATGCGGTGCTTGAGGAACGGGTTGAGGAAGCGCTCGCGAACGGTAACAACATAGGCTTCCGCCTGTTCGCCAAGGCCATCTGCGGCAAAAACCGGCAGAACTTCTTCGCGCCAAAGCGCTTCAAGTTCATTGCGGATCGTTTCGTCGTTCATTGCTTCCAGCACGATTTCATCTTTCGGACGATTGCCGTTCAGCCACTGTTCGGCAATGAAACTATGGCCGAGGTTGAGCAAGTAAAGCTTGAGACGCTCATAGAGCGCAAGATTATCCGTCAAGACGATATCGGGATGCGTGCAGGGCAGCGTCAGGCCATTCGCCTGCTCGATTGCCCAGATTGCATAGGGTTCGGCAATTGCGCCGACCGGATCAATCGGTTCTGATACGATGCGGTCAACGAGGCTGTTGGCAAAGACGCATTTGCTTTCGACCCATTGCGTGAAAGCCTTTGGCAGGCTCCATCTCTCAGCGAGATCAAGCACAATTGCGCGCAGCTTGTCGCCATTACGTGAGATCAGCTCACAAGGAAAAAGCGACAGCGGTGCATCTGGATTGACTTGCCAGCGATGGTGCAGCAGCACAAGCAGCTTGGCTGGAAAGCTCTTCGGAAGGCGGTCGGTTTCGGTGAGCAGAGTAACGTCATCGCTTGCGTCAAGTTCAAAACCCTTGTCGCCCGTATTGGACAGGATGACCTTAATCTTTGTTGCCAGCGTGCGGACCGTCTGCCAATCCGTATGAGCGGAATAGGCGGCAGTCACGCTTTTGGCTTGATGTTTCTCATCAATTGGTTCGTCACCTGTAAGGCCGCGAATGATGACCGGATAACCTTCGCCGCTATTAAGCGCTGCGATGCGCCGCGCACTTTCTGGATTGGAGGTGGTCTGAACGATTGCGATCGTTCCGATTGCGTCGCCCTTTGCAAGCGCTTCCGAAATGAAGAAATCCGCATGTCCGAGCAGAAAGCGGCTCGTTCCGAACTGTAGAATCGATGGCTGATCGGTCATGAAGTCCTCCCTTGAATAGGTTGGAATAGCTATTCCAGCGAGTAAAATTGGTCAAGCCACTCTTTAAAAGTCATCTAAAGCAAGCTGCGACAAAACTGACAAAATCATCAAAATCATGCAATAACAATGATATAGGTGATATTGCACTTTTTGCGTCTTCAAAATATGGTAAGGCCAATTTGGGAGATAGCATGAGTGAGCACATCGGCTCCGTGGAACCACGGAGGCTTTACCAACAGATTGCCGACCGGGTCAGGCTGTTGATCCGTGAGGGGCATTTTCCGGCTGGAAGCAGGCTTCCCGCTGAGCGTGAACTTGCGCATCAGCTGGGCGTGTCGCGACCGTCATTGCGTGAAGCACTCATCGCGCTTGAAATTGCAGGCAATGTTGAAATCCGCATGGGCTCCGGCATCTATGTTGCGGCCGAAGAAACGCGACTTCCAGCACAAGGCGGCTCGATTGGCGAAAGTCCGCTTGAAATCATGCAGGCGCGCTCACTGATTGAGGGTAGTGCTGTGCTCATGGCGTGCAGCCATATCACGCTTGATGCGCTGGATCGCCTGCGTGGCAACCTTGATGCCATGCGGTTGCAGATTGAGGCCGGTCGCAAACCCATCGAACTGGATCGACAGTTTCATCTCATTATTGCCGAGCAGTCTGGGAATTCGGTCGTGATGCGTATTGTACGCGACCTGTTTGATGAGCGGCATAGTCCACTCACAGCGCAGATGCGTACGCGTTACGAGAACGCCGAAACATGGACATATGCTTTGGCGGAACACGAGAAGATTTTTGCTGCCCTTGAAGCGAGGGATCCGCTTCTGGCACAGGCAGCGATGCGAACGCATCTGGATACATCAAAGCAGCGATGGATGGAGAACGAGCCTCGGGATTAGGTTCGAACATTTGCTGTAGCGGATTTGGGAGTGAGGTCAGAACTATGAACGATAAGGCTATTTCGGCTGTGACGCCGGTAATCCTTTTACATCCGTCCGACGATGTGGCGGTAGCGCGCATTTCGGTCCGTGCAGGAGACCCAATTGGGCTTGGCGATATCATCGCGCGCGATCTGATCGGGCGTGGCCACAAGGTGGCTTTGCGCGATATTTCGGCCGGCAAGGAAGTGCACAAATATGGTCAGGTGATTGGTGTTGCCATTCAGGATATTGCTGTTGGCGAGCATGTTCATCTGCATAATCTCGCAATGCTTCCATCAGAACATGAGCATCAGTTTTCGGTTGATATCGAAGAACGCGGAATGCTGCCGCAAGCAGAGCGTCGTCAGTTCATGGGTTATGATCGCGGGTTCGGCGGTGTTGGTACGCGTAACTATATTGGCGTCATTTCATCGGTAAACTGCTCGGCCACGGTTTCGCGCTATATCGCGGATTATTTTAACCGCATGGGCGGTCTCGATGGCTTCGAGAATGTCGATGGCGTGGTGGCGCTAACCCATGGCAGTGGCTGTGCGCTTAACACCAAATCGGAAGGCTATCGCCTGCTGACCCGGACAATTCAGGGCTACGCCAAACATCCGAATTTCGGTGGCATTCTGCTGATCGGTCTTGGCTGTGAAACCAACCAGATCGCGCCGATTATGGAGCATTATCGCATGGAAGAGGGTACGCGCCTGCGCACCATGACGATCCAGCAACATGGCGGTACCCGCAAGACCATTGATCACGCAATTGCCGAAATCAAGGAAATGCTGCCGCTGGTGAATTCTGCCAAGCGCACACCACAGCCTTTGTCGAAGCTGAAAGTCGCGCTCGAATGCGGTGGCTCTGACGGTTATTCGGGTATTTCTGCAAATCCGGCTTTGGGTTATGCGTCTGATCTTATCGTGCGTAATGGTGGCACGACCGTTCTATCTGAAACGCCAGAAATCTATGGCGCAGAACATCTGCTGACGCGCCGCGCTGTTACGCCTGCGGTAGCTGAGAAGCTGTTGCAGCGTATCGATTGGTGGCGTGATTATACGGCGCGCAACGGTGACGAGCTGAACAACAATCCATCGCACGGAAACAAGCTTGGTGGCCTGACCACGATTCTTGAAAAGTCGCTGGGTGCTGTTGCCAAAGGTGGCTCGATGCCGCTTAAGGCCGTCTATGAATTTGCTGAGACCGTCACGGAACAGGGTTTCACATTCATGGATACGCCGGGCTATGACCCGGTTGCTGTGACGGGGCAGGTTGCCGGCGGTTGCAATGTGATCTGCTTCACGACTGGTCGCGGATCGGTCTCAGGTTTCAAGCCAGCGCCCTGCATCAAAATCGCGACCAATTCCGAAATGTACGAGCACATGAAGGAAGACATGGACTTCAATTGCGGTGGCATCGTCACAGGGGACGAAACCATCGAAGAGTCCGGTACGCGCATTTTCGAACACATTATCGCAGTCGCTTCGGGTGAGCAGACGCTCAGCGAAATCTACGATTATGGCGATAACGAATTCGTACCTTGGCAGGTCGGTGCCGTAACCTGATCTGCCCTTTATTCAATGACGACTGACAGGAATATTTCGATGGTCAAAGCTCTGCGTATCGAGAGCGAAAACGTTACCCGTTTTGCTAAAATTCCCGAAGCACCCCTCCTGCCTGGTCATGTCCGGGTTAACGTGCGTCATGTGGGACTTTGCGGCAGCGATCTGAATACGTTCAAAGGACTAAATCCTCTGGTCGAACTTCCCCGTATTCCGGGTCACGAAATTGGCGGCGAGATCATCGAAGCAGGTGAGGGCGTGAGTGCTGCTTATGCCAAGGGTAAGCGCGTTATCGTGTTGCCTTATACCAATTGCGGTACCTGCTCGTCGTGCCGTAAAGGCCGATTGAATGCCTGTCGCTACAATAAGACTCTCGGCGTTCAGCAGAATGGCGGACTGGCAGAACAGATTGTCCTTCCAGCCGAAAAGCTCATTCTGAACGAAAGCTTGGCACCACGTCATCTGGCATTGGTTGAACCGCTTTCTGTTGGATTTCATGCTGTTGAGCGCGGGCGCGTCGAGGCTGGCGACACGGTTGCCGTTCTCGGCTGTGGCATGATCGGTATGGGCGTGCTGATCGGTGCGATTGCGCGTGGAGCCAAGGTTATCGCGATTGATCCAAGTGCGGAAAAGCGCGAACTGGCGCTGAAGTTTGGCGCTACGCACGCTCTGCCGGGTGGTGAAGGTGTGGTTGCATCCGTGCAGGAACTTACCAATGACGATGGTGTGGATATTGCTTTTGAAGCGGTCGGACTGCCGATCACTTTCACTCAGGCGGTTGACCTCGCAGGCTTTGCTGGTCGTGTGGTCTATGTCGGCTATTCCAAGTCGCCAGTGACCTATCAGACCCAGTTCTTCAATCTCAAAGAACTTGACATCATGGGCTCGCGCAATGCGACGCTCACCGATTTTGAAGCTGTCATCGCGCATCTTGAAAAGCTCGGAAACGATGCAGCTCTGCTTATCTCGAAGGTGTTTCCATTTGAGGAAGCTGAACAGGCGCTGTCTTATTGGGACGGCGACCGTAACATCCTGAAAATCATCATTGAACGCAACTGAATCGAAGCAAATGCTCCGTGTCGGGAAGGACGGCATTGAGCGCTAGTGGAGGAAACCGGCCTCGTGGCCATTGTTTGAAGACCCCAAAAGGGAGGAATATCATGAAGAAACTCGTTACCGGCATGATCGCCGCTGGCATGTTGTTGGCAGGAAGCGTGGCAGTCTATGCTGCCAACGTGTCGATCAAAGTTGCCTATGAAAACAACCCGGGCGAGCCTTTTGATGAGGTGATGCATTACTGGAAAGACGATCTTGCCAAGCGCAGCAATGGCGAAATCACGCTTGAGCTTTATCCAAGCTCGCAGCTAGGTTCCAAGAAGGATGTGACCGAGCAGGCCATGATGGGCCTCAATGTCGTGACGATTTCCGATGTTGGCTTTCTGGCAGAATATGATCCGGACCTCGGCGTGCTTTATGGCCCGTTCCTGACGGATGATCCGGCACAACTTTTCAAGGTGTATGACGGTCCTTGGTTCAAGGAGAAAAGCGAAGAACTGAAAAAGAAGGGCATTCACATCGTAATGCCGAACTATCTTTACGGTATTCGTCAGATCATTTCCAAGAAGCCGATCCGCACGCCTGAAGACCTTAAGGGCCTGAAAATCCGCGTGCCAAACAACGTCATGCAGATCAAAACCTTTGAAGCCATGGGCGCTACACCAACTCCTATGCCTCTGGGAGAAACCTTCCCGGCACTGGCGCAAGGTGTGATCGATGGCGTCGAAAATCCAATTTCGGTTCTCTATGGCCAGAAATTCCAGGAAGAAGCCAAGTATCTGAGCAAGGTCGGGTATCTGACCAACGTTGCACTCATCGTCGGTGGTGAAGCCTTCTTCTCGACGCTGCCAGAAGAACAGCTCAAGATGATCCATGAATCTGCTTATGATGCAGGTCTCTACAGCCAGAAGCTTACGATCGAAAAAGACAATGAAATGATCGAAAAGATGAAGGAAGCAGGCGTCGAAGTGATCGATGTCGATCGTGCTCCTTTCAAGGCGCTTGCTGAAAAGGTCTACACGCAGTTCCCGGAATGGTCGCCAGGTCTTTACGAAAAGATCAAAGCTGAACTGAACTAATCCCCTTCAATCCGGATATTGCCATGTCGCAGATTGGGTCGTGACCCTCGCTGCGGCATGGCTCCGTCATGGAATTTAATCCGATGAAACTTTTTGAAAAACTGATCGACTGGTTGGCCGCAGCGCCGCTTTTCGTGTTGCTGGCGATGTTCAACGCCGCGGTCGTCATGCGCTATTGGATGCATCAACCGCTGCAATGGACTGAAGAGATGGCCGGTCTGTTGATGATCTGGATCATTATGCTGGGCAGTGTTGCGGCTGAGCGCACTAACCAGCATCTCGCAATTCCGATGCTCGTGGACATGTTCTCATACAAGGTCCGCGACATCATCAATTCTGTGATCGGAATTCTCTCCGGGCTCTTTCTGCTTTATGTGTCCTATGCCGGTTATAAGCTTTCGGTCGCAGCGCAGTTCAAAGTGACCGATGTGCTTCGCGTTTCCTATTTCTGGATCGACATCGCAGTGCCTGTCGGCTTTGTGATTATCGCTTGTTACATGTTCGCTGGCGCTTTCAAAACCTTGCGCGCCGCCTTTGCGGGAGGCAAGGCATGAATCTGACCACTATCGTTCTCATCATGCTGGCGCTGATCGCGCTCAACATGCGCCTGTACGTTGCTATTCTGATTGCCGTTTTCACTTACTTCATCTTCTTCAATCAGATGCCAATCGCAATCGCTGTTCAGCGTTTTATCAGCCCTGCACAGAATACGTCTCTGCTCGCTATTCCGTTCTTCATCATGCTTGGCACCGTTATGTCGCATACCGGTATCGCCGAGCGGCTAATCAAGGTTGCTGATATTCTGGTCGGCCGTATGCGCGGTGGTATGGCGCTGACCAACATCATGGTTTCGACCCTGATGGGGGGTGTCAGTGCGTCCAATCTTGCAGATAGCGCCATGCTTACCCGCATGATGGTTCCGGAAATGGTCAAGCGCGGCTATGACAAGGCATTCTCCTGTGCCGTGACAGCTGCTGGCTCGCTCATTACACCGATCATTCCTCCCGGTATTGCGCTGATTATTTATGGTCTGATTGCTGACGTATCGATTGGCAAGATGTTCATGGCGGGTGTCATTCCTGGACTTCTTGGCGCGGTCATTCTGATGATTGCAGCCTACATCACTTCGGTAAAGCGTGGTTACAAGCCAAGCCGGGAGACGCGGATGAGCGGTGCGGAAGTTGCATCCACTCTTGCATCTGCCTGGCCTGCGGTATTCCTGCTGTTCGCCATTATCGGCGGTATCCGCATGAATATCTTCACGCCGACAGAAGCCGGCGCGGTCGCGGTTACGCTCGTGCTGATCATCGGGTTTGTGATCTATCGCGAAATGCGTGTGTCACACGTAGTCGACTCGCTGATCGAAACCGCGAAATCGACGGCTTCCGTCATGCTGGTTATCATGGCCTCATCGGCACTCGCATGGGTGTTTTCGCTCGAGCAGGCCGGTCAGTCACTGATGCAGCTGATTTCGTCCTTCACGAGCAATCCTTATGCATTCCTGCTAGCGGTTAACGTGATCCTGCTGCTTCTTGGCGCATTGATCGAAGGTACAGCACTGATGATTGTGCTGGTTCCACTGTTGATGCCAACTGTGAAGGCTTTGGGCATTGATCCGGTGCATTTCGGCATTGTCGTCATCGTCAATCTTTCGATTGGAACGCTGACACCGCCCGTTGGTACTGTCATGTTGATGGTGTGTAATATCGCAAAGGTCAGAGTGGGTGACTTCACCCGTCAGGCATTCAGCATGTATCTGGCACTGTTCATCCTGCTTGCGCTGGTAACTTATGTGCCATTCATCTCTACGTTTCTGGCACATTAGAGCGCGTTTCGATCTGATTGGATCAGATTGGCGCTCTAACGCATTCTATTGAAAGCATAATCTTATCGATCCTCGTTTCACTCCGGTCGGATTATGCTCTAATGAAAAAAGCGCGGGAGGCTTCCCGCGCTTTTTGTTTTACGCCCAAGGGTTATCTACACGCGGCCATATTGGCCGCGTCATTTTTTGGTAGTTCGTAGCTCTCGGATTGACGGGATAAGAACTCGGTGCGTCGACATAGATGATCTCGGCTGCAATGGGCGCAAACCCTGCATGAAAATGATTGGTCGATTTGACGACCAAAATGTCTTTTAGCATCGGATCAATACCGATATTGGAGAAAACATCCGGCTCAAAAGTTTGTGTGCGGTTGGTATTGAGAATGACGTCGATTTCGGTCCCGTCAATACGCACAACTGCCGACGGTCCGAGCGTCACACGACTAAGACCAAAGCTCTGCCAGCCTTCGGGCAAAACTTTCATAACCGTCACGCGCGCATCAATTGGTTCTCCGGCCTGTGGACCAGATTTGCCGCCTATGCGCAGATCAATCACGGCGCCTTCGCCTGCCGCATGGCAGAAAGTGACGGCCAGTGTATCCCATATGGTCGCAACCGCGGCTTTCCGGATACCGCGCTCTATCAAGCGGCGCAGAATATGGGTGCCGTCGCCCGCAACGCCACCACCTGGATTATCCCATACATCGGCAATGACAGCGGGCTTTGCCGGGTTGACCGCATGTGCCGCAATCGCGCGGTCAATGCCGTCATCGATGCTGTACATGGTCATCAATGTCTGCTCGCGCATCCCGATAAGCTCTTGCCCCAGTTTTTCTGCGAGCGCATCGCCTTTTGCGCGGTCGTTGTCGGTGACGACAAGAATGCGCGTCCCCATTTCAGGAACATCCGCTGCCATGAAACCATGAATGACGGAGATGGATAGAATTCCGTCCCGGCCATGCATGGCCTTGATACGATCGATGAACGAGCGCATCGGTTCCTTGCTTGTGGGGAACACCCCGATCATGCGGCAGTCAAAGGTGGAAATGATCGGCTTGATGTTGCCCTTTAAGGTATCGAGCGCCATCGACACGACATGTTCGCCGCGTTCATAAAAATCCGTGTGAGGAAATTCGAGGAAAGCAGCGTAAATATTCAGGTTCTGGACACGTTTTTGGGTGAGATGGCTATGCGGGTCGAACTCGCTGGCAACCAGAATATCCGGTCCCACGATTGCGCGTACACGCTCAAGCAGATCGCCTTCGCAATCATCATAGCCTTGGGCAACCATGGCGCCATGCAGGCCAAGTACCACGGCGTCCACCGGCATCGCAGCTTTCAACTGTTCAAGGATTTCATCACGCAGTTCTTCAAAGGCTTGCTTCTGCAGCAAGCCGCCAGGTTCAGCCCAAGTGGCTGTGCCTTCGATTACTGTCAGCCCTTCTGCAGCGGCTCGCTTTCTCAATGCCACGATTGGCGATGAACACAGCGTCGGCGTATCAGGGTGTTTGCCCGGTGCGGCATAAAAAGCCATTTCAAACGACGCGCGGTCGGTTGGTACGGGCGAAAATGTATTGGTTTCAGTAGCAAGCGACGCGGTGAAAATACGCATATTGTCTGCCCGGGCTATTTTTGCGGTGCGTAGGCGATGGCTTCGATCTCGATCTTGATGTCAATCATCAGACGGGATTCGACCGTTGTGCGTGCAGGAGGATCTTTCGGAAAATACGTCGCGTAAACCGCATTCATACGCCCAAAATCACGCGCATCTTCGAGCCAGATGGTCGTTTTGACGACGTCTTCCATGCTGGCCCCTGCAAGGGCCAGCGCTGCTTTGACATTTTCGAGCACTTGGGCGGTTTGTGCTTCGATCCCACCCTCGACAATTCTGCCATTTGCGCCCATTGGCACCTGACCGGAAATATAGACGGTGTCGCCAGCACGCACGGCGGGGGATAGCGGCACATGTGATGCGCCGAATGCCTGTTTCTTGGACATGTTGAACTCCGCTTATTTTACAGCGCCGAGCGAAAGACCTTTGATGAGGTAACGCTGCAGCCATATGAATAGGATCGCGACGGGTAGAGTGGCGACAAGCGTTGCGGCCATGACATAGTGCCATTCAACGGTGTATCGGCCTGCCACCAGCGAGAAAACCTGGATTGGAAGCGTGTAACTGTCCTGACTGCGCAACATGGTCAGAGCCACCACGAATTCGTTCCATGCATTGATGAAAGTGAAGATCGCAGTTACGGCGATGGCAGGTATGCAGAGCGGCAGAAACACTTTGACGAGCGTTTTGAAGCGGCCAGCACCTTCCATCCAGGAGGCTTCTTCAAGGTCCTTGGGAATGGTGTCGAAATAGCTTTGCAACATCCAGACGGTGAAGGCGATGTTAAAGGCCATGTAAATCGCGCCAACCGCCGAGACGCTCTCGATCAATCCGTAAGCTGCAAGCAGACGGAACAGGCCCAGCACCAGAACGATCGGCGAAATCATCTGTGAGACAAGCAGGAACTGACGGAACGCACCATGACCTGCAAAGTGAAAACGCGACATCGCATAGGCAGCCGGGATAGACACGATGATTGCGCCAACCGATGCGATGACCGACACATAAAACGAGTTCAGCAATGCGTTGCCGAAGCCAGTGCGTACCCACATTTCAGAAAAATTCTGCCAGCGGAATTCGCTTGGCCACCATGTTGGCGAGAGCACTTCCTGTGGCGGTTTCACGGCAGTCAAAAACATGACCGCAAAGGGAAACAGCGTCAGCACGATCAGCGGCGCGAGGATAATCCAGGCGAGGATGGTGCGTTTGACTTTGGATGCGATCATGTGCGTTCGCTCCGCATGGATAGCCGGATATAGATGGCTGTGAAAACCAGAAGAATGGCGAGCATGATCAGCGAGACAGCCGAAGCTTCACCGAGTTTTCCGAGCCTGAAAGCCAGCTTGTAAAGATGGGTCACAAGAATATCGGTCGTGTTTGCCGGTCCACCCTGCGTCATGACCCAGATGATCGGGAATGAGTTGAACACATAGATCGTGTTGAGAACGATTGCGATGTTCACGAAAGGCTTGAGCAACGGCAAGGTGATTTCACGAAATTGCTGCCAGAGGCTGGCGCCTTCCAACGACGACGCTTCATAAAGATCGTCTGGAATGGAGGAAAGGCCACCAAGAAAGATTGTTGTTGTGAACGGTACAGTAACCAGAATGCCGACAAGTATCTGCATCGGAAAGGCTGTTGTGGCACTGGCCAGCCATTGGATGTTGCTGTCAATGATACCGAGATTGCGCAATGCCGAGTTAAGCATGCCGCTTTCACCGTTCAGCGCCCAACGCCAGACGATGGCTGTCATAGTCAAAGAGACGGCCCACGGCAGCATAACAATGACGCGCGCGACGGACCGACCGTAAAAATCCATATTCAGGATGATCGCAACCGGTATGGAAACGACAAGCGCACCACCGACAACGGCTACGGTCCAAACGGCTGTTCGCCACAATGCGTTCAGAAAATCCGGTGACGCGAAAAGGGCTGAGAAGTTTGCACCATCGTTGAAATCGCGTAATTGCCCGAAACGGTTTACATCGTGCGTGGCAATCTCAAAGAGATGCACGACCGGCCAGAAGATCACTACCGCAGCCAGCAGCAGGCTTGGCAGGATCAGAAAATAGGGCAGGGTGCGATTTTGCATCGGCCAAAAATTCCACGGAAGAAAAGGGACCCGGCAGCAGAACAGTTTAAACTGTCTACAGTTTCCGTCCGCTGCCGGGGTGATGGGATTACTTCTTCAGGATTGCATCCGCCTTAGCGGCAGCTTCCTTAAGAACAGCTTCCGGTTCGCCTTGACCAAGATAGATGCTCTGCATCGCATTGGACGTAATATCGGCGATTTCTTCCCAGCCCGGAATGATTGGCGCAAAGCGCGCATCAGGGAGCAAGGCAGTGAAAGCAGCGAGATCGGCATTATTGACGTAATAATCCATCTTCGCTTCTTCCTTGTTCACAGGAAGGAAACCTTCACCCTGTGTGAACTTGGCGCGCCATTCTGTCTGGAACAGGAAGTCGAGAACCTTCCAGGCCTCTTCCTTGTTCTTCGAGTTCTGGAACATGATAACGGAGTCCGTTACGCCATAAGTACCACGTGCGCCCGTTGGACCAGCAGGAATTGCAGTCACACCATATTTCAGATTTGGTGCTTCTTCTTTGATCTGGTTCGACAGGAACGGCGCAGTGATCATCATGCCGACCTTGCCCTGCTTGAAGAGGTTCTGAACATCTTCACGCGCATAGGACGTAACGCCCGGCTGGGTAAGACCACCATCGATCATCGACTTGTAGAGCTTGGCAGCTTCAAGCGCACCCGGTGTACTCAGGCCAGAAGTGCCATCCTTGTTGAGGATTTCTGCACCCTGCGACCACATCGCATAATAGTAATAAACGTCAGTTTCGATTTCTTTGCCCTGTAGACCGAAACCGTAATTCTCACCGCCAAGTGCCTTGATCTTCTCTGCTGCGGCCTTTACCTCATCCCAGTTTGCTGGTGGATTGGCGACGCCAGCCTTTTCGAGCAGGTCTTTGTTGTAGTACATAGCGCGAGCCGATGCAGCGATCGGCAGGCCGTATGTCTTGTCTTCCAGCACCGAAGGCGACAGGAATGTTTCGATGAAACGTCCCTTGAATGCATCGTCCATATAGCCATCAAGTGGCTCTGCGATGCCCTGCTGTACGAAGTCGATCAGCCAGCGCGTGCCAATGATCGAAAGATCGGCATTGGTGCCAGCTGAAATGTCGGTGGTCAGTTTCTGAAGAAGTACATCCCATGGCACGATCTCGAACTTGAGCGTGATGCCTGGGTTCTCGGCTTCGAAAGCCTTCTTTACTTCTTCAAAGTATGGGCCGGTCTTCGAGCTGTATTCAGCGACCGTCATACGCACTTCGCCAGCCTGTGCAGCTGAACCAATTGCCAGAATGCTCAATCCAGCCAAAAGGCCGGCCTTCCATTTATTGATAGACATTTTCCCGTTCCCTTGTTTGCCCATGCTTCATGTGAAGACGTCTTGATTTTTGTTATTTTCTTACATTATCGGCAAATTTTGCGCTTTCAAGTAAAAAGTTTTGTTGCAAACTTACATTTTCACTTTTAGGCTGGTCTGAATAAGTATGCGCGAAAAGTGCTTTTAAAGGGGAAGAGAGTGGAGCATTCAGGCGAATTTGCCGGAAAATCCGTATTGATTACCGGCGCCGGGGGCGGTGTCGGCACAGCGCTTGTGAAAATGTTTTCATCGCGCGGAGCGAAAATTATCGGCTGTGATTCCAGTCTGGAAGTCATGCAGGCTGATAATTTTTACAGTCGTCATGTATTTGACCTGCTTGACCGCAATTCGCTGCAGTCTGCCGTAAACACCATTACAGATGCCGACGGCGTGCCTGATATTGTTATCAATAATGCCGGATGGACCCGAGCGGAATCATTTGAAGAGCTTGATCAGGCGCGAATCAACCAGGAGATTGATCTCAATCTGACTGGGGTCTGTTCATTTTCTACAGCGCTTGCACAGAAGATGGCGGCTAACGGCTGTGGGGCTTTTGTCTTTATATCATCAGTTAACGCACTTTCGCATTTCGGCAATCCAGCCTATGCGGCGGCCAAGGCCGGTATCAACGCTTTTGCGCGCGCTCTCGCAGTTGAATATGGGCAACAGGGGTTGCGTGCCAATGTTGTATGCCCCGGCTCTATTCATACGCCTGCATGGGATCATCGCATCGCGAAAGACCCCGCTATTCTCGACAAGCTCAAGCGCCTTTATCCGCTGGGACGTATTGTCAACGTTAATGAGGTGGCCGAAGCGGTTGCCTTTCTCGCATCTAACCGGGCGTCCGGCATAACCGGCACAATTCTGCCGGTCGATGCCGGACTCATGGCCGGTTGCAGACCTTTTATTGAAGATATCTTAGGTGGGAACTGAGTGATGAAAAATGTTTCCCTGCGTGGAATTACCAAATCTTTCGGACAGATGAATGTTCTGGATCGCGTTGATCTGGAGATTGAGGATGGCGAATTTCTCGTCCTCGTTGGTCCGTCCGGCTGTGGTAAATCCACACTTTTACGTATGGTCGCGGGACTGGAGCCAATTTCCGGTGGCGATTTGATTATTGGTGGCGAACGCGCCAATGAATTGCCACCGCAAAAACGCAATATCGCGATGGTGTTTCAGTCTTATGCGCTGTTTCCGCATATGACGGCGCGCGAAAATATCGGTTTTGGTCCACGCATTCGGGGTGAGGATAGCTCGACCACGGCGACAAAGGTGGACAAAGCCGCATCGATTCTCAATCTGCATTCTTATCTCGATCGCTATCCGCGCCAGCTTTCCGGCGGGCAGCGTCAGCGTGTTGCGATGGGCAGGGCAATTGTACGCGAACCGTCAGTGTTCCTGTTCGACGAACCCTTGTCCAATCTGGATGCACAGCTTCGTGTTCAGATGCGCACTGAAATCAAGGCACTGCATCATCGGCTGAAATCAACTGTAATCTATGTGACGCACGATCAGATTGAAGCCATGACCATGGCCGACCGCATCGTGGTTATGAATCAGGGCAAGATTCAGCAGATCGGTGCGCCGCTGGAGTTATATGACCGTCCTGCCAACAAGTTTGTAGCTGGATTTATCGGCTCACCTTCGATGAGCTTTATCCCCGGTGCTGTGATCGAGGGTGGTAGGTTCCGCACAACTGACGGCGAAGAGATTGCTACGCCGGGCCGTACGACGTCAGAGCGCGGTGCGGAACTCGGTATCAGGCCGGAAAATTTCATTGTCGCGAAAGACGGCGAGGGGCTTACGCTTGCTATTGAGGTCGTCGAACCCACGGGGCCGGAAACCCATGTTTATGGGAAAATTGCCGGTGAAGCTGTGCGGGCAGTATTCCGCGAGCGTATTCACCTTGCACCGGGAGAGCGAGTCCCTGTAACGGCAAAGCCTGAACACATCCATCTCTTTGATAAGGAAAGCGGTTTGCCGCTGTAGAATTCGCATGAGCAAGGTTGCAGACATCATCACAAGGCTTCATGCCGCAGCACAGGAAGGGTCAAAATCTGACCGCCGACTGGCTGCATTGGTGTTGTCTGATCCTGATTACGCATCCAAAGCTGCTATATCTGAAATAGCGGCGCGTGCGGAAGTAAGTGAGCCCACAGTCACGCGGTTTTGTCGCGGGTTGGGGTGCGATGGCGTACGCGATTTCAAGTTTTTCCTAGCGCAAGCGCTGGCAATTGGTGGTCAGTACCTGACGGCGGAAGCGCCCGCTCGCGATATTCGCGAGGCGCGCATTGCCTCTGCTGTTACAGATGCCGCAGTTGCGGCTATTCATCGTGCCAGCGATAATCTCGACATGTCTGTCGTCATGAAAATTGCCGAACGGATTGCCGTTTCGGGCTCGGTCCTTTGCGTGGGCTCGGGTGGCATTTCTTCCATGATGGCGACAGAGTTGCAAAATCGGCTGTTTCGACTTGGCATTCCGGTTCTAGCGCAGGTGGATGGTCAGTTGCAGCGCATGTATGCGGCGGTGGCAACGCGTGAGACGACGGTGATTGCATTTTCGGTTTCTGGTTATGCCCGCTCTGTGGTCGAGGCGATTTTGGTTGCCCGGCAATATGGTGCGGAAACTGTGGCTATCACCGCACAAGGATCTGATCTCGCAAAAGCTGCCAATACCGTCATTCCGTTTCAAGCCGATGAAGATGGTAATTTGTATAAGCCGACATCGTCGCGATTTGCCTTGATGGCAATACTGGACATGATTGCAACTGCAACGGCTGAAGTTCATGGGCCGAAGGTGCTTGAGAGTCTGCGTCGTATCAAGCACAGTTTAAACACACTCAAGATTGATGATCCGCGCTTGCCCCTGGGTGACTGATGAGTGACTGATGGGAGACTGACCAATGACACGGCCTAAAACTGTCTATGAAATCGATACGCCTGCGATTCTGATTGATGTTAATCGTGTCCAGGCCAACATCAAGAAAGCGCAAGCTCACGCCGACGCTATTGGCGTAAAACTTCGCCCGCACATCAAAACGCATAAACTGCCGTTCTTTGCGCGCCGCCAGATTGAGGCAGGTGCTGTAGGGATTACGTGTCAGAAGCTTGGCGAGGCCGAAGTTATGGCCGATGCGGGAATTATCGATATTTTTCTGCCATACAATATTCTCGGTAAGGAAAAGCTCGAGAGACTTTATTCTCTCCATCAGCGCATTACGATTTCTGTCACGGTCGATAATGCCACGAGCCTTGATGGACTGGAAAAGCGTTTCACCAATGAAGGGCGCCCGCTCACTGTGTTGGTAGAATGCGACACTGGTATGGGGCGCTGTGGTGTTCAGACGCCAGAAGAGGCGCTGGAACTAGCGCGCCATATCGATCAGAGCAAGGGGCTCAAGTTTGGTGGGTTGATGACGTATCCAGCGACGGGCAAAGCCGAACAAGCTGAACAATGGCTTGTTGAGGCACGTAATCTGCTCGCTGCGAACGGCCTCCAATGTGAAACCATTTCAAGCGGCGGTACGCCGGATATGTGGCGTTCTCCGAAAGAAAGCGTGGTCACCGAATATCGGCCCGGCACCTATATTTATTTCGATCGTTATCAAGTCGGGCAGGGGGCAGCAACGCTCGATGACTGTGCATTGACTGTGCTTTCAACGATCGTCAGCCATCCAACACTCGACCGTGCAATAATTGATGCCGGTTCCAAGTCGCTTTCGAGCGACACCTTGGGACTTGCTGATTTCGGAGAACTGGCCGGGAGGCCAGATGCGCGTGTCACAGGCCTGAGTGAAGAACACGGCACGCTCAAGGGCGATATTGCCGGGTTGAAAGTGGGTGACAAGGTGCGGGTCATTCCCGACCATGTGTGCGTTGTATCCAATCTCTTTGATGAAGTGCATCTCATATCAGGCGACGATGTTATCGACATCTTGCCGGTAGCTGCACGTGGAAAGCTGAATTAATAAAGGGGCCAGTATGAAAGAAGCCATCAATCCATTTGCCGGCGACAAGGATCGTGAGCAGATTTGGGAAATGCTCGTTCGCCGCGATATCGAGGCGTTTGTCGGCCAAAACTGGGCGCTTGTTGCCGATGATTTTGATGAGCCGCGGTTCCTGGGCATTCATGCCCATGGAGAAGCTAATCCTGACAAATGGGATGCTGCGTTTCCAACTTTAACCGCCTATCGTGATGAATGGTTACGCCAGGCTGCCGATAGTGTAGCGACCGAATATGCCGAATCTCTGGCTGATGGCGTGTTTCGTGCAACGAATCTTAGCGTTATTGACATCAATGGCGACATTGCTATCGCGCGCAAAAAGTTCGATGGAACGATCGCAAAGGCCGACGGAACACATGATCGGCTGGATTGGCAGACACTTTATTTTTGCCGTCGGCACGCTGAACGTTGGCGTATAACGGGCTTCATTGGATATATGGTTAATAGCTAATTTAGACCGGTTTCGATGTGAGAATTTTATGGGCGCGGATTGCTTGATCAGCGCCCATTTTTATGGCAAGTGGCACCAGATAAGGCAAAAGTATAATCACACAAATTTACTGCAATTAAGCGAAATTATATTCTACGAATACTAAATTGCCTCATGTCGCAGCTAATTGCATATTTGTCGCAGCTCGCTCGTGTGCAGCGCTTTCACAGGATTACTATTGTTGGTAGGCTGGCCGATTATTTCTGATAATCGGATGTGTCGGTTAGTCCGCATATTTCGTCGCGCAACCCATCAAAAACAAACAAGGGGACGGGTCGCGCAGAGATGAATCCATGACTGTGGGTGGACATGTCGGGAAATGGTCTATATAAATACGTCACACCAATCGCTAATCATTCTCTGCGGGTCGTTCGCTGCCTGCAAGTTGCGCATGTCCAATTCGCGCAAGAATGAAGAAATAATGATGTTAAAAAGGAGATTAAACCCGCCAGCACAGCGGGGTTAAGCATAATGCATGGTATTTTATACAAGGAAGATAGTATGAAGTCGCCTGCTAAGACAAAGATAAGCTTGAGTGGCGTGTTTAAAGTCTTCGGCGACGATCCGGAGCGCGCAATGCAGGAATTGCGTGCAGGCAAATCAAAGGCCCAGATTCACAGTGATCATGGTGCCACAATCGGCGTAGATGACGCGACCTTCGATATTAAAGAAGGCGAAGTATTCGTCATCATGGGCCTCTCAGGCTCAGGTAAATCTACACTTCTGCGCCTGCTCAATCGCCTTATCGAACCGACGGCCGGTTCCATCGAAGTGGATGGTCGTGACATTGTCAAAATGTCAAAGCGCGAGTTGATCGATCTTCGCCGCCGTGACATGAGCATGGTGTTTCAGTCTTTTGCGCTGCTTCCCAATCGCACGGTATTGAACAACGCCTCTTTCGGTCTTGAAGTGGCTGGAATGGGTGAAGCCGAGCGCCACGAGAAAGCATTGAAAGCGCTGGCCGCTGTGGGGCTCGAACCCTATGCCAATAGTATGCCAGATCAGCTTTCAGGCGGCATGAAGCAACGTGTCGGCCTTGCGAGAGCGCTGGCGAGTGAGCCAACAATCCTGCTGATGGACGAAGCTTTCTCCGCGCTCGATCCTTTGATCCGCACGGAGATGCAGGATGAGCTGAAACGCCTTCAGGCCGAAAACAGCCGCACAATCATTTTCGTGAGTCACGATCTCGACGAGGCAATGCGAATAGGCGACCGTATCTGCATCATGCAGCACGGCAAGGTTGTTCAGGTTGGAACGCCGAACGAAATCGTTTCTTCACCTGCCAATGATTACGTCCGCTCATTCTTCCGCAATGTTGATGTTTCGCGCGTTTTCAAGGCGTCGGATGTCGCTCGGGATGACGAGCTGATCATGTTCGACCCAGCACAGTTGGCTTCGGCATTAGAGCGCCTTGATGCGAGCGGACAGACATATGGTGTCCTGCTTGACGCTGACAGAATTTATCGCGGCGTCGTTACCCGTGATGCTCTTGCCAGTGGAAGTTTCAAACCGGGCGATGATCAACTCGACAGTGCAGCTGCCATTCAGGCTGATGCGCCACTCTCCGGACTTCTAATGCGTGTTGCTGAAAGCCCATGGCCGGTACCGGTGACAGACCGGAACAACCGCTATCTTGGGGCGATCAGTAAATCAGCTCTGCTTGAAACGCTCGGTCGCGCTGGCTGAATTCCATCGCGCAAATGCCTGCCGGGCAAGAGCCCGACAATTAATAGGATTGGTCCAATCCAGAGGCAACAAAATCTGAAATGGACGGTAAAATATGGAATTGAATTTTAGTATTGGCGGATGGGCAGACGTGGTGGTCAACTACATTCTTGACCACTTTACGCCAGCGCTCGATATGATTGCCGCCACAATTGGTTTCGTCACAGACGGAATTCAAAATGCACTTCTTTCCATCCCACCTGTAGCGGGTATCGGAATTCTCACATTGCTCGCGCTTTGGCGTGTGGGCTGGAAGTTTGCGATTTTCACTGCACTTGCGCTGGCACTCATCATCCATATGGGGCTGTGGAACGGCACAATGGAAAGCTTGTCGCTGGTACTGGCGTCCACAATTATCGCGGTGGTGATTGGTATTCCGCTTGGTATCGCCATGGCCCGCAGCGATGCGGTGGCCTCCATTGTTCGCCCGGTGCTTGATCTCATGCAGACTATGCCTGCATTCGTGTATCTCATTCCAGCCGCTATGTTTTTTGGTCTTGGCGCTGTGCCGGGCACGATTGCAACCGTCATCTTTGCGATGCCGCCGGTTGTGCGTCTAACCAATCTTGGTATCCGTCAGGTTCATGCGGAGTTCGTTGAAGCAGGATTGGCATTTGGTTGCACCTCACGGCAGCTGCTGTTCAAGGTCCAGCTTCCAAATGCTATGCCATCAATCATGGCGGGTATGAACCAAACCATCATGCTGTCACTTTCGATGGTGGTCATCGCATCGATGATTGGTGCCGGTGGTCTTGGGAACACGGTTCTTACGGGCATTCAGCGTCTTGATGTGGGCAAGGGTTTTGAGGGTGGTCTCGCCGTGGTCATTTTGGCCGTTATTCTCGACCGCATTACGCAGAGCTTTGGCAAAGGAAATTCCGGGGGCGTGTTGGGCTTCTTCAAAAAGCTGTCCTTTATGAAAAAGACGACAGGTGAGCAGTCCTCATCTGCGCTCCGTAAGCAGGAAGTATGAATACAAAGCATTTCCAACAAAAGTGCATGAGCCTTCTGCGTTGGATAATGCGTGAACACAAAAAGATTGAGCGGTTACTGCGCATTCATCTTTGCTGTGACTGCTCAAATAAACGGGAACGACAGTTAATCGGAAAAGGAGAAGCCATGTTAGGCAAGCTAACAAAATTCGGTCTCGCAGCAGTAGTTGCAGGCAGCATGACTGCCGGAGCAGCTTTCGCGCAAGACAGCAAAACAGTCAAAATTGGCTGGGCTCCATGGTCTGACGCAGAATTTGTGACCAAACTTGCTGCGAAGCTTATCGAGGACAATCTCGGTCAGAAAGTGGAGCTGGTGCAGACTGACGTAGCGCCGCTTTATCAGGGCGTTAGCCGTGGCGACATCGATGCGATGATGATGGCCTGGTTGCCTGAAACTCATGCCGATTATTACAAGCGCGTCGAAGACAAGGTCGAAAATCTTGGCCCGCTATATGAAGGCGCAAAGCTTGGCTGGATCGTTCCGGACTATATTCCTGAAAGCGAAATCAGCTCGATTGAAGATCTGAAAAAGCCAGAAGTTCGGGAGAAGCTTAAGGGCGAAATTCAAGGCATCGATCCGGGCGCAGGTTTGACCCGTCTTTCGGACGAAGCAATCAAGAAATACGGGCTGGACTATAAGCTCAATATTTCCAGTGAAGCCGCGATGCTGACGACCGTCGACCGCGCAACCCGTTCCGATGGCTGGTTTGTTGCAACGTCGTGGAGCCCGCACTGGATGTTCGGCAAATATAAGCTGCGTTATATTGCTGATCCGGAAGGCGCATTGGGCGGCGCAGAACACGTTGACGCGATTGCACGTAAGGGCTTCAAGGAAGATAACCCAAAGGCGGCCGCTTTCCTCACCAAGATGAGCATTCCGATCAACGAGCTTGAAACAGCAATGTTTGAAGCGCAGGAAACATCTTACGAGAAGGCAGTCGACAAGTATATTGCCGAGCATCCTGATCGGATCAAGGAATGGCTGGCTGAATAAACAGCGGTTCGTTAGAGTGGTTCCAGTTAAGTTACAATCGTTGGAACCGCTCTAATTATTTGCTCTTACGCATTATCCTGGAGCGTGTCGCGCTTAATCGCACCCATAACGCTCGCTCCAGATTCTTTTAACTGTCGCATGTTCGCGGGAGTTCAAAGGAATCCATTTGAGCGCGACATGCTTTAAGCAAAGCCGCTCGCTGTTTTGCTGCAAATACTTTAGAGCGCGTTTCGATCTGATTGGATCAGATCGGCGCTCTAATTATCTGTTTTAACGCGCACCTTTGTCCGAAAACCGTTTCACACTTTTCGGGATGCGCTCTAATGAATATAATAAAGCCCCGGTATTTGCCGGGGCTTTTTGCATTTGTGATGTTTAGTAAAATGAAAAGGAGCAGGCTCCTCCCCAAGAACCTGCTCCTGAATGCATCGCCCCCCGCCAAGGGTTGGTCGATGCTTGACCTGATACTGTCAAGATTAGGACTAACTCATTGAGGTCGCTAAATCTTGTGTGGGCAACTTTAACGCACGTTTTATTATGGATGCAACCAGATTCTTGCTCGCCTTATGCCGAATTTGACATTTTTAGGCTTTAACGGAAAAGCTGATATTTCTGCGAGGTTTTCACTCAAGTCCGCAAGCGCGGAGAAACAGTGTTGAAACTTCTTTCTCAATGCGTTCAAGATCGAGTGGCTCGTCCTTGCTCAGTTCCATCATGCTGCGCACTTGTGTTTCAAAGTCAGCATAATGCTGTGTGACAGCCCATATATGCATTTGAAACAACAGCGGATCGACTGACTTGATACGACCATCATCGACCCATGACTGGATGAGCTTTACCGCATTGTGCGTCGCACTGACGTGTTTTGTCCAGTGACGGCGGAGATAGGGCGCACCGTTGGCAATCTCGGTAGTAAATAGCCGGGAGGCTTTAGGGTTTTTCTGACTATAGACGAGTTTTGCGCGAATATATTGCCGGATCACCTTGGCGGGATCCTGCTCGGTGCTGGCTCCGAGGAAAATCTCTTCCCACTCATCAAGGATGAAGACAATAATGTCCTCGTAGAGCTCTTCCTTGCTGGAAATATAGTAGTGAAGCTGCGGCTTGGTGAGGCCTGCGCGTTGAGCAATCCCTTGCGTTGATGCGCCCACCAGTCCTTTTTCCGCAAACTCATCGATAGCGGCTGTGCGAATAGCACCTTGAATGCGACGCCTACGGCCGAGAACTTTGTCTCGTCCGGTTAGTTCGTTGTCGTCATTCTGGTCATCTGTTGTCATATGTGCCAGCCGCTATCTAAAATATAGGCGCTTATTGGCCCAGTTGCTTCTTGATGTCGAGACCTGCGCCTTTGTTTACGAACGCGTCGGTGGCAACCTTGGTCATGTCCAGTTCGTCACCGCTGACGATGCCCGACTTGCGAGCCAGTTCGTAGAACTCCTTGACCCGGTCCATGTCGATTGCGCCGATGCCCTTTTCCAGCGTGTCGCCACTGTCTATGAGCTTGAGGTCCTTAAGACGTGCAAGCTCTGCATCGAGCGTTTCCTTGCTCATATCAGCATTGTCTTTGAGGATCATCTCATAGGCCTTGCTGTTGTCGCCATAGAGGAAGTTGGTCCAGCCTTCGATGGAAGCGGTCACAAAACGCTGTACGAGATCAGGGTTCTTTTCGATCAGATCCTGACGCGTTTCGATGGTGTTGGCATAGGTGCTATAACCCTGATCTGCGAGCAGGAAAGTTGCAACCTTGGCACCTTCTTTCTCGGCATAGATTGGTTCAGCGGTCGCATAGGCCTGCTGCACCGTCTTTTTGTCGCTGAGGAACTGAGCCAGGCTATAGCCATAAGGACGAAGCTGCTCGTCCTTGAAGCCGAAATCTTTGACCAGCCACGGCCAGAACGAGAACTGGCCATCCTTGGAAATCAGGATCGTCTGCGCATCGGCGAGGTCTTTGAAGTCCTTATATTCGCCTTCATGCGCCATCAGCGCCTGCGGGTCTTTCTGATAGAAAGCTGCAACAACTGTGGTCGGCACGCCATTGGCGACGTTGTTGAACGACAAAAGCAGATTGCCGGTCAGAAGAAAATCGAGACGGCCAGCCGCCAGCATCGGACGATTGTTGACCTGCGGTCCACCCATTTCGATCTTCACGTCGAGGCCGTATTTTTCATAGGTGCCGTCGGCAAGAGCCTGGTAGAAGCCGCCATGACCTGCCTGTGCCAGCCAGTTGGTGCCGAGCGTCACTTTGTCGAGCGCATAGGCCATCTGTGCGGAAAGGCCCATGGATAGTGCAGCGAGCGCTGCAACGAGTGTCTTTTTCATTTTGGTTCCCCTTGTTTTAATTCTTCAATGCCATGTCGGCCGTCCAGCCGCGAGTTTTGCCGGGATTGAGCAGACCGTAAGGATCGGCCTGCTTCTTGAATTCGATCTGAACATTGTCGATTTCCTTCATGCCACCGTCTTCGATTGTGTAGGCATGTGGATCATAGATGTCGCAGCCGTCGACCTGTTCCAGCTCCTCGATGAGGCGATACATTTCATCACGGCCTTCAAAGCGCACCAGCGGTAAGGCAAAAATTTGAACTTCACCGTCAAGGCGCGCCATTTCGTGATGCATATATTGCGTTTCGCCATAGCGTTCGATCTGGCGATTGACCAGTGCCACGTCAAACGGGCGAGGATAGGCAACCTGCAAATAGGTCCAGCCGGGTTCAGCTTTCAGCGCCTGGAGGGTTGTGTGGTTCCAGCCACATTCATAAGCGGGTTGGAGACCAGCCTTGTGCAATTCATCGAGCGTCATCGAGAATGAAACCTTGCCGCCGAACTCGGTTGCAAGCGCCTCAAAACGTGCGACTTCCTCTGGTGCGATCATCGCGAAAACGGCATCCTTATCGGATGGGAAGAGTTCGCCAAACTTGGTGTAGAAGCGCGCAAAACGGCGATCCACAGTCGTCAGTAGATAGCAGTCGAGGTTGTTTTCCAGCGCCTTCAGGCAGAAGTTCAGCGTTGCTTCGTAAGTATCGAACAATGCAGCCGTGTGCACCCATTCCGTTGCCTTCGTCAGGCCGATTTCAAGCTCAAGAATGATGCCGTTTGTGCCATAAGCGTGCTGCACCTTATGGATATCACGACCTGTCAGTTCGATGATCTTTGGCTCTGGCTCAACCGTCAGCACCTTCACGGAAAAGACATTGCCGTCATCACGCAACATGCCATGACGCAGCGAACCGATTCCGCCTGAACCGCCCGAGAAAAAGCCGCCAATGGTGGCGATGCGGCGGGTGGATGGATACATCAGCAATTCCTGACCCGTTTCACGCACCGCATCGTCGAGGCGCGAAATACGTGCACCACCTTCAACGCGAACCTTACCTGGTTCAATTGCGATGATGCGGTCGATCTTGGTCATATCGAGAATAATGCCACCTTCAAGTGGAACGCATTGGCCGTAATTGCCGGTGCCGCCACCGCGAACGGTGATCGGAATGCGAAGCTTGGCTGCAGCCGCTGCCACACGGCGCACTTCATCCTGATCTTTCGGGATAACGACGAGATCGCCCAAATAATGGCCGATATCTTCGGTCAGGATCGGGCTGTACCAGAAATAATCGCGCGAACGCAGTTCGACCTGCTTGGGGTCGTCATAAATGCGGATGCCTTCGATTTCGGTGCGAAATGCGACCCAGTCATAGATGCGCTGTGGTGCGGCAGAATTCATGGGGTTCTCCGATTAAATTTTTGTACCATTACGCCATATGACGCGACGCGCCTGCGGACGGCTGATAAGGTCGTTAATGTCTGTAGCGTCATGCCAGATAAGATTCGCAGTCCCGCCTGCCGACAGCGCCTGTACGCGGTCGCTTCCGATGAAACGCGCGGGCAGGGTGGTGATGCTGTCGAGCCATTCATCCGGCTCAAGGTGGCAGACCGGGGCTGCGAGGCGCAGAACCGAAAGCGGATCGTAATCGCCATAGGGATAGAAAGCGTCGCGCACATTGTCGGAACCAAGCATGGCGTCCATGCCTGCCCGACGCGCTTCTTTGAGCGGCGCTACACCACGCTGGCGCGGCGATTTTCCGCCAAGCCTGTCTTGCAGATAGAGATTGGAAGTCGGCAGCGAAACGAGAGCGGTTCCCGCATCCGCAGCAGCATCGAGAATGCCGCTTAGTTCTTGCGGTGAACGCAGAGATAGTGAGCAAGCATGGCCGCAAAGAACGCGTCCACTCATCTTGTGGCGTTTGGTTGCAGCCACGATCAGTGAGAAGCCATCAGCTTCTGGTTCAAGCCCTTCATCGACGTGAAAGTCGAGCTTGAGATCATGCTGCACGGCAAGACGAAACATCTCTTCGATTTTGGCTTCAAGATCTGCATTGCGATAGAAGAAAGCGCCAAGAACGCCGCCATCTTTTGCCACCCGCTCGGCAATTGCTGGGCCTGCGTCGAGCACAATATCGCCATGGATGAGAGCGGCAAGCTCAAGATCGATGCGGTCTTTCCATTCCTGACGCAACTCGTTCAGCACCGGCCAGGCGGTCGGTACATCAGGTGTGGTCCAATCGACATGACTTCGCATGGCACCAACGCCCTGCGCATAGGCTGCTTCAAGACCGTGTGTGGCGCGTGCGCGAATATCGTCGGCGTTCCAGCTCTCACGGTCGATATTCATCAGGTCGATCGCATCGAAGAGACATTCGACCTTGGCACTACCCCGTTGGGCAATACGCTCAATGGTGAACGTCTTGTCGAGATGCACATGAACATCAGCGAGAAGCGATGTGATAAAGCCGCCATTCTTTGTCTGTGAAGGCGTCAGCGATGCAATGCGTCCGCCATCGATCCCGATGTTGTAGTGACCGCTGATGCCAGCAATTGTGACACCCATTAACATCTTAGCGTTCACGACGGATCTCGCTTTCATGCCAGCGTCCAAGGACAAGGCGCGACAGCCAGCTTGTGATGAGGAAGATCACGATGCCGAGCAGTGAAACGAGAAACAGTGCAGCAAACATGCGCGGGATTTCGTTGCGGAAGCTCGATTCCAGAATACGCGAGGCGAGGCCGGTGCTTTGGCCGGCGCTGCCTGCAACAAATTCTGCCACCACAGCACCGATCAGCGAAAGCCCACCAGCGATCTTGAGCGCTGCCATAAAATAAGGCAGGGCGCTTGGCGCAAGCAGATAGCGCAAACGCTGCCATGGCGAGGCACGATAGAGCTTAAACAGATCGCGCAGATTATGATCCGCACTACGCAGACCGATGACGGTGTTTGACAGGATCGGGAAGAAGGCGACGATCCATGCACAGATCAGCAATGCGGAAAACGTATCGCGTACATAGATCAGAATCAGCGGTGCAATGGCAATGACCGGCGTTACCTGAAGAATGACGGCAAATGGAAAGAAAGCCATTTCAATCGGTCGCGACAGCGCGAAGATCATGCCAAGCAGAACGCCGCCGACAATCGCGCAGAGCAGCGAGATCAGCGTGAGCTTGACCGTAAACCACATGGACGTCATCAGCGACGGCCCGTCTTTCACCAGTGTTTCTGCGATGAGCGACGGGGCCGGGATCAGATAATGCGGCACATTATAATAGCGCACCAGGCCTTCCCAGATACCGAGCGCGATGATGATTGCAAGCGTCGGCATGATGATGCGCAAATTGCGATCGCGGCGGGCGAGGCGGTGTTGTTCTGAATTAAGGACCGGCAGTTCGGTTTGCATCTGGTTCATTTTCTCGCCCGTAAGTTTTTTCGTCGCATTATCCTCACGCAAAACCGCTTCACACTTTTGCTGGAAATGCATCAATGGTCTATATCTTGAGACGAAAGTGTCGCGGTGAGTGCATCGGAAACGCGTGCGCAATCCTTTGCATAAGCTTCCGTGGTGCGGAAGTTTTCAGCGCGTGGATAGCTGCCCTCAATGGCAATATCGGCAACAACACGCCCCGGGCGTGCTGCCATGACGATCACGCGGTTGGACAGATATACAGACTCATAAACGCTGTGCGTGACGAAGATCACCGTCAGCCCATGCTCTTGCCAGAGCCGCAACACGTCATTGTTAAGCTTGAAGCGGGTCATTTCATCCAATGCTGCGAACGGCTCATCCATAAGCAAAAGACGAGGGCGCGTGACCAGCGCGCGGGCAATCGACACGCGCATTTTCATGCCGCCGGACAGCTCGCGCGGATAGGCGCTGGCAAAACGGGATAGCCCGACCTGAGTCAGCACCTCGTCCACGCGCGGCGTGGCTTCTTTGCGAGAAAGGCCGGAAAGACGAAGAGGCAGATAAACATTGTCGAAAACGCTGGCCCACGGCATCAGCGTTGGTTCCTGAAACACAAAACCGATATCCTGAGCGCCAACTGGGCCTTTGCCCGGTGTGTGGCCGTTGACGTGAATATCGCCTGCGGAAATGGATTCCAGACCTGCGATCATGCGAAGAGCTGTGCTCTTGCCGCAACCCGACGGGCCGAGAAAGCTAACGAACTGGCCTTGTTCGATTTTGAGCGACATATCGCTCACGGCCATGACACCGGTGCCGTACTGCTTATAGACGCCGTTGATATCGATCAGGGAAGATGGGGTTTGCGAGTTGGGGGCCACGCTCATCATCCTTACCAGGCAGGTTTGTTTGCGAACCACGAGAGTGGCGCACGTTCGATTTCATCCAGCACCTCCACCAACCGCTCAGCAGCGAAATCGATGGTTTTGCGGCCTTTTTCGGCCGTTGCAAGCGTTGCATCACCCGCCGCGCCGTAAGGATTGATGTCCTGTATCTGCCAGGCGGGCTTTGCGCCGCCACTCAACGAAAGATGCTTGTATTCGCTTGCAAAAGCTTCCGTAAGCGTTCGGAAATCCTGCGCCTTCGACATGTCGACCAAATCTGGATGCAGTTCCAGCATCACTGATGTTTCCATGTCGCCCGCGTGAATGCCGTGCTTGAGATCGTGCTCGCTGTAGATGCCTTCGGGCATACCGAGTGCAAACCAGTTGACGCTGACCACCATCATGTTGTGTTTGATGCGCAGCTCTCTCGCGACAATATCCATGACACTGATCTGGCCGCCATGGCTGTTAAGCAGCACCATCTTGCGCACGCCGCTTGCGGCGACACAGTCGCCAATCTCGCACCACATGCGGATGATCGTTTCAGCAGAGAAAGTCAGCGTGCCGGGATAAAGGCTATGCTCATTGCTCTTGCCAATGGCCTGAGTTGGGAGAAACAGCGCGTGGCTTTCGTCAGGCAGGCGCGCGATGGTTTCCTTGACCATGCCGTCCACAATTGCCGCGTCGACAGCGACCGGCAGATGGGGCCCATGCTGTTCAATCGCCCCCACGGGCAGAACTGCCACGAGCTTCTCACGATCAAGGCGTGAGAACGCTTCGCTCGTATAATCGGACCAATATCGTTTCAAGGTGGCGCTCCTTGTTTGCCTCGGGGCTTGCTTTTGGGCTGGCTGCTGGCGACGGGCTGCATGCTGAAGCACAGAACTTACTAAACAATCTGACCGATCGGTCAAACTAAATGTTTAAAATTTCAAGGATGCATGCAATTAAGGTGTGAATCCGTGACGAATTCGCCACGCGACAGCCCGCCATCATGATTATGATGCGTGGGAATTTTCCGGAGGTCCTATGGACAACAGATGCATAATTATTGGTGCGGGCCACGCCGGCTCGCAGGCTGCAATCAGTCTGAGGCAGGAAGGCTATGCTGGCGAAATCGTGCTTATCAATGATGAGCAGGATATTCCCTATCACAAGCCGCCTTTATCCAAATCTTATCTGAAAGCTCCTGAAAGTGGTGTTCTGGTGCTTCGGCCGGAAAACACCTATCGCGATAACAATATTGAGATGCTTTTCGGTCACCGCGTCGATGGCGTTTCGCTGACTGACAAGACTGTCACTCTTGACGACGGTGTTATCCTGACCTGGTCGGAATTGGTGTTCGCCACTGGCGCGCGCCCGCGTATCCCGGACGTTCCGGGCGTCGCTCTTGAAGGTGTCGTCACGCTGCGCCGTCTGGATGACGCGCGCCGCATAGCAACAATGATGCCTAATGTGCAGAATGTCGTGATTATCGGCGGTGGGTTTATCGGCCTCGAAATGGCGCATAGTGCCATAGCACTTGGTAAAAAGACCGTACTGATTGAGGCTGCTTCGCGCGTTCTTGGGCGTTCTGTTGCAACGCATATTTCTGCCCATGTCGAAGCACGCAGCCGCGCTGCGGATATTACGCTTTTGACCGGACTTGGTGTCACTTCTATTGAAGGTGAAAATGGACGTGTGACAGGTGTAACGGCGGCAGACGGCACAGTTTATCCTGCGGATATGGTGGTACTTGGTACGGGCGCAGTTCCAAATGTCGAACTTGCGACCGAAGCCGGACTTGCCGTCGATAATGGCATCATAGTCGATGAGCATATGCGCGCATCCGTCGAGCATGTTTATGCAATAGGTGATTGTGTCAGCTATCAACATTTTCATGCCGGACGGCGCGTGCGCCTGGAATCGGTTCAGAATGCCACCGATCAGGCCAAGCATGTTGCACGTTCGATTGTCGGGCGCGGCACGCCTTTCCGCGATGTTGCGTGGTTTTGGTCGGATCAGGGTGACATGAAATTGCAGACGGCTGGGCTGTCCTTTGATGCCGACCGTCATATTCTGTCGGGCAATCTGGAAGATAATGCTTTCTCGGTGTTCCATTTTGCAGGCGACAGGCTGGTTGCTGTCGATTCAATTAATCGTCCGACCGATCACATGATTGCACGGCGCCTTTTGGCTGCGGGGATAAATCCCACAGAAGATGACATTGCATCAGGTCCAGCGCGTCTCAAAGAGCTGCTCGCGTCAGCACCGAAGGTTTGAGGATTTACGATGACTGTTTTGAAACATCTGTTGCCTGCCGATATGGCGGCTCCCTTTGCTGCCTATAGCCACGGCGTGAAGGTAAGTGCCGGTGCAGAGCTGGTTTTCTGTTCTGGCCAGCTTGGCATTGGACCAGATGGTTCGGTACCTGAAGACGTGGGCGCACAGGCAGAGCTTTGCTTTGAGAATATCCGCCGCATCCTGCGCGACGGTGGCATGGAACTCTCTGACATCGTGCGTATCAATGCCTATGTAACGGATCGTGCATATATGCGCCCTTATATGGACGTGCGTGACCGGCTGTTTCCTCAGCCAGCACCAGCCTCGACATTGATGATTGTTTCCGGCTTTACGCGGGAGGAATTCAAGGTCGAAATCGAGGCTGTTGCGGCGCGCTGATACGATACCACATCACAACAATGCGTATCGCCTTTGCCTGAAAGGAATGGTAGGGTTGTCCGACATCCTCCACTCCCTTCAGGCTCATTCATGTCTCAGTTAAAGTCCTCCGCTGCGCTGCGGGAAACATCGCCGCGTGCATCCGCAAGGCCTGCAGAACTTGCACTCGCCATCGGCGGCTTCGGTATTGGCACCGGAGAGTTCGCGATCATGGCGCTTTTGCCCGATATCGCGCGCGATCTGAATGTCACCATACCAAGCGCCGGGCATCTTATCAGTTCCTATGCTTTGGGTGTGTTGATTGGTGCGCCTGTACTGGCCGTTCTGGGTGCAAAGCTCGATCGTCGCAAGCTGCTGTTTTTGCTGATGGGGCTTTTTGCTTTCGGCAATCTCGCCAGCGCATTCATGCATGACTATACCGGTCTTTATATAATGCGCTTTGTTGCAGGCTTTCCGCATGGCGCTTATTTTGGCGTGGCCTCGTTGGTAGCGGCATCATTGGCGGAGCCTGGCAAGCGTGCGCAGGCTGTTGGGCGTGTTATGATGGGGCTGACCATTGCCACATTGTGCGGAACGCCTTTGGCGACATGGCTGGGACAAGCTGCTGGTTGGCGCGCGATGTTTGCAGCCGTTGGCCTGATTGCCATTCTCACAATGGTGCTGGTCATGATTTATGTGCCGAAGCAGCCTGCCGATGAAGGCGCATCTCCATTGCGAGAACTGGGTGCATTTCGCCGCAAACAGGTTTGGCTGACGCTCGGTATCGGCGCTATTGGAACCGGCGGTCTGTTCTCCGTCTTTACCTATGTGGCTGCCACAGTGACGGAAGTCTCGCATATCGACGCAAAGTGGATGCCGGTTGTATTCGCCACATTCGGTCTTGGTATGGTGTTGGGCAATGTCGTTGGCTCAAAACTGACCGACCGCACTGTCATGGGAACAGTGGGAATGGTGCTGCTTTATGATATGGCCGTCATGCTGGTCTTTCCGTTTCTGATGCAACATCCAGCCACGGCGTTTTTAAATATCCTGCTTGTTGGCGGCGGGTTTGCTCTTGTTCCAGCTTTACAGACACGCTTGATGGACGTGGCCGCTGACGCACAGACGCTGGCCGCAGCGCTCAATCATTCTGCACTCAATCTCGCCAATGCAATTGGCGCATGGCTTGGCGGGTTAGCGGTGGCGTGGGGCTTTGGCTGGACATCGACGGGAACTGTTGGCGCGTTACTGGCCGTTGCAGGCCTCGGCGTGTTCGCGTTGTCGGTTGTATTGGATCGCGCAGGCCGGGCAAAGGCATTACTTGCATCTTAATGAAGTGCACAAAAAACAACACCCGTCGCAGGGGAAGCGACGGGTGTGTTTAGGGTAAGACCGGATTGGGAGGAGGAGTTCCGATCTTTATAATCACCGCGGCTAATGGGAGGAGGGATGCCCCGGCGATAATTGGAAAACTGTGAGGACCGCACGGTTTGTAGGGCGCGGTCCCTAATAGGCCATCTAGGGGCCTGTATTCGGCGCTTGCTTTCCGAAATCAGCGTCGCTTGTTATACAACCGCTTTACGCTTTTCGGAATTCGCTATCAGCGAGCAGCAGCCTTGCGTGCGACGAACGGAATTTCCGAAGGCATGATGCCGAGGTCGTTCAGTTCACGTGGGCTCAGGCGGCTCAGTTCGTTTACAGTGTTACGGTAACGGCGCCAGTTGTTGTACGAGCGGATCAGGTTCATTTCTCTCACCTAGTCAAAAAATCAAATCTCTTTGTTGCCAACAGCATATAGGTGGGTTGATCTGAAAGTTGCAGAGACAGATTTGCATAGCTGCTGTGCAATTTAGCCTGTCGATTGCACGTCTTTTGCGCAGCTTGGTCATTATGTGATCACAATCATCAGGCGCACTGACCAAATCACTCTTTTTTCGGTGGTTTGCGGCCATTTAAAAGCATGGGGCCGCGCAGAGCATTCTCGCGCATGCTCTTTGTTATCTCTGATGAAAAGCCCAGATCTTCATAATCGCAGTTTTCGGTTTTGATGCGCTCAATCGCATTGCTTGCGGTTTGTTCGTCGTCGATCTGAAACCCGCTGTCTTTGATGTCATTGAGTGTTGCAGGAAGATTTTCATTAAAGGCAAGTATTTCACTTGCGATTTGATGTTGTGCAATGATTGAAGCGCGTCCGAGATCGAATTCGGGCGATAGTTCTGTGATGCCGACCCAAAAATCACGCGGCGTTTTCAGGGTAAAATCCATCTGGTTTATTTTCCCATCTTTCACCGCATCAAAGAACTGTTTGCCGAGTTCAAAGCCCCGGCGCGTAAACTGTATGCCGGTTATATTGTGGCCCATAGCGGCTTCATGCAGATAGCCGCATTGAAAATGCTTCCATGATCGCTCTGCAAAAGAAAGGTAATCTGCCTTGGATGGTTCGTCACTATAAGCTACGGATGCACTCGATAAAGACAGAATGATTGCCAAACCAATTTTACGTCTACACAAGAGAATATTCCTTCGAATGAAATGACTGTGCAATGCGCTTGCTGCCTATTGCCATGTTTGCATGAAACTTAAAGTTATTCTTTCGGCTTATTGGGAAAGAGCTGTGCAATTTTTGTCGCAAAATCCCCGGGAATTGTCGTCTTGTGACAATAATTCTACATGACTCCAGAAACGGTTTAAGCTAAGTGACTTATGTCGTGTGGTGGAGCATTACGTTTTACGAGGATGTTCCGTCACTGTTTGTCTGCGGGAGAGAGCTGACGCAAGTTGGCCACCGAAGGGGAAATCGCCCGAAATCTCTCAGGTACCATGAACCGCAGACGGGTAAGGCAACTCTGGAAAGTCGGGGGAAACCCCGCGCCGAAGGTGTAAGTATGGCTTTCTGTACAGCCATGCGAGTCTCTCAGGCCTGAGACAGAGGGGCACGAAGCAACCGCATTTCGCGGGGGCATACGTGCGACTCTGGAGTTGTTATGGGCGATACCGCATTTTTGAATACTCTGCCTTTGCATGACCTGCATGAAGAAGCTGGCGCACGCTTTGGCGGCTTTGCTGGCTGGAACATGCCGATCACTTATCCGCTCGGCGTGATGAAGGAGCACCTTCACACCCGAGTTCATGTCGGTCTTTTTGACATCTCCCATATGAAGCTGATCGAAGTGTCCGGCCCGGAAGCGGCGGAACTTCTGGAGCAGACCTGTCCGCTTGATCCCTCCGCGCTTGGGGTAGGGCAGTCGAAATATACTTTCTTCCTCAATGAAAAAGGCGGCGTTCTTGACGATCTTATCGTCACGCGCCTTGGCGAAGATCGCTATATGGTTGTCGCCAATGCGGGCAATGCAGATGCGGACATTGAGCATCTCAATGAAGAAGCCGCTGGCAAGGACGTAAAGGTCAATCCGCTTGACCGCGTTTTCATCGCCATTCAGGGACCAGAAGCAGATAGCGTCATTAAAGATTTGGGACTTGCTGGTTCCGATCTTTCTTTCATGAACGGTTTTGAGCCAAAGGCTGGCTGGTTCATGACCCGCTCAGGCTATACCGGTGAAGACGGCTTTGAAGTTGGCCTGCCTGCCGACGAAGCGCGTGAACTGGTGAAGAAGCTTCTCGCCGATGAGCGTGTCGAGTGGATCGGCCTTGCCGCCCGTGACAGCTTGCGCCTTGAAGCCGGACTGTGCCTCCATGGTCAGGACATTACGCCGGAGACCGATCCGGTTTCGGCTGGTCTCACCTGGGCAATTTCCAAGCCAGTGCGCGAAAAGGCTGCTTTTAACGGCGCGCCAGCCGTGCTTGCGAGACTTGAGCAGGGCGTTGACGCAAAGCGCGTTGGTCTGAAGGCTGAAGGTCGCCAGCCAGTGCGCGCAGGCGTTGATCTTTTTGACGAGAGCGGCCGTCAGGTCGGCACCGTCACTTCGGGCGGTTTTGGTCCGTCCGCTGGTTTTCCGGTCGCCATGGGCTATGTCGAGCTTAGTCTCGCAAAGCCCGGCACCCGCATTTTCGCCGAAGTACGCGGGAACAAGGTTCCCGTTGACGTCTCAGCGCTTCCCTTCACACCACATCGCTATCGCAAAGGATGATATCCATGGCCAATATCCTGTTCACCGAAGATCATGAGTGGATCAGCGTCGAAGCTGGCGTTGCCACTGTCGGCATTACGATCCACGCACAGGAACAGCTCGGCGACCTCGTATTCGTTGATCTGCCGGAAGTCGGTCGCACCGTTTCCAAGGGCGAGGGCATCGTCGTTGTAGAGTCCGTCAAGGCTGCTTCGGACGTTTATGCGCCGGTCAATGGCGAAGTGGTTGAAGTTAACGACGCCGTATCGAGCGATCCAGCACTCATCAATCAGGCCGCAGAAGGCGAAGGCTGGCTGTTCAAGCTGAAGCTTTCCGATGAAGGCCAGCTTTCGGGTCTTCTCGATAAGGCCGGTTACGACAAACTCGTAGGATAATGAAATGACGCAACAGGTTCTCCCCTTTGTTGCCCGTCATATCGGGCCAAGAGTCGAAGACGAGCGCGCAATGCTTGCAGCGCTCGGCCTTCCTTCCATGGAAACGCTGATCACGCAGGCTGTTCCGGCTTCTATCCGGCTCAACCGCGCGCTTGATCTGCCAGCAGCTTTGAGCGAGCATGCAGCGCTTGCGGAACTCAGCGAAATTATGGACCGCAACGTGGTGAAGAAGAGCTTCATCGGTGCGGGCTATCATGGTGTGCTGACGCCGCCAGTTATCCAGCGCAACCTGTTTGAAAATCCGGCATGGTACACGGCCTATACGCCTTACCAGTCGGAAATAAGCCAGGGCCGTCTGGAACTGCTGTTCCATTTCCAGACGCTTGTTGCCGAGCTTTCCGGCCTGCCGGTCGCCTGTGCATCGTTGCTGGATGAAGCAACTGCCGTGGCCGAAGCTGTTGGCGTTGCCGTTCGTCATCATCGCGACAAGCGTGAGCGCGTTCTGCTTGCAGGCGATCTGCATCCGCAAACTGTTGACGTGATCAACACACGTGCGGAACCACTTGGCTGGCAGGTTGAAGCTGGAAGCACGGTTGATGACAACACCGCTGCTGTCATTGTACCTTGGCCGGATACCCGCGGCGTTTATGGCGACTTCACCGCGGTGATTGCTGAAGCCAAAGCCAAGGGTGCTCTGGTGATCGCTGTCGCTGATCCACTGGCGCTGACTATTCTGGAAGCCCCTGCAAAGTGGGGCGCGGATATGGCTGTCGGCTCCATGCAGCGCTTCGGCGTTCCAATGGGCTTTGGTGGTCCACATGCTGCATATCTTGCAGTATCCGAGCCGCTGACCCGCATCATTCCGGGCCGCATTGTCGGGCAGTCGGTTGATGCACATGGCCGTGCCGCCTATCGTCTGGCGCTTCAGACACGTGAGCAGCATATCCGTCGTGATAAGGCGACTTCCAACATCTGCACCGCACAGGCGCTGCTCGCCAATATGGCTGCATCCTTCGCCATCTGGCATGGCCCGACAGGCCTTCAGGCCATTGCAACGCGTGTTGCCGGTCTTGCGTCGCGCTTTGCCACGGGCCTCAAGGCTGCTGGCGTCGAAATCGCAGGCGACAGCCTATTCGACACTGTCACGATTAAGGTTACGGGCAAAGCCGCAAGCATTGCAGACGAAGCCGACAAGGGTGGTCGTTTGATCCGTATCGTCGATGCGGATACGGTTGGTGTGACCTTTGATGAAACCTCGACCGAAGACGATCTTGCAGCACTTGCCGTTCTGTTTGGTGCAAAGCCAGTCGGCAATGACGATCTGCTCGTGCCATCCAAGGGACGTGGCGAAGGCTTCCTGACTCAGGATGTGTTCCATTCGCATCGTTCCGAAACAGAGATGATGCGCTTCCTGCGTCGTCTGGCTGACAAGGATCTGGCGCTTGATCGTGCGATGATCCCGCTTGGCTCCTGCACGATGAAGCTCAATGCGGCAGCAGAAATGATGCCGGTGAGCTGGAACACGGTTGCCAATCTGCATCCATTTGCTCCAGCCGCGCAGACCACCGGCTATGCCAAGATGACGTCTGATGTTGAAGCATGGCTTTGCGAAATCACCGGCTTTGCGGGTGTTTCGCTGCAGCCAAATGCCGGTAGTCAGGGCGAATATGCGGGTCTTCTCGCAATCCGTCACTATCACCAGTCACGCGGCGAAGGTCATCGTAACATCTGCCTTATTCCATCCTCGGCACATGGCACCAATCCTGCCAGTGCATCGATGGCAGGCATGAGCGTTGTCGTCGTGAATTGCCGTCCTGACGGCGATATCGACATTGATGATCTGAAAGCCAAGGCTGAGAAGCACCGCGACAATCTTGCGGCGTTCATGATTACCTATCCGTCGACCTATGGCGTGTTCGAAGAAGGCATCAAGGCTTTCTGCGAAATCGTCCATGACAATGGTGGTCAGGTCTATTTCGACGGCGCAAACCTCAATGCGCTCGTTGGCCTTGCTCGCCCTTGCGATATTGGCGCTGACGTCTGCCATATGAACCTCCACAAGACCTTCTGCATTCCGCATGGCGGCGGCGGTCCGGGTGTTGGTCCGATTGGTGTGGCCAAGCATCTGGTGCCTTATCTGCCGGGTCATGTTGATCTCGGTTCCAAGCATGCAGTCTCGGCTGCACCTTTTGGTAGTGCATCCATTCTGGTCATTACGTGGATGTATATCCGCATGATGGGCGGCGCGGGTCTCAAGAAGGCAACCGAGGCTGCAATCCTCAATGCCAACTACATCGCGCATCGTCTGAAGGACGCTTACCCGATCCTTTACACCGGCGCGCATGATCGCGTGGCGCATGAGTGCATCGTGGATACGCGCGTGCTCAAAGACAACGCAGGCGTAACCGTTGAAGACGTGGCCAAGCGCCTGATCGACTACGGTTTCCATGCACCGACCATGTCGTGGCCGGTTGCCGGAACGCTGATGATCGAACCGACTGAGTCCGAGCCGAAGTCGGAAATTGATCGTCTTTGTGATGCTATGATTGCCATTGCAGGCGAGGCGAAGAAGGTTGCCGACGGCATCTGGCCAAAGGATGACAATCCGCTTGCCAACGCGCCGCATACGGCAGGTGATACGCTGGCAACAGAATGGACGCATCCTTACACCCGTGAGGACGCTGTGTTTCCAGCACGTGCCTTAAGCGGAGATTTTGACACGACGGCAAAATACTGGCCGCCGGTCAGCCGCGTCGACAATGTCGGTGGTGACAGAAATCTCATCTGCTCTTGCCCGCCAGTTGCATCTTACGGCTGATACAGCTCATCGGTCGTATTTTAACGCTTTGTAAAGCGACAGGTCGGAGCGGTACTCTATCGCTCCGACAGAAATAAAATTACCGGGTCCGGATGCCGCTTTTGTTTGTCGGCGAAAGAATTGGGAACGTCTTTTTGCAGCGGGAATGATGATGAGAACCATGTTCTTGGACAGTCATTTCCGTCAGAAAACTGCCATTGTTTTTGAAAGCGCTGCGGTAACGTAGCGCTTTTTATTTTGGTTCTAACTTACTGAAATTTAGGCAAAAAAAGAGCCGGACTAAAAAGTCCGGCTAAGTTATGAAGGTGCCATAAAGGCAAACCTCCAGAGGGGAACACTTACCGCGCGCAATGGGAGGAGGCGCAAGCGGTAAGCACCTGTCATATGGATCAGTTGAAGCTATTCTTCAACCCCTGAAACGCGAAATTTTTGACCATTTCGGAAAATTCTGAAACTTTTCGGAGTTTTGACAATTTCAGGCAGTTGATTGGTCAATGTTTGAGCTCGTTATGCAGGCTCACGGTGCTCCAAATCGAAACAATCTCCTGTTGTATTGCCCAGGCAACTGCGACTCGTGAATCAAGCCCCTAAGTTTTGCGGGTGTATTCGCGTGGCCTCATGTCTAGAGTATAGTCGGGAAATTGATCGGCATCGCTGCGAACGGGAGAGTTCATGGATTTGCGGCTGCTTCTACTTATGGTTATCGCCGGGATAGGGCTTGGCGTACTGGCAATTCATTTTTTGGGTGGGGGAACAAAGCGCAGCATTCTTGCTGACGACGAAACGGTCAAAGAGCGTTTCCATCTTGATTATCCCGAAATCGAGATGGGTGAAATTTGTTACACCGAAGATCGCGGCACAGCATTTTTTCCGCTGGCAGGACTTGGAACGGGGCTGGTGCATAGCGTTGGGGATCGGTTTTTGACGCGCTGTCTGGTTGCGTCCGATGTTCTCGCACTTGTGGAGAACGGCAATACCGAACTCATACTGCATATGAAAGATTTCACCTGGCCCAAGGTCAAACTGGTCTTTACCGATGCGATAGATCGGAAGAAGGTGAAAGACTGGCTGTCGGTTCCATCTCACGAGGGGAAGCTGCATGAATAGCAATCCGGTATTCTTAGATGTGACGCGCCTCGCAATTCCACTTTATGTATTGGGAATTTTGATCGAGCTGGTTGCGATCCGCTACTGGAAACGGAGGGGAGAGTTCGAAACACGCGACGCTCTGACCAGCCTGTTGATGGGGGCGGGGAATGTTGCAGCAGGTCTGCTGCTCGGTTTTGTCTCCGTCGTTGCGCTATTGTGGGTGTGGCAGTTCCGGTTCTTCGACCTGGGCCTGCATTGGTGGGTTTTCGTTGTCGCCTTCATTTTCGATGATCTGCGTTACTACTGCTACCATCGCATAGCGCATCGCGTGCGTTGGGTTTGGGCCGAGCACGTCAACCATCATTCAAGCCAGCATTATAATCTAACAACCGCTTTGCGGCAGTCGTGGACCGGGCAGATGACCGGCATGTTTGTGCTGCAAGTGCCGCTGGTTTTGCTCGGGTTTCATCCTGCGGTGATCGCCTTTGTTTACGGCTTTAATCTGATTTACCAATTCTGGATTCATACCGAAGCCATCGACAAATTGCCCCGGCCGATTGAGTATATCTTCAATACGCCGTCGCATCATCGCGTGCATCATGCAACGAACCCGCGCTATCTGGATGCCAATTATGCAGGCACCCTCATCATCTGGGATCGAATGTTCGGCACCTTTGTGGAAGAATTGCCGGAAGATATGCCTCGTTACGGCATTGTGAAGAACGTCGGAACGTTCAATCCCGTGCGCGTAGCGTTCCATGAATGGTTCGGTATGTTGAAGGACGTGTTCTCGCCGGGCCTGACCTTGCGCCAACGTCTTCTATATATGGTCGCGCCACCCGGCTGGAGTCACGACGGAAGCCGTAAAACATCGGAAGATTTGAAGGCTGACTATGTGAGGCTTAACCCGTCGGAAGCGGGCAAAGCGGGATTGCCCGGAAATATTAAACGGTAATTCGGTAGAGTTTCGGACGGTAGCCGAGGCTTGATAGCCGCCATTCAATACGCGAAAAGGCTTCAGTATGAAGCCTTTTCAAAGGCTTACTATACCTCAAAAGAACTTGCAGTCTCATCAGGGGTAGCTAACTTACATCGCTGTAAGTTTCTGAAATAGTTAGAATAATTCTAAAACATTCCCATGGTAGTCAACTTCATTTGGCTTGCAGTGGTGCGCGCGTAGATATAGAAAGATGACAAATAGACGAAGGCTTGTGCCGGTTGTGAAGAGTGTCAATCAAGGGGCGGATTGATCACTCTGCCTTTTGGATGAACTCGAATGCTCGTACCATTTCTCATCATGTTCCGCGAAGGCGTGGAAGCTGCGCTAATCGTTGGCATTATCGCGAGCTATCTGCACCAGACCGGACGCAGCGCCTGGATGCCGGTTGTTTGGATTGGTGTGCTGCTGGCCCTGGCGATGTCGCTGGCAGTTGGCGCAATCCTCCAGCTTGTAAGCGCAGAATTCCCGCAAAAGGCGCAGGAGCTTTTCGAGGCCATTATCGGGCTCATAGCCGTTTTCGTGCTGACGTCCATGGTTTTCTGGATGCGTAAGGCGGCTCGTTCCATCAAAGCGGAACTGCATCATTCCATTGATGCGGCATTTGAAACGCCCACGCATAAGGGCTTCGGCCTGATCCTGATGGTGTTCTTTGCTGTGGCCCGTGAGGGGCTTGAGTCGGTCTTCTTCCTGCTCGCCGCATTCCAGCAGAGCGAAGGTGGCGCGGCACCGCTTGGCGCATTGCTCGGTGTTCTGCTTGCCGCTTTGGTTGGTTACGGTATCTATCGTGGTGGCCTGAAACTCAATCTGCGCCGCTTCTTCCGCTGGACCGGTGTTTTCATACTGATTATCGCAGCGGGCATTCTCGCAAATTCGGTGATGGCGCTGCATGAGGCTGGTATCTGGAACCACTTCCAGACGGTCGTGTTCGACACGAGCGAAATCCTGCCGCTCGACAGCACGCTTGGCTCGGTTCTGGCTGGTATTTTCGGCTATATCGCAACGCCGACGATCAGCGAAGTGGTTGCCTATCTCGGCTTCCTCGTGCCTGCGCTCATTATTTTCCTGATGCCGTCTTCCGCACCTGCGCAGAGCGCAGCCGCGAAGCACACAGTTTAATCGAAGAGATTTTCCATGACCAAGCCGCAAAGCCCAAAACCTGTTGCACCATTCTCCCGCAACCTCGTGCGAGCGGTTCTGGTACTGGCCATTCTGCTGGTGCTGGCGGCAGGTGCTGCTTTCTATTACGCCTCGCGCGTTTCAGATAAATCGCGCCATGCAGATGGTGATGGCAAAGTGCAGATCGTGGTCAACGCGAAAAGCTGCGATCCAAATGAACTGACGGTTCCGGCTGGGCGCACGGTTTTTGAAATCGTCAACAAGTCCGACCGCTCGGTTGAATGGGAAATTCTCGACGGCGTGATGGTTCTCGAAGAGCGCGAGAATATCGCACCGGGCTTCAAGCAGACACTTTCCGCCAAGCTTTCGCCGGGCGAATACCAGATTACTTGCGGCCTTCTTTCCAATCCGCGCGGAAAGCTGATTGTGACACCATCGGCAAGCAGCGAAGCCGAAAAGGGTAAGATGCCGCTGACCGCTTTCCTTGGTGCGTTGGCTGAATATCAGATTTATCTGGCTACCGAAGTCGCTGAGTTCCAGAAGGCTGTTGCAACGCTTTCGGATGCCGTTTCAAGCGGCAATATCGAAGCCGCACAGGCTGCTTATGCACCGGCGCGCGAAGCCTATGCCCGTATTGCTCCCGTTTCAGAAGCTTTCTCTGATCTTGATACAGCGATCAATGCGCGCGCCGATTTCTTTGAAAAACGTGAGCAGGACCCTGCATTTGGTGGCCTGCATCGCATTGAATATGGGCTGTTTGAACAGAAGTCGCTGGACGGCTTGCAGCCCGTCGCCACAAAGCTTGTTCAGGACGCGGCTGGTCTGAAAGATCGTATCCGCGCGTTGCGTATTTCGCCTGACCGGATGCTGGCAGGCACATCGTCAGCGCTCAACCGCTTTGCGTCTACCGCTGCTGACGCAGGTGACGATCGCTACGCACACACAGATTTGCAGGTATTTGCAGGCCTTGTTGAAGGCTCCGCAAAGACGGCGGACGTATTGCGTCCGATCGTCGTCAAAGTCGATCCCAAGGCATTTGAAGGGATTGATGCTCAGGTGTCTGCCGTGAAGGCGCTGCTAAGTGCTCAGAATGGCAAGGCATACAACACGCTTTCTACTGACGAGAAGGCGAAGATCAAGGACGGCGCGACTGCTCTCGCCGACCAGTTTTCAAAACTCCGCGATCAACTTGGAGTGGATTAATGACCAAGAAATTTTTCAAAGACGATAGTTCTGAAACAGACAATCCAACGTCGCCAACGCGCCGCGCCCTTTTGCTCGGTGCCGGTGCTACAGGTGTCGCGAGCGTGCTTGCATCGCAGGCGGCTAACGCACGCGCCTCTAACAACGCGCTTTCATCGGAAAGCGTGACCAATGCACCTGAAAGCGACAAGCTGCAGGAGAGCCAGCCATTTTATGGCGTGCATCAGCCCGGCATTGTGACACCACGCCCTGCAACTGGTCTCGTGGCCTCTTTCGATGTTCTGGCGCGTGATCGCGCGGGTCTCGAACGCATGTTCAGACTTTTGACAGAGCGCGCAGCTTTTCTCATGGAGGGTGGCGAGCCACCGGCGCTTGATCCAAAGTTTCCGCCATCCGATTCCGGCATTCTCGGGCCGACCGTTACCCCTGATAACCTGACGATCACCGTGGGTCTGGGCAGCTCGCTTTTTGATGATCGTTTTGGGCTCAAGCCGTTCAAGCCAAAACAGTTGCAACGCATGACGGGGTTCCCCAATGACGCGTTGCAAAAGGATTTGTGTCATGGCGATCTGGTAATTCAGTTTTGCTCCAACACTGCAGACACGAATATCCATGCGCTGCGCGATATCATGAAGAACATGCCTGATCTTCTGATGGTGCGCTGGAAACAAGAAGGCTCAGTGCCGGTTCAGCCGCCTCATTCGCCCAAAGCGAAGGAAAGCGCGCGCAATTTCCTCGGTTTCCGCGATGGCTCTGCCAATCCTGATGCTGCCGACAAGGGATTGATGGATCGAGTTGTCTGGATTCAGCCGGGCAAAGATGAGCCGGAATGGGCTTCTCACGGCAATTATATGGTCGTGCGTCTCATCCGTAATTTCGTCGAGCGCTGGGATCGCACACCGCTGCAGGAACAGCAGACGATTTTTGGTCGCCATAAGGATAGTGGCGCGCCATTCGACGGTAAAACCGAAGCTGACGTTCCGGACTATTCGAAGGACCCGGAAGGCAAGGTTACGCCGATGGATTCACATATTCGGTTGGCCAATCCACGCGATGCCAATGCCGAGCAGCATCTGATTTTGCGGCGTCCATTCAACTATTCCAACGGGGTCACGAAGTCCGGCCAGCTCGATATGGGGCTGCTGTTCATCGCTTATCAGGCCGATTTGGAAAAGGGCTTTATCACCGTTCAGAAGCGCCTCGATGGCGAACCTCTGGAAGAGTATATCAAGCCCGTCGGCGGCGGTTATTTCTTCACGCTACCCGGCGTGAAAAATCAGGATGACTTTTACGCAAGTGTTCTTTTGCAGGCGAGTGGGCCGCAGAACGCGCGTGGGTGAAGGTCTTATCACCACGGAGAGGTAAACATGAAATATCGTCTGCCACTGCTCGCGTCGGCTTGTGTCGTCGCTCTGTCCCTCAGCTTCGGTGCTGCAAAGGCCGAAGTCTCCCCACTCGATCTGGTTCAGCCGATTGCTGATTACAAGATCTACGTTCAGGACAATCTTGATATTCTCGTGAAAGACACAAAGGCTTTCACCGATGCGATCAAGGCTGGCGATCTGGCGAAGGCGAAAGAACTTTATCCATCCTCGCGTGTTTCTTACGAAAAGATCGAACCGATAGCAGAGCTTTTTGCAGACCTCGACGCCTCCATCGATAGCCGCGCAGATGACCATGAAGATGCAGAAAAGTCTGACGACTTTACTGGCTTCCATCGTCTCGAATATGGCCTATTCTCGCAGAACTCGACTGAAGGTCTCGATAAATATGCCGATAAGCTCTATTCGGATGTTGTCGAGCTGCAGAAGCGCATCAAGGACATGACCTTCCCACCTGAAAAGGTTGTTGGTGGTGCAGCAGCCCTTATGGAAGAAGTCGCAGCAACCAAGATTTCGGGCGAAGAAGATCGCTACAGCCACACGGATATCTGGGATTTCCAGGCTAACGTTGATGGTTCGCAGAAAATCGTTGAACTTTTCCGTCCGCTGATCGAGAAGGAAAATCCTGAGCTTCTCAATAAGTCGGATGCCAACTTCAAAACCGTCAACGACATTCTTGTGAAATACAAGAAGGGTGATGGCTATGAATTATACGATAAGTTGACCGAGGACGATCGTAAGGTCATGGCAGGCGCTATTACGACGCTTGCAGAAGATCTTTCGACGCTGCGCGGTACGCTCGGCCTGAATTAAGGCGCTTAAACAGTATGTAAAATGGCGGGCTTTGCCCGCCATTTTCATTTGTAATGAACGATACTTATAAAGAGATATTGCCCGCCGCGAGATCAGGCCATAGGCTGGGTTGTCTGGATTCATCGAGGAGGATTATGGTTATGACCAAGCTGTCGCGAGCAACGCTCAAGAGCTTCAACAAAGTTCACAAGCCTGGTTATGATCCGGCAGACCTTGTACCCGGGATAGTTCATTTTGGCGTGGGTAATTTCCATCGCGCGCATCAGGCCGTTTATCTCGATGATCTGTTTGGTCTGGGGCTCGATCACGATTGGGCTTTGGTCGGCGCTGGCGTGCGGGCCAGCGACGATGCAATGCGCGATACGCTTAAAGCCCAGGACTGGTTGACGACTGTTGTTGATCAGGAAGCGGAACACTCGGAAGCGCGAATTACCGCTTCCATGGTTGATTATGTGACTATTTCGACGGAGGAGGGGCGTAAAGCCCTGATGGATTATCTCACGTCGCCCGATATTCGCATTGTTTCTATGACGATCACTGAGGGCGGTTATTATATTGACCCGGCTAGTCAGCACTTTGATGCGGCTCATCCTGATATTGTCGCTGACGGAGCATATCCTGATAAACCGAAGACCGTCTTTGGTCTCATGGTGCAGGCGCTGAAACAGCGCCGCGCGGCAGAAGTTGAACCCTTTACGGTGATGTCCTGTGACAATATCCCGGGCAATGGTCACGTGACGGAAGATGCGGTTGTCGGGCTCGCAAAACTCAGCGATCCAGACTTCGCAGACTGGATTTCAGCGAATGTCGCATTCCCAAACTCCATGGTGGATCGCATCACACCTGCAACAGGTGTACGTGAACGCGAAATCGCTTTGAATGAGTTCGAAGTGGAAGACGGCTGGCCAGTTTTCTGCGAAGGTTTCAAGCAGTGGGTTGTTGAAGACAATTTCCCAACCGGGCGTCCAAGGCTACATAAGGTCGGTGTTACCTTTTCCGATCAGGTTGATGCCTATGAGCTGATGAAAATTCGCATCCTCAATGGCGGCCATGCGGCAATTGCTTATCCGGGTGGACTTCTCGACATTCACTTCGTTCATGAAGCGATGGAAAACCCGTTGATCCGGAAATATCTGGAAAAGCTCACCAAGGAAGAAATCATCCCAGAAGTGCCGCCAGTGCCGAATACTGTTCTGGAAGACTACCGTCTGCTCATCGACAAGCGCTTTGCCAATCCGAAGATCGGTGACACGATCCGTCGTCTGTGCCTCGACGGCTCGAACCGCCAGCCGAAATTCATTCTGCCGACTGTTACGGACCGTCTGGCCAAAGGCCACTCGGTCGCTGGGCTTGCTTTGGTGTCTGCTCTCTGGTGCCGTTACTGCTACGGAACGACAGATAGTGGTGCGGTTATCGAGCCGAATGATCCGTCATGGGATCGTCTGGTGAAGCATGCGGTACTTGCCAAGGATGAACCGTCACGTTGGCTCGAAATGACCGATATTTTCGGTTCACTCGCTTCCAATCAGGCTTATGTTGCCGCGTTCTCTGCAGCGCTTAAGCGCATCTGGCATGATGGAACAGCCAAAACGCTTGAGCGTTACCTGGCAGACGAAGCGCTATAATGCCATATTGGTAAGGGAGGACGACACGCCGTCCTCCCTTAATGCTTTTAAGATTTATTTTGAAGTTCTGCGCAATATTCGAGAATGTCACCGGGCTGACAATCCAGATAAGTACAAATAGCTTCTAGTGTACTGAAGCGAATTGCCTTCACTTTTCCCGATTTCAACAGAGACAGATTGGCTTCGGTAATTCCTATTGCCTTCGCCAATTCGTTGGAACGTACTTTGCGTTTTGCCAGCATTACATCCAGCCGAACCACGATTGCCATGGGTTTAAACCGTTAACGCAAGTTCGTCATTGATGAGCCTCGCTTCGTCCATCGCTTTGGCAATCGCCAGAATAATAAGTCCGAGACAGACTGATCCGAACGTAGATGAGCTAATACCTAACGTAATCACGCGTTGCCCCTCAGGATTATTGTAGGTTAGGGCAACGGCAAATAGCGGGGAGGTTAACAGATCAATTCCTGCATATATAATGAAACTGAATCCTGTGTCCCGCAAAGCGGCGATGTTTTCGCGCGAAAACAGAATTCCCCGCGCATAGAGTGAAAAAAGTTGCCTTAGACGAAAAAGTGCAAAAATGATCGGTGATATGGCAAGCAGAGAAATCAGGAAACCAAAAATACGTTGGCCAGAAGTGATCTCCGATATGTGCCAGTTTGTACCGTTCACAAACGCGAGCAGAGCGCTAAGGTCCGCCGTCATCCAAAATGTGAACAGCAGCAGCGGAAGGATAGGAACCAAAGCCGCGCATAACCAATATAGACGCTGACCCGTAGTGCTAAGTGGGGATTTATTCATTTTGTATGACCTTGATTGCTTAATTAACAGCTTCATATTATACAGAAAATAATTATTGTAAAACGATAATTACAGCACGCCCGGATAAACCCTTACCGGGCGGTTGTCTTTCACCGACTCCATCACCACAAAGGTGGAGGTGCTTGCCACATTCGGCAGGCTCGAAATCTTTTCGCCCAGCACCTCGCGGTAACGTCGGATGTTGGGCGTTCGCACTTTCAAGAGATAGTCGAAGGAACTCGCGATCATGTGGCATTCTTCGACTTCGCGTATCTTGCGCACAGCGACGTTGAACGCTGTGAGTGCAGTCTCACGTGTGTCCGATAGTTTTACAGTCGTAAAAGCGATATGATCGAGGCCGAGTTTTTCCGGATTTATGGCCGCGCGAAAGCCTAAAATATAGCCCTCATCGACCAGCCGTTTGACGCGCGCCTGACACGGTGTCTTGGAAAGACCGACTTTTTTTGACAACTGGGTCATAGCGATGCGACCATCGTCGCTCAGCACTTCAAGAATGCGGCGATCGAACTGATCCAGATCGTCTACAGAGTCTATCTTTCGCATTCAAACTGCCTCTAGAAGTCACTTTAATAAGATCGAATTGTCTTTATATGGATCAAATGAAGGCAGAATGCAATTTGCGCTGATGATAGTGTGCCCCCACATAAAGGCACAGTTGAACTGGGCCTGAGCCTGTTTTCGCGAGCATTGCACCATGACTGATAAGATATCCGCTCCCACTCCTGTTTTCCAGAATTTCGCGCCGCCGATCCGCGAGGAGACGTCCCTGCGCAAGGCAATCACCGATGCCTACCGTCGGCCTGAAGCAGAATGCGTAACCGCGCTGGTTCAGCAGGCAACCTTGCCTGAAGAAACGGTAAAGCAGGTTCGCGCGACAGCTCGTAAGCTGATCGAAGCGCTGCGCGCCAAGCATAAAGGCACAGGCGTCGAAGGTCTGGTGCATGAATATTCACTGTCGAGCCAGGAAGGCGTGGCGCTGATGTGCCTGGCCGAAGCTCTGCTGCGTATTCCGGATATGGCAACGCGCGATGCGCTGATCCGTGACAAGATTTCGAACGGCGATTGGAAGTCGCATGTCGGCGGTGGTCGCTCGCTGTTCGTTAATGCCGCGACCTGGGGCCTTGTTGTCACCGGCAAGCTGACGAACACCGTTAATGACAGCGGCCTGTCGGCAGCACTCACGCGCCTCATTGCTCGTTGCGGTGAGCCGGTTATCCGTCGTGGCGTGGATATGGCCATGCGCATGATGGGCGAGCAGTTCGTCACTGGCGAAACCATTGATGAAGCACTCAAGCGTGCAAAGTCGCTTGAAGAACGCGGCTTCCGCTATTCCTATGATATGCTGGGTGAAGCAGCCACCACGGCGGCTGATGCAGAACGCTATTACAAGGATTATGAGGTTGCGATCCACGCGATTGGTCGCGCGTCGGCCGGTCGCGGCATCTATGATGGCCCGGGTATTTCAATCAAGCTTTCGGCACTGCACCCGCGTTATGTTCGCGCGCAGAGCGAGCGCGTCATGGACGAGCTTCTGCCAAAAGTGAAAGCGCTCGCAGCTCTTTCCAAGAAGTACAATATCGGCCTCAATATCGATGCTGAAGAAGCAGATCGTCTGGAGCTCTCGCTCGACCTTCTGCAGAGCCTTTGTGAAGACCCAGATCTCGCTGATTGGGAAGGCATCGGCTTTGTGGTCCAAGCTTATGGCAAGCGCTGCCCGTTTGTACTTGATTTTATTATTGATCTTGCGCGTCGCACCAATCGTCGCGTCATGGTTCGTCTGGTCAAGGGCGCCTATTGGGATGCGGAAATCAAGCGCGCGCAGGTAGACGGCCTTGAAGATTTCCCGGTCTATACCCGCAAGGTTCATACCGACGTTTCCTACATTGCTTGCGCCCGTAAGCTGCTTGGCGCGCGGGATGTAATCTTCCCGCAGTTTGCAACACACAATGCGCAGACGCTCGCCACGATCTACCATCTGGCAGGTCCAGACTTCAAAACCGGCTCTTATGAATTCCAGTGCCTGCACGGCATGGGTGAGCCTCTTTATGATGAAGTGGTTGGTGCATCAAAGCTTGGTCGTCCGGCACGTATTTATGCTCCAGTTGGTACGCACGAAACGCTGCTTGCTTATCTGGTGCGTCGTCTGCTTGAAAACGGTGCCAACTCGTCCTTCGTCAATCGCATTGGCGATAAGAGCGTGTCGGTTGATGAACTGATTGCCGATCCTGCAGAAGTCGTTCGTTCGATGGCTGTGGTTGGCGCGCGCCACGACCAGATCAATCTGCCTGAAGGCCTTTACGGTATTCGCAAAAACTCGGCAGGTTTCGATCTTTCCAACGAAGAGCAGCTGGCCGCACTGAGCGAAATACTTAAAACCAATGCCTCGCGTGCCTGGACTGCCGAGCCGCAGGTTGCGGGTGCCAAGGTCAAGGGTGAAACACGTCCGGTTCTTAACCCCGGCGACCATTCCGATGTGGTTGGCAAAGTCACGGAAATCGCAGTAGCCGATGTTGCAACGGCAATGAAGGCGGCCGAAAAAGCAACCGCAAGCTGGTCTAAAGTTTCGCCGGCTGACCGTGCAGCTTGCCTCGATCGCGCGAGCGACATCATGCAGCGCGAAATGCCGGAGTTGCTTGGCCTCATCATGCGTGAAGCTGGCAAGTCCATGCCAAATGCGATTGCAGAAGTGCGCGAAGCTATCGACTTCCTGCGTTACTATGCAGAACAGACCCGCCGCACACTGGGCGTTGCTCACAAGCCGCTCGGTCCCATTGTTTGCATCAGCCCGTGGAACTTCCCGCTGGCAATCTTTACCGGACAGATTGCAGCCGCTCTTGTTGCGGGCAATCCTGTTCTGGCAAAGCCTGCCGAAGAAACCCCACTCATTGCAGCGCAGGGCGTTCGCATTCTGCACGAAGCTGGCATTCCTGTTGATGCATTGCAGCTTCTGCCTGGCGATGGCCGTATCGGTGCAGCACTTGTTGCAGCGCAGGAAACCTGTGGCGTGATGTTCACCGGCTCGACCGAAGTTGCACGCCTCATTCAGGCGCAGCTTGCTTCGCGTCTGCTGCCAAATGGCAAGCCGATCCCGTTGATCGCTGAAACAGGCGGCCAGAACGCAATGATCGTGGATTCTTCTGCGCTTGCAGAGCAGGTCGTGTTCGACGTGATTGGCTCGGCTTTCGACAGCGCCGGTCAGCGTTGCTCGGCGCTGCGTGTGCTTTGTCTGCAGGAAGATGTTGCCGACCGCATTTTGACGATGCTCAAGGGTGCGCTTAAGGAGCTTTCCATTGGCCGTACCGACCAGCTCAAAGTTGATATCGGTGCAGTTATCACACAAGAAGCCAAGGACATTATCGAAACGCACGTTCAGGCGATGCGCGATATGGGTCGCAAGGTGGAGCAGCTTCCGCTTGGATCGGGAACCGATAAGGGCACTTTCGTAGCGCCAACAATCGTTGAGATTGATAGCCTCCGTGATCTGAAACGCGAGGTGTTTGGCCCGGTTCTGCACGTGGTGCGGTACAAGCGTGATGACATGGATCGCCTGATTGATGACATCAACGCAACCGGTTATGGTCTGACCTTTGGTCTGCATACACGCCTTGATGAAACCATCGCTCATGTTGCCGACCGCATCCGGGTTGGTAACATCTATATCAATCGCAATGTTATTGGTGCGATTGTTGGCGTCCAACCTTTCGGTGGTCGTGGTCTGTCCGGCACGGGCCCGAAGGCTGGTGGTCCGCTCTATCTCGGTCGCCTTGTCGAAACAGCGCCAATCCCGCCGCGTATGGCTTCGGTTCACACCGATGCTGCGCTTAATGATTTCGCAAAATGGCTCGGCAATCGCGGCATGAACGAACTGGCGCATGCAGCACGCGAAACTGGCAGTGTTTCAGCACTTGGTCTGAATATTGAGCTTCCGGGTCCGGTTGGCGAACGCAACCTCTATGCGCTGCATGCGCGTGGTCGCATTCTGCTGGCCCCACAGACAGAAACAGGCCTTTATCGCCAGCTGACGGCAGTGCTCGCCACGGGCAATACGGCTGTGATCGACGAAGCGTCAGGTCTGCGCAGCGTGCTCAAGGATCTGCCTGCAAGTGCTGCTTCGCGTGTCGTATGGACAAAGGACTGGCAGGCGGATGCGCCTTTCGCCGGTGCGCTTGTTGAAGGAGAGGGCGAGCGCCTGATTGAAATCAACAAGAAGCTGGCCGCGCTTCCTGGCCCGCTCGTGCTGACACAGGCTGCAACCTCGGCGCAGCTTGCTGAGAGCGCTGATTGCTATTGCCTGAGCTGGTTGCTCGAAGAGGTTTCGACTTCCATCAACACAACAGCCGCGGGCGGCAATGCCAGCCTCATGGCCATCGGCTGATAAGCCTTTATAACACTTCGAAAGAGGCGACCTTCGGGTCGCCTTTTTTGTTTGCATATCATTGCAAGGCTGTGCAGAAACAGAATTATTAGATTGTTTCCAGAGTTTTCAGAATGAAATTTACAAAAGCAGATTGACACATAAGCCTAAAAGGCAAAGACTGTGCACAGGCTTGCAAAAAGCCACAGCGTGGAGGCGCTGATCATAGGGAGGAATAATGATGCGTTGGGCACTTATGGCCGCGGCGTTTGCCGCTGGCGTTTCATCATTTGCGGTTTCTGCACAGGCTTCAGGCAATCTCAATCTTATCTGTTCGGCAGACGTCGTGATCTGCGAGCAAATGAAGAATAATTTCGAGAAAGAAACGGATATCAAAGTCAATATGGTGCGCCTGTCTTCCGGCGAAACCTATGCGAAAGTGCGCGCTGAAGCGCGTAATCCAAAGACTGATATCTGGTGGGCCGGCACTGGCGATCCGCATTTGCAGGCCGCATCCGAAGGGCTGACGCTCGAATATAAGTCACCAATGCTTGACCAGTTGCAGGATTGGGCAAAAAAGCAGGCAGAAAGCTCTGAATTCCGCACTGTCGGCGTTTATGCTGGTGCGCTAGGCTGGGGCTACAACACCGACATTTTCAAGAAAAAGAACCTGAAGGAACCGGCCTGCTGGGCTGATTTGCTTGATCCGTCCTATAAGGGCGAAATCCAGATGGCCAACCCGAATTCATCCGGCACAGCCTATACGGCTCTTGCAACGCTCATACAATTGATGGGTGAGGAAAAGGCGTTTGAATATCTGGCAAAACTGAACGCCAACGTCTCGCAATATACCAAGTCCGGCTCTGCGCCCGTAAAGTCGGCAGCGCGTGGCGAAAACGGCATTGGTATTGTCTTCATGCATGATGCAGTTGCGATGACTGCCGAAGGCTTCCCGATCAAATCCATCGCGCCTTGCGAAGGGACGGGATACGAAATCGGCTCCATGTCAATCATCAAAGGTGCCCGCAATCTCGAGAATGCCAAGAAATGGTATGACTGGGCGCTAACAGCAGAAGTGCAGTCTAAGATGAAGGATGCAAAATCCTTCCAGCTTCCATCCAACAAGAACGCCGAAGTGCCGAAAGAGTCACCGCGCTTTGAGGATATCAAGCTGATCGACTACGACTTCAAGACCTATGGCGAACCGACCAAGCGCAAGGAAATCCTTGAACGCTGGGACAAGGAAATTGGTGCCAAGGCCAATTAAAACTTAACCGCATCCGCGGTTGCAATCCACTTTCGTGACGAACCCTCCCGCCTTCATCAGGCGGGAGACGGATAATTGCGTCCACTTTGCAGGCCATGAGCAAAAAATGAGCAGAAAAGCGGATAGAATATGAAACAACACAATCGACGGCTTGATGTGGTTCTGGCGCTGGCTTTGATAGCGTTTCTTATCTTGCCCTGGTACCGCATCGAGCAAGGCTTCTTCCGTTTCAGCTGGCTTGACGGGTTTTTCAGTCAAGCCGAAAACGCGCCGGGCATTTTGCAAATATTCGCTTACGGTCGACCTTGGCTCGCTGTAGTCGCGGTGCTTATGCTCATATGTGGGTTTGCACGTTTTGCGATGTCCCCGGAAAAACGCACCTCTGTTCTGATCGGTGCGAGCCTTTTGGGTGCTGGATTCCTCGCGCTGCAGGGGCTGGCAATCGGCTTTGCCGGCTGGAACTGGGCCTTAAGCGAAACATTCTTCGGGCAGCTTGCAGACGGGCAACCAGCGTTCGGTGCGGGTGCTGTTCTGACAGGTCTATGCTTTCTTTTGATTTTTTCGTTCGCTCTTGCTGAACGTGGGGTGATGAAAGGCGATGCTTTTGTTGTCTCTTCCATCACGTTGCTGGTAGCCCTTGTCAGCGTCTTTGTATTCTATCCGATCATCAGCATGTTTGCAGGTTCGGTTCAGGACTTTGATGGCTCTTTTAATCCCGATGGTTTCATCGGCAACATTCAGGATTCCTCGATCTGGAGCCTTGCCTGTGTGATTGGCGAAGGGCGCTGCGGCGTTGCATGGCGCACGCTGTGGCTGGCACTGATGACCGCCACAGGTTCAACAGTGCTTGGGCTTTCGTTTGCGCTTGTTGCAACGCGTACGGGTTTTCCGTTTAAGAAGGGCCTGCGTATTCTCACGGTGCTGCCGATCATCACGCCACCATTTGTCATTGGTCTAGCGCTCACATTGCTGTTCGGTCGCGCTGGTGTGGTAACTGAACAGATTTCCTACTTCTTTGGCGTTGAACCGGGCCGCTGGCTTTATGGCCTTACGGGTATCTGGATCGCACAGGTGCTTTCGTTCACGCCCATTACCTTTCTGGTTTTGATCGGCGTTGTTGAGGGCGTTTCTCCTTCAATGGAAGAAGCATCGCAAACTCTGCGTGCTGATCGCTGGCGAACGTTTAATCGTGTGTCGCTGCCGCTTATGGCGCCGGGTCTTGCCAATGCATTCCTGATTGCTTTTATCGAAAGCATGGCGGATTTCGGTAACCCGATGGTGCTGGGTGGCAGTCATGGTGTGCTTTCGACCGAGATATTCTTTGCCGTTGTAGGCGCGCAAAACGATCCGTCGCGCGCTGCGGTTCTCGCGATCGTTCTGCTCTGCTTCACGCTGTCCGCGTTTCTTATCCAGCGTTTGTGGCTATCGGGCAAGAACTTTGCGACCGTCACCGGCAAGGGTGATTCCGGCATACATGCCGCGCTGCCAAATGGACTCAAGATCGGCGTCTATGCTCTTGTTATTCCATGGATGATCTTCACGGTCGTTGTTTACTTGATGATCCTTATTGGTGGCTTTGTGCGTACATGGGGCCTCGATAATTCACTGACCTTTGATCATTATCGTCGTGCTTTCTCGGTTGCGTGGACCGATAGCGGCTTTGCCTGGACAGGCGTTGCATGGAACTCCTTCTGGACCACGATGGAGATATCGCTTATCTCCGCACCGCTCACCGCGGCGGTTGGGCTGCTCACTGCTTATCTGATCGTGCGGCAGCGGTTTTTTGGGCGCAGTGTGTTTGAGTTCGCACTGATGTTGAGCTTCGCCATCCCCGGAACGGTCATTGGTGTCAGTTACATCATGGCTTTCAATCTGCCGCCCCTTGAAATGACGGGCACAGCACTGATCCTGATTGCCTGTTTCGTGTTCCGCAATATGCCCGTTGGCGTGCGCGGTGGGATTGCTGCGATGAGCCAGCTGGACAAGAGCCTTGATGAAGCTTCGCTTACCCTGCGGGCAGGTAGTTTCCGCACCATCCGCAAGGTGATCCTGCCGCTTCTGCGACCTGCGATCACAGCAGCGCTCGTCTATTCCTTCGTGCGTGCCATCACATCGATCAGCGCCGTGATCTTCCTTGTTTCGGCGGAATACAACATGGCGACCTCTTACATCGTAGGCCTTGTCGAAAATGGCGAGTTCGGTGTGGCGATCGCCTATTCTTCGGCACTCATCCTCGTCATGGTGGTTGTGATCGTCACCTTCCAGCTTCTTGTCGGCGAACGCAGGCTGCGGCGCGAAAATCGCGTCGCAACGCTCACGCCGATCAAAACCGTTCAACAGGAGAAAGCCGTATGACCACGATTCGTCCCGGCTCCGTTACCTTTCAAAACGTGACGAAGAAGTTCGGTAATTTCACCGCTCTGCCTGATCTTTCGCTCACCGTTGAACCCGGCACATTGGTTACGTTGCTCGGCCCATCCGGTTGCGGGAAGACCACGACCCTGCGTCTGCTGGCGGGCCTTGAACATCCAACCTCAGGCCGCATTCTGATCGGCGACAAGGATGTGACAATGCTTCCCGCCAACGAGCGCGATGTATCGATGGTGTTTCAATCCTATGCGCTGTTTCCGCATATGAGTTCGCTCGATAACGTTGCTTATGGGCTTGAATCTTCTGGATTAAAGAAGAAGGAAGCGCGTGAGCGGGCGGAGGAAGGGCTGAAGCTTGTTGGCCTTGCCGGTATGGGACATCGCCTTCCGGCGGAGCTCTCCGGCGGGCAGCAGCAGCGGGTTGCAGTTGCGCGTGCTCTTGTGCTGGAGCCGCAGGTGCTGCTGCTTGATGAACCGCTTTCCAATCTCGATGCGCGGCTGCGTCGTCGCGTGAGGACCGAAATCAGAGAACTACAGCAAAGGCTTGGTTTTACAGCAGTTTATGTCACCCACGATCAGGACGAAGCTTTGGCTGTGTCCGATACAATTATTGTCATGAAAGACGGCGATATAGCGCAGCAAGGCAGCCCGCGCGATCTATATGAGTCTCCCGCCTCTGCCTTCATTGCAGACTTCATGGGTGAGGCCAATGTCGTGCCCTGTGAAGTCGTTAGCGCAGAAAATGGAGAAGCTGTCATTCGTATTGGGAAGCTCAGTCATCGCCTTGCATCATCACATGCAAGGCTAGGACCAGCACAGCTGGCCGTTCGCCCAAATGCGGTGAGCCTGCAAGCAAAAGCTGGTGGAGATTTTCCGGGCCGCGTGGCCCATTCCGCCTATCTCGGTGATCATATCGAATATGAAATCGAGACTGAACACGGCAAGCTTTTCATTGTCGATCCGGCTGTTGAAGAAGCGCTTCCGCCACAAACGGATGTTGCTATCCATTTCAAGCCACGCGGCCTTGCCATCATCAACAATTGAGCGCATGAACCATGCGCCTTTATTCCCTCCGACTGGAAACCAAGCATGACATCAGACATTTCAAAAGAGCTTGAAGCACGGTTTAAGCTTGCGCAAGACATTGCGCGCGAGGCTGGTGCGCTGGCACTCGATTACTTCAATCGCCGCGAGACGCTTGTGATTGAAATCAAGCGCGATCCGCAGGATGTGGTGTCCATTGCTGACCGCAATGTCGAGCAGCTGATTAACGAGCGCGTTTCGGCAGCTTTCAGCGACGATGGCTTTCTGGGTGAAGAATATGGGCTGAATGCAGGTAGCTCAGGCTTTACATGGGTGGTCGATCCGATCGATGGCACCAGCCCGTTCGTCAATGGAATGCCGAACTGGTGTGTTTCCATTGCGGTTCTCAAGGATGGCGAGCCAGTCATTGGTGTTATTCAGGCACCTTGTTTTGATGAGCTTTACGCATCGGCTAAGGGGCAGGGTGCAACGCTTAATGGCAAGAAACTGACACTTGACCCGTCCCGCAACATTCGCAACTCGGTGACAGGCATCGGCGCGAATAATTATGTCACGCCGCAAGTGGTTGCAAAAATTGTAGAAGACCTGCTTGAAGCGGGTGGCACATTCATCCGCAACGGCTCAGGCGCGCTTATGATTGCTTATGTCGCGGCCGGTCGTCTGGTTGGCTATTATGAGCCTTACATGCACGCATGGGATTGCATGGCCGGTTTCTGCCTCGTCAAGGAAGCGGGCGGCTATGCGCATCCATTTCCAACGGAAGGTGAGCAACTGACCAAGGGCAACAAGGTGTTTGTAGCTGCGCCCGGTGCAATTGATGATCTGAAAAAGGTTGCAAAGCTGTAAATGAAAAGGCCCTGCGTTTGCAGGACCCGGTCATCTATAGAATAGCAATTTCAGCTTGAAAATTGCCGCTTCCGTGCAAACTATTTAGTCCGGCAGCGGCCCGTTTTTGTGGTTTCTTTATCACCGTCATCATAAGCGATGCCAATTTTCTCGCCGGCTAAAGATGAAATCGTGCCACGATACCAATCGCCTGCACCTTTATAGTTGCACTCGACTTTCGTGCCAATTTTCCAGTCATAAGGACGAACCGCGCTAATGCTGACACTCTCACGATCGCCATCGTCATAACGAACAGTAATTTTATCACCCTGCAACTTTTCAATAACGCCCGGAAACCAGCAACCAGCTTTTTTGTAATTTCCAAGCACCCAATCGCCCACCGTCTGTGCACTAGCACCGTAAGCAGTGGACAACAAAACGCCTGCCGCCAACAGCATCGAAGTCATAATTTTCATAACGTGCCCCTCGGGATATCCCCATGCTAGCCCCCAAATAGACTCAGCAACGCTAATTTATAGGACCTTGCTGAAAGCGCCATGAAGATTTAGCACTGTTTAAAATACAGGCGAACGCATCCTGTCCATAACTTTCTCAAGATGGATGACCCGCTTAACTCAGATGAATGTCTATGAGTTGCGCAGAAAATCTCGGACGCGCAGCCGCCCCCGCTAGCCCTGCATATGCGAGGCATTTTTTATGCGGATGGGTTGTCGCGTTTATAAATCCAATCATGATCCGGGTGGTTCTTGAACCGCCATTTGCGGATGGGACCAGCCATGACGTTGAGGTAATACATCTCGTAGCCATAAGGCACGCCGCAAGGATGGTGTCCCTCTGGCACGAGAACGACATCACCGTCAGAGACGGCCATGGTTTCATCGAGACTGCCATCTTCGGTAAAGACCCGCTGAATACCATAGCCCTGCGATGGGTTGAGGCGATGATAATAGGTTTCTTCCAGATAGGTCATATCAGGGAAATTATCTTCATCGTGCCGGTGCGGCGGATAAGATGACCAGTTGCCCTGCGGAGTAAAGACTTCCGTCACAAGCAGGCTGTCGGCCACATCGCGGCCTTCCATGGCAATGTTGAAGATGTTGCGGGTGTTGGCACCTTGTCCACGCGTATCGAATGTCAGGCCTTCCGGTCCGATTTTTTGTGCCTTGCGGCCCGGTTTGCCAGGTGCTGTGCAAACAGCAAGCACGCAATCCGTTGTCGCAACGGCATCCCAATCGCTCTCAGCTGGCACATAGAGGCAATGCGGGGCGAGTTTCTCAAACACGCTCATCCGCTCGCCCATTTCACCGAAATCCTCACCGGAGGCTTTGAGCTTTGCTTTGCCCTCGACCAGAACCAGAATGACTTCTCGGTCACCGGTTTTCTCCGTTGCGGTTTCACCAGCTTTCAGACGATAGAGGCCAAAGCCGACATAACCCCAATTGGCGCTTTCCGGCGTGATGTCGTGCACCTTGCCATGCGTGCCATTGGGTTTGCGTAACAGATTGGCCATTGCTCAGTCTCCTTTATCGAGTCCTGCTTCGTGCGCGAACGCCTTCAAAGACTTCAGCCCCAGCGACTGATATTCAAATGGATTGCGGACATCCGGGTCCTGCTCCGCTTCGATGACCAGCCAGCCCTGATATCCATGTTCAGCAGCAACCTTGAGCACCGGCACAAAGTCGACACCGCCTTCATGATCACCTGGAACAGTGAAAACACCGCGACGCACACCTTCGAGGAAAGACAGGCTTTGATCGCGTACTTCCGTCGCAATCGCCGGGCGCACATTCTTCGCATGGATGTGACGAACGCGGCCCATATGGTTCTTCGCAACGCGTTCCGGATTGCCGCCGCCAAACAGGCAATGGCCTGTGTCGAGCAGTAGCTTGGTGTGAGGCCCGGTATGCTTCATGAGAAGATCGATCTCGTCTTCGCTTTGAACAATCGTGCCCATGTGATGATGGTAGACGAGTGCGATACCTTGTGCTGAGGCATATTCGGCTAGTGCTTCAACGCCTGCGCCAAAAGCCTCCCAGCGGGCTTCTTCCAGAACGGGACGCTCAGAAAGCGGCTTATCGTCATCGCCGTGAATGGCGTTCGACGTTTCGCAAACAATGATGACTTTGCAGCCCATTGCCTTCAGAAGATCAAGCGCTGGCTGCATAGCAGCCTTCTCGTCTTCGACCGAACTGGTCAACAGATTGAGTGAATGCCAGCCAGATACAAAGTGCAGATTGCGTGGTTCGAGTACTGCTTTAAGTTCGCGTGCTACCTGCGGAAATTTATGACCTTTTTCTATTCCGTCAAAGCCGATCTTTGAAGTCTCGTCTAGGCATTGATCAAGGCTTATATGCGCGCCGAGGCTGCGATCATCATCGTTCGACCAGGCAATCGGGTTGGTGCCATAGAGGATCATCGGTCAGTTTCTTTCTTTGATCTGGGCTTCATAATTTTCGCGTGCGGCACGCACTTCTTTGCGTTCCGATACTTCTGGCACTGCCACATCCCACCACCAGCCGCCAGTTTCAGGCGTTGGATAAGGATCGGTATCGATGACGATCACGGTCGTGCGCGGACTGTTGCGAGCCTCGGCAAGTGCATCTTCGAGCTCGCGGACTGAGCCAACCTTTTTGCTATCCGCACCCATCGCACTAGCATGGGCTGCGAAGTCGATATTGGATGGGTTCACATGGGTTGTGTGGTCGAGGAGGTTGTTAAATTCAGCGCCGCCCGTTGCCATCTGCAACCGGTTGATGCAGCCATAGCCGCGATTATCGGTGAGGACGACGGTGATTTTGATGCCCATCGTCACTGAGGTGGCAAGCTCGGAATTGGCCATCATGTAAGAGCCATCGCCTATCATCACGATCACGTCGCGGTCCGGTTCAGCCATCTTGATGCCGAGGCCGCCCGCGATCTCATAGCCCATGCAGGAAAAGCCATATTCCATGTGATAGGACATGGGGCGACCGGCTTTCCAGAGCTGGTGCAATTCACCCGGCATGGTGCCAGCCGCGCACATGACGACGGTGTTTTCTTTTGATTGGCGCTGAACTGCGCCGATCACCTGCATGTCGGTGGGAAGCTGATTGGCATCACCAGGAGCTGCAGTGAAACGATCCGCTGCTTCAAACCAATGCGCTTTGAGCGTGTTGTCGAGAGTGCTGCGTTTATAGTCTTTAAGGCCATTAGAGAGCGTTATAAGCGCAATTTTTGCATCTGCAACGAGCGAAATTGCGGCATTCTTGTGGCTATCATATGGCTGAACATTGACCGAGAGCAGCTTTCGGCCCGGATGTTTGAACAATGCCCAAGAGCCGGTGGTGAAATCCTGAAAGCGTGTTCCCACCCCAATGACCAGATCGGCGCTTGCTGCAATTGCGTTTGCACTGTCTGCACCGGTAACGCCGACCGGCCCGAAATTGAGCGTATGATCCCACGGCAGAGCTGATTTGCCTGCCTGTGTTTCGATAACCGGAATATTGTGGGTTTCGGCAAAGCTTTTCAGCGCTTCATGGGCGCCTGAATAATGTACGCCACCGCCTGCAACGATAACCGGGGTCTTGGCAGCTTTGATTGCGGCAATTGCCGTTGCCAGCTCGTGTTCATCGGCTGGCGGTCGCCGCCAATGCCAAACCTTTGGCGCGAAGAACTCTTCCGGCCAGTCAAAGGCTTCTGCCTGCACGTCCTGACAGAAAGACAGCGTTACAGGCCCGCAATCGGCAGGATCGGTCATTGTGCGGAAGGCACGCGGCAGGGCGGTCAGAAGCTGTTCTGGACGGGTGATGCGATCAAAATAGCGGCTCACTGGGCGGAAACAGTCATTGACGGTCATGGTGCCGTCGTTGAAATCCTCGATCTGCTGTAGAACCGGATCAGGGCCGCGATTGGCGAAAACATCGCCGGGAATAAACAAAACCGGCAGGCGATTGACGTGAGCGAGAGCTGCTGCCGTCACCATATTGGTTGCACCGGGACCGATGGACGATGTTACGGCGCAGGCGCGTTTGCGGCCTAGCTGCTTGGTATAGGCAATGGCTGCGTGCGCCATAGTTTGTTCATTATGGCCGCGCCATGTAACGAGCTTATCGCGGATACCATGCAGCGCTTCGCCAAGCCCTGCCACATTGCCATGGCCGAAAATAGCCCAGACACCAGCAATGAAAGGTTCACCCTCCGGGGTCATCTGGTTGGCAATATAGCGCACAAGCGCCTGTGCGGCTGTCAGTCGAACGGTCTTCATCTTTCCTCCCGGCGGAAATCCGCATTCTCGCAAACTCAGAAGACAGGCCTCCACCTGTGCCAGAGATGCGCTTATTTCTGTCGCAGCCTATCCCAAAGATCGCAGAAACCGCGATAACGTTTTGCCATTTCAGCAACCGCGTCGGCGTCACTCATCTTGCCTGCGAGCCATTGGCGGGCAACATCACCCAGAATGGTGCGACCAATGGCGAAACCTTTAACGAGATCAAAGCCTGCCGCGACTTTAAGGCTTGCTTCAAGTTCTCTAGCAGGGGCATCAAGTCCCAGAACCACAATGCCGCGCGTATAAGGGTCGTTGCGAGTGATCGCGTCGCAAGCGTTGCTCCAAGCTTCTTTTGTCTTCAGCGGTTCGAGCTTCCACCAGTCTGGATAAACACCGATTTCATAAAAGCGTTCAATGACCGCGGCAGTGCTCAAGTCATCAATGGGTGCGACCTTGGACGGAATGATTTCCAGTAGAAACTCGAGACGGTTGCGACGAGCAGCCGTGAAAAGTCGCTTCACGGTGGCTTCCTGTTGTGCCTTTACGTCGGCGCTGTCATCAGGGTGATAGAAGCATAGAACCTTCACGACGTTTTCGACGGGCCATTCAACAAGGCCACCGCAATCGGGGCCGAGTTCAGGCTCAAGCTCCAAAGGGCGTGAGCTGGGCCACTCTGTTGGGCGTCCGATCCACAGGCCAGTGCCAGCAGCACGGTAAAGCGCATCGCGTCCAAGACGACCATCGCAAAGAATGCCATAGCCATTTTCTCCGCCTGAAACCTCTAATGCAGCATTCAGGCATAATTCCTTGAATTCACCAATCTTTTCATCGGTGGAACCGGTTTCCTGTGCCATTTCTTCAAGCTGAATACGGTGGTCAAAAGCGAAGACGCGCATATGCGGCCATTCACGATTACGATTTGTGGACCAGTGTACCTGTTCAAGCGCCAGATCTTTACGCAGCGCCTTGTCGCGAATGCCGGTCTTGAAGAAATATTGCAGCTCTTCCCAGCTTGGATAAGCAGGTGTGCAGCCATGACGCGACACTGCAAAGGCACCGCATGCATTGGCGAACTTCAGGCTGGTTGGCCAATCTTCACCCTTGAGCCAACCGCGCAACAGGCCAGACATGAAGCCGTCACCTGCGCCAAGCACGTTGAACACTTCGATCGGAAAGCCCTGTCCAGATTGTCCCTTGTCGAGATTGTCGGGAATTTCGCCGTCAAAGACGACAGCGCCGAGTGAGCCGCGTTTGCAGACAAGCGCTGCCTGCGTCACTTTGCGGACGGCTTTCAATGCTTCAAGCGTATCGGTAGAGCCGCCTGCAATGTGAAATTCTTCTTCGGTGCCGACAATGAGATCAAAGAGATGCAGCGTCGATTGCAGTTTGGTGGTGACAGAAGCGGACTCGATAAAGCGGTTCTCACCATCGCCATGCCCGGAGAGTCCCCAGAGGTTGGGGCGATAATCGATATCAAGCACGGTACGGCTATTATTTTCGCGGGCAAGCTTGAGTGCCTTGATGACAGCCGCTTCGGTGCGCGGATGCGATAGATGTGTGCCGGTAGCTAACACACAACCAGCCTCGGCGATGAAATCGGGATCGATATCGTCTTCGCAAAGCGCCATGTCAGCGCAGTTTTCGCGGTAGAAGATCAGCGGGAAATGTTCCTGATCGCGAATACCGAGAATGACAAGTGCTGTCAGGCGCTGTGGATCGGTGACGATGCCGCGTGTATCTACGCCTTCACGTGCGAGTTCGCGCAACAGAAAGCGCCCCATATGTTCATCACCCACGCGGGTAATGAGTGCCGATTTAAGGCCCAGTCGCGCAGTGCCAGTCGCAATATTGGTAGGAGAGCCGCCGACATATTTGTTGAAGGATGACATCTCTTCGAGAAGGCCGCCAACCTGTGCACCGTAAAGATCCACCGAAGATCGGCCAATCGTAATCAAATCCAGCCGCTTCATTAAAGTCCTCCCTCGGCGCATGCTTTTATCAGAGCGCCGCACGTCAGAAAGGACGCACAAAGGACGCTCTAACTCTTTATGATCTACGCATCGTGCTTTCCAAAAATCTGAATCGACTTTTGGGCCGATGCGGTAGCCCGGAAAGGCTGCCTGGGACTCACGACACGCAGTAGCCATTCTATTTCTGATTAAAATGGATTTATTATTCCATTTCAACCGAAAAATAGAATGCCGATTAAATATTAAGACTGCTGCTCTGTGCCGACAGCGACAGCAAGCGTAATGGCAAGACACAGCGTTGCGGAAAGAGAACGGAAAGCACCGAAATCAACTTCAGAGACAAGCAGCGACTGGTTGGCAAACTTACTCATTGGGCTGACAATTGTGTCTGTTATCGCAACGACGTCTATGCCTCGTTCACTCGCGTTTTCTGCCATGGCAATGGTTTCTGGCGAGTAGGGCGAGAACGAAATCGCGAGCAGCACATCGCCTTTGCGGATAGCGTGTTGGTTTTCCAGCTTGCCAACGGTACTGTGAAGCATTGCCGGAACCTGCATCTTTTCAAGCGCATAGGCCAGATAGCTCGCAACCGGAAATGCGCGACGAACACCAATAATATGGATGGTTTCGGCATTCGCCAGCAGTTTGACGGCCTTTTCAAGTGCGTCGGGTTCAATCGTCTTCAGAAGGCCTTCAAGCGATGTGCGTCCGGCTTCTGCGAATTCGGCCAACAAGGCAGGGGCGCTGCCCGCTGCTGTTTCGCGTAAATGCTCAAGGCGCGTGGAATAATCGGGCCAACCGCCAGCATAGGAGTCGCGAAAAAGTTTCTGCATTTCCGAAAAGCCGGAAAAGCCCAATATCTGACAAAAGCGCATGAAGGCCGAACTTTGAACGCCTGCACCTTCTGCCATTTCCGCGACCGTCGAGACAGCGATGCGGTCCTGATTGGCAGCAACAAAATCGGCGCATTGTTTGAGACGTTTTGGCAATCGGTCTGCCACTTCGAGCAGTCTCGCTTCAAATTCTTTGACATTCGTCGGGGCTGGCACACTGGCGGAAGTATCGGCTTGTGCTGCAACAGCTTGTTCGGTGTCCATTGCCATCCTTTCAGAAACGTTCTCTTGACATCCCATATATCACAATCTAGCAAAATAGAATAAATATTCCATTGCGCTTTGCATCCGTGAAATAATCAGGAAATGCGCAGAACGGAATAGAGAATCTGTTTTGTCGGTCAATCGTCGTTGGCCGTTTTGGGAGGATGAAGGCAATGGTTACACGTCTTGCTCTGCTTGGCGCTGGTCGTATCGGAAAAGTACATGCGGGCGCAATCGCTTCCGACAAGAGGGCTCAACTGATTGCGGTGGCTGATGCCAATCAGGACGCAGCGCGTGCAATTGCCGATGCGGCTGGTGCGGAAGTTCGTACAATCGACGAGATTGAAAAGTCGACGGATGTGGACGCTGTGCTGATCTGCACGCCAACCAACACACATGCTGATCTGATTGAACGTTTTTCGCGCGCCGGTAAGGCTGTTTTCTGCGAAAAGCCGATTGATCTCAATATCGAGCGCGTGCGGACTTGCCTCGGCGTCATCAAGGAAACTGGCGGCAAGGTCATGCTTGGTTTTAATCGCCGTTTTGATCCGCATTTTGCCGCTGTCCGCAAGGCGATCAATGATGGCCGTATCGGCAAGGTCGAAATGGTGACAATCACCAGCCGCGATCCGGGTGCTCCGCCTGCGGAATATATCAAGGTATCGGGCGGCATCTTCCGCGACATGACCATCCATGATTTTGACATGGCGCGTTTTCTGCTCGGCGAAGAAATTGCAACGGTGTCTGCGTCTGCTTCGGTTCTGGTGGACCCAAAGATCAGTGAACTCGGCGACTTCGACAGTGCCAGCGTCATCCTGACCACCGCGTCGGGTCGTCAGTGCGTGATTTCCAATTCGCGCCGTGCATCATATGGTTATGACCAGCGCATTGAAGTGCATGGTTCGGAAGGCGCTGTCTCGGCTGAAAACCAGCGCCCTGTTTCCATTGAAATAGCATCGAAGGATGGCTATACACGCCCACCGTTGCATGATTTCTTCATGACGCGCTATACGGATGCGTATGCTGCCGAAATTGCAGCTTTCATCGATGCTATTGATAGTGGCAAGGCACCGACGCCTTCGGCTGAAGACGGTTTGCAGGCTTTGGCGCTTGCGGAAGCAGCTCTTCTTTCTGTCAAAGAAGGTCGAACCGTGAAAGTTGCGGAAGTTCTGGCTTAAGCATTCATTTTCATTTGCCTTTCTCTGCGATCGACTGCGATATGCGGGACATGGCTTATGAAATCGACAAGCTGCCGCTCGAAGAGTTTTTTGTGCCGGTGGCGAATGCCACGGCTGCACTGACTAGACTTGACGAGCGGCTTGCACGATCTCCGATCCGCGATGGAATGCTTGAGCGCATGCATATGCATGATGCCGTTGCATCCATGTGGCTTGAGGGTGAACTGGTGCATCTCGAAGATCTCGTGCTGCATGATGCGCTCATGGACACGCGCACACCGAGCCACGCGCTGACGATTGCGCATTCCGTGTTGCGTTTGAGACGTCAGATTTTTGGCCGAGCACCGGGTTGGGCGTTGAGTACTGCAGGGATGCAGCAGGTTCTCGGACGGAATATTGACGTTCGCAGCGAAGAAGGGCGTGACTATAGTCAACGGGAAGACGATGAGAGCGATCCTCTTCTCGATGATGTAGATGCCTTGCTGGCGCGTACCGATGCTCTGCTGAAAGGCATCGTCAAAGAGCAACCCAAACTACAGCCAGTTGACGCGGATTCGCTTCTTTACGACGACGATTGGGATAGCGATGCCCGCCTGCAGGAGTGGCGCGATCTTTTTGCCAGAACGGCTCACTTCCCGCCACTTTTACGCGCCGCACTGATGCATGACGCATGGTATTCACTCGAAGTCGTGCAGCGATCAAACTGGATCGGTCGGCTACTTGCTGCCGCATATTTGCGCCAGTCGGGCATTGCTGCCAATCATTTGCCCGCGCTCAATATCGGTCTTCGCACAAAAAGGCCTGATGAACGGCGTTCAACCAACCGATTGGCGCGGCTTAAGACGTTTTTGGCGGCGATAGAAGAAGCTGTCGAAATGAGCATGAAAGAACATGACCGTTTAATGCTTGCGCGTGAACAGATGCAACGCAAGCTTAAGGGCCGTCGTTCCAATTCGCGGTTGCCGCAACTTGTGGATATGATGATGCGCAGCCCACTGGTTTCAAGCCAGATGGTTGAGAAAGAACTGGAGGTTACGCAGCAGGGCGCGCTGAAGCTGATTTCCGATCTCAATCTGCGGGAGATAACCGGGCGCGGACGGTTTCGCGCCTGGGGCATTCTGTAATTTACTTCTTCATGCAGTGATTTCGCAGATGGTTGGCAAATAGCTGGTATTCATTGCGCCGGGCCGCATTGGCGCGCCATGCTAAGGCGAGGGAGCGGAAATTATTCTGTCCTTCGTAAGGGACAATACTGATTTCACTGCCGCGTGTGACACCTGCCTTGATCGCGACCTCCGGCAACAGCGTTACTCCCATGCCGAATTCTACCAGCTGGACCAGCGTCATGATGCTTGTTGCATGAACATCACCAGCAGCATGTGCGGGCTTCGAACCGATAGCTGCCATCACATGTTCCCGCAGACAGTGACCGGTTTCAAGCAAGAGAAACGGCTGATCCTGCAAGTCGCTGGCATCAATTCTATCGCGATTCGCAAGGGCGTGGTCTCTGCGCACGGCCAGAAAAAACGGGTCCTTGCCAATCTCTGCGACCTCAAAGTCATCGAGATCATAGGGATGAGCGACCAGCGCCACATCTAGCGTTCCAGAACGAAGGCTGTCGAGGAGAGTGCGGGTCAGACCTTCGCGAACGCTTAATTGCAGCTCGGGGAATGCCTGCGCAGTCGTGGGCAGTACCTTTGGCAGCAGGAAAGGGGCAATAGAGGGGATAACACCCAGTCGAAGACGCGTCGTCAGCGGGCGTTCGGCCTGCTTTGCATGTTCCGGCAATTCTTCAATGGAGGCCACAATCTCGCGTGCACGGTTGAGGAAATCTTCTCCGGCAGGCAGCAATTGCATTCGCCGCCCAGTGCGATCAATCAGGGTAACGCCAATCTCGGCTTCGAGCGTCTGAATGGCCGCGCTTAAGGTGGATTGAGTGACACCAACTGCCTCGGCTGCGCGCGAGAAAGAGCCCGCTTTGACAAGGGCTATAAAATAGTGGAGTTGACGAACACTGATATTGAGCATGGTCTTCAGTCTGAAACTTATCCCCATCGTTAAAATCGATGGATTGGATCGTTTTAATCGCTTTGACCGATTGATTTAGAGTGCCTATATATGACTCGCAAGCAGTTAGTTCTGAAATTTCTGAATTTTCTGCATAACAACGAATTTACAGGCAGGTATGAGATGCTCGGTATCGGTGACAAGCTTCCTTCTTTCAAAGTAACTGGCGTTAAGCCTGGCTTCAACTTCCACGAAGAAAACGGCGTTTCGGCTTTTGAAGAAGTTACCGAAGCAAGCTTCGAAGGAAAGTGGAAGGTCATCTTCTTCTACCCTAAGGACTTCACTTTCGTCTGCCCAACCGAAATTGCTGAATTCGCACGTCTGGCTTCGGATTTCGAAGACCGTGACGCAGTTGTTCTCGGTGGTTCGACCGACAACGAATTCGTGAAGCTCGCATGGCGTCGCGATCACAAGGACCTCGACAAGCTGCCAATCTGGTCGTTTGCTGACACCAACGGTTCGCTGGTTGACGGCCTCGGCGTTCGTTCGCCGGATGGCGTTGCTTACCGCTATACCTTCGTTGTCGATCCGGATAACACCATCCAGCACGTTTACGCAACCAACCTCAATGTTGGCCGCGCTCCTAAAGACACGCTGCGCGTTCTCGACGCTCTGCAGACTGATGAGCTTTGCCCATGCAACCGCGAAGTCGGTGGCGAAACGCTCAAGGCTGCTTAAACGGCCAAAATGATCTGAGACAAGGCGGGTTAAGGCCCGCCTTTTGTTTATCTAATACACAAAATGACAAATAATGAGGGTTCCATGTCCATTGATGATCTGAAGTCAAAAATCCCGGATTTCGCCAAGGATGTTCGTCTCAACCTTTCTTCCATGGCGAGCGACGAAACGCTGACGCCACAGCAGAAATACGGCCTGTTCATTGCCTGCGGTATTGCTTCGCGCAATGCGGATGTGCGCAAGGCGCTGGTTGCTGAAGCAGCTGGTAAGGTTGATGCGAGTGTTGTGCAGGCTGCAAAGTCGGCTGCATCGATCATGGGCATGAACAATGTCTATTATCGCTTCGTGCATCTTGCCACCAACAAGGATTACCGCACCATGCCAGCCAAGCTGCGCATGAACGTTATCGGCAATCCAGGCGTGGACAAAGTCGATTTTGAACTGTGGTCGCTCGCTGTTTCAGCAATCAATGGCTGTGGGATGTGCATCGATGCGCATGAAGACGTCTTGCGCAAAGCAAATGTGACAACCGAAGTGATCCAGACCGCTGCGCGGTTCGCGTCGATCATCCAGTCGGTTGCTATTGCTCTGGAAGCTGCTGACACCGAATAAGGTTCAGTCGAACCTACATAAAACAAAAGCCCGCGTGGATCGCTCCTCGCGGGCTTTTTATTGGCAGTCGCGAGGTTTATTCGCCGCGCTTGAACGAAATGAATGCAAAGCCAATCAACGAAATGACAGCCGCAGCAGTCATGTAATAGCCGACATAGGCGAAGCTATAATGGGTTGCGAGCCAAGTTGCGATGTAAGGTGCAACCGATGCGCCGAGAATACCTGCCAGATTGAAGGTAAGCGAAGCGCCGGTATAGCGAACCGAGGTCGGGAATGGTTCAGCAAGAGCTGCGCCAATTGGACCATAAGTCAGACCCATCAGGCCAAAGCCGATAATGAGGAACGCGAGAACGCCGGCAGTTCCGCTGAGGAAAAGCGGAGCCATGATGAACCCGTAGAGGCCGATCAGGACCGTGACAACGATCATCACAGGACGCATACCGTACTTATCGGAAAGCAGCGCTGCAATTGGGATGGTGAGGCCGAAGAAGATCACCCCAACCATCTGCAGGATGAGGAACTGTTCACGGCTATAGCCGAGCGCACGCGTACCCCAACCGAGCGAGAACACGGTCATCAGATAGAACAGAACGAAGGTTGCAACAGCACCGATGGTGCCGAGGAACAGGCTCGCCTTGTACTTCTTGAAAAGCGTTGCGACTGGAACTTCAACGCGTTCAGCCTTGTCGATTGCCTTCTGAAATTCTGGTGTTTCAGCAATCTTCAGACGAATGAAGAGGCCAACACCAACCAGAAGAGCACTGGCGATGAAAGGAATACGCCAGCCGAACGACATAAACTGTTCTTCGGTCAGCAGTTCAGCAAGGATAAGGAAAATACCTGTTGCGAGAATGAAGCCGACAGGCGCGCCGAGCTGCGGAAACATGCCGTACCAAGTACGTTTGCCTTCCGGCGCGTTTTCGGTTGCGAGCAAAACAGCACCGCCCCATTCGCCACCAAGGCCAAGACCCTGACCCAGACGGCAGAGAGCAAGCAAGAGAGCCGCCCATACGCCGATGGATTCATAGGTTGGCAGGAAGCCGATTGCGACTGTGGAAATACCCATCGTCATAAGGGCAGCGACGAGCGTTGCCTTACGGCCAACCTTATCACCGAAGTGGCCGAACAACGCACCGCCGATCGGGCGTGCAAAGAAGGCAATTGCGAATGTTGCTAAGGACTGGAGCAGTGCCGAGTTACCGTCACTTGCCGGGAAAAAGAGGTGCGGAAATACGATTACCGCGGCGGTGGCATAAATATAAAAGTCAAAGAATTCGATTGTTGTGCCGATCATGCTCGCGGCCAGAACGCGGCGCGCAGAATTTTTCTTCGGAACAACTGCTTGAGCGACAGTCATTGTTTCATATCCATATTTGTGGGCTGTACGTTTTGGGGGAAAGCCCGAGATACTGCCTTCTTAGTGCCACAAAATATGAAACCGCAAGCTTAAAAGGGCTTTCGCGTAATTTTCTGATTTCGATTGTGCTGTTTTCGAAACAAAATGAATGCACTACGTAGTTTCAAGGAAAAGAACCAGGGCCTTTTAATTGCCTTAAGGCAGCCTTAAGCTGATTTCCGCAACTTGGAATCACGATGACTGCACAGTCTTTCAGATACGGCATTATTGGCATGAATTTTCGCAAGCACTCTGTTTTGCGAATGCCTTCCCGTATGTTGATTGCTCTATTCTCGTTGCTGTTTCTGGTTTCAACGCAGCTTTGTTATGCCATGGCACATGATTTGCCACAGACTATTGCTTTCACCGATTGTCACACGACTGCGCAAGTTGGCAAACATGATGGCGGGCATTCTACGCCGACTGACCATGGCAAGAAAGCGTCCGCCGCTTGTGTAATGATGAGCTGCGGCGGCATCATACAGCTCGCTTCGGATGTTGCACTTTTCACGCCTGATCAGGAGTTCGGCTTTCCCCCACGCGTTGCAACATTAAACAGTAGCGATCCATTTGGCGTGTTACGTCCTCCAATATCTTACCAGATCTGATCCTCCGAAACGCTGCCACTTCTCGGCGGTAATGAGTGCATCCCGAAATTCGTAAAGCGATTTCGAGCTTGGTGCGCGTTGATAGAGATTTATCTGGAGAATAATCATGACGAGTATGACTCGCCGCCGTCTGCTGACGCTTGGTGCAAGTGCTGCTGTCTTATCTGTGGTGCGGCCTTTTGAGGGCTTTGCGCAGGACGCCCATCAGCAACATATGCAGCACGGCGTGGCCAAGGCACAGACAAAAACACAGGCTTTGCCGATCCCGTCACTAATAGAACCGGATGCCGCAGGCCTTGTGAAGCTGAAGGTTCAAAAGGGGCGACATTCCTTCATCGAAGGAAGCGATGCTGCTTCTGCAGGGATTAACGGCGCTTATCTTGGTCCGGTTGTCCGGCTGAAGAACAGAGAGGCGGTCACGCTATCGGTTGAGAATGGTATGGATGAGGACACAACCCTTCATTGGCACGGTCTTTTCGTTCCCTCCATTCTGGACGGGGGGCCGCATAATGTGATCGCAGCAGGTAAAAGCTGGGAGCCGAAAGTTACCGTCAATCAACCTGCTTCGTTTAACTGGTTCCATCCGCACCTGCATGGCGACACTGCCCGACAGGCTCATATGGGCATTGCCGGGCTGATGATTGTTACGGATGGCAAGGATAGTGAACGTGGCCTGCCTGAGAGCTATGGAGTTGATGACATCCCGCTCGTCTTGCAGGATCGCAGAGTTGTTGACGGAGACAAGGTTTATCAGCCCGATATCATGGATCTGATGCACGGCTTTCGCGGCGATAAGCTAATCGTCAACGGCGTGATTGCCCCACAAGCGCAAGTTCCGCCATCCATTGTGCGGTTACGTATTCTGAACGGTGCCAATGCGCGCAATTTCCATGTGCGTCTCAGCGATGATCAGCCATTGCACGTCATCGGATCGGATGGAGGCTATTTAAGCAAGCTCGATACAGTCCAACGCCTGACGATCAGCCCGGGCGAGCGCTATGAAATTCTCGTCGATTTTTCCAAAACGAAAGGCGCTCTGGATCTGCTCACGGCCAGCGATGACAGCGGTGGTGACGACCTGTCTTTGATGCAGTTCATCGTGGATGACAAAATCGACGGTCCGGTGAAAGCTTTGCCTACTAAGCTTGATGGTCCTGATAAGCCTGACGAAAAGCTTTCGGTGCGCAGGCGGTCATATTTCTTCGATGAACGTATGGCCGAAAACATGAAACTTATGATGGGCGGTATGTCGAGTGATCCACATGCCGGACATAACATGCCAGCTATGAGCGATCACGACATGCATTCGGGTCGGAGCAATACCGACGCCGGACCTTCATTGCAGGCGCTCACATCAGGCGTTCAAATGGCGATCGCAGAAAAGCCTTTCGATATGAACCGCATTGATGCCGAAGTTAAGCTTGGATCCTGGGAAATCTGGGAGTTGACGACCAAAGAAATGGCGCATCCTTTCCATATTCACGGCGCGTCGTTCCGCATTCTTTCGCTGAATGGCGAGACACCGCCGGTCCATCAATCAGGCTGGAAAGATACGGCTTTGATCAATGGCAAGGCCGAAATTCTGGTCCATTTTGATCGCGAAGCTACGCGCAATCATCCGTTCATGTTCCACTGTCACGTGTTGGAACATGAAGACGTTGGCATGATGGCGCAATTCGTAACGGCCTGATCAACAAGTATTCTGCGCGTCGTTCACAAACGACGCGCAGTTTTATAAGTTTCGAACAATTCGCTTCGCTGTGCGTTTACCGCTTATCACCAACCAAATAAGAGGAGGAGATAATGCGATCTTTCGTTCTAGCTTCAACGATGGCACTTATTGCAGCACCAGCCTTTGCCCAAGACGTGACCGTTAAAATGTACGAGGCTCTGGAAACCGGGCAGGGGAAGGAGATGGGAACCGTAAAAGTGTCCCAGGGTACTGACGGCCTTTCATTCAAAGCGGATTTAAATGGAATGCCCGGTGGTGAACATGGCTTCCATGTTCATGAAAAGGGCAGTTGTGCGCCTGCGGAACAGGATGGGAAAATGGTTCCGGCGCAAGCAGCCGGCGGCCATTACGATCCGGAAGGTTCGAAACACCATATGGGTCCGGAAGGTCATGGTCATATGGGCGATTTACCACTGTTGAAGGCTGATGCGGACGGTAAGGTCAGTGAAACGGTTGTTGCCCCTCGCCTTAAATCACTGGACGACATTAAAGGTCGAGCACTGATGGTGCATATGGGTGGAGACAACTATGCCGACCAACCCAAGCCACTTGGTGGTGGCGGTGCGCGTTTCGCCTGTGGCGTAATTGAGTAAAGCTTCATTTGATTTCCCTGCATAGATGCTTCGCACTTTTACTGGAAATGCTTTAACCCCAATTCTCTATGCGGATTTTTGAACCGTCGGAGAAACGCGAAATATGGAACGGCGACGGATCGACCACTGGCGTTTCGCCGCTGACCATATCTGCAACCAGCCGTCCGGCACCGGGGCCGATGCCAAAACCATGTCCCGAAAACCCTGTTGCAACGATAAGACCATCAATATCGAGCAGGGGTGAAATTACTGGAATGACATCCGGCATAGTATCGATGAGGCCGGCCCATTCCTGAGCAATTGTTGCTGATGCAAAGGATGGAATAGCAGCCTTGAGTTTGGCCAATACTGCCGCATTCGCAGCGCGGTGCGGTTCAGGATCAAGTGTGCGGATTTTTTCAAAGACCGAAACTTGATCTGCGGGCCGAAGCTTCCATTGGAAGGCTTCTTCGATGAACCGCTCACCAAAACGGAACCGCAATGATTTCCATTCGGTGGAGAGCGATGGAAGGAAGTCGCGGAAAAAACGGAAACTGTCAGGCACGATATCCGCAATCGATCCACCAAGGCTAGCGACCGTGTAGCCGCCATCAAGCCGCTTACGCAGCGCGAAATCTGAAAACGCAATTGCCGGGTCCACATTTGCCTCAATAGGGGCAGTGCGAAACACCGATGATTTGACTTTGAGTTGCGGAAGGCGGGCCTTGAAGTCCGATATGATCAATCGCGACCAGGCCCCGCCTGCCACCACAATTGCCTCACAGGCAACGCGGCCTTTCTCGGTCAAAACTGCTGAAACGCGGCCATTGGTTGTCTCTATGCCGCGCACCGCACAATTTTGCAAAATGACAGCGCCCAGTTCCTGCGCCTTGGCGGCGAAAGCCGGTACTGCTTTCTGTGGCTCTGCACGCCCGTCAAGCGGGGTGATCATGCCGCCTTTGAGCTGACGCGTGAGACCGGGGGTAAGGCTGGCCGCCTGTTTGCTGCTTAAGAGTTCTGTCTCTATGCCGTGCTCGCCCGCGATTTTAATCCACTGAGCATAGCGTTCGACTTCCTCTTCTTTCTCGGCGGTATATGCGATACCCGTGATACGAAAACCGGTTTCTCGCCCGGTACGCTCATTCATGCCTTCCCAGAGGCGCATACTCTCGACAATCAGCGGCATTTCCCGGCTGTCACGACCAGTCCGGCGGCACCAGCCCCAATTGCGACTTGATTGCTCGCCCGCAATTTCACCTTTTTCAAACAGAGCAACAGGTATCCCGCGCTCGGCCAGGAAAAGGGCTGTCGATACTCCGATCACACCACCACCGATAATGGCAACCTTCGTTTCCTGCGGCAAACGCTCAGCGGTTGCCACCTTGTCGGTGATCGGCCCCATGATCAGACTCCTGCAATGCGAATATCGAATTTGGATGAAAGCAACATTGCGCGATTTGCGAGCTTGTTCAACTGGATAGTGCAGCAAATTGTTGCGTCTTCAAGTGCGTTTCGGAAAATGCCTGACACCTTTGGTCGGGTTTTATTGGCAAAGTCGTTCAAGTGCATTTATATGCGGTTCGATGATAACAGGACTCTCGGCCTCATCTATGGACGCACACACTTTGCAAGACACCAAGCTTGGCAACAATATGGCTCCAGCGCTAACGCTCTCAGGCATTAGTCGCCAGTTTGGAACAGTGCGTGCCGTTGATGATATTTCGCTCGATGTTCAACCGGGAGAGATCATCTGTCTCGTCGGTCATTCCGGCTGTGGCAAGACCTCGCTCCTGCGGATTATTGCAGGGATCGACGCGCCGGATGAAGGTCAGCTTGCCATGGGTGGCAAGACGCTGGTCAGTTGCTCCATCTTCGTGGAACCAGAAAAACGCAACATAGGTGTGGTGTTTCAGGATTATGCGCTTTTCCCGCATCTGACCGTCAGGGAAAATGTGCTGTTCGGTTTGCGCAAGATGCGCAAGGATGAGGCGAAAGCGCGGGTTGATGAGTTACTTGCGCTGGTTGGCCTTGCCGCCATGGGGGATCGCTATCCGCATATGCTTTCGGGTGGCGAGCAACAGCGGGTCGCTCTCATCAGAGCACTGGCACCAAAGCCTGATCTGCTGCTGATGGACGAACCCTTCTCCAATCTTGACCGCGGTTTGCGTGCTCGTGTGAGAAGCGAGACTGTTGCTTTGCTTCGTGCATTGGGTACGCCGGTCATTATCGTGACACATGAGGCCGAAGAGGCGTTGTCCACAGGCGATCGCGTGGTGTTGATGCGTTCCGGAAAGATCGTTCAGGCCGGTTCAGCCCGCGAACTTCATAACCAGCCTGCAACGCGCTACGCTGCGGACTTCTTCTGCGATTTCAATGCTCTTGAAGGTAAGGTAAACGGTGTTGTTGTCCAAACGCCTGTCGGCACATTGACGCTTCCGGATGATATGCGAACAGAAGGAGATGTCGCTGTCTATCTGCGTCCACGGGATATCGAGGTCATATCCTGTGAAGCGTCTGCAAAAGACGGGTTGAGCGGACATATAGAAAACCGAACCTATTTGGGCGAAACCGAGGAACTGACAGTTCGTCTGGATCAACAGGACTTCCGTCTTCGTGTCCGAACAGATCAGCATGTCGCAGCCGATGCAGCGTATGTCACCTTACGGATCGACTGGAGCAAAGCACTGGTTTTTGCGAAAAAATGAGTAAATAACTCATATTTCTTGGCGTGAATTATTGACCCTGAATATGCCAGTTCCTATAATCTTGATGCATTACACATAGTTTCAAATGAACCAAATTCTACCGGAGGTAAAATGCCCAAGATCGCGCGTGCTGGATTGGCTCTAATGGCAGCGACGTTTCTCTCAGGTGCAGCTAATGCAAATGAGGTGAATATTTACACGACGCGTGAACCTGGTTTGATCCAGCCTCTGCTGGATGCCTATAAGGAAAAGACGGGCACCACCGTCAATACCGTTTTCCTGAAAGATGGCCTTGCCGAGCGCGTTGCATCTGAAGGCGACAAATCGCCTGCTGATATCCTTATGACAGTGGATGCAGGTAATCTGGTTGATTTCGTCGATAAGGGCCTCACTCAGCCGATTGATTCAGCTGCTCTCAAGGCAGCTATTCCTGAACAGCTCCGCGATGCCAACGATAACTGGTTTGGGCTGTCGATGCGCGCTCGCGTTGTCTATGCAGACAAGGATCTCGAACTCGACAAGATCACCTATGAAGAACTGGCTGATCCAAAGTGGAAGGGCAAGATCTGCATCCGTGCTGGCCAGCATCCCTATAACACTGCTCTGATTGCCGATTATATCGCTCATCACGGTGCAGAAAAGACCGAAGAATGGCTGACTGGCCTCAAGGCCAATCTGGCGCGTAAGGCAGCCGGCGGTGACCGTGACGGCGCTAAGGATATTGTTGGCGGCATCTGCGATATCGCAGTCGCGAACTCCTACTATGTCGGTCTGATGCGCTCAGGTAAGAGCGGCGACGAGCAGAAGGCGTGGGGCGATGGCATCAAAGTCATTCTCCCAACCTTTGCCGACGGCGGCACGCAGGTGAACATCAGCGGTGCAGCTGTTGCCAAGAACGCGCCAAACAAGGATGAAGCCGTCAAGCTTCTCGAATATCTTGCATCGGACGAAGCCCAGCAGCTTTATGCAAAGGCTAACTACGAGTATCCGGTTAAGGCAGGCGCTCCGGTTGATCCAATTGTCGCATCTTTTGGTGAACTGAAGATCGACAAGGTCCCGCTTTCGGAAATCGTAAAGCATCGCAAGCAGGCCAGCGAACTGGTCGACAAAGTCGGCTTCGATAATTAAAAGCTGACTAGCAGTGAAAAAATAACGCCGGTGCAAAACCATTGCGCCGGCGTTGTAATATGAAGGTCGACAATAGCATGCCGGAACCTTTGCAAGCCGCATCGTCATCCATGCCTTATCGCACCCGCTCGGGGAGAGGCTGGTTGTGGCTCTCAGGATTGATTACGCTGTTGGTTTGCCTGCCGGTGCTCGCACTTGTCATCGAAGCGCTACGCGGTTCTTCCGGCCTTTGGAGCCATCTTTTCTCGACGATCTTCGCTACAGCCTTCACCGATACGATCATTCTGCTGGCGGGTGTCGGGCTTATCACTGCATTTGTCGGCACGTCTGCTGCATGGCTTGTAACGGCTTATGATTTTCGCGGGCGTGGTGTGCTCGAATGGGCGCTTTTGCTACCCCTCGCGGTGCCTACCTATATTATCGCCTATGCCTATCTCGATATTCTGCATCCGATCGGGCCGATACAAAGCGCGATCCGCTTTGTGCTTGGCTATGATACGCCGCGCCAGTTTCGCTTGCCGGATATAAGGTCGATGACCGGCTGTACTATTTTGCTCGGCTTCGTTCTCTATCCTTATGTTTATATTCCGACACGGGCGATGTTTCTCACACAGTCCGCCAGCCTGATTGAAGCAGCGCGGACATTGGGCGTCAGCCGCAGAGGCATTTTCTGGCGTGTAGCATTGCCACTCGCGCGCCCCGCAGTTGCCGTCGGTGTAAGCCTTGCTTTGATGGAAACACTCAATGATGTTGGTGCTGCCGAGTTTCTTGGTGTGCGGACATTGACGGTTTCGATCTACACAACATGGGTCACGCGCTTTGATTTGCCCGGTGCCGCACAGCTCGCCCTGGCGCTTTTGTTATTGGTTGTCGCACTTGTATCAATCGAGCGCTGGGCGCGGCGCAAGCAACGCTTTTCATCCAATATTCGCCACTCGCGTGGCTTTGAACCGCTTAGGGTAAGCGGCATCAATGGCCTCTGGCTTTTTGTGCTCTGTGCTGTACCAATTATCGTTGGCTTTGTCATGCCTGCGACCTATCTCGTGATTGAGGCGGTCAAACGCATGCGTTTTGCGGGCATTTCTCCTCGCCTTGCCGGTGAAGCATTCAACACGGTGATGCTGGCTTCGGTCGCGACCATTCTGGTTCTGTTGTTTGGCATGGTGGTGGCTTATGCGATGCGGCTCTTTCCGGGAACTGCCTCGCGCTGGTTCTACCGTTTTTCGACCATGGGCTATGCGGCACCCGGTACGGTGATAGCAATTGGCATCATGATCGTTTCAGGTGCAGTCGATCGTTTGTTCGATGGAGTTTTCACCTATTTCTTTGGTATTTCAACAGGGTTACTGCTGATCAGTACGGGAGCTGCCATCATCTACGCCTATGCGGCGCGCTTTCTGGCAATCTCTGCCGGAGGCATAGATGCAGGGCTCGAACGTATTCCACAATCGCTCGACCATGCTTCACGCACGCTGGGGCGCGGGGTAACCACAACATTCTGTCAGGTACATTTGCCGCTTTCAAAAACGGCTATCGTTGCCGCTGGACTTTTGGTGTTTGTCGATTGCGTGAAAGAACTACCTGCAACACTTCTGTTGCGCCCCCTCAATATAGAGACTTTTGCCACCCATCTTTATGGCGAAGCTGCGCGCGGAACCTATGAAGAGGCTTCCGTTGCCGCTTTGGCAATTGTGGCAGTCGGCATATTGCCGGTTATTCTGCTTGCGCGTGTCGGGCGTCGATTGGGTGGACAACGCAGTTAACAGCGGAAGTTCTGCAATATCAAATTGTTACAAAGCCGTTATGTATCGCGACTTTAACGCAGCCATACTTTCCCGCTTTCGAAGTTCCATAAATGCAAAAAGTCTAGCTCTATCAAGGGCTTTACAGCGGTGTGTCGGTACACTCTGACCGAGATAGCTCAATGATTTCAACACGATATTTCGCGTGAACGCAATAATATGTGACTGTATTATGAAGGGGTTTCCATGCTTCTACCACGTTGAAGCCACAAAGCGAAAGCTGAATGGGCGCATGGAAACAACGTCTCGGATTTAGACACTATAGCCATACGGGCTGGTCTTAAACACTCCGGGCATGACTTGGATGATGAAAACAATGCTGGATACGCAACAATGGCTCCCGGTCGAGTTGCTGAATATTGGTTTGGCTGCCGCCGTTTTCTTCGCCTGCCTTGTGCACTCTTTGTGGAAGGCGGTCTTTGATGAACTCAACCCCGTTTTCTGGCGCCGTACCGCGGCAGTTCTTTGGGCGGGTGTTGTCATCGTCGCTCTGAGCAGCGGAATTGAAAGCTTCAACTGGCCAATGATTATTGGTTGGATGATGGTGGTAGGCGGTGTCGTTGCGACAGCCATCCGCACAGGCATGGGCTATTATCGCCAGTATTCGGCGCAGAATGTGCGCCGTACCAAATTTACAAATGCGCGCTTTTTTGGCCCACGCGTTTCTGGACGGTGACAGCCATGTTTGCAAAGACTGTTCAAATGCCTCTGCGGCAACACCGTCCACATAGTCTGCGTTCGTTCTTTATCCGCGCTTTTGGTTCTGGACGATACCGTAGATATTCGTAGAGCGGGTGCCTGAACGGCAATAGCCCAAAATAGGGCCTTCGGCTTCAGTGAGAGCCGAGGCCATGTCATCAACATTCTCCTGGGTCAGCTGGCCGCCAACAACCGGGATGTAATAGGTCTTGATGCCAGCCTTTTCGGCAACCTTGGCAACTTCGGCAAAACTTGGCTGATCTTCTCCGCCTTCACCATCGGGACGATTGCAGATAATCGTCTGAAAACCTTCAGCCGCAATATCACGTACATCATCCGGCGAAATTTGCCCGGTGACTGAGTAATTGTTGTCGATCTGCCGAATATCCATCGTTTTTCCACCTGTAATATAAGTCGCTGAAAGGCTCATTTCCGGTTAGCGGGTATAGCTCGTTATCGGCATGATCCGCAAGTGTTGAGCCGCTGGACTTGCTTGCTGCAGAGGTGTTGGATAGTAATTCCACATGCGGGCAGAAACGACAGGCGGCGGAACGATATGACGATGCAGAACATCAGCCAAAGTGTTCCGCGTCTTGCTCGTCGTGAAACCGGTTTTCACGAAAGCGACCGTGACGTCCCGGAAGAAGTGCCTGTAGCCATGAGCTATAATGGCACAACGCATGCCGTCATGATGGCTACACCCAATGATCTCGAAGATTTCGCAGTGGGTTTCAGCCTGACCGAAGGCGTCATAGACTGCATATCGGAAATCGAAGATTTGAACATTGAAGTCTTTGAAAAAGGCATTGATATTCAGATGCGGCTTGTCGGACAGCGGGAGGAAATGCTTGTCGCTCGTCGCCGTTTCATGGCCGGGCCGGTCGGTTGCGGCTTGTGCGGGATCGATTCCATCGATCAGGCAATACGTCCATTATCTGTGATCAAGGCGGATAGCTTTCAGGTGAAAGCTGGATCGATTGTTGCTGCAATGGATGCCTTGGGTGGCGCACAGCAATTGAATAAGCAGACACATGCGGTGCACGGTGCTGGTTTTGTCGTGCCGGATGAGGGGCTTTTTGCGGTTCGCGAGGATGTTGGCAGGCATAATGCGCTCGACAAGCTAATCGGCGCGCTGGCCCGAGCGAACAAGCCTGCAAATAGCGGATTGGTGGCCATTACAAGCCGTGTCTCAGTCGAGATGGTGCAGAAGGCCGTTATTCTCGGAGTGCCGCTGCTTGCGGCGATTTCGGCACCGACGGCGCTTGCCATTCGCACAGCAGAAGACGCTAATCTGACGCTTGTGGCGCTCGTCAGAGGCGACGATTTCGACGTCTATACCCATCCTGAGCGCATCATAAGCGAGTAGCCGACCCAGCAATCGCAAGGTCGGCCAATCTTTACTTAAACAAGCGCCGCAATGCGAGCGCGTTCGCTAACAATCTGCAAAGCTGCATGGGCGGCTTCGACGCCCTTCACCTTGAAATGATTGAAGAAGAAGTCGTGATGCTCCTTGCTGTCGTGGTAATGATGCGGGGTGAGCGATACGCTAAGCACCGGAACTTCGGTCTCAAGCTGTACCTGCATCATGCCATTGATGACGGCAGTAGCAACGAAATCGTGGCGATAAATGCCGCCATCAATCACAAAAGCAGCGCCCACAATGGCAGCATAGCGGCCGGTCTTGGCGAGCGTCTTTGCATGAAGTGGAATTTCATAAGCACCGGGAACGTCGAAAACTTCAACTTCCACATTGGTGCCGGTTTTGGCTGCAAGCTCGGCGATGAAGCTTTTACGTGCTTCATCGACAATGTCCGCATGCCAGCGTGCCTGAATGAAGGCAATTTTGAAGGATGTCTTGTTCGGATAGCTCTGGTTCATAGGTTCCTCACGAAACTAGAATCAGGGCGCACAAAGGAACGCGAGTCACGCCGATTTGAGCGTAACCAAACATTCTTTCGCTCTCTTCCATCCGGACTTTAACCGTCGGCTCCGGCATCTCACCGGATCTGCTGACCCTGAAACAAACTGCCGAATCGGCTTTCTGTTGCAGGCGCTCGCGGGCTCGAAGATCGCTCTTCATACCGCCGGTGGGGAGTTTCACCCCGCCCCGAGAACAAACCCGCACACCATTGTGCGAGCGAACGAAAATTATGCATTCTCGAGGATAATGTCTAGCCCGCTCACGGTAATTTTATACTACTTTAAAAAGCAGAATGCGTTGCGCTTTGCCAATTTTCTGAACTGAGCGAAGTTTTGTCATCAGAAATATGATGAACGAACCAAGTGTTTAATTTTGCTAGTATATTTGGTAGGTTTTTTCAGCTTTCCACACTTGCGGATTGGGCTTCCCGATTTTTCTCACCTAATCCATATTGACACATATCCCGTATTTGAGCCTATCCTAAGAACACATCTTGTCTTGCAGATGATTTTCATTCAAAAAAGACAACGTTGTCAATCGCAGTAGGAGCTGCGAGAAATAAGTGGGATGGAGGTCTCAAAGCAGATTGAACGATCCTCTGGGTGTGCGGGCCTGACGCCTGACGACAGCATCCGACGAAATTTTGTTTTGTAGAGTTCTACGGGAGGTAGACACATGCATAAGTTTTTCAGAATGGCCGCGATGGGCACAGCTGCCTGTGCGATGCTTGCAGCAATGGCACCTGTTACGGCCAGCGCACAAGACAAGCAGAACGTTGAAGTCCTGCATTGGTGGACAGCTGGCGGCGAAGCTGCGGCCCTCGATGTTCTGAAGAAAGACCTCGAAGGCAAAGGCATCAGCTGGACGGATATGCCAGTTGCAGGCGGTGGCGGTACGGAAGCCATGACGGTTCTTCGTGCCCGCGTTACCGCAGGCAATGCGCCAACTGCAGTGCAGATGCTCGGCTTCGATATCCGTGACTGGGCGGAGCAGGGTGCTCTCGGCAATCTCGATGAGGTTGCAGGCAAAGAAGGTTGGGACAAGGTTATCCCGGCACCTCTGCAAGAATTTGCCAAATATGACGGCCACTGGATTGCAGCGCCTGTAAACGTTCACTCCACCAACTGGATGTGGATCAACAAGGCAGCACTCGATAAGGCTGGCGGCAAAGAGCCAACCAACTGGGATGAACTCGTAGCGCTCCTCGACAAGTTCAAGGAACAGGGCATTACCCCAATCGCTCACGGCGGTCAGCCATGGCAAGATGCGACGATTTTTGATGCCGTCGTGCTCTCCTTTGGTCCGGACTTCTACAAAAAGGCTTTCGTCGATCTCGACCCGGAAACTCTGGGTAGCGATAAGATGAAGGAAGCTTTCGACCGCATGACCAAGCTGCGTTCTTATGTGGACGACAACTTCTCCGGTCGTGACTGGAACCTTGCTTCGGCAATGGTTATCGAAGGCAAGGCTGGCGTACAGTTCATGGGTGACTGGGCAAAAGGCGAATTCATCAAGGCTGGCAAGAAGCCAGGCGAAGATTTTGTCTGCATGCGTTACCCAGAAACACAGGGTTCTGTGACCTTCAACTCCGACATGTTCGCGATGTTCAAGGTTGCCGACGACAAGGTGCCTGCACAGCTCGAAATGGCTTCGGCTATTGAAAGCCCAGCATTCCAGTCGGCCTTCAATGTGGTCAAGGGTTCGGCTCCTGCACGTACCGACGTGCCTGACACCGATTTCGACGCTTGCGGCAAGAAGGCCATCGCTGATGTGAAGGAAGCTGCAGATAAGGGAACGATGCTCGGCTCCATGGCTCATGGCTATGCAAATCCGGCTTCCGTCAAGAATGCGATCTATGACGTTGTAACCCGTCAGTTCAACGGTCAGCTCTCATCTGAAGACGCTGTCAAGGAACTGGTTACCGCCGTTGAAGGCGCGAAGTAAGCAGACAGAGATTGTCTGGGGAGCGTCCGGGATACACCCGGATGCTGTCATTGCATACGCTATAATTCAATGAAAATAATGGCTTAATACCGCCCATAACACCTGCGCTCTAAGGGCTTGTCTTAACGCACATCTGATCCGAAAATCATTGTTACTTTTCGGAATGCGCTCTTAAACAAGCTGACAGCAGGAGGCAGTAGCTTAAACAGGATGGCGCAAATATGCAGCGTAACAGCCGACTACAAGAACTGGTGCCCAAGCTGGTTCTCGCGCCGAGCTTCTTGATTGTCCTCGTCTTTGTATATGGATTTATTATCTATACAGGCGTTCTTTCTGTCACAAACAGCCGCATGTTGCCGTCCTACGGCTTTGTTGGCCTGTCAAATTATGAAAAGCTTTGGGCATTGCCACATTGGTGGCGTGCGGTAACCAATCTTGCGATTTTCGCGTCGCTTTACATTATCATTTGTTCGGTTATCGGCCTCTTTCTGGCAATCCTGCTCGATCAGAAAATCCGCGGAGAAGGCTTTCTGCGTCCGATCTACCTTTATCCGATGGCGCTTTCCTTCATCGTGACAGGTACGGCGTGGAAATGGTTTCTCGATCCGGGTATCGGTCTTGAGCACACTGTTCGATTATGGGGCTGGGAAGGTTTCACCTTCAACTGGATCAAGAGCAACACGATGGCAATTTACTGTCTGGTGATTGCTGCTGTCTGGCAGTCGTCAGGCTTTGTAATGGCCATGTTCCTTGCTGGTCTGCGTGGCGTTGACAACGAGATCATCAAAGCGGCACAGATCGACGGAGCTTCGACCGGAACAATTTATCGCCGCATCATCATTCCTTTGATGCGCCCGGTGTTCTTGTCGGCTTTTGTGGTGCTCGCGCATCTTGCAATCAAGGCCTATGATCTTGTGATCGCCTTAACTGGCGGTGGACCCGGACAGGCAACCGAATTGCCCGCGACCTTCATGTATTCCTATACGTTCACCCGCAATCAGATGGGTATCGGTGCATCTTCGGCAATCATCATGCTTGTTATGATATTCTCGATTATCATTCCGTATCTCTATTCGGAAATTCGCGGGGGGTCACGGTCATGAGCGCCCAGACCCAGGAAAACGCCATCAACAGTGGTAAGCTGACACGCGCTTTGATCTATTCTGCGCTGCTGCTCTTCGCAATTTACTATCTGCTGCCGCTCTATGTGATGCTGGTGAATTCCTTCAAGCCGCTGGAGGAAATTCGTCAAGGCGGCATGTTGGGCCTGCCACAACAATGGACAATTGAACCCTGGCTTTCGGCATGGTCGACTGCACAAATCGGCGTGCAGCCTACAGGCCTCAAGCCCTTCTTTATCAATTCGATCCTGATGGTCGTGCCTGCCGTCGCCATCTCCACTGTTGTTGGCGCACTCAACGGCTATGTACTTACCAAATGGCGCTTTCGCGGCTCCAATATTTTCTTCGGCCTGTTGCTGCTGTCCTGCTTCATTCCGTTTCAGATTGTCCTTATCCCAATGGCGCGCGTTCTGGGAATGCTCGGTATTGCGGGCACAATCTGGGGTCTGATCCTCGTTCACGTGGTCTATGGTATCGGCTTCACGACGCTTTACTTCCGCAATTATTACGAGGCATTTCCGACCGAGCTGGTACGTGCGGCGCAAATCGATGGAGCCAGCTTTTTCCAGATTTTCTGGCGCATTCTTCTGCCATCGTCTGGCCCGATCATCGTCGTCTCAATCATCTGGCAGTTCACCAATATCTGGAACGACTTCCTATTCGGTGCTTCCTTCTCTGGTGCAAATTCAACGCCCATGACTGTTGCGCTTAATAACCTCGTTTCCTCCTCCACAGGCGTCAAGGAATATAACGTTCACTTTGCAGCTGCCATTCTGGCGGCGTTACCAACGCTGATCGTCTACATTGTTTCCGGGCGCTACTTCGTGCGCGGCCTGATGTCCGGTGCCGTTAAGGGATAAGTCTGACATGTCATTTCTGAAAATTACTGATCTTTACAAATCCTACGGCAATGTCTCGGTCTTGAAGGATATCAATATCGAGATTGAGGAAGGCGGCTTTCTGGTACTCGTCGGCCCATCAGGCTGCGGCAAGTCCACATTGCTGAACACAATTGCCGGTCTTGAGCCTATTACGTCCGGCGATATTTTGATCAATGATCGTTCTGTTTCCGGCCTGCATCCTTCGCAGCGCGATATTGCGATGGTGTTTCAGTCCTATGCGCTTTATCCGAACATGACCGTGGGCGGAAACATCGCTTTCGGGATGGAAATTCGCAAAGTGCCTAAGCCTGAACGCGAGAAAGCCATTCAGGAAGTCGCAGATATTCTGCAGATCGGCCATCTGCTGGACCGCAAACCAAGCCAGCTTTCTGGTGGTCAGCGGCAACGTGTAGCGATGGGGCGCGCTTTGGTGCGCAATCCACAGGTCTTCCTGTTCGATGAGCCGCTCTCGAACCTCGATGCCAAGCTGCGCGTTGATATGCGTACCGAGATCAAGCGGTTGCATCATCGCATGAAGACCACGATTGTCTATGTGACCCATGATCAGATTGAAGCGATGACGCTTGCGACCAAGATCGCTGTTCTGAAGGACGGCGTTTTGCAGCAATTCGGCACTCCGGCTGAAATCTATAACAACCCGGCCAATATGTTCGTCGCGGATTTTATGGGCTCACCTGCGATGAACCTTCTTCATGCCGGCATCGAAAAGAACGGTTCAGAGCTTGCGGTCGTGCTTGAGCAGGGCGAGGGTGAAACGCTAAGGCTTCCGCTGAAAACAGCACCACAAAGCCTCAGTGAGTATGTGGGCAAGCAAGTCATGTTTGGTATCCGCCCTGAAGCCCTGACCGATCCTGATGGTGCTGACCGCAATGCTCATGCGGTGGTTGAAGGTGAGTGCCTGATTGATGTTGTGGAACCAGCAGGATCGGACACGTTCGCTGTGACGCGCATTGGTGGCAAGCAGGTAGTCGCGCGTTTACGTGCTGATGCCCGCATTGTTGCAGGCCAAAGGTCGCGGCTCGCATTTAATCTCGACAAGTCGGTGTTTTTCGATCCATCAACTCAAGGTCGGATTTTATAGCGGTTCATTTTAACGGGCTATTCTTTGGAATAGCTCGAACAGCGGATTTGACTAGCTTCCAATGCATGGAAACTGAACAGAGAGTTCATGTGATGCATTGGAAGACCAAACTGGCAATCGTGTTGACCGCCACTGTTGTTTCGGGCGTAGCTCATGCTGAGAGCAAAAGTCAGTATGAAGCATTAAGCACGCATCTGATTGCGGGAGACAGGACAACCGCTCTACTGAAACTTGATGCCTGTCAGCAGAAAACTGGTAGCAAGATCAAAGGAACGGCCATTACGGGTGGTGTCGTTGTTCAGTCCTTTATGAAGCTGTCGAACCCCAATCCGTCGATTATATTCTCGGATGCGCATATGACTGTTCGCGAAGACGGTACACCTGTTCTTGAATTTGTCCGTTATCGCGTGATGTCAGACGACAGTGCAACGGTTACCGTTCAAATGCTCTCTCCAAGAACATATGACGTTATAACCGAGAAAAAGGTTTTTGACTGCAAACTGGGTGATGGTTTGACTTTTGCCTATGGTGCGCCTCATTAGAGCGCCGTGCGCCCTCTTGGGCGCACAAAGGTCGCTCAAACAGATTAAATTTGCTGCACACTGCAACCATTCGGAGCGCCGATCTGATTGAAACAGATTGGCGCTCCAAATGAAAAGGGCGCTCCCAAAATTAGGAACACCCTTTTTCATGCTTGCCTGGAGGGCAAAATTCTATTTTGTGGATGCTGCGTCTAACGCAGGAAGTCCAACCCAAGAAGACCGATTGCCAGTGCGGTATTCAGCGAAATGATCATCATTCCATAGACGATCGCTGTTCTTGTAATATCGCTCATTTTCTACCTCCTTGAACCGCGACGCCTCCACATCGGATTCTAAAGCTCGAGAACTGTAACGAAATGTAACAGCCCGTTACGGGTAGCGCAACCCATTTTACATAAATGTGAACGAGTGTAACAGCCCGTGAGAAAGTGCCCAGATCCCCGATATTGGTTGGTTTGTAAGATAGTCACCGCATTGTGACGTGAAATTAACTGGCAAATTTCGCGCGGACGCTACATAAAGCAGAAGTTGTGATTGACTGACGAAGTCGTCCTTAATTCTCTGCTTTTATTCGGATTTTCATCTTGAACCGGATCGTTCCACTCGTGCTCGCAATTGCTCTTTTCATGGAGCAAATGGACTCGAACGTTATTTCAACATCGCTTCCTGCAATTGCCGCGGATATCGGCACCAGTCCAATTGCGTTAAAACTCGCATTGACGGCTTACCTCGTCTCTCTTGCGGTTTTTATTCCGGTGAGCGGATGGATGGCCGACCGATTCGGTGCCAAGAATGTCTTCCGGGCGGCGATTGCAATTTTCGTGGTTGGCTCGCTGGCTTGTGCTGCGTCCAACTCGCTCGCTGCTTTTGTGGTCGCAAGGTTTTTGCAGGGCATGGGTGGCGCGATGATGACACCGGTCGGGCGATTGGTCCTCATCCGTTCGACACCCAGAAGCGAACTCGTCTCAGCCATGGCGTGGCTCACGATCCCTGCGATGGTTGGGCCGTTGGTTGGCCCGCCTGTGGGCGGCTTCATAACGACTTTCTTCTCGTGGCACTGGATATTTCTGATCAACGTTCCGATCGGCGTAATTGGAATTTGGTTTGCGACCCGGTTTTTGCCCGACAATGATGAGCGGATCATAAAGCCTCTCGACTGGCCGGGGTTTTTTCTGTCTGGCATTGCGATGTCGGGCGTGGTTTTCGGCCTGTCGGTTGTAAGCCTTCCGGCTCTGCCGCCGATGATCGGTGTTGTGACAGTCGCTGTCGGGCTGATTTGTTCGGTTCTTTATATCCTTCACGCGCGTCGTGTCAGCGATCCGCTTCTCAACCTGAAACTCTTCGATAATCAAGTCTTCCGCTCTGCGGTTTTCGGCGGCAGTGTGTTCCGGCTGGGTATTGGCGCAATTCCGTTTCTGCTGCCTTTGATGTTCCAGCTTGGTTTTGGCATGACGCCGTTTCAGTCAGGCATGATGACATTCGTTTCCGCGATTGGTGCTATCAGCATGAAGTTTGGGGCTAAGCGCGTCTTTAGTCTGTTCGGCTTCCGCAGAACACTGATGTATGGTTCACTGATTTCAGCGGCATTCATCGCCGCAAACGGCCTGTTCTTTCCTGAAACGCCTTATGGATTCATCATCGGCTTTCTGCTGATTGGTGGATTTTTCCGCTCGATGTTCTTTACCGGCGTCAATGCTTTGGCTTTTGCCGAAATTCCCGATGCCAAGACAAGTCAGGCGACACCGATTACAGCCGTTGCGCAGCAGGTTTCAATTGCACTGGGTGTTGCGATGGCGGGTGGCATTCTTGAAATCAGCACAGCTGTGCGAGGAGCTCCGCTGCAGCTTGCGGATTTCCATATTGGCTTTTTCGTTGTTGCGGCTGTTTCGGCCACAGCGTTCTTCTGGTTTGCAAAGCTGGCGCCAGATGCTGGACGTGAGCTTTCCGGCCCGGCAATCCTCAAGTCAAAGAGCAAAGAGCGCACAGCTTTAGAGGCCGCGGATTCCGCTAACGGCAAATAAAAAGGCGGTTTTGAAAGCCGCCTTTTTCTCAACCTATCTTATCGCGCTATGACTAACCCTTAAAATCGCGGGCAAGCAGATAAAGCTCGACCGATTCTGCACGCGATGCTGGTGGCTTGATATGATGAACGGAACGGAACTTCTGTTTCAGCATTGCCAACAGATCGTTTTCAGTGCCTCCCTGGAATGTCTTGGTGAGGAAGTGCCCACCCGGCTTCAGCACTGATACCGCAAAGTCGGCCGCCACTTCACAAAGATGCACGGTACGCAAATGGTCCGTACGGCGGTGACCAGTCGTCGGTGCCGCCATGTCCGAAATCACCAGATCAGGCTTGTCACCGAGCGCCTCCATCAGCTTCTCTGGTGCCGTTTCATCGAGAAAGTCCATTTCCAGCAAAATAACGCCGGGCAATGGATCAACATGCAGATAGTCGATGCCGACAACTTGCGGGTTTTCATCGGTGGAACCGACAATCTTAGCTGCGATCTGCGACCAGCCGCCGGGAGCTGCGCCCAGATCGATGATCTTCTGGCCTTTTTTCAGAAGGTCGTAGCGATCGTTGATTTCAATCAGCTTATAAGCCGCGCGTGAGCGATAGCCGTCTTTCCTCGACTTGTGCACGTAGGGATCGTTCAGGTGACGTTCCAGCCAGCGCCGCGAGGATTCCTTGATGGTTCCGGCTTTTTTCTTCACGCGAACGCGCAGATTGCTTGTGCCAGCACCACCGCGACCACCGGTTTTCGTGCCGCCTTTGTTTCCGCCTGCTTTGCTCATCTTCAATGCCTGTTTCTTACGTCGGTTTTACCGCCAGCTTTGGCAGTTTGGGCGCGGTTATGGCGCCAGGCACCGTCACGCGACATGAGTTCGGTCAATATGCCCTCGCGTAGTCCGCGATCAGCAACGAGAAGTTTTTCACTGGGCCAGACATTGCGTATGGCATCGAGAATGGCACAGCCAGCCAGTACGAGATCGGCTCGGTCGGCACCAATACAAGGATTGGCAACCCGCGCGTCAAAATCCCATGACAAGAGACGGCTTGTCATCTGTGTCACTTCTTCTGATCCCATCCACATACCATCGACGCGACGCCGATCATAGCGTTCCAGTCCGAGATGGATTCCGGCGAGTGTGGTCACGGTGCCGGATGTGCCAAGCAGGTGAAAACGTGAACTTGCGGTGAGCTGGCCCAGACAATGACGTTCCGCAAACCCGGACAGAAGCTCCGTGACATGGCCGACCATGGCGTCGAAGCTTTCTTGCGTGACGTTACGTCCACCAAAGCGTTCGGCCAAAGTGACAACACCGACGGGGAGGGAAGTCCATGCCGTGATATGTTCGGCAAGACGCGGCGAACGGCGCTGGGATACATCGATCAGTGCGATTTCTGACGAACCGCCGCCAATATCGAAAAGCACGACTGCGTCGGTCTCGCGCGTTACCAGCGTTCCACAACCAGATACAGCAAGGCGTGCTTCTGTTTGGCGGTCAACGATTTCAAGCTCAAGCCCGGTTTCTTCACGGACCCGAGCGAGAAACTCTTCGCCATTGGCTGCCGAGCGGCAAGCCTCAGTGGCAATCAAGCGTGCACGTCTGATCTTACGTGCTGCAAGCTTATCGCGGCAGATTTTGAGCGCATCAATTGCACGCTGCATGGCATGTTCGCTCAAACGACCAGATGAGCTAAGACCTTCGCCAAGGCGAACAATGCGCGAAAATGCATCGACTACGCGGAATTGGCCCGGGCGTGTTGGCGAGGCGATCAGCAAGCGGCAATTGTTGGTACCAAGATCCAGCGCTGCATAAAGCGGTGCTTCCTGCACATTGCTGCGCGGAAGATGCGTTCCACTTTGATTGCGCTTGGATTGCTGTGATTGCCCCTGAGAGTTATCTGAGCGGGGAGCAGCATTCTGGGCCTTCGCTACATTGTCTGCATGCAAAGGCAAACCGCTTTGCTGCCGGGCCTGCTTTTTCTTGCGGGCGCGGCGACGGCGATTCGATATTTTCCCAACTGGTTTGCCGTCGACAGATTTGGCATCGACAGCAGGAGCTTCAGCAACGACTGGCTTTTGCGTATGCGCTTCCGTACCGCGAGATACTTTCCCGCGATTGCGACGGCGTGCACGCTTGCGCTGGCTTTGCGAGCCCTTGCTTTCCGTGTCTGAGCGTCCTGAATCGGAGGCATTGGGTGCCTTGCCGACTTCTGAAACGGCTTCCTTGCGCGGTTTGCGCTTGCCGTTCTCGGGCGGATTCCGGGTCTGTAGATTGCCCGTTTGTCCACCGGACGCCCCTTGATGCGCCATTCCTGCAGGGCGCTCCTCGGGGTTCTTCAAGGTTTTTATCCTTATGGCGCCGCGCGAACCTGAAAGGACGCAAGCAAGGCGCTTCAATTTTTACGTTGTCCTTAATGTAACAGCGCTTTGGGCATTTACCAAGGGGCAGGCAGGGAAGTGACATTGGAAAATTGATAAAACCACGAATGAATTTAATAGGGCACATATGATCAGGGGCTTTCGTTGTGCACAAAAGCCCCTGATCTCGAAGTATAGGTTGTTCTGGTGAGCGTTAGATATCGTAGCTATGTGCCGCATTGATCGTAGCTACGAATTGTTTGGTGCGTTCGCGCGCCGGATTGACGAAGACATCATGCGCGCTGCCAGTCTCGATAATGTTGCCTGACTCCAGAAACACGACATTTTGCGCGATCTTGGAAGCAAGACGCAAATCATGCGTCGCAATGACCATTGTCGTGCCTTCCTTGGCCAGTTTGCTCAACACATCTACAACTTCGGATGCGAGCTCTGGATCAAGTGCTGACGTCGGCTCATCACACAGAAGCACACGCGGCGAAGGAGCCAGCGCACGCGCTATGGCGATGCGCTGCTGCTGTCCGCCGGAAAGGGTTGCAGGCCATGCATCGGCCTTGTGCGCCATTCCGACTTTTGTCAGCAATTCCATTGCCCGTTCCTGCGCCTTTGCCTTTGGCCATTTCAGGACCGTTACGAGGCCTTCCATGACGTTCTGGATTGCAGTCTGGTGCGGAAAGAGCTGGAAGTTCTGAAACACCATGCCGGTTTGGCGGCGGATCGACTGGATCGCCTGCCAGCTTGGCTTATGATCAGGATCGAGCGTAATGCTTTGTCCGCCAAGAACCAGCGTGCCGGAAGTCGGAATCTCAAGCAGATTGATGCAGCGCAGCAAGGTGCTTTTGCCGCCGCCCGACGGACCGACAAGTGCCGTAACCGTGCCTTCGGCGATCTTCACATTGATATCATTGAGGATAACAACGTTATCGAAGCTTTTTACGATATTTTTGAGCTCGATCATGCGTTTGTCTCCAATGTTCCGCCATAGCGTCTGAAGCGCTTTTCGAGCCGTGCCTGAAGATGGGACAGGACAGTGCTGAGCGCCAGATAAATCAGCGCAGCTTCGATATAGAGGATCAGAGGTTCATAGGTCGTAGCAACAATGCGCTGTGCTGACTGGAAAAGCTCTGGCACCGTAATTGCTGCGGCAAGCGAGGTATCCTTTACCAACGAGATAAAGGTATTCGACAGCGGCGGAACAGCAGTGCGGGTAGCTTGTGGCAGAATGGTGCGGGTCAGTGCCTGACGCCAGCTCATGCCAATCGAATACGCGGCTTCCCACTGGCCTTTCGGCACAGAGGAAATAACAGCACGAATGACCTCGGAGCTGTAGGCACCGACGTTGAGCGAAAAGCCAATGACTGCTGCCGTAAAGGCGTCGAGATAAATGCCAGCGCTTGGAAGGCCATAAAAGATCACGAACAGCTGAACCAGCATTGGTGTGCCGCGGAAAATCCACACGTAAAAACGTGCGATGAGCGACACCCAAACAGGGGAAAACAGGCGTACGAGCGCTGTAAGAAGCCCGAGGGACAGCCCAAATATGAAGGACAGAATTGTCAGAGGGATGGTGAACATCAGCCCGGCCCACAGCAGGGTGGGCAGGGAATCCGCCATGAGTAGAAGCCAATCGGGCACGTGTTCGGTCCTTAAATGGGAGATTCCAGAAATGGATGCGCTTCAGAACGGTATATAGGCACAACGAAAGGAAGCCGGAAACATGTTCCGGCTTCCTTAATTGCACTTATTTGAAAATTATTTCGAAACGTCCTGGCCGAAATACTTCTGCGAAATCTTGTCGTAAGTGCCGTCAGCCTTGATTTCATCAAGAGCCTTGTTGATTGCAGCGACCAGATCGTCATCACCCTTGCGAACAATGATGCCTGAAGCGTCTGCATTTTCCTTTTCAGCGACAACCTTCACAGGTGCGTTTGGCTGATGCTTTTTGAAATCAAGGTACGACAGGCTGTCATTGAGCGTCGCGTCGGCACGGCCGGTCAGCACCAGCTGGACCGATTGATCAAAGCCGTCGGTTGCAACCAGTTCTGCGCCAGCTTCTTTGGCAATGCGACCATAATTACTGGTCAGCGACTGAGCAGACTTTGTACCCTTCAGGTCAGCAAAATCCTTGATCGTATCGTTCTTGTCATTGACGATAAGAACAACCTTGGAAACGATGTAAGGGTTGGAAAAAGCGAATTTCTTCTGGCGTTCTTCAGTGATACCAACCTGATTGATGACTGCGTCATAACGCTTGGCATCGAGACCGGCAATAAGACCGTCCCACTTACCTTCGACGAATTCAGGCTTCACACCGAGCTTCTGAGCAACAGCTTCACCGATTTCCACGTCAAAACCGACAAGTTTGTTTTCCTTGTCGTGGAAGGTGAACGGTGCATAGGTGCCTTCTGTGCCGATCTTCAGCACGCCTGCCGATTTGATGGCGTCAAGGTTTTCACCGGCCAGTGCGGTCGAGAGGAGGGCTGCCTGGAGAACACCAACGGTGGCGAGGATTTTTGCGAACTTCATTTTGAGGCTACCTGTAAAATTATTCGGTGAGACGTAAAATACAGGAATTTAATTCTAATGAAGCGTCTAAAATCGCAGCCTTAGCCCCCCATGAAGAAATTATTTCTATTTTATTATCAATTACAGCAATCTGAATCCGCATATCGGGATCTGGCAATTTCTGGTTCTAAAGTACGGCGCATTTTATAATATCCATGCGATCTTTATATTCACGCATGATTTTGTCCCAAAACCGGTTCCCACTTTTGGGAGACATACTGAACCACAATGAAAAACGCCGCCTTTCGGCGGCGTTTGTAGATCGATTGTCTCTGTAATCAGGCTTTACCAAAACCACCGCCTGTTGGCGTCACAACGGTAAAGGCTTCACCTGCTTCAAGCACGGTCTGGTCGCAATTGCCGAGCACCTCAACGGTGCCATCCTTGCGGCGCACTTCGTTGCGTCCGGTCTGACCCGGTTCGCCGCCTTCAAGACCGAATGGTGCTACCCGACGATGACCAGACAAAATTGCAAAGTCGAGCGTCTTCAGTGCACGGATCGTGCGCTTGGTGCCATCACCTGCATGCCACTTGCCCTTTCCACCAGAGCCTTCGCGAATATGGAAGTCTTCCAGCAATACCGGGAACCGTGTTTCCAGAATCTCTGGATCGGTGAGGCGGGAATTGGTCATATGCGTATGGACCGCATCAGCACCATTAAATCCCGGCCCAGCAGGGGCACCGGAGCAGATGGTTTCGTAATACTGATACTCGTCATTGCCGAATGTCAGATTATTCATGGTGCCTTGCGCTGCAGCCATCGCCTTGGTTGCGCCAAACAGACAATTGGTGACTGCCTGACTGACTTCGACATTGCCTGCTACAACAGCAGCCGGGAAGCGTGGAGAGAGCATCGAGCCTTGCGGAACGATGATTTTGATCGGCCTCAGGCAACCGGCATTCATCGGAATGTCGCCCTCAACCAACACGCGGAACACGTACAGCACTGCAGCACGCGTTACGGGTTCGGGTGCATTGAAGTTGTCTGGACGTTGTTCTGAGGTGCCGGTGAAATCGACCGTTGCTTCGCGCTTATCGCGGTCAATTGTGACCCGAACTTCGATCTGGCAACCCTGATCCATTTCATAGGTGAAATGACCGTCTGGCAGCTTGTCGAGAACACGGCGCACACTTTCAGCTGCATTGTCCTGAACATGGCCCATATAAGCTTTGACGACATCTTCGCCGAAGAGGCCGATGATTTTTTTAAGCTCAGCGACGCCCTTTTCATTGGCCGCAATCTGCGCTTTCAGATCGTTGACGTTCTGAGTGAGGTTGCGCACCGGATAGGTCGCTCCTGTCAGAAGTGTTGAGAGAGCATCTTCGCGGAAAGTGCCGCGATCAACCAGCTTGAAGTTGTCGATATAGACGCCTTCCTGCTCAATGTTCACTGCCAAGGGCGACATTGAACCAGGCGCGATGCCTCCAATGTCGGCATGGTGACCACGGCTTGCAACCCAGAACCGAATTTCACGATTTTCATCGTCAAACACTGGCGTGCAGACGGTCAAATCGGGCAGGTGCGTTCCACCATTGTAAGGCGCGTTGATCAGGAACACGTCGCCCGGCTTGATATCTGTGTTCTCACGGATAGCCGTTGCAACGGACGCATCCATGGAGCCGAGATGCACTGGCATGTGCGGTGCATTGGCAACCAGGTTGCCTTCTGCATCAAACACGGCGCAAGAGAAATCGAGACGTTCTTTGATGTTGACCGAATAGGCCGTGTTCTGGAGCGTTACGCCCATCTGCTCTGCAATAGACATGAAGAGATTGTTGAAAATCTCAAGCATGACCGGATCGGCTTCTGTACCGATTGCTGTGCGCAAAGGGAGTGCCTTGATACGTGTCAGAACGATATGATCATGCTGGGTCAGGCGGGCTTGCCAGCCATCTTCGATGACAATCGTCTGGTTCTTTTCGATGATGATTGCAGGGCCGGTAACAGTCTGGCCACGCTGGATCTTCTCGCGAATAACAACGCCTGCATCATGGAATTCCCCATGCGAAAAGAAGCTAGAGCGCTTCGCGGTTTCCGCCTCCAGATCGCTTTCGAGAGAGAGGCTCGTTTCCGTTTCGCCTGCACCACCGCCAACTGCTTCGACTTCAACAGCATCGATGACCAATGCCTTGTTTTCTGCAATGAACCCGAAACGGCGCTTATGTGCGATTTCAAATTCAGAACGCAAACGTTGGGCGTTGTCCTCAGAAGGGAAGGTTGCTTCAATTGAAAGCACCGTATCCGTACCCGCATAACGGATATGCGCACGCAGATGTCGCTTGATGGCATCGGTTTCGATGCCTTGTGTTGTGAGTTCCGCAACGCATTCTAGTGCGAGTTCTTCGGCAAGGACATTCAGTGCGGCAGGTGCCGAAGCATCAAGTGATACGCCTAGAGCTTTCTGACGCGTTGCGCGAATATCCGCGAGGCCCATGCCGTATGCTGAAAGTAGTCCCGACATTGGATGAAGAAGGATGTTCTTCATGCCGAGTGCGTCAGCAACGAGGCAAGCATGCTGACCGCCAGCGCCCCCGAAGCAGCTTAACGCGTAGCGGGTGACATCATAGCCGCGCTGGACGGAGATTTTCTTGATCGCCTCGACCATATTGGCCACAGCAATGCGGATGAAGCCGTCTGCCACTGTCTCCGGCGAACGACCGTCGCCAATCTGAGCGGCCAGATCTGTGAACAACTCACGCACGCGCGCGACATCGAGCGGTTGATTCTGCTCAGGTCCAAAAATCGCAGGGAAGTAATCGGGGATTAATTTGCCAAGCATGACATTGGCGTCTGTGACAGCGAGTGGCCCACCATTGCGATAGCAGGCAGGGCCGGGGTTTGCACCCGCCGAATCTGGTCCAACGCGGAACCGTCCGGCATCGTAATGCAGGATAGAGCCACCGCCAGCAGCGACTGTATGGATCAGCATCATCGGCGCACGAACACGGACGCCCGCGACTTCTGTCTCAAAGGCGCGCTCATATTCGCCATCAAAATGGGCGACGTCGGTTGACGTGCCGCCCATATCAAAGCCGATGACTTGACCGAATCCGGCAGTCTCACCGGTACGGGCGAGACCTACGACACCACCCGCAGGACCGGACAGAATTGCATCTTTGCCCTGAAACAGATCAGCGGCGGTAAGGCCACCCGATGACATCATGAACATAACGCGAGCGCCAGTGCGTTCGACGTCGAGTTCATTGGAAACCTGTGCGACATAGCGGCGAAGGACAGGTGAAAGATAAGCATCGACCACAGTCGTATCGCCACGCCCGACCAGCTTGATCAGGGGAGAGACTTCATGGCTGACGGATACTTGTTCAAATCCGATTTCGCGCGCAATGCGAGCGATTTCGGCTTCATGCTCAGGAAACTTATAGGCATGCATGAGGGCAATTGCGATCGACTTATAGCCCTGTTCTTTAAGAAAACGCAGCGCAGCTGCGGCCTCGGCAGGATCGAGCGTTTTTTCGACTGTGCCGTCTGCACGGACGCGCTCATTCAGCTCGGTCACACTATCATAAAGCGCTTCTGGCTTGATTATTTCGGTCGCAAAGATGTTTTTGCGTTCCTGATAACCGATGCGCAGAGCGTCGCGGAAGCCCTTGGTGGTGATAAGTGCCAGCCGTTCGCCCTTGCGCTCGAGAAGTGCATTCGTGGCAACGGTCGTGCCCATGCGCACTTCGCCAATCAGCCCTGCTGGAACTGGCTCCCCAGCGGTCAGGCCAAGATGCAAACGGATGCCGTGAACGGCCGCATCCTTATAGGCTGACGGGTTTTCGGAGAGAACCTTGCGTGCATGAAGTGTGCCCTGCGGGTCGCGTCCGATGACGTCGGTGAACGTGCCACCACGGTCGATCCAGAAGTCCCACACCCCGCTTCCCGTTCCGCTCATTCTTGGCTCCCTCATGCATGAAGACAGTGTATTTCTAAATCTTTTCGGATTTTCATACTCCCACTTTATTGACAAAATGTCGATAAGATGGTGACATAAAATTCACATAAATAAGGGAGCAGCCATAATGGGGAATAAGAGAGACTCGGAAATAGCGGCAGAAATGCCAGAGCAGGGCTTCGATGAAGTTTCACTGCCAAAGCATCTGCGTTCTGTTGCCTCTCTCGGTCCTATTGTTTCGTCTGCTCATCTCGCCGAAGGCGGCTCTCCCGGTATGTCCGAAGTTGAGTATGGCCTTATCCTTGCATCGCATGCTTTCTCGCGCTGGATGGTTCGCTGCATGGCAGCCGCTGGTTTGCCGGGACTTTCTCCCATCGAAGTGCTGATCCTGCATTCGATCCGCCACCGCGGACGGGAGAAGAAGCTCGCGGATATATGCCTCGTGCTGGATATAGAAGACACGCACATCGCAACTTACGCTATCCGCAAGCTGGAAAAAGCCGGACTGCTGACAACCGGCAAGGCTTCCAAGGAAAAGACGGTCAAGATTACGGAGAAGGGCGCAGAGGCTTGCGCCCGCTATGCGCAAATCCGCGAACGTCTTCTGGTTGATTCCACAGCCAATGCGCGTCCATCTGAAGAGACCTTATCTGAAGTGGCAGCACTGCTGCGTTTCATGTCCGGTGCATTCAATCAGGCCACACGGTCTGCCATCACGTTATAAGAGAGTTACGCTTTTGAACGGAACCGAGTTGAACTTATCTGTTTCAAAACCTCTGCTGACGGTCGAGGGCCTCAGTGTAGAATTCGGCTCGAGCCGGGTGGTCGATGATTTGAGCTTTTCCGTCGCGCCCGGACGTACTCTGGCTGTCGTTGGTGAATCGGGTTCGGGCAAGTCGATTACGTCGCTTTCCATTATGCGGCTCGCAGATATGAGCGGTGCAAAATTTCCGTCCGGTCGCATTTTGTTCAATAGTCCGGATGGCGAGCGCGATCTGTTGAAGGCTGATCAGAAGGCTATGCGCGGCATTCGCGGCAAAGACATCGCGATGATTTTTCAGGAGCCGATGACATCGCTCAATCCGGTGTTTACCATCGGAAATCAGCTTTCCGAAGTGCTTATGCTGCATGAGGGCATGTCTAAAGCTGCTTCTCTCGCAGAAGGTAAGCGCCTTTTGGAAATGGTGCGCCTGCCGGATGCGGAAGGGCTGCTCAAGCGTTATCCGCACCAGCTTTCCGGTGGGATGCGTCAGCGCGTGATGATTGCCATGGCGCTTGCATGCCGTCCAAAGCTTCTGATTGCCGACGAACCAACTACAGCGCTCGATGTCACCATTCAGGCTCAGATCCTGCATATTATTAAGGATTTGCAGAAAGAGCTTGAAATGGCAGTCATTTTCATCACGCATGACATGGGCGTGGTGGCAGAAATGGCTGATGATGTCGTCGTCATGTGGAAGGGAAAGAAGGTTGAAGAGGGTCCGGTTGGCCGTATCTTCGAAGCGCCGCAGCACCCTTATACGCAAACGCTTTTGTCTGCCGTTCCCAAGCTTGGCAGCATGACAGGCGAAGCATTCCCTAAGCGTATGCCGGTCATGATGATGCGCGATGGTGTGCCGGTTCTTTCCGGGGAAGAGCGCATTCAGGATACGGCGAGCTATAGCGACAAGCCTCTATTGGCTGTTGACGATCTTTATGTGCGCTTCCCGATCAAGAAAAACCTTTTCGGTAAAGTCACCCATGTCTGCAACGCCGTATCGAAAGTGAGTTTCGATATATATCCCGGCGAAACGCTGGCGCTCGTTGGCGAGTCCGGTTCCGGCAAGTCAACAATTGGGCGCACGATCCAACAGCTTCAGTCTCCGCTGGCTGGCGATATTCGATTCAATGGCAAGGCCTACTCTCAGATGAGTTCTTCCGAGCGCTACGCTATGCGCCGTGAAGTTCAGTATATTTTTCAGGACCCGTTCGCATCGCTCGATCCGCGCAAGACTGTCGGATTTTCCATCGCTGAACCAATCCGCACTCATGGTCTTCTCGACAATAGCAAGGCCATTAATGCACGCGTGGCTGAGTTGCTTGAGCGTGTAGGTCTTGGACCGGAACACGCAACGCGTTATCCTCACGAATTCTCAGGCGGTCAGCGACAGCGCATCTGCATTGCGCGCGCACTGGCTTCAAAACCCAAGCTGATTATTGCCGATGAGGCGCTGTCTGCCCTCGACGTCTCCATTCAGGCTCAGGTGATCAATTTGTTCATGGATCTGCAGAAGGAACATGGATTGGCTTATCTCTTCATCAGCCACGACATGGCTGTTGTTGAAAAGATGAGCCACCGCGTTGCTGTTCTGTATCTCGGTCAAATCATGGAACTCGGTTCGCGCAGGCAGGTTTTTGAGACGCCATCGCATCCTTATACGCAGCGTCTGTTGTCGGCTGTTCCTGTTGCCGATCCTTCGGTTCGGACTGAGCGCGCCGCATTGGAAGGTGAAATTCCGAGCACCACGCGTCGTATCGATGACAAGCCGACAATCTATAATCATCGCGAGGTTGCGTCAGGGCATTTTGTCGCCGAAAGCGCCTGACCGACCGAAGTAGTTTTCGTCGCATTATCCCTACGCAAAGCCGCTTCACACCTTTGCCGGAAATGCTCCACAAACCCAAAGGGGAAAAATAATGATAAAGAAAACACTGAAAGCTGCTCTGCTGGCTTCCGCTCTGTCAGCGGCTGTGTTCGCATCTGCTCCGGCGTTTGCCGCCGGCAAGCTGACCATTTCATCACCGCAGGACCCGGGCAGCTGGGACCCGATCGACACATTCCTCGTCAACTGGGCGTCGGTCGCCACCAATATTTTTGACGGTCTGGTTTATCGCGGTCCTGATTTGAAGATCGTTCCAGGCTTGGCGACGTCATGGGAAGAACTCGACGAAGGCAAGCGCATCCGCTTCACCTTGCGCGAAGGCGTCAAGTTTCATGATGGTGAGCCATTCAATGCGGAAGCCGTAAAATTCACCTTTGATCGTTTGCTTGGCGAAGATGGCGCGAAAGGTCCGCAGCGTTCCAACTATATCGCAATCGAGAAGGTTGAAGTTATCGACGATAAAACTGTCGATTTCCACCTGAAAACCCCTGATCCGGTCCTGATCACCAAGCTCGCCGGTTATGGCGCGATGATCGTTCCGCCGAAATACATCACCGAAAAGGGTGACGACTATTTCAACACGCATCCGGTCGGAACTGGCCCGTTCAAGGTTGTTTCCTATGAACCGAAGGTCAGCATCAAGCTCGAAGCCTTTGCGGATCATTGGGGTGGCGCACCAAAGCTTTCAGAAGTCGAATACCGCTTCATCACAGAGCCTTCGACTGCTGTAGCCGAACTTCAGGCCGGTCGCGTTGACATTGTCATTCCACCGACAATTCCAATTGGCATGATCCCGACAATTGAAGGCGATCCGAAGTTGGAACTCGTAACGACCTCGGGGCCAACGGTTTACGCTCTGCGTTTCAATACAGCTGACGGTATCACCAAAGATGAACGTGTCCGCAAGGCGCTCATCATGGCCGTGGATCGTGATGCGATCATTCAGTCGATCCTTGCTGGACAGGCTGAAGCTATCGCAAGCTTCCAGGGTTCGCTCTCGTTTGGTTTCGATCCGAACATGAAGCCACTACCTTACGATCCTGAACAGGCTAAGAAGCTGCTCGAAGAAGCCGGCGTGCAGCCGGGTGCAACGGTGCAGATCGACGTGCGTGGTCAGGATGCGAGCTTTAATGAAGTTGCACAGGCCGTCGCAAGCTTCCTGCAGATGGTTGGCGTTAATGCAACCATAAAGCCTTATGACACCAACGTTCTGCTCAACGACATCATCCCGCAGGGCAAGACCGGCGCAATGTTCCAGCAGGCCTGGGGCGGCTGGACCTTCGATTACGATAACACTGCTTACTCGATGTATCATTCGGGCGAAAAGTGGAACCCGTACGACAAGGACGAAAAGCTCGACAAGATGCTCGAAGCACAGCGTTCTGTTCTCGACCGCGGCGAGCGCGAGAAGCTGCTTCAGGAAATCGCGCAATATGCAGCCGATCGGGCTCTCGAAATGCCGCTTTACAACCTGAAGGCAATCTTCGGCGTCAACAAGCGTGTGAAGAACTTCGTTCCGGTTCCTGACAGCCGTCTGCGTCTGACCGACGTAACCGTTGAGTAGTAACTAATACGGCAAGCCGGTTATCATCGGCTTGCCGCAGCATTTCGGAGGCGCTCTGGTGGCCGGATTTCTCATAAAACGAATTTTGCAGGCGTTATTCGTATTGATCGCGATGACGCTGCTCGTCGCATTTGCGATCCGCCTCACAGGCGATCCGGCACTGATGCTGACGCAAGGTGCGGGTAGTATTACTGAAGCCGATCTTGTGCGTATCCGTGAAGGGCTGGGTTTGAACCAGCCGTTCCTCGTGCAGTATTGGCAGTTCCTCAAAGGACTGTTCACACTTGATCTCGGGCGGAGCTTTCTTGGCGGTACTCAGGTCTCGGTTCTTGTTGGAAGCGCGCTGCCTGCAACATTGATGCTGGCCTTCGCGTCTTTGTTCGTTTCTATTGTGATCTCGGTACCGCTTGGCATTAAGGCCGCTGTATCGCGCGGCAAATGGGCCGATCAGCTCATTCGTATATGTTCGCTCGTTGGCCTGTCTTTTCCGAACTTCTGGCTTGCCACCATGCTGGTGCTGTTGTTTGGTATCTACCTGCAATGGCTGCCACCGAGTGGCATGAGCGGTATTGCAAGCTTTGTGATGCCAGCGTTGACCATGGGCATCATTCTGACGGCAACCAATGTTCGTCTGGTGCGGACATCAATGCTCGAAACCCTGCAGTCGCAATATATCATGGTCGCCCGTGCTAAAGGCTTGAGCGAGAACAAGGTACTCTACAAGCATGCATTGCGTAACTGCGCCATTCCGCTCATTACCTATATCGGTCTTCAGTTTGGTGGACTTTTGGGCGGCATCGTTGTGGTTGAACGCGTGTTCAACTGGCCCGGCATGGGTACGCTTGCCTTTGAAGCTGTTGCCAGCCGCGATTATCCGGTTTTGCAGGCCACAATCGCAATTCTGTCGATGCTGATTATCGGCGTTAATCTTCTGGTGGACATCGCCTACGGCCTTGTCGATCCGCGCATTCGTACGGAGTAGAGCAAATGGCGACCAAAACATCGAGCCTCGTGTACTCGCGCTTTGCAAGCCTGGAGTTCATGGTTGGCTTTGCGCTCACCGGCGTAATCTGTCTTGCAGTAATTTTCTCAGGCTATTTGTTTCCAGCCGGTGCCAACAAGATTGATCTCATGGCGCGTCTCATGCCGCCATTCGTCAATCCAGCACATATTTTCGGCGCCGATCCGCTTGGGCGTGATGTGCTTGCGCGCGTAGTCATCGGCGGCAAGATTTCGCTGTTCGTTGGCTTTGTCTCGGTGATCGGTTCAGTAATCATTGGCACCATCATGGGGCTCGTTGCGGGTTATTATCGCGGTTTTTGGGACATGGCGCTCATGCGCTTTGTCGATGTGCAGCTCGCAATGCCGTTCATCCTGCTTGCGATTACCTTCATGGCCATTCTTGGTGGCGGACTGCTCAACACGATCATTCTGCTGATCGTCTCTCAATGCGTGCAATATGCACGATTGGTGCGTGGTTCCGTGCTGTCGCTGCGCGAACGTGAGTTCATCCTGTCGGCTCGTGCGATTGGCGTGAAGGACTGGCGCATCATTTTCCAGCATCTTCTGCCTAACTTGCTGGGTCCTGTCATCGTTTTGATGACGCTGAATGTCGCCAACAATATCCTGCTTGAATCCAGCCTGACCTTCCTGGGCTTCGGCATTGATTCAACCATTCCCAGCTGGGGTGGAATGCTGGCCGACGGTCGTACTTATCTGCAGACTGCGTGGTGGGTAAGCCTTTTCCCGGGCCTTGCCATTCTTTTCACCGTGCTCGGTCTTAACCTTCTGGGTGACTGGCTGCGTGATAGCCTCGATCCAACTGGCAGGACTTCGCGATGAGCGTGATTTTTGAAAAGACCTATCCGCGTTCGATCAATTTGCTGATCGAACGCTTTGCAAAGCCGGAAATGCGTGGTGCGAAGGTTGAGGCCTGGTTGTTCGATGATCAGCCAAGCCGTTATTCAGCGGAAACCAAACTGCGTGAAGCAGGGATCAATGCCAAGCTGCGCTCTGCCTATAAGCCGCTTCTGCATTTTTTTCTTGAAGAGGTAGATGGCGCCGCACTCAAAGCGGCATCAATTCGCTATCCTCGTCATAATAATTGCGTAGAAAACCGCTTTTTGCTGGAAACCTATCCACTATCGGCGCTTCTGCCACAGGCTGAAATTAGCTTTAGCGCATCCGGCAAGGACGATTTCATCTATGAAGTTGACCTTACTTTTTTTGATGGACGTAATGAAAGCCGCCGGGTCTTCGCGCCCAATCGCGTGCATGAAGATTTTATCGGCGAAACGCTTGTTTCACCGACAGGTTGGCTGATCGTCGAACATGAAGGCAGCGTTGAAAATGCGCGCTTTGAGACAGCTTATGAGAAGCTGTTTCATGATACGATTTCGATCGTTGCGGCCCAAGACTGGGGTCGGGGCGAACCCTATTTTGAAGAGCTGAATATTTCAGTCAGCTTGCCGATCACGGATCGGCGCCTTCCGTATGATGAGGAAGCGCTGAGCCTTACTGAGGCGCTGCACGAGGATATTTATTTCTCGCTTCTCGAAGTATTCCAGAAGAAGTCAGGTCGCCCTGTCGGCGATCGTGGATTGCAGCCGGGTCAGATTGTACCGGAAGTGCGCTTCCGTGATACAGAAGCTTCAGTCAAAATTGAAACACGTCCGCTTTCGACGACAGATGCCTTGACTGCCGAGCAGGTGCTTGAAAATGCACAGGCACCGCTTTCCGCTGATCAAATCCGCCGTGAGATTGCAAAGCTTGGCGGCTCGCCTTTTGAAGCAAAAACTCGTTCAGGCCGCACCGTGCGCGCAACCTTTGTCAAAGGTAGCGATGCACCGATGATGATCAGTGCTGGTCAGCATGCGAATGAGACCACAGGCGTTGTCGGTGCATTGCGTGCAGCAAATCGTCTTGCAGCACGTAATGGAGCGCATTTCTCAATTTCGCCGCAGGAAAACCCTGACGGATATGAAATTCACAAGCGTCTCTGTGTGTTGCAGCCGCATCATATGCATCATGCTTCACGTTATACTGCTTTGGGTGACGATCTGGAGTATCGCAGCGGTGAGGGGCTTTATGAGAAGGCTATTCGCGTAGAGGCGGAAGCGCTCACGAATGCGAAGCTTCACGTCAATTTGCATGGTTATCCATCGCATGAGTGGACACGGCCGCTGTCGGGTTATGTCCCACGCTCCTTTGCGATGTGGACACTACCGAAGGGCTTTTTCCTGATTATTCGCCATCATGCGTCATGGGAAAAAGAAGCCGAACAGCTTATGGATTACGTGACCAGGCATCTTGGCGCGATCAACGGTCTTGTTGAATACAACGACGCTCAGATCAAGCTTTTCGAGCAACATGCAGGCGAAACCGGTTTTCGCATCATCAACGGTTTTCCGTGCATGGTCGGTGTTGATGACCGTCACACGGTTCCATTGACCCTGATTACCGAATATCCGGACGAAACCATTTATGGCGATGCCTTTGTGAAAGGTCATACGGCGCAGATGGAAACCGTTCTTTCGGCTTATGATGCCTTGCAGCAACTGTTCCCAAACACACCTGTCGCTTAATCAGAGATAATAAATACCGATGCGATTGCCGCCGATCATTTCGACGGCAATCTCCATCTCGTAAATATCGCGCAAAATATCCGGGTGAATGATTTCTTCCGGTGACCCTTGATGAACGACCTTGCCCTTGCGCATGGCAACGATATGGTTGGAATAGCAGGACGCGAAATTGATGTCGTGTAGGACCAGTACAACTGTTTTCCCAAGTTCGTCTGCCGCACGCCGCAACAGTTTCATCATTGAAGCTGAATGCTTCATATCGAGATTGTTGAGCGGTTCATCAAGCAGGACGTAATCGGTATTCTGACAGAGAACCATCGCTACGAAGGCGCGCTGACGCTGCCCGCCTGATAGTTCGTCCAGAAAGCGTTCACCCAGTTCTTCAAGCCCGAGATAGCCGATTGCTTGTTCAACGTGATTGAAGTCTTCGCGCGTTGGCCGCCCTTTGGAATGCGGGTAGCGCCCAAACGTCACCAGATCGCGCACGGTCAGGCGTGAATTGATCGCGTTTTCTTGCCTTAAGATCGAAAGTCGTTTTGCCAGCACATCGCCCGGCGTGGTTGAAACATCCAGCCCATCTACAGTGACACGGCCTTTATCCATTGGCAGCAGGCGACTGACCATTGAAAGCAAAGTCGATTTTCCAGCGCCATTTGGCCCGATGATTGAGGTAATGCCACGCGCTGGCAATTTGAGCGTGACATCATCGACAACGATTGCATCGCTATAGGATTTACTGACTTTGTTTATTTCGATCAACGTGCGTTCCCCCTGACGAGAAGGATAATAAAGACGAGCCCGCCCAGAAACTCGATGATGACACTGAGCGCGGTGTTGAATGAGAAAACGCGCTCAAGAATGGTTTGACCGCCGACAATACAAAGGATTGCCAGCAAGACGGCGACGGGCAACACGACGCGGTGCTTTGACGAACCAGCAATCATGTAAGCGAGATTGGCGACCAACAGGCCAAAGAAGGTTATCGGCCCAACAAGGGCAGTCGATACGGAAACGAGGATCGTAACGATCAGCAGAATGCGGTGCACAACGCGACGATGATCGACGCCCAGATTGATGGCTGGGTCGCGGCCAAGTGCCAGAACGTCGAACATATTGAGAAAGCGCAGACCGTAAACTGTAACTATCGCCACAATGATTGCCGCAAGAAGCAGAATATCCGCATTCACACTGTTGAAACTTGCAAAGAAGCGGTCCTGAAGTACGGCGAATTCGTTCGGGTCGATCATCCTCTGCATGAGGTTCGACAGGCTGCGGAAAAAGACACCAAAGACAATCCCGACGAGCAGGACGAGATGCAGGCTGCGGGCAGCGCCCGAAAACAGCCATGCATAGAGCGTGCTGGCAAAAACCACCATGATGGCGGTTTCGGCAAAGAAACGCGCATTGGGTCCGATCCCGTTCAAATGGATGGCACCAACTGCAAAGACTGCAAGTGTCTGGATCAAAATATAAAGTGCATCAAACCCCATGATCGAGGGGGTGAGGATGCGGTTATTTGTGACTGTCTGGAACAGTACCGTCGAGACCGCAATCGAATAGGCAACAAGCACCATTGCCGCAAGCTTGGTGCCGCGAAAGCTTAAGATGAAAGACCAACTACCTTTTGCACCCAGCGTCATGAAGGCGATGCAGGAAGCAATAACAAGGATTGCAAGAAGCGCGATGATTAGGCCGGGACGTTTAAGCAAGGCGTGATCCCCGGCGCAAAAGCAGATATAGGAAGATCGCACTGCCGACGACGCCCATCATGGTACCGATGGGGATTTCATAAGGAAAGCGGACCAGACGCCCGACGATATCGCAGGCAAGTACAAGACCCGCACCCAGCACAGCCACCCATGGCACGGAACGGCGCATGTTATCGCCAATGAACATGCTCACCACATTGGGCACGATAAGCCCCAGAAACGGGATCATGCCTACTGTTACAACCACACAGGCGCTGACCATTGAAACGATCACAAGCCCCAGTGTTACGACGCGGCGATAGTTTAGGCCGAGGTTCGTTGTGAAATCCTCGCCCATACCGGCAACTGTGAACCGGTCAGCCGCGATATAGGCAATGACGGTCAGGAAAAACGACAACCACAGCAATTCGTAGCGCCCCCGCAAGACACCGGAGAAGTCTCCCGTTGTCCATGAATTTAGTGCTTGCAGCAGATCATAACGATAGGCAATGAAGGTCGTCACGGCACTGATCACACCACCCAGCATGATGCCGACAAGCGGCACTACGAGAACCGAACGAAGAGGAATACGACGCAGAATGCGTAGGAAAAGGGCCGTGCCTGCGAGAGCAGTGACAGATGCTACCAACATCTTGCCGAAGACCGGTGTGTCGGGTGCAAATAGAATAACCAGCAGAATGCCGAGGCTCGCAGATTCAACTGTGCCAGCAGTTGAGGGCTCGACAAAACGATTGCGGGTGAGCATCTGCATGATCATGCCCGCCACGGCCATCGACATGCCGGCAAGAATGATTGCAAGCGTACGCGGTATGCGGCTGATCAAAAGAACTTCGGCCGCCCGATCGGTGCTATTTGCACCAAACAGTGTGCTGAGCGATACATCGCTGACGCCGATAAACAAGCTGATAAAAGCCAGTATGACGACAACAACTATAGCTGCGGCGAGTGCCTTCACGCTCAATTCCCGTTCTCTTGCCTTGTCATGAAATCGGGCCACAAATTGTGCGGCCCGAAATGACTGGGTTAGAAGATATTGGAGCGGCTTTTGATCTGATTACATCAAATCGCGCTCTAATGGTTTGTTTCAATGCGCATCTTGTCCGAAATTCGGTTCCCACTTTTCGGGATGCGCTTTATTTCGTTTTGTCAAAAGCTTCCGAAAGCTGCCGGATTGTGCTGTGCAGCGCACCAAGGCCACCGCCGACGAGATACCAGTTCTGCGCATTCAGATAGACGACCTGATCTTTCTTCCAGGCGTTGGTCTGACGCACGAGTTCATTGTCGAGCAATTGCTTGGCAGATGTGCCTTCACGACCGATTGCCGCGTCGCGATCCAGTACGAAAAGCCAATCCGGATTGGTTTCCAGAATGAATTCCGAGCTGATTGGCTGACCATGATTGCCAACGGAAAGGTCAGGGGCCGCTGGCTCGACACCAAAGCTGTCATGCAGCACGCCAAAACGCGAGCCGGGGCCGTAGGCGCTGATCTTGCCGCCAGACGTCAGGATCATCAGGCCTTTGCCTTTACCTTTGGCCTTGTCTTTCAGCGCTGCGAGTTCGCTGTTGAGCTTTTCAACTTCGGCCTTAGCTTCCGTCTCCTTGGAGAAAATCTGGCCAAGCTTTTCGACATTGGCTTCGGTGCCGGAAATAAATTCCTTGGCAGGGACGGTTAGGTCGATTGTCGGGGCAATTTTCGCGAGTTCACCATATTTCGCGGCCGAGCGACCACCTACGATGATGAGGTCGGGTTCTGCGGCATTGACGGCTTCGTAATCTGGCTCAAACAGCGTGCCGACTTTGGCGTAATCAGCACTGTCATATTTCTTGAGATACTCTGGGAAAGCGATGCTGCCGGGAACGCCAATGATCTTAACTCCCAGACGGTCAAGGTTGTCGAGCGTCGCAAAATCGAACACAACGACTTTCTCAGGATTTGTCGCAATGGTCGTTTCGCCTTGCGCATGTTTGACAGAGACGTCAGCGGCGTTAGCGCCGGAGGCAAGCGCTGCGACAACAAGTGCTGCGCCGCATAGACGGGAAAAGTGTTGGCTGAATTTCAGCATGGCGTTCAATCCTTTCGTCAATCTTGTGCTTTATAGTCCAGTTTTCCTCCAGTCAAAGCCGGAAGATGGTAATTCAGTTGTTTTGTGTGCCTGGCGTCTCGTTGAGCAGGATGAACTTCAAACTGTCTTCAACCGTCAGTGGGATCATCGAGCCGTGGCTTTCATTGTCGAAACGACGATATGCAACCTCAAATCCGGGCAATTGCTTGAGTTCGGCTTGAATATCCGTGCCTGATGGGCCACCCCGTAACGTCTTCAGGCGATCTGTTTCCTCTTGCGATTGGCTGGGACGTTCGCCGCGCTTGCCAGAGGATTCGATCAGGAGACGCAGAGGTTTTGGATCGACCTTGAAGGCTTTCACAAACTGATCCTTATCGGCCAAAATTGCGCGACCGTTCCACCAGATTGATGGATCACCGGCGCTGTAAGTCTGGAAAGAATCTGTGTGATTGAACAACGCATAAAGCGTAAAAAGACCGCCAAGCGAATGGCCGAACAGAGCTTGTTTGGTTGGATCGATTGGAAAGCGACCTTCAATTTCCGCTTTAACCTGATGATCTAAAAAATCGAAAAAGGCGTCGCGTCCGCCAGTCTTGGGAACATTGAATCGGACTGGGATCAGATCATTTGGTGTTGGCGGCGTGAGATCGAAATAGCGCAGACGAACAATCTCGTCCTTGTCTTCAGTTGGATAGCCGATGCCGACAAAAACGGCGTTAAGCTTCGGATTTTCTTCCATCAGTTTTGCAGCAATTGGAAGCATACGATTTCCGTCAGTCATATAAACGACGGGAAAGCCATCCTTGGGCGCTTTTTCTGCCGGAGCAGCAATAAAAATTCGATAGTTGATGCCGTTCGCCTGCATGTCAAAAGAACCAACTTGCGGCCTCTCTGCCTGCGCGGTTGCATTCACAAGAAAGCTTCCGAGCATGAGGCAAACCTTTATAAAAACGTTCTTCTTCTTGCTCACGAGAGCATCCATTCCATAAATAATGACGCCAGCCAAAAGTAGCTGGCGCCATAGAGTGTCTTAGAAGCGCGAGGTCATGCCGAGCCAGAGGCGACGGCCTTCAACAACATTGTTGAATTCGTCGACACCGATTTTCTTATCGAAAATATTGTAGACGGCCGCATTGAGGGTCACGTTTTCGCTGAACTCGTAAGAGCCGCCGAGGTCAAACGTTGCGTAACCTTTATACTTGCGCGCAAGGACTGTCTTTCCATCCGCTGCGTAGACGGGTGTACCTGCAGTTCCAATACGAGCACCTGCATTTGTTTCTTCACCGTTATAGTTACCAGCTGCCCAAGCTTTAAGGCCATCAATCGGAGTTTCCCAATCACCACGCAGGCTGGCCATATGTTTTGGCGTGCGAGCAAGCGGCAGACCGGCATATGTACCGGTTTTCTGCTCGGAGTCGGTATAGGTATAGTTACCGCGCAAAGTGACTGTATCGGTCAATTCCCAATCAGCGGTAAGTTCCACGCCCTGCATGACAGCATCGTCAATATTGAAACTACGCCACAAACGGTAGTTTGTATCCTGTTCCCAACGTACTGGAAGACCAGTTGCAGGATCTGTTACAAGTTCGTTTGCGATCTTGTCTTTGAAGTCAGTATAAAAGTAGGTCGCACCAAGACGTAAGCCTGACTGATTATCCCAGAGCACACTTGCTTCATAGCTAGTGCTTTTTTCTGGCTGCAATCCGGGTGCACCAAGAATGACACCGCAGGTGCCGTTTGGACCGTAACTACATCCTGCTCCACCCGTTGTGTAAGCATAACCGGGCGCGATCGTGCGAATTTCTGGTGCACGGAAACCGGTAGATATACCGCCTTTGAAGGTGAGTTGTTCAGTTGCATGCCAAACGGCGTAACCACGGGGACTCCAATGAGCGCCATAGATTTCATGGTGATCCATGCGAAGACCACCTGTTAATGCAAAGTCAGGCGTTAGCCACCACTCGTCTTCAGCAAAAAGTGCCCACTGCTTGACAGAGAACTCCTCATCAAGACCGGTACGATTACCTGGATTCTGATCGGTCAGTACCGATTCGATAAACTGCCCTCCCGTCACCAAAGTGTGGCTGCCGTAAAGTTCGAATGGCGTGGTGAACTTTCCATCGAGAATGGAGTTGCGGATATGAGGAGAACGCAGATTTTCGTCATATGCCGCACGAGCTGCATTCCAGTTGAAGTTGGTGCGCTCTGCAGTTTCCTGCAAGAACGAGAACTCTGACGTGGTCGGACCCCAACGACCAGTGTGGCTTATCGACCAATGGTTGCGGTCATTCAGATTATAAGCATCTGTTCCCGAAGCCGCAGTCTTGCCAACCGTTGCATCACGACGCAACTTCGTCTTCCCGACCTCAAGCATGATGTCGTGGTCTTTATTCGGAGTGATGGTGATACGACCCGTAATGTCGATATCGCGCTGTTCCGGCGTGCCACTGGTGATCTGATCTTCCTGTCGCTTGAGGCCACGCCCCCAGACCTGAACGCCAACAAGGTTAGGAACGAGAGGACCGGTAATATAATAAGAGCCTTGCAGCGAGTTTCCGAACTTGGAGTGTTGGTTCAACGTTGTGTCTACGCTGAGCGAACCGCTCCACTTGTCCGATACCTTTTTGGTGATGACATTGATAACACCGCCCATGGCGTCCGAGCCATAAAGCGAAGACATGGGCCCACGGATGACTTCGATTCGCTCTATCGCATTGGCAGGAGGCAGGAAGCTTTGTTCGAAACCGGCATTGCCGTTGGTACGAGCATCACGTGTACTCTGGCGTTTTCCATCAACCAGAATGAGCGTATAGGCACCCGGAAGTCCGCGAATATAGATATCGCGCTCCGCTGCAGGACCAGTCACTGCGACGCCCTGAACTCCTTTCAAGGCATCAGTCAAATCACGATAGGCGCCTTTTTCCAGTTCTTCACCTGGAACAACCGAAATGCTTGCAGGTGCGTCAGTAATGTTCTGTTCAAACCCCGTTGCAGACACCACGATCTGATTGAGTTTGATGCCGCCTTCGGGGCTTACTTGTTCTGCGGCTTGCGCTTCGGCCTGTTTCTTTTTCGCGGCTTCTTCCTCAGCTGAGGTTGTCTGTGCGAGAGAAACAGTTCCACTCAGAATAAGTGCGGTTGAAAGGCATGTGCCCGCAAGAATGGCTTTTGCGAAAAGCGATTTGCTGGCCAATTGCCTGTTCTGCGTACCATGAGCGCGCAATCCCCGAAACAAGCTGGTCATAAATGTCACCCTTAAAGTTGAGTTTTCTGCTCTCCTTATGTATGGCAATAAGATGACGTCAACGGTCATCTTTTATAACGATTCTAAGTTTTGTAAAACGCAACTGAACGGATGAAACAGCAATGTCTGGCAAGCGCATGAAATCACAGGCAGAGGCGGGAATGGCGGACGGGGAAAGCTTGAAACTCGGTCAATTACGTCTGTTGATCGCGCTCGATGCCCTTCTTGTGGAAGGAAGCGTTGGAGGTGCTGCCAAACAGATGGGGTTGAGTATGGCTGCTATGAGCCGATTGCTTGGCCAAATCCGTGAAAAGTTCGATGATCCTATTTTCATTCGGTCTGGACGCAACATGATTGCCACGCCCAAAGCCGAAGCTTTGCGGGGGCGCTTACGTCGTTTGGCAAATGAAACCGAAGCACTGATGAGTTTTGATGGCGAGGACACGTCGAAAGCTCATTGCAAAGGCAGACATGGTTGGGCACGTACGAGCGCCATTGCTGCACCCCCGCCGCTCGGAATCCGGAGAGTCGTGAAACTTGAAAATCACCCAACACCGGAACAGCTCGCGGCACAATTCGCCAATATTCAGGATGAAAACGATCCTGCGCGACGACTGGCAAAATACATAGCAATCACCGGGCGAAAGGTTGGCTATACGCGCCCGCTGGAAATGTATGAAGCAGAAGATGCTTTTAATACGATATTCGCAGGGGAGGCAGACCCCATGCAAATCAGTGCCTTGCTACGACTGATTCATTATCGTGGTGAAACAGCACCTGAACTCGCGGGCATGACACAGGCCGCACGCAAATATTGCTCAACAAAGGCAAATACTCGCTTACCTGCGCTTGATTGGCCTGCCTACCTTTCACCGAATTCTCATCAAGCACCGTGGTTTATGCTGGCGGCAATTCTTGTCGCTCAGGCAGGTTATCCGGTGGCGCTTCACGGCAACTGTGGCACGGGCGAACTTTCAGGCAAGCTTGAGCTGGCCGCTGAAGCTCTCAACATGCCAATTGCCAGTTCGCTTTCGTCGGCTGAAAGTGCCTTGAAAGCACACGGCATCTGCTTCATGCCGGTGGCGGGGTTTGCAGCGCAAGTCCATGCTTTGCTCTCGCTCTATCCGCTATTTGATTCAAGATCGTCCATCAACAGCGTCGCGCATCTGCTCAATCCGATGGGGCTTCCAGCTTCTTTCCTTGGTGTGACGCAGCCGGCTTACCGTGAATTGCATCGTGATGCAGGAGCCTTGCTCGACTTGCCTTCTGTTTCAGTCGTTTCGACAAGCCGCGATGTGGCTGAGTTAGTCCCACATCACACGCATACAATCCACAGATTGTTTAATAGTCAGAAATCAGAGCTGACTCTGCCTATGTTGTCGAAGGTTGGAACTGAGAAACACACTAGCCAGACGACTTTTGAATATTGGCTTGCCGTCTGGTCCGGTACCGCCAGCGATGAGCGCGCTGAGTTGACGGTTATCGCATCAACGGCCATGGCTTTGATGACTGTTCTCCAGGCCGATAATGACAGCTATGGTCAATTCCATAAAAAGGCAGAGGAGCTTTGGAAGGCTCGTCACCAACACTGATTGTCGATGTTTTTGTGATCAATTTTTAAGCAGGCGTCGAAAACTATTCTACTTATACCGTTTTAGGAAAAAGCATTCCGGTTATGGAGGCAGAACAGCAAGCCCATGCTTTGTTTGATGTTTTTATAAACCCTATCGTTCCGCCGTAATTCATAATGCGCAGCGGGGCGATTTGATGGTCAATCCAATATTTGGTGCAACAAGCACGTCCATTTTTGAATCCATGTCGCGCCTTGCCGCAGAAACTGGATCAATTAATCTCGGACAGGGGTTTCCGGAAGGCTTTGAGCCGCAGGAGCTTGTTGAAGCCGCAATTCGGGCATTGCGTGATGGCCCGCATCAGTATCCGCCGATGCTTGGGCTTTCATCTTTGCGCAAAGCGGTTGCAGACAATGCGCGACGGTTTCTCGGATTGGACATAGATTGGGAGACCGAGGTTCTGGTCACGTCCGGTGCTACGGAAGCTCTGACCGATACGTTTCTGGCGCTGCTTGACCACGACGATGAAGTCATCGTCTTCGAGCCTGTTTATGATGCCTATGCGACCCTTATTCGCCGTGCGGGCGGCAAGGTCGTGCCGCTTCGCCTAGCACCGCCACACTGGGAATTGCCGCGCGAGGCGCTGGAAAAAGCTATTACAGCAAAGACAAAGCTGATTGTCGTCAATACGCCGATGAACCCGATTGGCAAGATTTTTGATCCGCAAGAGCTTGAGTTTCTAGCCTCCCTTGCGATTAAGCACGATCTGACGATTATCTCGGATGAGGTCTATGAGCACCTGATCTTCGATGGCAGACCCTTTCACTCGCTCTTAGCTGTGCCTGATATCCGAGATCGCGTCGTGCGGATCGGTTCCGCTGGAAAAAGCTTTTCAGTAACGGGCTGGAAAGTTGGCTATGTGACAGCTTCCGCAAAACTCCTCGCGCCGATTGCCCGCGCTCATCAATACGTGACCTTTACCACTCCGCCTGCCTTGCAAGCCGCTGTCGCTGTCGGTCTTTCATTGCCTGACGGTTATTTCATCAATCTGCGTGAGACGCTGGCAGCGCGCCGGGATCTGTTGCTCAGCGGCTTGCGGGGCGCGGGTTTTGAGATTGCGGATGCCCCGGCAACCTATTTTGCCGTCGCCGATATCAGCGCGCTTGATCCCGATGGCGATGATCTCGCCTTTAGTCGCCGCCTGACGCTTGAGGCCGGTGTGACACCAGTCCCGGTTTCTTCCTTCTACGGTGAGCGCGACGTGAAAAGCCATGTTCGCTTCTGCTTTGCCAAGAAGCAAGAAACCCTTTCAGAAGCTGTCTATCGGCTTGGCCAGTGGTCAGCAAAACAAAACTGGCGCGCGGCTTCCTGAGGCACGTCTCCCAAAAGTGGATGCCGGTTTTGGGATAAAGACATGCGTAAAAAACACCCGCTTAAGAAACGGCCCAAAAAGATCATTTCGAGGAACATTTGCATGAAATATACCCCTTTCATTCGTGGCGCTCTATCAGCGGTTTTGCTTTCTATTCTGGCAGCATCGCCTGCGTTGGCCGAAAAGATACGCCTCGGTGTCACGTCCGGTCCGCATGCCCAGATCGCTGAAGCTCTGGCGCCGATCGCGAAAGCCAAGGGACTTGAGATCGAAATCGTTGAGTTTTCCGATGGCGCGATGATTGATCCGGCAACGAATGATGGTGATCTCGATGCAAATGGTTTTCAGCACACGCCATATTTGAACCAGCAGAACAAGGATCGCGGGCTTAATCTCGTAGCCGTTGGCGGTAACACAGTTCTTCTGCCGATGGCGGGCTATTCACATAAGTTCAAGACGCTCGCAGACCTGCCGGAAGGTGCACAGATCACAATCCCGAATGATCCAAGCAATGCCGGGCGCGCGCTGAAGCTGCTTGAAAAGAGCGGTGTTCTCAAGCTTACACCCGGCGTGACATTCAATGCCACAGAGCTCGACATTGTTGAGAACCCGAAGAAAGTAAAAATCATTCCAATGGAAACCGCCCAGCTTGCTCGTTCATTGGAAGATGTCGATTTTTCGGTAATCACATCTCACTTCGCGCTGAGCGCCGGTCTAGTTCCAAGCCGCGACGCAATCCTGATTGAAGACCAACTGTCCGACTATTTCTGCCTCATCGCCGTTGCGGAAAAGAACAAGGATGCGCCTTGGGTCAAGACCTTGATCGAATCCTACAAGTCGCCAGAAGTCAAAGCCTTTATCGAACAGAAGTTCGAAGGCAATATCATTGCGGGATGGTGAGATGAACCTTTCGGTTCGCATAGCTAAAACAGCACGGAGCCAGGTCGGCTCCGTACCGCCGATCATTGAGGTTAAGTCGCTGACCAAGACCTATGATCCGAAAGCTGGCGCGGTTTTAGACGACGTTTCGTTGCAGGTCGGCAAAGGATCTATACACGGTATCATTGGTCGTTCAGGCGCTGGTAAAAGCACGCTGGTACGATGCCTTAATGGTCTTGTGCAGCCAACAAGAGGTGATGTTTTCGTCGCTGGACGTCAGGTGAGCCAACTGGAAAGTCGTGAACTGCGACAGGCTCGTCGCGATATATCCATGATATTCCAACATTTTAGCCTTCTTTCCTCTCGAAGTGCTGCAGCTAATATAGCTCTCCCTATGGAATTGGCTGGAGTCCCGCGCGCAAGCATCCGCAAGCGCGTTTCTGAACTGCTTGATCTGGTAGGGCTGGATGGAAAGGCCGATGCTTATCCGTCCGAGTTGTCTGGCGGGCAGAAACAGCGTGTGGGCATTGCACGTGCTTTGGCGTTGGAGCCAAGTGTCCTTTTATCAGACGAGGCTACGTCTGCGCTTGACCCTGAAACAACCGAACAAATTTTGGCACTTCTCAAGGATATCAATCGTCGTCTTGGCCTGAGCATCGTTTTGATAACCCACGAGATGGATGTGGTGCGCCAGATTGCGGATCATGTGACAGTACTCGAGGGGGGGCGCGTGGTTGAGAGCGGCCCGACATTTGATGTTTTCGCTTTTCCAAAATCGACCATCGCACGGTCGTTTCTCTCGAGCATCGTAGCGCATGATCTGCCGCCTGAAGTTGCGCAAAAACTGATGCCAGAAGCAATTCCCGGATCGAACCCTGTATTGCGGATTATCTTTTCGGGTGAGGCTGCCCATTCACCGGTGGTGGCAACACTTGTTCAGCGCTTTGGTATCAACCCAAATATCTTGCATGGGCGCATCGATTATATCGGCGGAAAGCCGCTCGGAATCATGACGCTGATCGCTGAAAACGGCGAGCCTGATCTTGCTGACGTCCTCGCATATCTTACTTCGCTCGATCTGCATGGAGAGGTGCTCGGCCATGTTGTCTGATCTGCTTTCACCTGCGCTTGTCAACCTGCTGCTGGAGTCACTCAAGCAGACGATCATGATGGTGGCTGCTTCCGCAATTCTCTCGACCCTGATCGGCTTGCCGCTCGGCATCGCGTTGGTTGTGACTGCTCCGGGACAGTTCCTTGAGCGACCAGTTTTCAACCGCATTGCGGGCACTATCGTCAATTTGGTGCGGTCCACGCCTTTCATCATTCTGATGGTGGCAATCATTCCGTTTACCCGTCTTGTGGCAGGCACGACGGTCGGCACTTACGCGGCAATCGTGCCACTGACAGTTGCAATCATTCCGCTCTATGCGCGCCTTGCTGAGACCGCAATGCGTGAGGTAGATCAAAGTCTTATAGAAGCTGCTGAAAGTATGGGTGCAACGCCGTTGCAGATCATATTCAAGGTTCTTCTGCCCGAGGCTTTACCTGGAATTATTGCAGGCCAGACTGTCACACTGGTGAGCCTTGTCGGTTATTCGGCCATGGCGGGTACAGTTGGGGGTGGCGGTCTTGGCGATCTCGGTATCCGCTTTGGTTATCAGCGTTTTATGCCAGAAGTGATGATCGCCGTTGTGATCATTCTTGTTGCCATCGTTCAGTCCATTCAAGTTACGGGCGATTATGCCGCTCGGGTCGTCAATCATCGCGTAGCGCGCAGCCGCCGCTCACGCTGAAATTTAGAGGAGACATAAAATGACCGCACACTCACATCCGATCAACCTGCCGCTGCTTGATATCTCTCGTTACAATGGTTCACCTGAAGAAAGGAAAAGCTTCATTGATGAGCTTCGCCGCACGCTTCATGATCATGGCTTTTTCTACCTGACAGGCCATGGTGTTGACCCTGAACTGATCTCTGATGTTGTGGCTACGGCCAAGCGCTTCTTCGCCTTGCCCACGGAAGAAAAGCTCAAGATCGAAATGATCAACACATCGCATTTCCGCGGCTATAACCGTGCCGGTCTTGAACGCACCCGTGGCGAGCAGGATTGGCGTGAGCAACTCGATATCAACACCGAAGCAGAACCCACCGAATTGGGTCCTGACAGCCCGGCATGGAAGCGTTTGATTGGCCCTAATCAGTGGCCAGAAGCACTGCCTGAATTGAAGCCACTATTGCTTGCCTATCAAGCGGAAGTCACACGCGTTGGTATAGATGTTCTGAAAGCCATTGCGCAGGCGCTTGGTCAGAGCGAAGATTTCTTCGCACAGATTTATGAGCCTCACCCGTCCCAGCTTCTGAAAATTATTCGCTATCCGGGTCGTGATGTCGCTGAAAGCGAGCAGGGCGTTGGTGCGCATAAGGACGGCGGCTTCGTGACTGTGCTGCTTCAAGACGTTGTACCGGGTCTGCGCGTGCAGCGTGAAGACGGTGTCTGGATTGATGCACCGCCGGTGCCGGGTACGTTTGTTATCAACACTGGTGAGTTGCTTGAACTGGCAACCAACGGCTTCGTGAAAGCCGATGTTCATGGCGTTGTCGCACCACCTGCTGGAACTGAACGCTTCTCAGTCGCCTTCTTCTTGGGCGCTCGCTATGACGCGACGATCCCTGTTATCGATTTGCCGGAAGAACTGAAGACGAAGGAACGCGGCGTAACAGTCGATCCGCTCAATACGCTCTTCCGCGAAGTAGGCCAGAACAACCTTAAGAGCCGTCTGCGCTCACATCCAGATGTGGCACGCGCCCATCATCAGGATCTGCTGGATTCCCCGGAATTCGCCAGCTTGAAGCTGGGCTCCTCTTACTAATTAAACCCATTCCTTGACGGTTGACTGTAGTCATTTTGTATATTCCGTCAAGGAACAGGTTCGGGGCTACCAGGGCATCATGTGCCTGATGTGCCGCTTATGGTAGCTGGCAGAAATCCCAGATAAAAAAGCGCCGGATAACCGGCGCTTTTTGTTTGCTCTGATGAGGTTTATCAGCCGCTGATGAGCTTGACTTCCATGAAGTCTTCGAGACCCCATTTTCCGCCTTCACGACCATTGCCGGACTGCTTGTATCCGCCAAACGGGCTTCCGGGTGCACGCGACGTTCCGTTGATCTGGATCATGCCTGCACGGAGCTTGCGCGCAACACGTTTGGCCCGCTCTGGATTGCCGGTTTGGATATAGGCCGCAAGCCCATAAGGTGTGTCGTTGGCAACGGCGATTGCTTCTTCTTCTGTATCGAAAGGGATCATCGCCAGCACAGGGCCAAAGATTTCCTCACGGGCGATTGTCATATCATTGTTTACATCAGCAAAGATTGTCGGTTTGACGAAGTCACCTTCCGAAATACCATCGGGACGTCCTGTGCCGCCGACAATCAGACGCGCACCTTCATCAATACCCTTCTGAATCAGCGCCTGAACCTTTTCAAACTGGATCGAAGAGGAAAGAGGACCGATATGTTCGCCGTCCTTGGCCGGATCATCAACAGTGGTTTTCGCGGCTGCTTTTTTGGCGAACTCGACCGCCTTATCGTAAACCGAACGTTCAACCAGCATACGTGTTGGGGCATTGCACGACTGGCCGGTATTCTCAAAGCAATGGTTCACACCGCGCTCGATGGCCTTTTCAAGGTCGCTATCAGCGAACACAATGTTTGGCGATTTGCCGCCGAGTTCAAGCGACACGCGCTTGACGGTTGCTGCAGCCGCGCGAGAAACAGCGGTGCCTGCGCGGGTTGAACCAGTAAATGACATCATGTCGATATCGGGATGCTGCGACATCGCTTCACCGACAACCGGGCCCTCGCCATTGACAAGATTGAACACGCCTTTTGGCAGACCTGCCTCATCAACAAACTCAGCAAACAGCATGGCTGACATCGGTGCGATTTCGGACGGCTTGAGGATAACCGTGCAGCCCACTGCAATTGCGGGAATGACCTTGAGTGCGATCTGGTTCATCGGCCAATTCCATGGCGTAATCAGACCGCAGACGCCAATCGGTTCACGCACGATGGCCTGATTGGAATGCTTTTGTGAAAGAATTTCTTCAAACTCGAAATTCTCAAAAGCTGCGATGAACGCCTTGGTATGCGACAGCCCGGCAGCAGCCTGAGATTCACGTGCGAGCTTGATTGGCGCGCCCATTTCCTTGGAAATTGCCTGAGCCATTTCTTCAAGACGGCGTTCATAAATTTCAACAATACGGCGAATATAGCCGATACGTTCTTCAGCGGGCGTTTCGCTCCATGATGGAAACGCTTTGCGAGCGGCTGCAACTGCGAGATCAATATCAGCGGCTGAACCTGCAGAAATTACTGCATAAGGCTTTTCGGTCGCCGGGTTGATGACCTCAATCGATTTTGCTTCAAGTGGGGAGCGCCACGCGCCGTCGATATAGAAATCCGTTTTTTGATCCAGATTTTTCTGAAGCATGATGAAGTCCTCCTTGAATGCCGTCTTTGATGGGAATGTTGTCTTTGAAAGGCGATATTCCACCCGTTTCCCTGATTTGCGCGGAGACTAGCCGCCATAAGAGGCTGCGTCAAAACAGAAGGTTCGATGGATGTATCAATTTTTCTTATTCATTATCGTAAGCTTCAAACTCGATGCCCAGCGTTTCCAGTCCCTCTTCAATGTAATCACCTAGGAGGGGGATACCGAGCAGATACTTTGCCTCGCGTCCATTGTGGCGATCACTTGCGGTTAAGAGAGCCTCTTCCCATTCCTCAGCACTGAAGTCGCCGCGCCCGACCCATACCAAGGCCAATAACTCTACGCTTTCGTCTTCATTGAGAGAACGAATGGCTGCCACCAATTCCTTACGCGTGGGATTGTCGATGGAGGCATCAAGGATATCAATATCGCCGTCATCGGAGGCATTTGAGCCGGAATTTTCATCAACTGCGGGCACCTGAACGTCATATTCACGCGCTTTGGAGATAATGAATTCGATATTCTCGATATTATTGACCAGCTCAACCATGATGTGCCTCCGTTGACGTCATTCACTACTTACCGAACGCGGGACGATAGGTGTGGTTCCGCATTTCTCTAAAGCGCACGTGCTGCACCTCTTCCTGCAGCTCGGCCAGAGAATATGCAGCCTCCGAGGAAAGTCCCTTCCAACGCATTATACCCGTGATAACCACCACCACCAAAGCCTGCTGCTTCTCCAGCTGCATAAAGGCCCGGAACAGGCTCGCCTTTCTCGTTGAGAACAGCAGAATTTAGATCTGTATGCAGTCCACCGAGGGTTTTCCGGGTCAGGATATGCAGTTTGACGGCAATCAACGGACCGTTATTCGGATCAAGCAACGCGTGAAGCGGAACCGCGCGTGTCAGCCGGTCGCCAATATAAGCACGTGCATTGTGGATGGCTGTGATTTGTGCGTCCTTGGAATAACGATTGGTAACTTCGCGATCACGCGCTTCGATCTGGTTGCGGATATGAGCGAGGTTCAGCAGCTTTTCTCCGGTTAGCCGGTTCATCTTGACGACAAGTTCTTCAATACTGGTTGCAGTAATGAAATCCTCGCCATGATCGATGAATGCCTTAACAGGAGGTGGCGGCGATTTGCCAAGGCGGCTTTTGATCAGAAGCTTCCAGTCTTTGCCGGTGAGGTCCGGGTTTTGCTCGGAGCCCGAGAGAGAAAACTCCTTGCGAATGATCTTCTCAGTGAGGATAAACCACGAATAATCATAACCCGTTGCCAGAATATGCTTAAGTGTGCCGAGGGTATCGAAACCAGGCAGATAGGGTGAGGGTAGGCGGTTGCCTTCCGCATCGAACCACATCGATGACGGTCCCGGCAGAATACGGATGCCATGATTGGGCCAGATGGAGCTCCAGTTGCGAAGACCTTCCGTATAGTGCCACATACGGTCGCCATTAATAACGTGTCCACCTGCAGCTACGGCTATGTCGATGCCGCGGCCATCCACATGCGCAGGCACACCTAGCACCATATTTTCGGGTGGGTTGCCGAGCCTGTCGCGCGGCCATGCCTTACGGACACGTTCTGGATCGCCGCCGATACCGCCCGATGTTACGATCACGCAACTGGCTGACAGTTCAAATTGACCGGCGGTGTCACGTGATGACGATTGTCCGCGTGCGACTGTGGAAGGCACAAGAATATCCCCGCGAACTCCACTTGCCTGTCCGTTGGTCATGACAATTTCATTGACACGGTGGCGGCATTTCAGTGTGAGAAAGCCATTTGAAATAGCCTCCCGCATCAGACGTTCAAAGGGAGCGACCACTCCGGGGCCAGTGCCCCATGTCACATGAAAACGCGGAACGGAATTTCCGTGACCGTGTGCTTGAGCACCTCCGCGTTCTGCCCAGCCAACAACGGGAAACCAGCGCATACCGAGACTGTGCAGCCAAGATCGCATCTCACCGGCTGCAAACTGCAAATAGGCTTCAGCACATTGTTTGGGCCAATAATCTTCCGGGCGATCAAATTGCGCTGATCCAAGCCAGTCTTGCCGAGCCAGATCAAGGCTATCCTTTATGCCTAGACGTCGTTGCTCGGGACTGTCGACCATAAACAGCCCACCAAGTGACCAGAACGCTTGTCCGCCGACCGAATTTTCGCCTTCCTGTTCAAGCAGGATGACTTTCCGCCCGGCGCTCGTGAGCTCTTGAGCAGCTACAAGCCCCGCCAGACCTGAGCCAATGATAATTGCATCCGCATTTTTCATACCCGCGTCCTCCCTCACCGGGAGAGTGGCTTATGGGAATGCTGCTGGCAAGGGCTTCTTAAGCCACGAAGAAGGGTACAATCCAATCAGCAATCAGCTTGATTGAAAGTCCGAAAAGCGTCAGCTGAACCAACAGGAAAAACGGACCGTCTGGCATGATGCGGGTGAGCTTTGCGCCGACAAATGTTCCAATAATTGCGGCAGGCAAAAGCCAAAGACCGAGCGACCAGTCGAGATTGGAAAACTGCTGCAATTGCCAATAGGGGATCAGTTTAACCGCGTTGACGATCGCAAAAAGGATGGTCGAAGTGCCGGCAAAGACGAGCTTTTCAAGATGCTGTGGCAACACATACATCTGGAAGGGCGGAGCACCAGAATGCGAAACAAAGCTCGTAAGACCAGTCAGAATGCCCCAGAACGTTCCGCCGGGAATATCCGCCTTGCGCGCCTGACGGCGATATCTGGCGCCCACCCAGACATTGAAGCAGAAAAAGAGGCCAACAAGTCCCACAAGCATCCCAATGAACGTGCTTGAAAGATGTGAGCTGAACAACCAACCAAGCCCGATGCCGACAATAGCGGCAGGAGTAAGGATCGCCAGATTTCGCGCTGAAAAATGATGGCGGTAGAGATATAGGCCGAACATGTCGCTGACAACATAGATTGGCAGCAGAAGAGCGGCGGCTGTGACCGGCGATATAACCAACGCCATCAGTGGAACCGAAAGCGTTCCAACTGACGGCAAGCCGCCTTTCGACAGCCCAACCAGAAAAGCCGCAATAACGGCAACTGTCATAAACAACGGGGTATGTTCAAGCATTCAGACAGTTACCGTGATGCAAGTAAAATAATGGCTTATCAGCGCTTCTATCAGCTATGTGCCCATTCCCAATAGAGCGAACGCGCGCGCTTGGTAACAGCACCATACTCCAGTTTGCGTTCATCAAAGCCGATGATTGGCACAACCTTGCTCATATTGCCGGTCGAAAAAATTTCATCTGCTTCGCGGAAGTCCTGAACCTTAAGTGTCGTTTCGTGAACGTTGACGCCCGCTTCACGCAGAAGTCCAATCACGCGTTGACGCGTAATGCCGTTGAGGAAGGTGCCATTGGGAACAGGCGTGAAAACTTCGCCGCCACGAACCATGAACACATTTGACGTCGCAGTTTCTGCAACATTACCGAGCACGTCGGTCACAAGCGCATTGTGGAAGCCCTTGGCCTTGGCTTCTCGCAGCATGCGGGCGTTATTCGGATAAAGGCATGCAGCCTTGGCATTGACCGGCATCACTTCGAGATAAGGACGACGGAACGATGTTGTCGTAACAGTAAAGCCTTTTGGCTCGACCATGGGAATGGCTTCGAGACAAAGGGCAAAATCGGTCGATTCAGGAGCAGCAGCAACCGTGCTGGCGTCTCCGTCCTCTGCCCAATACATGGGGCGGATATAGACGTCTGTGTCGGGAGCAAACTTCTTCAGGCCTTCGCGGGCCAGCGCTTCAATGTCATTGCCGCTCAGAGTGGGGGCGAGTCCAAGCGCCCGTGCTGAATCATTTGCGCGGGCGGCATGAAGATCAAGATCCGGTGTGACGCCTTCAAATAGACGCGCACCATCGAAAACGAGCGACCCGAGCCAGGTTGCATGCGATGCTGCACCAAGTATGCGCACATCGCCTTCACGCCATTCACCCTTGTAATAGGTCCACATTGCTCGCGTCTCGGTCATTCTATTCGTCCTTTTAAATCTCGTTCTTCCGCGCAGACCCGCGTTCGACGCTTTCGACATCAGACTAATTTTCTGGAAGACGCGCGAGTGCTGGTGGGAATTCCGAGCATGTTATAGCACGTCGCCTGAAACTGGGAACCCGTTTCAGGCCTTTCAAATAATCGGAAAGATCACGAGTGTGCGATATGTGCTGCCTTATTTTTCTTCAGCCAAGGCAGGCGATGGATCGGAAGTGGCAACGGCTGCTGGACCTTCCACGCCGCGCTGGCGTTCGCGTACAAACGTGAACAGGCCTGAAATCGTGATCAATATGATGCCAATAAGCATCGGAAGGTCGATATGGTCGTGGAAGATGAAATAGCCAAACAGGATCGCCCAGAGCATTTGGCTATATTGTGGTGAGGCAATCGCGCTTGCAGGTGCACGATGCGCTGCAAGCATCAGCAGAATGTTGGCAAGCGCCGCAAGCAGGCCATAACCAGCGAGATAGCCCCACTGAATGGCAGACGGGGCTTGATAACTTGGGATCATAAGTACGCCACAGATCAGGATCGGTCCGACAAGCCCGGCCGTGTAAAGTGAGATGCGCTTTTCCTTTTTGCCCATGGCGCGGAAAATGATGATGCTGAATGCGCCGCCCAAGCCTGCACCCAGTGCACCCAGATGACCAATAGACAATTCACGAAAGCCCGGACGCAAAACAACCATAACGCCGATAAAGCCGATCACGACCGCTGACCATCGACGCCAGCCAACCTGCTCTTTGAGGAAAATCACCGAGAGTATCGTCACAAATGCCGGGAGCAGGAAGATAAGCGCAAAAGCTTCGGCCATAGAAAGATGCGTGAAGGCTACGACACTGCCAATGACACCCATTGCAGCGGTGAGTGTACGAAGTAACCAGAGCTTTATATTTGTGGTTCGAAACATATCGAGCCACTGATCTTCGGGTTTCTTGACAAAGGGTATGGCGAGAGAGCCCAGAACAGCACCATAAAAGGCTATTTCATAGGGCGATAGCGTGCCGTCGAGAAACTTGACGCAGGCGTCGCTTACAGCGAATGCAGCATAGGACGCAAACGCGAGGAAAATACCGTAAAGCATGGTGGTGTCCGCAATGGGCTAGAGATAATCTCCTCCGCTGACCGGATTAATCGATTAAAGCCGGTTTTGCAAAAGGCAATTTTATAAAATTCAAAATAATGACCGGTCGCAATCCCCTACGACGTAGGCGATTGCGGCGTTTTCAAGAAGGCGAGCTCCATCGAAAACGCATGCCTCATTTGCAATCATATCCGTGGTGGAATTTTGTGCAAAAGACTATTTAACAGGCATCCAACGAGGAGAAAAGAAATGAACATTCGTCAGAAATTCCAGCAGTACGTTTCCCGTCGTCGCGCAATGCGTGAACTGGGTGCAATGGACGACCATCTTCTTGCCGATATCGGCGTTTCGCGTTCGCAGATCCAGAGCGCAGTTTTCGGTAAGTAATCACTGATGGCGCGGCTGATAATTAATCGCCCCGAAAGTGAAACTGAAATAAAATAACAAAGCGTCGGTACTCCAGTCCCGGCGCTTTTGTTTTTTATATGTATATTGCAAATTTATTCTATCGGTCGCTCATTTTGAACGCCTAGGAAATTTCATAAGAAATCTGCTATCTGCAAGTGGCGTCATATTTATTCGCGCCCGACAGCGATTCCATCCAATGAGACAAAACGATATTCTATTTGGGACATCTGCCACTTGAGTGGAAGGTGGCTGAAGGAGTATTGATGTGATGCGGGGGCTGGCGATGAAGATGGGTCTGTGAATAGTTATTACTGCTAACTCACCTGTCTTCATTGCCGCCAATTTATTGAGTCTTTCATGACCGAAAGTTATTTTAACTGTTAATGTGAAGCATAATTGCATTTTGTTTTATTGCCGAGCATTCACTCTGACTGATTATATGCCTTGCGTGTCGGGCGGTCACACGGTTATGTGGCTGCCCGACGGCACAAGGACCTCACCATGCTCAATCTCATCATAAATGGAACTTTGATCGGCTTAGGCGCGACGATCATTATGGACATCTGGGCATTGGTTCTTGCGCAATTTCCGGGGCAGTCTCGCCCAAATTGGGGCCTTGTGGGTCGCTGGTTCTGGCATTTACGAAACGGCCAGATATTTCATGATGATATTGCGGCTTCAAAACCCTATGCGCATGAAGTTGCCTTGGGTTGGATCGGTCACTATGCGGTTGGCATTCTCTACGGCATTATATTTGCGCTTTATGGCGGCGCGGCATGGTTTGCGAATCCAATTTTCCTTCCCGTCTGGATATTCGGTATCCTGACCGTGGCAGCAGGCTGGTTTCTTTTGCAACCAGGCTTGGGAATCGGCTGGGCAGCATCGCGTTTGCCAAATGCCGGAAATGTCCGTATTCTCAATCTCGTCGCCCATACATTTTTTGCCCTTGGCATGTATGGCACAGGTATTATTCTGAAAACATTAGCTTAATCATATAGATAGGTTTGGTAGCTGTAACTTAGGCAGCTACCATTTTTGAAGCACTTTCAAAAAATAAAGCCCGAATAGGTGACTGGCGCGCTTTCGAAAGTCAGTCCAAACTAAATCACGTTAATAAACAGGCATTCTTGCGGCAGAACTGTGTTTTTGATCGCGTTGGGTGTATGGGGAACAAATCCGCTCGCGCAAAATGCGGCTGCGGCTAACAAATACGGCAATCGCAATAGATTGCACCGATTTTATCCAGCTGATCGCAAGCAATTGCCCTCGGCTGATCATTGGTGCCTTTGAAAGCGAGCTTTTGCCCTGGAGGGATCATGCTGGAAAAGCTGTTCAAATTGCAGGAACATGGCACGTCGGTGAGAACGGAAGTCATCGCTGGTGTGACGACCTTCCTGACGATGTCTTACATTATCTTCGTCAACCCTGATATTCTGTCTACAACAGGCATGGATCGCAACGCAGTCTTCGTTGCTACATGTCTTGCGGCTGCATTGGGCTCGATTGTCATGGCGCTCGTGGCCAACTGGCCAATTGGCATGGCACCAGGCATGGGCCTCAATGCTTTCTTCGCCTTTACCGTTGTCGGTGCTATGGGCTTCTCATGGCAACAAGCACTCGGTGCGGTCTTCATTTCAGGCATTATCTTCCTGTTCCTGACGGTAACGGGTATCCGGCGTTGGCTGGTCGAAGGCATTCCGCATTCGTTGCGTAGCGCGATTGCTGCTGGTATCGGCATGTTCCTAGCCCTGATTGGGTTGAAGAGCGCAGGCGTCGTCGTTGACAATCCAGCAACGCTCGTAGGTCTTGGTGACTTGCGTGAATCTGGTCCTCTTCTCGCTATCGGTGGCTTCTTTATCATCGCAGCTCTTGACGCGCTCAAGGTTCGCGGTGCGATCCTGATCGGTATCCTTGTCGTCACCATCGCATCGATATCGCTGGGCATCACCCAGTTTGGCGGCGTGTTCTCCGCCCCTCCAAGTCTTGCGCCAACCTTCCTGCAGCTCGATATCATGGGAGCGCTGCACACCGGTATCCTGCACGTCATTCTGGTTTTCGTCCTGGTTGAAGTGTTTGATGCGACGGGCACGCTGATTGGCGTTGCCAAACGTGGCGGCCTGATCGAACCAGGCAAGCCAAACCGTCTTGGTAAGGCTTTGTTCGCAGACAGCACGGCAATTCTTGGTGGCTCGCTGCTGGGCACGTCTTCAACGACAGCTTACGTCGAAAGCGCTTCGGGCGTTCAGGCCGGTGGTCGTACAGGTCTGACGGCGCTTGTTGTTGCTCTGCTGTTCCTCGCGGCGCTCTTCATTTCGCCACTGGCTGGTTCCGTACCTGCCTATGCAACAGCGCCGGCGCTCGTTTATGTCGCTTGCCTGATGATGCGTGAATTGTCGGAAATCAAGTGGGATGAAATCACGGAAGCAGCACCAGCAGCTCTTACCGCGCTTTCAATTCCTTTCACCTACTCGATCGCAAACGGTCTTGCTTTTGGCTTCATCAGCTATGTTGTCCTGAAGGCTGTAACCGGCAAAGCGCGTGAGGTGCACTTGGCGACTTGGATCGTGGCGGCATTGTTCGTGATCCGCTTCGCATTCTTCCCAGAATAACAACAAACGCCGGGGCAACACCCCGGCGTTTTTCTTGGTGCATTATCTGGAACACATCCTCAAAAAGTGGGAACCGGTTTTCGAAATGAGATGTGCACAAAAACAAAGATATACAGCATTTCCAACGATTCATCTTAAAAAGGAAATGCTCCAGTCTACCTTATTTGGGAGTTAAGGGCATGACACCGGAAGAATTGAAATTGCTCGAGAAGCTTTTTGATGTCATCGAGCAAGACATTATTCCCCTGACGGAGCAGGGCGTTGCAGATGGCAACAAGGTTTTCGGGGCAGCATTATTGCGCAAGTCTGATTTGTCTCTAGTACTTGCTGAAACCAACAACGAGACCGAGAATCCGCTCTGGCACGGTGAAGTGCATACGTTGAAGCGCTTCTATGAAATGCCGGAGCAGGGGCGCCCGGATACGAAGAGTATGGTTTTTCTGTCAACGCACGAGCCTTGCTCCATGTGCCTTTCGGCAATTACCTGGAGCGGCTTTGATAATTTCTATTATCTGTTCAGTCATGAGGATTCCCGCGACGCGTTTTCGATCCCACACGATCTGAAAATACTCAAAGAAGTCTTCACTCTAGAACCAGGCGGCTATAACCGCGACAATAGCTTCTGGCACAGCCATTCGATCCCCAAAATGGTGGCTTCGCTGCCCGAGCCGGATCGTTCCCGCTTTGAAAAGCGACTTGATGCCATTCGTGCCAAATATGACGCGATGTCTGGTGCCTACCAGTCTTCAAAAGTCGGAAATGCCATTCCATTGAATTAGAGCGCGTTTCGATCTGATTGGATCAGATCGGCGCTCTAATTATCTGTTTTAACGCGCATATTTGTCCGAAAACCGTTTCACACTTTTCGGGATGCGCTCTAAATCAAAGGCCGCATATCAAAAATGATATGCGGCCTTTGATTTTAGATCTTGTCGAGTAGGTTGCGCTTCTGCAGGTTCTGGATCAGCGCACGAATGCCAAACGTCCATTCTGCGCAATTATCGGTGCGATCCACCCAATTGACCAGACGCCCAAGCTTTGGTGTCGAAATTTCTACCTTGTCACCAATTTCATGGGTAAAGCCCTGACCCGCGCCACGACGGTCTTTGACCGGCGCAAACATGGTGCCGAGGAAAAGAACGGCGCCGTCTGGATATTGATGATTACGGTTCATCATCTGCCCGGCAAGATTTTCGGGGTCGCGGCTGATTGCTTCCATCGGGCTTTCGCCGGTCATCTCAAAACCATCAGTGCCGTTTACATTCAGCGAAAGCTTGAGCTTGCGCAGGACGTCCATGGTGAAGTCGCCGTCAAACAGTCGGATGAACGGACCAATTGCGCAAGATGCGTTGTTATCCTTGGCTTTGCCAAGCAGCAATGCAGAACGTCCTTCGACGTCGCGCAGATTGACGTCATTTCCGAGCGTTGCACCAACGATACGGCCGTCAGAAGCGACAGCCAGAACAACTTCCGGTTCTGGATTATTCCACTGAGAAATTGGCAGAATGCCAACGGTCGCGCCACAGCCGACTGCAGACATTGGCTGTGACTTTGTGAAAATTTCAGCGTCCGGGCCAATGCCGACTTCCAGATACTGCGACCACAGGCCCATTTCCTGAAGCAATGCTTTGACTTGTGCCGCTTTTTCGGAGCCTGCAGCAACACCGCGCAAGCTGTCCCCGATCACCGGTGCCAGACGATCGCGCACTTCGCGAGCACGGCTTGGATCACCCTTGGCCTGTTCTTCGATTACCCGCTCAAGCATGCTGTCAGCGAAGGTCACGCCTGCGGCCTTGATCGACTGCAGATCAATTGGCGCAAGCAATTTACCCTTTTCGCCGGAAAGATAGTCGTCAAGCGCGCCGAGATCAGCAAATCGGCTTACTTCTTTCAACTCGCCAACCAACTCCTTACGCTCCAGCAAACCTGAGACGGTTGCAGAAATGTTTGAAAGATTATGCACACGGCCGTTTGCGATCAATACGGGGCAGGGACCATTTTCTTCCTTCGACCATACACGTCCGATGAGCACTGCCGAAGCGCTGTCTTCTGGCAGGATGACGGACGAGTTCAGAGTATGCTTGTCTTGCACGGATATTCCTCCCGGTTCGTTCAGTTCAAGATGTGAATGATTGGATTTGCTGAATGAAGGCGTGATGTTCAAATCAAATGCTGGCCGCTTTTGGCCACGCTGAAAACATCACAATCTAGTTCCTCCAAGATTATATTGTTGGGTTGTCTGATAACTATATATTCAATGGTTGAAAACTCTTTTATGCGTCGGGCGCCAGAATTGGAATGAAATAGCATGCCGTGCAGCTGATGTTCGCGTAGATCAGAGATTTATGATGACACAGGTCATGATCGTATGGCTTGAGGTTATAAAATGCGAGAATCGTTCGATATGAATACTGACCGACAAGTAGCACTGAAACAGGCGCTTGGATTGGATATGGTGCTGACCGATCCAGAGGCGATGCCGCGTTATTGCCGCGACTTTCCTGGCGATGTGGAGAATGCCGCCGTAGCCATTTTGCGGCCGCGTAACACAGAAGAGGTCTCGCAAGCTGTCAAGACGTGCCGCTTGCTTGGTCTTGGCATTATTCCGCAAGGCGGCAACACAGGTTTGGTGCAGGGCGGGGTTCCCGATGGTCAAAGCGATGTTGTTATACTGAGCCTTGAACGGATGAACCGCATCCGGCAAGTCGATCCCGACGATTTTTCGGCGATTGTAGACGCTGGGTGCATTCTCCTTGAAATGAAAACGCAACTCGCCGCACAGGGCATGTTCTTTCCGCTTTCATTGGGCGCACAGGGAAGTTGCCGGATTGGCGGTAACGTTAGTACCAATGCCGGCGGTGTCAACGTTCTCCGCTACGGAATGACCAGAGAACTGGTGCTGGGTCTTGAAGTGGTAATGCCTGATGGAGCCATCTTTAATGGGCTTTCAACTTTGCGGAAAGACAATCGCGGAATTGATCTTAAGCAACTGTTTATCGGTGCTGAAGGCATTTTCGGGATTGTCACCGCTGTTGCAATAAAGCTGATGCCTTTGCCCGACAAGATTGAAACTGCAATGCTTGGGCTCAATTCGCTGGAAGATGCAATCGCGCTTTATCGTCGTGCGCGCATTCAGTGTTGTGATCTGATGTCAGCGTTCGAGTTTATGCCACCAATGGCATTTACCCTCGCACAAGAGGCAATACCTGACCTCGTAGCGCCTTTAGGGCAATATCCGGCCTATGTGTTGATGGAAATATCAGGCTCTGGTCTGGTCGATACTGCGGCACTCATGGAAGCTTTTTTGGGCGAAGCTTTGGAAAGCGGTCTTGTGCTCGATGGCACGATAGCTTCTTCACGCATGCAAGCACAAAATCTCTGGCAGTTTCGCGAAGGGATGAATGAGGGGCAGGCGCTCCGCGGCAAGCATTTGCGCACAGATGTATCTGTACCGCTCTCAAAGTTGGCCGCATTTGTGGCCGAGGCTGAGGCTGAACTGGCGGGAGCTCTGCCGGATTGTTTGGCTATTTCTTATGGTCATGTTGGGGACGGGAATGTGCACCTCAACGTCATTCCACGTAGCGATCTGGATAATGCGAGCAAGGACAAGAAGATCAAACTTGCCAAGCAAACCATCAATGGGGTGCTTGATCGCTATGCCGGTAGCATTAGCGCGGAACATGGCATTGGTCGTCTAAAGCGGGAGGATTTCGAGAACCGTCTTGATCCTGTACGCAAAGCGCTTTTAACCCGCCTGAAACACGTTCTTGATCCCGATGCGATCATGAACCCTGGGTGCCAGCTTTCGCTTGACTTGGGCAAAAACTGACGACAAATCAGTGGCAGAGGATATACAGGGAGGAGCAGGACGTGTTCGGTGAAATTAGACGCAACGAGCAGCTACCCGCCCGCATTGCTTCTGAAATTGTGCGCCAGATTACAGAAGGTAGTTTTCTGCCTGGGCATAAATTGCCCACCGAGCACAATCTCGCACAAAGCTTTGGCGTCAGCCGTTCCGTTATCCGCGAAGCAATTGCTCAGTTGCGCAATGAGGGGCTGATCGAAACTCGGCAGGGCGTTGGAGCTTTTGTCACCGAGCCAGATCGTCGTCATGCAATCCGCATCGAACCAGAAACACTTGCTGATCGAGATCATTTCCAAAGCCTATTTCAATTGCGTATGGCTCTTGAGATTGAAGCGGCTGGCCTTGCTGCTGTGCATCACACGGCTGAGGATATGTGCAAACTCGATGAAGCGCTGTCAGCGATGAACGGAAGAGAAAAATGGACGGATGAGGGGATTTCTGCCGATCTGACATTTCATCGCGCGCTTGCAGCTGCAACGCACAATGAATATTTCCCGCTCGTTTTAGGCTTCATTGCAGAGCGGATAAGTCAGGCAATTCGGGCGGCCCGCGCTCGCGCTGTGCTTGAAGAGATCGTCGAAATCACCATTGCAGAGCATACTGCTATTCGAGACGCGATTGCGCTGCGTGATCCCCTGAAGGCGCGCGAAGTCATGCGGAACCACGTCGTTGGTGCGGCAAGTCGCGTTAATCTTCAGCTCGAAACATTTTAAGGAAAATGAAGTTGCACATCATCGTAATGGGAGTTTCCGGCTCTGGAAAGTCGACTGTTGGAGAGAAGTTGGCCGCAGGGCTTGTTCTGCCTTTTCTAGAGGGCGACAGCCTCCATCCTAAAACCAATGTAGACAAGATGGCCTCCGGCATTCCTTTGCAGGATGAAGATCGCTGGCCGTGGCTCGATACAATTGGCGAAAGACTGGCGACAGCAGAAAACGGTATCATTGTGTCCTGCTCATCGCTGAAAAAAAGTTATCGTGATCGCTTGCGCAACGCATCAGATGGCCCGCTGTTGTTCGTGTTCCTCGATGGAAGCTTTGATGTTCTGTACGAGCATATGGGCCACCGTACCGGCCATTTTATGCCGGTGACAATGCTTGAAAGTCAGCTTGCGACCTTGGAAAGCCCTGTCGGCGAGCCGTTTGTATTTCGAGCTGATGTGGCTGACCCGATTGAGAAAATAGTTGCCGAAAGTCTCAGTTGGGTCCAGTCGACTGCGCGTGCAGACAATCTACTTTAACGGCCAGAAGAACATCAGCGTCGGTATCGTTACAAGCGCGATGATGATTGAAAGCGGCAGACCGAGCCGCGGATAATCGCTAAAACGATAGCCGCCCGGCCCCATCACCAATGTATTACATTGATGACCGATTGGCGTGAGGAAGTCACAACCTGCGCCGATCGCCACAGCCATCAAAAATGCTTCCGGTCTGAAGCCAAGCCCCGATGCGAAGCTCGTCGCAATCGGTGCCATAACCAGCACGGTTGCTGCATTGTTGAGGAACGGCGTCACCATCATTGCAGTGACAAGAATGAGCGCGAGAGCGCCAGCAGGCGGCAACTGGTGGCCGATGCTGGAAAGCCATTGAGCAATAAGCTCCGTGCCGCCCGTTGTGCGTAACGCATCGGAAACGGGAATGAGAGCGGCAAGCATCACAAGGATGGGCCCGTCAATTTCATCGTAGACTTCATTGATCGGGATAACTTTAAAGAGCAGCATGGCGACTGCTGCTGCGAAGAACGCAACTGCTACCGGAACTAAGCTGAGTGCAGTGGCACCGATTGCCGCAATCAGTATTGCCAACGGGATCAGACCGCGCCTCACGCTCCCCAGCATGAGTTTTCGTCTTGCGAGCGGCAACAGTTCAAACTCTGTAAGAAAGGTGGACAGGCTCGCCTGTCTACCCTGCAAGACGACCACATCACCAAAGTTAAGGCGTACTTCACTCAGACGCTCCGATATACGCACTCCTGGTCTGCTGACAGCGAGCAGATTGACCTCATGGCGGGCATATAGATCGAGCTGTTGAGCATTTAGGCCGACGAGCCGGGAATTGGTTCCAATAACGGCTTCAACAGCCTCGATCTCGGTCGACCCACTCGTATCGGATGGATTGCGGTTCTTAGACAGGCTGAGCTTTCCTGAGCTAACCACGAGATCGAGCGCCTTGGGATCTCCTTCCAGCAATACAACGTCGTTTTGGAGAAGAACGGTGTCGGGCAGTGGTGTAATGCGGCTCGTCTTCCGAATGATTGATGTCACCATGGCCTCGCCTTCCGCGGGCTTGATGAGGTCGCTGATCCGTTTTCCAATGACGGAGGAATTGGCGGCTACACTTGCTTCTGACGCATAATTCTTGATCTTGATAGCTTCGTCCAGCGAGACGCTTTCGCGTGTGCGCTGGGGTACCAGCCAATAAAAAGTAACGAGATAAATCAACCCAACCGCTGCCAACACAGCGCCAACCGGCGTGAAGTCAAACATGGTAAAAGGCTCGCCCACCATCTCGCCGCGAATACGCGAAACCACGATGTTGGGCGAAGTGCCGACCTGTGTCATCAAGCCGCCAAGAAGCGCACCAAATGCCATCGGCATTAGAAATGTGGATGGCGAAACGTTGGAACGGCGCGCAAACTGAAATGCGACCGGAATCATGATTGCCAGTGCGCCCACATTTTTTACGAATGCGGATAGAACTGTGACGATTGCCACAAGGACAGCAAGTTGCAAACGCACGCTGTTCATTTCTGGAAGAAAACGCTGGACGGCTTCTTGCATGAGGCCGGATCGAGCAACGCCTGCACTAACGATGAGTGCGCTACCAACGATGATAACGATATCGTCGCTGAAACCTGTAAAGGCCTGATCGAAGGGAACGACGCCAACCGCAACAGCCAGCAGTAGTGAGCAAAGAGCCACAATATCGTAGCGAAACTTACCCCAGATAAATGCCCCCATCATGAGAATAATCACGGCAAAGGACAGTATCTGCGGATGGGTCATTCTACGCGCATTCCTCAAAAAGAGAAAAATATTCTACCGTTGTGTAGCGCATAAAAATGAAAACGAAAACGGCTAATTAATTCGCATTCGTATCTATCGGGCGCTCAAAATCCAGAACGCCCGATATTGACATTAGTTGCCTGTGCGGCGTCCATCGGCATCAAAAATATGGATGTCTTTGGCAAGCGCACCAATCTTGATCTTTTCATCAATCGCGTGCTCTGAACGGCCTGCGACGCGGAAAATCAGCGATTTTCCATCGGCGAGTGAGCTATGAATATAGCTTTCCGCACCAACCAGCTCAATGGCATCAATGCGCACTTCGGTGTTGAACCCATTTGCGTCAGCTTCACCGTTTTCGATGATGCGGATGTCTTCAGGGCGTACGCCAAAGGTGTACTTGGTCGAAGGAAGGGGTACAGCATTGCCTGGCTGCCAGACATTGTTGTCACCGCTTTCAAGCAGGTTCATGGAAGGCGAACCGATGAAAGTCGCAACGAAGGTAGAAGCAGGCTTTTCGTAGAGTTCGATTGGGGTGCCAACCTGTTCGATATTACCCGCATTGAGAACGACAAGACGGTCTGCCATGGTCATGGCTTCCATCTGATCATGGGTCACGTAAACGCTTGTCGTTCCAAGCGCGCGCTGCAGCCGCTTGATTTCAACGCGCATCTGCACGCGAAGCTTCGCATCAAGGTTCGACAGTGGTTCATCAAAAAGGAATGCAGCCGGTTCGCGCACGATAGCGCGACCCATAGCGACACGCTGGCGCTGACCACCCGAAAGCTGGCGTGGCTTCCGATCAAGGAACGGCTCAATTTCGAGCGCCTTTGCCGCTTTGGCGATACGGCGTTCGATTTCGTCCTTCGGTGTTTTACGGTTTTTCAGGCCATAGGCGAGGTTGTCGCGCACGGACATATGCGGGTAGAGCGCATAGTTCTGAAACACCATTGCGATGTCGCGTTCAGCGGGCTCCACATCGTTTACAACGCGGTCGCCAATAGCAATCGTGCCAGAGCTGATGCCTTCAAGCCCTGCAATCATGCGCAGAAGTGTCGACTTACCGCAGCCCGACGGGCCGACGAGGACAACGAATTCACCGTCCTGGATCTCCAGCGAAACGCCTTTGATGACTTCAATGTTGCCGCCATAGCTCTTGCGGACATTATCAAGAATGATCTTGCTCATTATTTTTCCGTTTCAACGAGACCTTTGACGAACCAGCGCTGCATCAATACCACCACAAGGATCGGCGGTATGATAGCCAGAATGGCCGTTACCATGACGTAGTTCCACGGCGTGGAAGCATCAGCGAAATCCACCATGCGGCGCAAACCGATAATGATGGTGTTCATTTTTGCATCATTGGTGACGAGCAGCGGCCACAGATACTGGGTCCAGCCATAAATGAAGAGAATGACGAAGAGAGCAGCGATATTCGTCTTCGACAGCGGCAGCAGAATGTCACGCATGAAGCGAAACGGACCTGCATTGTCAATGCGTGCAGCTTCAACCAGCTCACCTGGAATGGTGAGAAAGAACTGTCGGAACAGGAACGTCGCCGTCGCCGATGCCATAAGCGGTAGCGTGAGGCCCGCATAGGTGTCGATCATGCCGAGGTCAACGATGACCTTATAGGTCGGCAGGATACGCACTTCGACAGGCAGCATCAGCGTGACAAAAATCATCCAGAAGAAGAACATGCGGAACGGAAAGCGAAAGAACACGATCGCAAATGCCGACATGAAAGAGATGATGATCTTACCGACTGCGATCAGCATTGCCACCACGAACGAATTCCACAGAAGTCGCTCGAGACTGACACCAACGACCCGCTCAACGCCACCGAAAATGGCATCGCCATAGTTCTCCATCATGTGTCCACCGGGCACAAGCTGGATCGGCGGGCGAATGATATCGCCAGAGGTCAGCGTCGAAGCGACAAAGGTGTAATAGATCGGAAAGGCTACAACGATGATCCCAATGATCAGGATCAGATGGCCTAACAGATTGGAGACTGGGCGTTTTTCAATCATGGTCGCCTCACTCACGAATAATGCACGCGCTTCTCGATGAAGCGGAACTGGAATGCGGTCAGGGCGATCACGATAATCATCAGAATAACCGACTGCGCCGATGAGGAGCCGAGGTTAAGATTGACGAAGCCGTCGTTATAAACCTTGTAGACCAGGGTTTCAGTAGCTTTGGCAGGGCCGCCGCCGGTGACGGCATGAATAATGCCGAATGTGTCGAAGAAGGCATAAACCGTGTTGACCACCAACAGAAAGAACGTGGTTGGTGCCAGAAGTGGGAACACAATTGACCAGAACCGTCGTGCACCGCGCGCGCCGTCAATAGCCGCCGCTTCAATGAGTGATTTCGGAATTGCCTGAAGGCCTGCAACAAAAAACAGGAAGTTGTAGGAAATCTGTTTCCATGCCGCAGCACCCACAATCATGGCCATCGCCTGATTACCATTAAGCAGTGGGTCCCATGCAACTCCGTAGCTGCGCAGCAGATACGCAAGCGTACCCATTGCAGGATTGAACATGAAAAGCCAAAGCATACCAGCAACAGCGGGTGCCACAGCGTAAGGCCAGATCAACAATGTACGATAAAATGTCTTGCCGCGAATGACACGGTCAGCGGCCGTTGCAAGCAACAATGCTGCGCCCATGGCTACAAATGCGGTCAAAAGATTAAAGACAATCGTTACCTTGAAGGAATGCAGATAATTGGGATCAGCCAGAACGGTGGTGAAGTTGGCGAGCCCAACGAATGTAGATTTCAGTCCAAATGCGTCTTCGCGCATGAAAGACTGATAAATCGCCTGACTTGCTGGCCAGAAAAAGAAGATCACAGTCAATATGATCTGCGGAGCCAGCAGGAAGTAGGGTAAGATCTTGTTTGGAAACGTGACTTTCTGCACGGGAAGTTTCCTTGCGGATAGCAATGCCGCCAAACCCTTTTAAGGGCAGGCGGCACGCTCTAGTTCATCAGATTATTGTGCTGCTGCAATCGCTTCGTTTGCGCGTTTTACGGCGTTATCAAGCGCAGTCTTTGCATCCTGCTTGCCGCCTAGCATGGCTTCGAATTCCTCATTGAGGATATCGCGAACCTGCGGCAGGTTGATGAGACGCACACCCTTGGAGTTTTCCGTTGGTGCTTTGCCCATCATCTGGAGGATGGGTGTTTCACGGCCCGGATTCTTTTCATAGAAATCCGAGTTCTTCGTTGCTTCATAAGCAGCCATCGTCACTGGCAAGTAGCCCGACTTTTCATGCAGCTTCTGCTGAATTTTGGTCTGCGAAAGGAAGTTGAAGAACTGAGCAATGCCCTTGTACTGCTCATCGCTGAGGCCAGCAAAGACCCAGAGGCTGGCACCACCCGGGATAGTGTTCTGCGGGCCATGACCTTCATAGTAAGGAAGCTGGCCAATGCCGTAGTTCATGCCTGACTTGATGACATCGCCGAGGCCCCCCGACGATTCCGTCAGCATTGCGCATTCACCCGAGGTGAAGAGCTGTTTGGCTTCAGAAACGCGCCCGCCGTAACGGAAAGTGCCGTCTTTGGCCAGATCAGCGATGGCTTGGAAATGCTCAACGAAAAGCGGTTCGTTGATCTTGAGTTCGACGTTGGTGCCGCCGAGGCCGTTTTCATTGGTGCCGTAGGAAACATTGTTCCAGGCAGCAAAGTTTTCAGTCTGAATCCAGGTGAGCCAGGTCGAAGTGAAGCCGCAGGCTGATGCACCGCTCGACTTGATCTTCTTGGCTGCTTCAAAAACTTCCGGCCAGGTCTTTGGTGGGTTGTTTTCGTCAAGGCCAGCTTTTTTGAAAGCGTCCTTGTTGTAATAAAGGATCGGCGAAGACGAATTGTATGGGAAGGACAGCATTGTGCCGTCTGGCTTCGAATAATAGGCAACGATACCCGGCAGGTACTGCGACTTGTCGAACTTGAAGCCGCCCTTTTCGAGCACTTCAGCTGCTGGAACCATCGCGCCTTCGGCGGCCATCATGACGCCGCTACCGGCATCGAAAACTTGAATGATTGCTGGTGGCTGCTTTGAACGGAATGCGGCGATGCCTGCATTCAACGTTTCAGGATAGCTGCCCTTATAGACCGGAACGATTTTGTATTCGCTCTGGCTTTCATTGAACTCTTTGGAAAGTTCATTGACCATTTCGTTGTTGGCACCGGTCATGCCGTGCCACCAGCTAAGCTCCGTCTGTGCGAAAGCCTGCGAACCAATGGTGAGGGCAAGGGCGCCAGTCAGCGCCGAAGTCGTGATCAGACGGGTAAGCATATTTCCTCCTCGGAAATGAGGTTGCGTGAACATCGAGAGTGGAATCCACCGCTCAGGGTGCCGGAACCTGCATTATTGTTATTACACTTATATGACTGCAATTTCACTGGATCAACTTCTAGATCGCTTTAATAGAATAAAACCGAAAATGTTAATGGTTAAAAGGAAAAAAAACGAAAAAGAATCGATAATATTGGGGAGAAGATGTGGATAGCTTTTCAAGCTATCGCTTTAGCATAACAACAACAGCTCTTGGCCCTTTAGCCAACTCACAAACTGTGCCCTCGTCCATTCTTCACTCTGCAGAATTGAAACGACCTTCCTGCTCCCATCAAGAGCGCTATATAAAATTCAGTAAACTCAGGGGCTTGCGTGAGTGCAAGAATCTCAATTATGTGGCTCCCAACCTGTGAGGATTGCCGTTGGTTGCGCTCAATATATAGTCAACCCTTACAACCAAGAATTAGAGTATTCGCATATATGGAGCAGTTTTCTGTTCCGGAAACCGCATGACGGAGTTTTTATGCCCATTCGCGCCGACTGGAATGCAGCTTCATTGTCTGCAAAGCTTTATTCCAGAACATGGGGCAAGAACGAACCTGGCGGCGTTATTATCGGGTTTGATCCGCAGGGCGTGAAGTTTGCATATGCCGGTGGCTTGGAAAGTCTCGCGACAGGCGTTCCTTTTACAGCCAACACGGTTGTTCGTTACGCATCCATAACCAAGCATATTTTCTGTGCCATGGTACTGCACCACGCTGATGTGATTAGCCTCAATGATCGGCTTGGAGATCATCTGCCGGAGCTGCAAAGCCCATTAGCTGACGTTTCTGTCGGACGGGCGCTTGATATGACGGCGGGTTTGCCGGATGTGCGCGAGTGCCTGACGCTTTTGGGGCTGTCTGTCTACACGCATACCAATGCGGAAAGCCTTCTAGAATTTCTTTCAACAATCAACCGGCTGAACTTTAACGCCGGTAGCGAAATTTCCTATTCAAATACCGGTTATAGGCTTGTTGAAGCAGCCTTTGAGCGTAAAGGACTGTTTTTCAAGGATTTTGTGAAATCCGATATCAGCGATTCCATTGATGTCCCCAATGTTTGGGCCGATCCTGTCAAAGGACTTGCGCCGGGTTATTGGAAGTCTGGAGACAAATGGCAGGAAAGTGCGGCTGGCCTTCAGCTTTCCGCGTCAGGCAGCCTTGCAGGTAGTGGTATGGCGCTGACTAAATGGGCGCAGACTCTCCTAGAAGACCAAGGCTCGTTAAACGAAATGCTTTCGAGACTTTCGACCGAGCGATTTCTCAACGATGGTCGACCGACCGGCTATGGTCTCGGTTTGCGCTGGAATGAAATTGACGGAAAGCGCTTCATTGGTCATGGCGGATCGCATCCGGGTTACAAAAGCTATTTTATGCTCGATCCGGCTGAGAAAACCGGCATGATAGTTGTTAGTAACCGCGAAGACGCTGACACTTATAAAATCGCGCGAGACTGCATGGCAGCGCTCAACGGGTTGGATCTGCCTGATACCAGCTGCACTATTCCAGACGGATTATATGTAACGGAAGCCGGGCCATTCTGGATCGAGATGCGTGAAGGCGTCGCCAATTACCTTGGTGCTGAAGATCGTCTCTACAATATCGGCGATGATTGGTTCTCGTCGTTGTCCCCGTCATCGCCAATGAAGCTGCGTTGGACTGGTGATGCGCTGCAAGGCGAAATCGGCCATGTAGCGCGCGAATTGAAGTCTGTAATCGCTCGCCCCGCAGGCAAAGAGTTTGATGGCCAGTGGGCCGCACGACTTTATGGTGCCTCCTTCACCATCGATAACGGCCATATTATTATGGGAATTGGCCCAACGCGACAGGTCATGCCATTGGAAGACCTCGGAAATGGCCGGGCGTTGTTCACATTGCGCGATGGGCCTTGGAACAAGCGCATCTGTATCCATATGCTCGACAAAGATCGTCTTGAACTGGTTCTTAACCGCAGCCGCATGATTGAATATCAGCGTTGAACAAGCTTCATTGTGTTATTTTCGGAAAATTGATTCCGAAAATGATTTGAATGGAGTGAGCCAATGCTTGAGCAGATGATCGATCAAGGTGCCGGTCGCGAACCCGCCGATATCGTATTGAAAGGCGGCCGCTTCTTCGATCTCGTGACGGGCGAACTCGTTGAAAGCGATATTGCGATTAGCGGTGATCGCATCGTGGGCACCTTTGGCACCTATCGGGGCAAGCAGGAAATCGATATTTCGGGCCGCATCGTCGTGCCGGGTTTCATCGACACGCACCTGCATATTGAATCATCCAATGTGACCCCGCATGAATTTGATCGCTGCGTACTGCCACAAGGTGTCACCACAGTTATTTGCGATCCGCACGAAATCGCCAACGTTCTGGGCGTCGAAGGCCTACAATACTTCCTCGATAGCTCGCTGGAAACGATCATGGATATTCGGGTGCAGCTTTCAAGCTGTGTGCCTGCAACCCATATGGAAACCTCTGGTGCCGAACTTCTGATCGACGATCTGCTGCCTTTTGCCGACCACCCCAAGGTTATTGGGCTCGCTGAGTTCATGAATTTTCCGGGCGTCTTGTCGAAAGACCCTGAATGTATGGCGAAGCTCAAAGCCTTTCAGGGACGCCACATAGATGGTCACGCGCCACTGCTGCGAGGGCTAGATCTGAATGGCTATATCGCAGCCGGTATCCGTACTGAACACGAGGCGACAAGTGCTGAGGAAGCGCTCGAAAAGATGCGCAAGGGTATGCATGTGCTTGTGCGTGAAGGTTCGGTTTCCAAAGACCTGCATGCTTTGATGCCGATTATCACAGAGAGGCACTCGCAGTTTCTGGCGCTTTGCACGGATGACCGCAATCCACTCGATATCGCAGATCAGGGCCATCTTGATTATCTCATCCGCACGGCAATCGCTGGTGGTGTTGAACCGCTTGCAATTTATCGCGCGGCAAGTGTTTCGGCAGCGCGCGCTTTCGGGCTGTTTGATCGCGGACTTGTTGCGCCGGGGCAGCGCGCCGATCTCGTGGTCGTCGACAGTCTTGAAGGCTGCAATGCTGAAATCGTTCTGTCTGCGGGCAGGGTGGTTTCGGAAGAACTGTTCTCAACGCGGGGATCAGTTACGGAAGTCGGTCGCAACAGCGTGAAAGCGCCAACTGTTAGTGCATCAAGCTTCAGATCACAATCCAACAGCGGAAAGACGCGTGCAATCGGCATTATTCCGGGAAAGATCATCACCGAAAGCCTCGAGTTTGATTTGAAAGTCGGACCGCATGGCGTTGAACCCGATCTTGACCGCGACGTTGTCAAAATCGCAGTGGTTGAACGGCATGGAAAGAATGGCAATATCGCCACCGGATTCGTGCATGGTTTTGGCCTGAAGGCCGGAGCCATTGCGTCAACTGTCAGCCATGACAGCCATAATATCTGTGTGGTCGGCGTGTCGGACGAAGATATCGCCGCTGCCGCTAACCGACTTGGTGAAATTGAAGGCGGTTTTGTAGTGGTTCGTGATGGTAAAGTATTGGCTGAAATGCCGCTACCAATCGCTGGGCTGATGAGCATAGAGCCTTATGAAACCGTGCGTGAACAGCTTCGCGAACTGCGACATGCGGCTGAAGAGCTCGGTTCGGTTTTAGAAGAACCATTTTTGCAGCTAGCGTTTGTTGCTCTGCCGGTCATCCCGCATCTGAAGATCACGGATCGCGGGCTTGTCGATGTCGATAAGTTTGAATTCGTCGGCAATTAGTCGGACTAATAAAATTGTCATAAAGGGTTTAAATTAACCTGCTAACGCACTGGCAAAAATCGGATTTTTGACCATGCAATTTTTGAATACCTTTGACCTTTATCCATTCCTTGATACGGCGGTGAGTTTCACCGCCGCCTTTATCTTTGGAACAATGATCGGCGCTGAACGACAGTATCGTCAGCGAACAGCAGGGCTGCGAACCAATGCGCTCGTAGCATTGGGTGCTGCGGCCTTTGTTGATTTGGCTGCGCGTCTCGCAGGCAGCGCGGAATCGCTGCGTGTGATCGCCTACGTGGTTTCCGGGGTTGGTTTTCTCGGCGCTGGCGTCATCATGAAAGAGGGCATGAATGTTCGTGGCCTCAATACGGCGGCCACCCTCTGGTGCTCGGCGGCCGTTGGAGCGTGTGCTGGCACAGATATGCTGGCAGAAGCCGCTTTGCTGACAATCTACGTTTTGCTCGGCAATACGTTGCTGCGGCCGCTTGTTAATCTCATCAACCGCATTCCCATCAGCGAGCAGGCGCTCGAACAGACCTATGAGGTTCGCGTAATAGTCTCGCATTCAGTTATGGAAGAAATGCGTGAATTGCTGGTTGAAAAACTCGAAGAGGCGAAATATCCCGTTAGCGATATAGAGCTTACAGATCGTAATGCAGAGACTGTTGAGATACTCGCAACGCTTGTCAGTACCTCAATCGATCCAGATGAAATCGACACCGTCGCGCATTTTATGGAGACACAGAACGGTGTCTTTTATGCTGGCTGGGAAGGCAGTTCTAAGGATTGATTACCGATCAATCCGCGTCGAAAGAATGATTGAAGACATGGTGCGCTCAACACCTTCGAGCGCCCCGATTTTATCGAGTACAATGTCGAGTTCCTGAATTGACGGCGCTTCCACCACAACAATCATATCGAAATGGCCGCTGACAGAATGCAGCGTGCGCACTGCCATGATGCTGCGCAACGCAGTTTCAACCTTTGGTGCAAACTTGGGCAACGCCGTTACCAGCACATGGGCACGAACCAGATCACGTTCGAATTCCGGCGCGATTCGAACGGTATAGCCCTCGATCACACCCCGTTTTTCCAGCTTTTCCAGCCTGCTTTGCACGGTCGTACGTGACACACCGAGCCGCCTTGCGAGGTCTGCAGTGGAGGCGCGGGCGTTTTCACGCAATAGGGCGATAAGGGTAAGGTCTGCATTTGTCGTCATAATGCATATTAGATACGTCATTTTGCACAAACAAACAACGTGAAATCGTCGGTTTAAATGCTTCTTTTCGCCGAAATTTGTGAGATTCTGTATCCATCGTAATTGCATTACCCAACTTATTTGTTGAAGGGGAAAATACATGAAAGAGATCGTTGTTGTAGGCGCGGGCAAAATTGGCGCGACCATTGCCGATCTTCTGGCTTCGACTGGTGATTATGCTGTAACGGTTGTTGACCGCTCGCAGGCACAGCTCGATGCGCTGGACACTGGTGCGGAAGTTAAGACGCAGGCTCTGGACATCGCAGATGCCAAGGCACTTGAAACAGTTCTGGCGGGCAAATTCGCGGTATTAAGTGCCGCTCCATTCCAGCTGACCACGCTGATTGCTGAAGCTGCAGCCAAGACTGGCGTTCATTACCTCGACCTCACCGAAGACGTTGCCAGCACCAAGCGCGTCATGGAACTGGCACAGGATGCCAAGACTGCTTTCATTCCACAGTGCGGTTTGGCTCCGGGCTTTATCTCGATCGTTGCTTATGACCTCGCAAAGCGCTTCGACACGCTTGAAAACGTGCGTATGCGCGTTGGTGCTCTGCCAGAATTCCCATCGAATGCTCTCAACTACAACCTGACCTGGAGCACCGACGGTCTGATCAATGAATATATCGAACCATGCGAAGCCATCGTAAATGGCAAGCTGACCAAGGTTCCAGCGCTCGAAGAACGCGAAGAATTCTCGCTCGATGGCGTAACCTATGAAGCTTTCAACACGTCGGGCGGCCTCGGCACGCTTTGTGATACGCTTGAAGGCAAGGTTCGCACGCTGAACTACCGCACAATCCGTTATCCGGGCCACGTTGCACTCATGAAGGCGTTGCTCAACGATCTCGGTCTTCGTCATCGCCGTGAAGTGCTCAAGGACATTTTCGAAAACGCTCTGCCAAGCACATTGCAGGACGTTATCGTAATCTTCGTGACCGTTTCCGGCACCAAGAACGGTCGTCTGGTTCAGGAAACCTACGCGAACAAAGTTTATGCCAATCAGGTTGGCAAGATCGTCCGTTCGGGCATCCAGATCACGACTGCTTCTGCCATCTGCGCTGTGCTCGATATGCTGGCAAAGGGCGAAATCGCACAGAAGGGTTTTGTTCGTCAGGAAGACATCACGCTCGATGCATTCCTCGCAAACCGCTTCGGCAAAGCTTATGCGCAAGACGATCATTCGACACGTCTTGTTGCCTGAAAGCACCGTTGAGGCCATACCTGACCCGTTGCGCTAAACGCGCAGCGGGTCATTTTGCGTTTAAGTATGCCTAAAGTTGCGATTGAATTCGTTCTGCTTTGCGGGCAAGCCGGACTGAGAACTTAACAAAGCCCGCGACTAATAACTGGAATAGGGAAGCGATGTTTAAATCAGTTTTGCTGGCCGGTCTGGCCACTGTCGTTTTTGCCATGCCTGTTCAGGCAAAGGAATGGAAAGAAATCCGTATCGCCAGCGAAGGCGCATATCCACCCTTCAACTACATGTCTCCAGACGGCAAGCTGGCTGGCTTCGATATCGACATTGCCAACGCTGTTTGCGAAGCCATGGAAGCCAAATGCGAAATCATTGCCAATGATTGGGACGGCATGATCCCCGGCCTGCAGGCAAACAAGTTTGATGCCGTGATCGCATCCATGGCAATTACGCCAGAGCGCGAACAGCAAGTCGCATTCTCCGAGCGCTATTACACCACACCGCTAGCCGTTGTCGTTCCCAAGGATACCGACATCACATCGCTTGAGCCGTCGGCATTGGACGGCAAGACAGTCGGCGCGCAGGCCGGCACCACGCAGGGCAATTATGCCGATGACGTTTACGGTAAAGCTGGTGCAGATGTGAAGCTTTACCCAACGGCGGACGAAGCCAATGCCGACCTTGAAAGCGGTCGCCTTGATGCGATTGCAGCTGACAAGTTCCTTGCAGCTGATTGGTTGAAGAAACAAGGCGCTGATTGCTGCAAGTTCCTAGGCGATATTCCAGGTTCAGAAACCAAGATTGCGGTAGCTTTGCGCAAGGGTGACGATGATCTGCGTGAACAGTTCAATGCGGCAATCAAAAAAATCCGTGATGACGGCACTTATGAAACGATCCGCAAGAAGTATTTCGACTTCGACATCTATTGATACAAAATAACCGGACGCCTCCAAATGTCTCACTTGAAACATGAGGCGTCCGGTGCTTCATTCAACGAATAAATATGCGGGCGGGAAACCTGCAAAACAGAACCATAACAACGGTCAAGGGGAATATCATGTTGAAATCCATCCTGTTCGCAGGCGTTGCCTCCATTCTTGTTGCGTTTCCAGCGCAAGCCAAGGAGTGGAAAGAAATCAAGATTGCTACGGAAGGTGCATATCCTCCGTTCAATTTCGTCGCGGCTGATGGCTCGTTGCAAGGGCTTGATGTTGAAATCGCCAAGGCGCTCTGCGCGGCAATGGAAGCCAAATGTGAAATCGTTGCCAATGATTGGGACGGCATGATTCCAGGACTGCAGGCAAACAAGTTCGATGCAGTCATCGCTTCGATGAGCGTAACCGAAGAGCGCCAGAAGCAGGTGTCTTTCACCGACAAATATTATTCGACACCGCTTTCGGTTGCAGTTCCAAAAGACAGCCCGATCACAGCGCTTGATGCAGAAGCATTCAAGGGTAAATCAATCGGCGCACAAGGATCGACTACGCAGGCGACCTATGCCGAAGACGTATACGGCAAGGCCGGTGCTGATGTGAAGCTTTACCCGACTGCAGATGAAGCCAATGCCGATCTTAAAAGCGGCCGTCTTGATGCAGTCATTTCGGACAAGTTCCCGATTTCCGATTGGATCAAGGGCGATGGTGGTGAGTGCTGCAAATTGATTGGCGATGTGCCGGGTACGCAGACTGACACCGCTATAGCGGTGCGTAAGGACGACAACGATCTGCGTGAGCAGTTCAACGCAGCAATCAAGAAAATCCGTGAGGACGGCACCTACGCAACTGTGGTGAAGAAATATTTCGACTTCGATATTTACTAGAGCGCCGTGCGGCCATAGGGCGCGCAAAGATCGCTCTAACAGTTTAGACTTGCTGCATAATTTTACCTTAACCTGCTTCATGTTTAGGGAATTATGCAGCAATCCAAGATAAGTTACTTGTAAAAAGTTTCACTCTTTGATGTATGCAAGGGCGCGCTGGCAAATCGTCAGCGCGCTCTTTCGTTTTATGGGATTGGCGGGAATACCATGCAGCAACAAGATGTCATCGTTCTGGGCGCGGGTATTGTGGGCGTTTCCGCAGCTTTGCATTTACAAGCGCGGGGCCGTTCTGTTGTTCTGGTTGATCGAGGTGAACCGGGGCAGGGCACGAGCTTTGGTAATGCCGGCCTCATCGAACGCTCAAGCGTTATTCCATATTCATTCCCGCAGGGCTTTGGCGCGCTTTTGCGCTATGGCCTTAATCGCCGTTCAGACGTGCGTTATGATCCGTTTTATGTACCGCGCATTGCACGTTGGTTGTTTCAATATTGGCGTGAATCCTCACCTGAACGGTTGAAGATTGCAACAAACGCGATGCTGCCGCTTATTGAAGCGAGCGTTAGAGAACATGACACGCTGATAGCTCAAGCTGGATGTGAAAGGCTTGTTCGTTCGCAGGGCTGGATCGAAGTGTTTCGCAATGAACACGCATTTAATGCAGCCGTTCAGCGCCTTCCGCAATTGCAGCCATATAATCTTGCCTATGATGTCCTTGATTCTGATGCTCTGAGGCAGAGGGAAACAACAATTGGCGCGGTTGCTGGCGGCATTCATTGGCTTGATCCGAAGACAATCGTAAACCCGGGCGGCCTTGTGCAAGCCTACGCCGATCTTTTCCGTCGGAACGGCGGAACTCTTTTGCATGGGGACGCAGCCTCGCTTGTTGAAACCGAAAATGGCTGGCAGGTGACAACCGAGCAAGGTCCAATCTCTGCACGCGATGCTGTGGTGGCGCTTGGCCCGCAATCGGGGTTGATTTTCCAGAAGTTCGGTTATGCAATCCCGCTAGGTATCAAGCGTGGTCATCATATGCATTTTGAAATGCAGGATGGTGCGCGGCTCGGTCACACCTTGGTCGATGAGGAAGCGGGTTATGTACTTGCGCCGATGGTGCAGGGCGTACGCCTTTCGACAGGTATCGAGTTTGCTTCACCCGACACGCCTGCCAACTTTATCCAGCTTAAGCGAGCCGAAAAGGTGGCGCGCCGACTTCTGCCACAACTGGGAGAGGCTGTCGAAGCGCAACCATGGCTTGGTTTGCGGCCTTGTTTGCCAGACATGCGTCCAGTGATCGGGCCAGCACCACGCCATAAAGGGCTGTGGTTTGATTTCGGCCATGCCCATCATGGTTTGACGCTTGGACCAGCCAGCGGCCGCTTGTTGGCCGAAATGATGACGGGCGAGAAGACATTTACAGATCCGACGCCATATTCGGCAAACCGTTTCCTATAAGCGGTTTCAAATCTTAGAGAGCGGTCTTGTCAGCGGCGGTGTCCCGGGGTTATCAATTCGACCTCCGTCCAATCCGCGTTCTGCGGCCAAACCGATCCGGAAAAATCTCGTGAAAATGAAAACTTTGGGCCGCACGGGCCTCAATGTAACTGAAATCTGCCTTGGAACCATGACATGGGGCGTGCAGAATACTGAAAACGACGCCCACGAACAGCTTGATTATGCCATTGATGCCGGTGTTAACTTCATCGACACGGCCGAAGGTTATGCCATTCCGATGAGCTCGGAAAGCTATGGCAAGACTGAATCCTATATTGGCAACTGGTTCAAAAAATCAGGAAAACGCGACCGCGTCATCCTCGCCAGCAAAATTGCAGGCGGTGGACGTCAGGAATGGATTCGCGGTGGTGCAAAGCCAAGTCGCGCAAGTGTTGCCGAGGCGGTTAATGACAGCCTGACCCGTCTTAAGACGGACTACATCGATCTTTACCAGATCCACTGGCCATCCCGCCCGCACTACCATTTCGGTCAAGGTTGGAGTTTTGATCCATCCAAAGTTGACCCGAAGGCCGAAACCGCGCAGATTCACGATGTTCTTCTCGGTCTCGAAGATGCAGTTCGCGCAGGCAAAATCCGACATGTCGGCCTTTCCAATGAAACAGCCTGGGGCACGATGCAATGGCTGAAAATTGCCGAAGAACACGGGCTGCCGCGTATGGCGTCAATCCAGAATGAATATGGCTTGCTGCAGCGCCAGTTTGATTTCGACCTGGCGGAAGTTTCCATATTCGAAGACGTTGGTTTGCTCGCTTATTCCACACTCGCTGCCGGGGTTCTGACTGGAAAGTATCTTGGCGGAAAGATCCCGGAAGGCTCACGTGCCTCTGTTACTGACGGCGGCCTTTGGCGCGATAACTCCTATTCAGAACCTGCCATTCGCGCTTACATTGATGTTGCGAAGAAGCACGATCTCGATATCGCGCAGATGGCAATCGCCTTTTCGCTGACACGCCCCTTCATGACCTCGGTCATTATTGGTGCGACATCAGTGGAGCAGCTCAAGACCGATATCGCTGCAAGCGAAGTAAATCTTTCAGACGATGTTCTGGTAGACATTGAAAAAGTCTATCGTACCCATCCACGTCCACTTTAATTATAGAAGGCCAGCCACATATATGGTGGCTGGCCTAACCTTTAAGATAAATCTCGTGTTTTACATGCCAGTCATCAATTGGCGTGTTGCTTGATGAACTCACAATAACAAGACGGTCAAATCGCAGCTTTCGCCTTGAAAGCTTATTGGCGAGGCGTTGCATTTCGGTCTGTTTGAGCGTTGAATCGTCAACACCATAGGCCAGCGAGACATGCGGCATGAAGCTTTGCAAGCTGGCTTCACTGGATATCTCAAGAGAGTCTTGTTTAAGCCGCATCAGGGGCGGTGCTTTCTCAAGCCTCGCATAGAATGAGCGAAAATAGGCTTCGCTTCCGGTCACATCTTCAATCAACAGCTCAAGCGGCCTGCGTCCGATCGCAAGGCTGATCACTTTTGGCAGAAGCTCTTCTGCTGAATAGCTCATGTCAGGGACAAGCGTTGCATGTGGTTCGAATACTGTTGAATTGAAACGCTGGCTTAAATCCCGGACAATTTCTTCAAGAAACTTAAGATCGTCCTGTGCGGGGCGGAGCCATATCGAATAGTCAGACATTCAGGGTTTGCTTCCGTTAGCAGCATTATCAGCTTTGAGTGGCCGCACGCTTCCACGCAGGATCAACGGCGTATCAATCATCACCATTTGAGGGGGGGCGTTGGGTGCACTCTGCCGTTCGTCGAGCAGGCGAACAATCTCGGCTGACAAACGCTCGGCATTCTGGTCGAAAGTTGTGAGCCTGTAGGCACCCCAGCGCGCTTCAGTGACATTGTCGAAGCCAATCACCGAAAGATCATCTGGTATCGAGAGATTGAAGACATCACGAGCGCAATCAATCAGACCGAAAGCCATCAAGTCGTTCACACAGAACACAGCTTCAACCCGGTCACGCTCGCTCAAAAGCAAGGATGCTGCGGCAAAGCCACCGTCGTAGTCTGTCAGTTCGCCACGCTGAACACTGACCTTGAGACCAATGCTTTCGGCACGTGTGATGTAAGCTTCTTCGCGTTCCAACAAATTGGGACTACGGACATTGGACGTGACCAGCCCCAATCGTTTCATGCCACGTGCCGCGAATACGTCAACCGCTGTTTCTGCAGCCTGTCGGTTATTGATACGGATATGATCGGGGCCATCCTCGTTACGACCAACGACAATTAATGTATGTCCATTGCGTTGCGCGAGTTCGACAAACGATGACGACGGCATACCGGACAGAACGACAGTTGCTTCAGCTCGATAGCGGAGAAGCGTCTGGTGCGCCGCGGACAGATTTTCACCATGTTGTCCGGTTGGAATCAGTACGGGAACGCTGCCACGCGCGGTCAACCTGCGTGAAAGCGCTGCAATCTGGCGCGAACGGAAAGGACTGGCTGGATCAGCAGCGATCATGCCAACAATTCGGCTGCGCTTGGCCAACAGGCCACGTGCAAGATCATTGACCTGATAGCCGAGCTTTTCGGCTGCTTTCAGCACCTTTTCTCGCGTGGAAGGCGACACACTGGCACCCGGCGTAAACGTTCGAGACACGGCAGAGCGAGATACACCGGCTTCTACCGCGACCTCATGCGCGCTGATAAAACGGGGCAGATTTTCTGAAAGCTCATCATGACCGCGATCACTATCTGCCATTGCTATCGACCCACTTTGGAAAGCACATCGGCTCTCAGGAAACGCTCAACCACAAACATGAAGGCAATTGAAGGCACCAGCAGGATCAATGCGCTGATCGATGCGATCTGATAATTGCCACCCGAGCTTGCTGTATAGAGCATGAGCGGTAATGTTGTAATGTCGGGTGCGCCCACAAAATATGTCCCGGTGAATTCATCGAGTGATTCAAGAAACACAAAGATTGCGCTGGCGAGCAGGCCAGGCGCTGCAATCGGTAATGTGATGTGGAAGAAAGTCTTCATGGCTGATGCCCCCATGGAGCGCGCTGCCTCTTCCAGCTCTCGATCAATCGCTGAGAACGCAGCGGTCGCGATCCACACGGCATAAACCAGACCATGCGTCACATGCACCAGCACAACGCCGGTAATCGTTCCATTCAGACGCAGCGAATAGAACATCTGCGCGATGTTGACGTAAATCGGCAAGTTTGGAAAGGCTTGCGGGATCAAGAGGATCAGCAACACTAGCCCGCGAAACGGTAGTTTCAATCGTGCCAGCGCATAGCCAGCCGGAATAGCAAGGCCGAGCGAGACGACGACTGTCAGGCTTGCAATAACCACGCTGGTCCCGAGCGATGAAAGCGCATTGCCCCGCGCCGAAAACACATTCGCCCAGAAGGAAAAGCCGTACTGAATAGGCAGCGTATGCGGGAAATACCAGCGTTCAGCGACAGCCCAAAGAAGCAGATTGGCCAACGGTCCGAAGATGGCGAAGGCCAGTAGGCCAAGCACGATGCCGCGTGGTATCCAACGCCAGTCAAATGCAGTGCTCATCAGCCGTGCTCCTTCATGGTTTGTCTAAGATAAATCCACGCGACCAGACTGGTCATCAGGAGCGAGATGGTGCCGAGCGCATTGGCAACGCCATAATCGCCATAGGCATTGATGCGGAAAGCCATATTGGCGGTGATCATCGTTGGAGATTGGGCATTGATCATAAGCGGAACGGAAAGCACCGACATCATGGTGACGAAACTGAGGATCAAGCCCACCAGCAGTGTCGGGCGCACTTGGGGCAGCACGATTTCGATCAGAATGCGCAGGCGTCCTGCGCCAAGATTACGTGCCGATTCAATGGTACTGCGATCAATCGATGCCATTGCGCCAGCCAGTAGCAAAGTGACAAATGGCGTCTGCTTCCAGACAAATGCGATCACGATGCCGCGCCAGTCGAGAAAGCTCATGGCTTGGAGCGGTGTCAGAACACCGCTTTCGATCAGCAGGCTATTCATCAGACCATTTTTGGCGAGAAATGTGCGCAATATCTGGCCGACGACGATGAAGGGAATGAACAGTGGCCAACGATAAAGCCAGCGCAGAACGGTTACGGCGCGCTGATTGGATCCAAGGGTCAAGTATCCGCCAATAGCAATCGCAAAAAGCGCGATCAGCGCTGAGGAGAGGGTGACAATCACAACGGTAAACAGCATATCGCTTGAATAAAGCTCAAATGCCTTTGTGAAGTTGCCGAAGCCCCAGTCTTCACCAACATGAAATGCGCCGGTTATCGAACCAAATAGCGGCACGATGAACAGAAGCAGCACGATGGCCAGCGCTGGAGCGACCAGCAGAAAACCCGTCATTCTCTGCGACATGAATATTCCCCGAATTTTTGAATTATCGACCGGATGCGTGTTTCACGCACCCGGTCTACGCCTTTATCAGTTGCCAACCTGACGTTCGTAAGCTTCCAGTATCGCAGTGTTGTATGGGGCGATTGGGAAAGGCTTGCCGTAATTGGCCAGATCTTCAGGCGAAATGTCGGTGAAAAGCTTGTTCCACGTATCGGCATCAAGCTCCGCCTTGACGTGATCTGCATCAATGCCCGGATACCAGTTGAAACGTTTTACAATGCCTTCAGCCTGAACTTTCGGGCTAGTTGCCAGTGCCACGAACTTCTCAGCAAGTTCCTTGTTGGCGCTCTTTTCAGGGATCACGTAATGCATCGGCTGGCCAGGCATGCCAGGCGAAGGCAGAACGAGCTTCATTTCTGGTGGAAGCTGACCATTGGCTTTCCAAGAATAGAACATGTCCACCCAGACTGGACCCATAGCGATTTCCCCACGGCTCAGCATGTCGAGCGTGCCTGCATTGCCGGGCGTCAGCGTTGCATTGGTGGTGAAATCGTTGAGTGAGGCAAAAGCCTTGTCCCAGTTTTTGGCTTCGCCTTCTTCAAACGGGCCTTTCATGAGTTTGTCGGCATCGCCGCCATAGGCATAAATCCAGCCCATCACAAAGCTTACACCGGAAGCGCCGCCCTTGATGCCATTATAGCCGAATTGCTTCGGGTTTTCCTTGGCCCATGTAACCAGCTCGTCATAGCTCTTTGGTGGATTGGCAACGAGCGCAGGATTATACGCAAGGGCAGTCTGGCTGTTGAACATTGGCATGACATAGCCATCAACATCGGTACCAAGCGCCATTTTGGCGTTGCCACGCGTTACGAGCTTGCCGCTGTCGATCTTGCTGCGGTAGTTTTCTAGAAACTTCTTTTCGACCATTGGGCCAGCAAACTTCTCATGGACGACGGCGACATCCGCGTCCCACTTTTCAACCCCAGCCTTGGACTGTGCTTCAAAGCGCTCGAGAATCTTCTGTGAACCCGCATCGCCGGGGCCGGTGCCAACAACGCGAACCGTCGTGCCGGGATTTTCCTTCTCGAACAATGGGCCGAGATACTCGTTCACATAGTCGACCATATTCTGGTCGCCTGCGGTTAGCACGGTCAGTTCATCGGCTGCGGCGGGTGATGCCGTCAGACCAAGGACGAGAGCTGTTTTCAGAATCGTCTTCATCGAATAATTCCTGCTTTTTTGATCCGCATAGCGGAAGATTTCGACGGTTGGATATTGGATATCCGGTGAGGTGTGATCGGGAATTTTGTGCGGCTGCGGACGGTTGACGGCCCGCAATCCTGTGGTGAGCAGTTGACACTGCTAAGATCGCCTTTCGAGTCAGCCCCTGGAGTGGTGCACACCTGTGCAATGCTCAAGAGCCTACAGTTTGGTCGATCAAATCACTTGTCGAACAAAAATAAAGCCTGTTCGGGAATGCGAATTTCTACCTGTGAACCGGGCTGGTGACTTTCCGCTGAATCGACCAGCAAGTGTCTGCCGCCTGCGCTCACCATGTGCCGCCAAAGACCGCCAGGATAGCTGGTTTGGTCGACCGTTCCGGACAGGATGAGTTCAGGCGTTGTGGCGAAGTTGGGCGATCCCGGCACTGCGAGCTTTGCTGCTTCACTGCGAAAACGTGCTGTTGCTATTCCATCCGACAAATTACGGCGGCCTGCCGGAATTATACTCGCCTTGTTATGTGGTCCGGCAGCAATCTCGATACGGTCAGCTTTGACTGTAACAGGCAGCTCAATGAGGTTTTCGGCTCCCATGAAAGCGGCAACAAAATCGGAAGCCGGATGATTATAGACTTCTTCCGGTGCCCCGGCTTGCGCCACTTCACCATTGTTCAGGATCACGATGCGATCTGCCATAACCATTGCTTCTTCGCGGTCATGGGTCACGTGAACCGCCGTAATACCCAGACGACGCTGCAAGGCGCTGATTTCATGACGAACCGACAGGCGGATGCGCGCATCCAAATTAGAGAGCGGTTCATCGAGCAGCAGAATATCAGGTTCAATAGCCAGTGCCCGGCCCAGTGCAACACGTTGGCGCTGACCGCCTGAAAGTGCGGCAGGCTTGCGATCGAGAAGAGCATCAAGCCCCAAAAGGCGCGCTACTTCCTGAACTTTTTGACGAATTTTGTCCTTTGACGTTCCACGAATTCGCAGACCGTATCCGATATTCTGCGCCACCGTCATATGTGGCCAGAGCGCATAGGATTGAAAAACCAAAGCCATGCCGCGCTTGTCTGGCGGAAGGCGAGTGACATCCTTACCACCGACGCGGATCGCTCCATTGCTCGGCGTGCTGAAGCCCGCAATCGCACGCAGCAAGGTTGTCTTTCCACATCCCGACGAGCCAAGCAGCGCTACGAATTCACCTTTCTTGACCGAAAGGTCTACACCTTTAAGAATCTCATTATTGCCATAACGGACGCGTGCATCCGCTACCTCCAAAAACGCAGGCATTTGCGTATCCTCCCCAGGATCGACGGCCGGTATTATTTTTTCTGCACAGCCGTGCAATCTGGATTGAAGCATTTTTAATTTACCTCGACAAGCGACAAATTGAATTGCAGCGGAAAATCGTGAGCAGCATATATTTGCCGCCCGTTGATATGGCTATCTAACGAGGTTTTATAACAGTCGTATGACTGGCGCTGCGCAGGTGTGCAAAACGTGGACAGCTTTGTAAAGCTGTCCACGCTGCACGCAAGCTGTTCCGATACGTTAGGCATGTCTCCCAAAAACAGAAACCAGTTTTGGGATAAAGACATGCGTCGCGCTTTAAGACAGCCTACAGGTAATTCATTCAGGCCGTTTCAGCATCATGTCGTGCTTCTGTTCGGGCGGTGCGCCAAGAGGAGAACAGAAACGCTACAATGAAAATTAGGGTCATCAGCAGAACGATTGTAGGAGCAGGGGCGCTGTCGATAAAGAAAGACAGATAGACACCCATGAATGATGAAAAGACTGCAACAACGACTGCGACAATCATCATACTGCTGAACCTGCGGGTGAGCAGAAAAGCGATTGCGCCGGGCGCGATGAGCAAAGAGATGGCAAGAATGATGCCGACTGCTTTTAGAACACCGACAATCGTCAGCGAAATGAGACACAGAAGCCCATAATGCAGAAGCCTTACCGGCAATCCGACCGCACGCGCTTGCGCCGGATCGAATGCATGAAGCAGAAAATCGCGCCATTTGACGATGAGAACGCCGGCTGTCACCGCAGCGATGATAGCTGTCTCGATAAGATCGCCCGTGTTGATGCCCAGAATATCACCGAACAGAATGTGATCGAGGTGCACATTTGCACGTACCGATACGTAAAGCACGAGACCCAGCCCGAACATACCGGAGAAAACAATGCCCATCACTGTGTCTTGCTTGATCCGGCTGTTTTCTTTGAGAAATCCGGTTGCCAGAGCGCAAATCATGCCTGCGACGAAAGCACCGATGCCAAAGGGCAGTCCCACCATATAGGCAATAACGACGCCCGGCAGAACAGCATGACTGATAGCATCGCCCATCAGTGACCAGCCTTTAAGCACCAGAAAGCATGAGAGCAGGGCGGTTGGTACTGCAATCAGCACCGAAGCGATCAGCGCATAGACCATAAAATCGAACTGAAATGGCATTAAAAGCATGTCAAACCAGTTCATGACTGCGCCTCCCGCAATGCGCTTGCGGCGCGTCTTCTGGCCGCCAGCATTCCATGTTTTGGTGCGAGAAAGAACACAGTGAGGAAAACGAATGTCTGCAATACGACGATAATCCCACCAGTGGCCCCGTCCATGAAATAGCTGACATAAGCACCGATAAAGCTCGTCAGCGCACCGATAATGACTGCAATCCATAAAAGCCGTGAGAAACGGTCTGTCAAAAGATAGGCCGTCGCACCTGGTGTCACGACCATGCAGATGACAAGAAATGCGCCCACCGTCTGCATTGCTGCAACCGTTGAGGCCGAAAGCAGCGTGAAGAACATGATTTTGAGTGCGGTTGGCTTCAAGCCGATCGATCGCGCATGGCTTTCATCAAAAAAGACCACCATGAGGTCTTTCCATTTCAACAGAAGCAATGCGAGCGACACGAAGCCGATGATCGCTAATTGAACGATGTCGCCGGGGGTGATGGCGAGAATATTGCCAAGCACAATTGTCTGGATGCTGATCGAGGTTGGCCTCAGCGAAATCATGAAAAGACCAAGGCCGAAAAACGCTGTGAAAATAAGCCCAATGATTGCATCTTCTTTGAGCTTGGTGCGCTGATTGAGAAACAGCATCGCCGCCGCCGCAAGCCCGCCGGAGAAGAATGCACCGATGGAAAAGGGCAGGCCCAGCATATAGGCACCCGCAACGCCCGGAACGATGGAGTGGGAGAGGGCGTCACCGATGAGTGACCAGCCTTTAAGCATCAAATAGGCCGAAAGAAACGCGCAAACACCACCAACAAGGGCAGAAACCCACATCGCATTTATCATGTAGCCGTAGTGAAACGGTTCGAGCAGCAGAGCCATCAATCGTGTCCCTTTGCATTTTGCTCGTAGAGAACGAAAGGGCGCTCATCATCGGTAATTACGCCGACAGCTGAGCGATTTTGTTTGGTTGCTTCGTCTAAAACCAGATGGCGCAGAACGCCACCAAACGTCTTTTCTAGATTGGCTTGCGTGAAAATCTCTTCCGTTGGGCCATAGGCGAGCACGGTATTTTTAACCAGAACCGTTCGATCACAGAATTCCGGTACACTGCCTAGATTATGTGTTGAAACCAACATCACGCGACCTTCGTCACGGAGTCCGCGTAGAAGTGTGACAATTGCTTCTTCCGTCTTCACGTCCACACCAGTGAATGGCTCATCGAGTAGGATTACGCGGCCATCCTGAGCAAGGGCGCGGGCAAGGAACACACGCTTCTTTTGACCGCCCGAGAGTTCACCGATCTGACGCTTGCGATATTCGAGCATGTTCACACGGCGCAAGGCGGTCTCGACCGCCTCGTGATCAGCGCGACGGGGAATTCGCATCATGCCCATATGGCCATAACGCCCCATCATGACGACGTCTTCGACCAGAACAGGGAAGTTCCAGTCAACTTCTTCACTTTGTGGCACATAAGCGACAAGGTTTTTCTTGAGCGCTTCTTTAACCGGCACGCCAAGGATTGTGATTTCACCTTTGGCGAGGCGCACAAAGCCCATAATAGCTTTGAACAAAGTCGACTTGCCCGAACCGTTCACACCCACAAGTGCTGTAATCGTTCCGGTCGGGATATTGAACGTCGCATTGCGCAAGGCAGTGTGACCGTTGCGATAGGTTACAGTCGCATCTTTCACGTTCAAACCTTTAGCCGCGCTTTGTTCAAGCGCGGCGAGATTTTCAGCGTGATGACTGATCGGGACATTCATTGTTTGAGGCCTTTTGCGATTGTGCTCGAGGTGACTTTCAGCAGGTCAAGGTATGTTGGCACGGGGCCATCGGCTTCTGAAAGAGAATCAACATAGAGGACACCGCCGTATTTCGCCCCAGTTTCACGCGCAACTTGCTCTGCTGGAGCGGCGGAAACCGTGCTTTCAGAGAACACAGCGGTAATGTTGTTCTCGCGCACGGCATCAATCACCTTGCGAACCTGCTGTGGCGTGCCTTGCTGATCAGCATTGATCGGCCAGAGGTACAGCTCCTTCAGGTTGAAATCTCGTGCGAGATAAGAGAACGCGCCTTCACTCGTCACCAGCCAGCGCTTGTCTGCCGGAATTGAATCAAGCTCGGCATGGATCGGATCAATTGCAGCTTTAATCTGGGCTTTGTAATTTTCAGCATTCGCCTTGTAGGTTTCCGCATTCTCCGGATCATATTTTACAAAGGCATCACGAATATTGTCGACATAGATGAGAGCCGAGGTTGGGGACATCCACGCATGGGGATTGGGTTTGCCACTATATGGGCCTTCATTGATATCCATCGGCACAACCCCGTCGGACGCAACGGCACTCGGCACGTCTTTCAGGCGTGAGAAGAATTTTTCGAACCATAGCTCCAGCCCAAGACCATTCCACAGGATAAGCTTGGCATCTTGCGCTTTTATAAGATCGCCGGGCGTTGGCTGGTATTCATGAATTTCAGCGCCTGGCTTGGTAATTGATTCAACCGTTGCCGCGTCACCTGCAACATTGCGTGCAATGTCCGCAATCACTGTAAATGTGGTTACAGCTTTGAATTTTTCAGCTGCCAAGGCAGCTCCAGATACCGCACAAAACAACACACTCCCGGCAAGGCCAGCGGTGAAAGCCCGCATGAAAGGTCGAATCATTCCCATCTCCTTAATGCTAATAATTTGCAATTGCATAAATTAGATAATGGCGACTCACAAGCGCTTTTGCAAATCATTTGCAAAAGAACCGAATTTAGTTGGTCACAAATATTTGCCAGGAAATGCACCTATAAATTGTATTTCAAATTAATATTGTGTAACTTCGCGCATGGCGGGTACGTCGGACTTAAGGGCGTTTCGGACGATTTTTATATCAACTGCACAAGTAAATTCCGTGATTAACGACGTGCATACACTAGAATTCATTCTCATATTGATTTTTTGAGACGGGGACAGGGATGCGTTCAAATACTGATAATATTAATAATTTACATGAACTTGTGTCTGGTGCAAAAGGGCGAGTAGGATCAAATCTGCACCCCGGAATGGTGGATTGTGTAGTAAGTCGCTTCACCTATGGCATGACTGAATTCGGCCAGCATACTTATTCCTCGGATCAAAATTGCGCAGTGATTTTGCTGGAGCCTGTGCGCAATCTAAAGTGGAAACCTGGATGTGGTGAAGAACGAGTGTCTAGTTTTACTGCTGGAACAGCTTTCGTTATTCCCGCCAACCAAACCCTGGAAATCTGGTGGACAGAAGCTGCGGAGTATTTGCAGCTAACTATCCCAATAGCTGCCAATTTGGTCGAGATTGATAAAGAGAGCGGGACAGATGCTGTGTCTACGGTGGCCGAGATTGTTAATTTCGCTAGTAAGCAGTGTCTGCAGGTATGCCAGCTTGTGATAGAGCAGTTGATGGAACCCGCAGGGGGAGAGCAAAACTATCTTGCCTCCCTTTATTCTGTTCTTGTCCATCTTTTGCAGCGAAATGCGATGATCGTTCAATCTTCAATGGTGACGTCAGCCGGCCTCAGCAGCTATGCAGCTCGTCAAATAGAAGCTTATTTGAAAGATAAGTTCCGTGAGCCAGTGTCAGTACCTGATATGGCTTCGGCACTGGGTATATCAGCGGGGCACTTTGCAACGCGTTTCCGGGAAAGCTTCGGACAAACCCCACATCAGTATCTCATGAGCTTGCGGCTGGATGAGGCCGAGCGATGGCTGAGAGAAACAGATATGCCAATCAGCACCATCGCGGCACGATTAAGTTTCTCAAGCCAGAGCCACCTCACAACAGCATTGCGGAAATACAGACGCCTTACACCTGGTGAGATTAGGCGCCGGAGCTCACACCTAAGATACCGCACGCCCTGAACCGGGACAAACGGAGAGCGTCTGTTATTTAACCGTTGGCAATGACGCTCTTAACCTGCCGTCGTCGTCGAACCGCGCTTTAGCCATTTGCGCCAGATGTGAACTTCGCTTCTGCGTCGCAAGCGACGTACGCGATGAGAGTCGTGAGATAAGACGATTAAACCGAGCGGCAACATCCAAAAGCCGAGGACCGGCAAGAATCCCAATGCTCCACCGACGACGAGTGAACCACCAAGTGTTCGTCGCATCATGACCGATTGCGGCATCGGGATTCGCTTTCCAAGAATCACAATTGCGCGTTTTCGTGGTTTGGGTTCGTATTCTTCGGTCACTCGACATTTCTCACAGGTTAAAATGGGGCGCTTCGTATCTAGAAACGTACCAGAGAATATAGGGTTTCACGATCAGAATGCAAAAAGTTGGAAAAAATCGAAATTAGGGCTTTGCAAATCAGAAATCCTCCTGCTATACGCCACCTCGCTGACGCAACGAGCACCTCTTCCCCGGTAGCTCAGTGGTAGAGCAACCGGCTGTTAACCGGTTGGTCGCTGGTTCGAATCCGGCCCGGGGAGCCACTTACTTTTTGTAAGTATTTGGAGAGACTAAGTTTCTCTGTAAGGCTCAAAATCATATCAGTTCCGTTTTCGAATATATAAGTGGACATTAGACACGCTCGCGATCATTGATCGATGGCTATGGATCGAACTAATGATTCGCTTCTTTGCCTACAAAACAATCTCAAACAGATTTTACTTTATAGAATCGCAGCTTGTTTCATCAAGCGTGGAACCGGATTGCTATCCTCGCAGTTATATCTCTACGTAAGCAGGAGAGAAATATGCTGACCGCAGGTGTGATGTGGCTGTTTGGCGTTCCATTGGTCGCCGTGATTCTAATTTATTTTCTTATTCTTCGTAAGCGCTGATGAGGTTCCAATTTCGAAAACATCAACGATATCGGCATGTTGAAAATACAAAGTGATGACATCGTATCCTGTTGTTCGACTATCCTATCCAACATCGCCAAGTCTCATGAATGGAGAAAGATATGAAGCTTTCTGTGATTTCGCTGGCCGCTGCCATGGCTATGTTTTCATTTGGCGCGAATGCAGCGCCTGTTTCCATGCCAGAGCCGACCAATCAGACCGGGTTGACGCATAAAGTCGATTATCGCTGTGGACCAGGCCGTGTAACGGACCGTCGTGGACGCTGTGTACGTGTGCGTCGCAATGCACCACCGCCACCGCCTCGCTGGCATCGCGATCGACCGTCCCGCGACTGGAGAGGCGAGCGTCATCATAGGTCTGAGAGGCACTATCGCGACCGCGGTAATCGCTACTTCATTCCCAAAAAACGGGAGTCTCACAATTAGAGATATTTAAAATATTCGATCTATAATATTGCCCTGTCAGCTCAGTAGCTGGCAGGAATTTTATTATCTCTTGACTTGGGGATGCATAACTACATTATTAATACTAAGATTAACTGGGTGGGCACTATGAAAAGATCTATTCTTGCTGCTGTTATCGCCTTTTCCGTTTCGCCGGTTGCTGCGGATAGTGTCTATGACAAGTGCATTAAGCAGTCCGATGGAACCAATACTGCTTGGGGGCAGTGTGGTGGTGACTGGTTAAAGCGCGCTGATAATAAGCTGAATGCTGCGTGGAAGAAAGTTTATGGGCGGGCCGACGGACAAACCAAAACTGACCTGCTGGCTGAGCAGCGGCTGTGGAATAGCTATAAGGAATCGTCCTGCAATTTCTACGCAAATGGCGATTGGGGCAGGGAAGGCCAAGTGCTTCATTATCCCGGCTGTAGAGCGAGCGTGATCGAAGCTCGCACAAAACAACTACAGGAATACGACTCGTTCTCCCCCGGCCCATAGAGCCTTAGCGGCCATACCTTGTCGAATTAAATGCAGGTGTCGGAACGTGGTCATTCGGAGAGGTCCACACTTCCCTGCCTGCGCTTTGGTGCTCGACGAGGAAGCTGACCCGAAGGACGACTTGGGTAGGGCTTTATATTCTCTGGTTCCTGCCAAGCATTTATTGGCGGCAACGGTGTTCTTGATCCTTGTTGATGCAAGTAAAGCCCCGCCGTCAAATAAGCATCCTCCAGAGCGCCGTGGCGGGCTCCTACGCGCGACAAACCAATTCTGGAAAGACAATGGTCCAGCTTGGCGGATTCGCCTCCCCAGAGGAGCCTGGCGCGCATCATTGTGCAACGAACCGGCTGGGTAAGCATCTCAACATCCGCTTTGCGAAATTCTCTTTGAATATAACGCATATCGAATTCAGCGTTGTGGGCGACCAGTTCGTCTGCCCAGCTGAACCATTGGTGTAATGAGCTTGCGCGATCAGCAAACAGATCCTGATAGCGTGTCATCCAGTTATCGAAGCCATGAACCGCTCCGGCTTGCGATGAGCTGTCTTTTCTGGGATCGAAAATCAAATAGAGCGACTCGCTTAGTAGCTCATCACCTTCAATCTTCACTGCGCCAAGCGTGATAATTCGATCATAGGGCAATAACCCCGTCGTCTCGGTGTCAAATACAATGATTTTTTTCTTGCGGGTATGAATTGCAGGGGTTGGAATATCTGTCATGCGGTACCTTGTGTATGCTGAACCAAAGCAAGCATATTTTCTGGACAAGTTGAAGGTTTGCAGAGTTGTCAAAGCGACGAAAAGACCTGCTTAAATCTGGTTCCAAAAGCTGTATACGATTGAGCTAAAATATCTGGCACTTAGCCACCTGCAAATTTCGGATGCAGTTACAATCATGGAAGCCGCGTTGTCCATTCAAGAATTGAGCGTTCTGCCTCAGGCTTTCGAAGCATCCGAGTTGCGCTATTCCCCGCGCTTCGGTGATTGTCTTACATCTGCCGCAAAAGAACTTCTCGCAATCACAGCTCGATTGCCGCGCGAAGTACGTTATCTTTCCGACATGCAGAAATGGTTGCTCAGCCAAGCGACGTTTGCCGTCCATTTCGAACACGTAACCAATCCGGATAATCCACCTATCTCGCCGACGAACCTGCTTAACTTTCTTAAAGGCACACCTATTGCCAGCAAAAACACGACGTTGGCATTTCTGCAGGAAACTCGCCACTATAAGTTGCTCGAGGCAATTCCAACCTCTGATCGCCGACAGCAATTGTTCCGTGCGAAGCCGGAAACGGAAGCACTGATCCATTTGTGGCTGACGACACATCTTGCTGCATTGGACTTGATGGACGGCGGCAATCGCGCTCTACTTATGCAGACGAAGCCTGAATTGTTACGATATGCTCAGCCGCTTATGACCCGCGAAGTTTTGCACAACAGCGACTGGTGCAGGCCTGTGGCGAGCATCGCAAATTTTACGCGCGCGGAATCTGGAAACAATATCCTGCACGATGTCGCTTCGCGTGCACCCTGGGAGCTTTCCGGCGACCGTATATGGATAGGGCAGGTGACATCAAACGGCATATCCAACCGATATCGAATGTCACAAAGCAACACGGCACGGATTCTCGCCCGCGCACGCGACGCCGGCCTTATGGGCTGGGAACGCACCGGCAATCGTGGCGATTGCTGGCTGTCTGCCACTTTGGTCAATGATTATCGCTATTGGCAGGCGCTCAAATTCGCAGCTATTTCCAAAGCCATGCGCAGTGCAGTGGCAGCTCTGGGGAGAGGGATCTGAAACAGATCAAAAAAAGCGGCTGGACTTTCAGGTCCAGCCGCTATTCCCCGCCCAAAACTAAACCTAGAGCGTGTCGCGCTCAATCGCACCAATGGCGCTCGCTCTAGATTCCTTCAATTATCGACATGTTCGCGAACGCTAGATGAATCCATTTGAGCGCGACATGCTCTATTCCTCGATGGTATAGGTGCTGAGCTCACAAAGGTTCTGCGTGTCTGTCGTCGTGTCCAGATCGTCACTTTCCTGAAATTCAAAACGCATGTCGTATTTGCACACGCGACGACCGTCGGCGATTGTAATTTCGATTGTTTCGCCTGGATTGAGCACCTGTTGTCCAAAAACGTCGCCTTCCCAGTTGTTGACGCCAACTGGAGAAGTATAAAAATGCGTCAGAACAGAATTCGTACCATTCTTTAGGTCAAAGACCAGATCATCTGCTTTCGCTACACCGACAAGCATAAACAGGGCAGCCGATGCTGCGCCCGCAATTTTTATTCTTTTCATGATTATTACCCACCCGCTCAACATCGAGCCTCTGAACATTATTATCAAATATTTAGGCCGTAAATGATTATGATCATTAAACAATAACCCTTTTTTGGGCGGAATATCGTTTGGGTTTTGCCGATGGTGTTTCTGAAACCCAACCCGTCGGGGCATCTCATAAAAATTATCGCTTATCTCGAAGCCTGATTGAACCAAATCGCTACAGTTGCGTTGTTCATCTGTCATTAACCATGATGGAGGCTAACATGTTGCTATATTCGAAGATTGAAACAGGCGTTGCAGCTGCATTTCTTATACTCGTACCGCTCGCTCTGTTTCTGGTATGAGTAGTATAGGCCACGCATTCCAAGGGCGACATTGAAAGCCACGCGCTTTAAATGTCGCCCAATTCTATTCTAATCACATTGATTTTATTTAATGTTTGGATCCTAATTTATTCATCTCGCGTTCACTCCAGCGACGATACATTCGTATCAACACAAAAGGAGTGTTCCATGATTAAGAAAGCCGTTCTCGCCGCCATTGCTCTTTCGTTTGTTGGTGCGCCTCTTGCACAGGCTCAGGATTACCATCAACCACGTAAGCCCGGTTACAATCGTGTAGAGCCTGCTCGTCCATCACATGGTAAGGAGTTCCAGCGCTATGATCGCCGGGATCAGGGGCACAAGCGTTGGTCGCGTGGTGAACGCTACAGTGACTGGCGTCGTCATCAGGAAATTCGCGATTACAAGCGATATGGTCTTCGCAAGCCAGGCCGTGGCCAGCATTGGGTAAAGGTAGATAACCAGTATTTGCTGGTCACTGCTGCAACCGGTCTTATCGCGGGTATCCTTGCTGCACGGTAAAGCCGACAGCAATCAGAGTTTCTAAGCATGAAAGGCGGCATTAGCCGCCTTTTTTCGTTTGAGTACGTAAACTAAAACACGCTAAGCCACTGGAAAACCCTGAGACGAGCGCTGTGTATGACTTGCCGAATTATATGCAAGTCTGCAATGTAGATTTATTGGAAGCGTTATCCCTGTCACATGATGACAGGTTCTGCGCTCAGATGATGGCGCGTTACCGCGATTCAAGTTAGGACTGGATCGTTGGGACCGCTTCCCACTTTTGCTGGAAATGCTTGAAGCGGAGAGACTATATGAGCGGCTTTCTTGCCCTCCTGGATGATGTTGCAGCGATAGCAAAAATTGCTGCGGCATCAGTGGACGATATATCCGCCAACGCCGTAAAAGCGGGCAGCAAAACCATCGGTGTATTGATTGATGACGCTGCAGTCACACCCAATTATGTGGTTGGCATAACGGCTGCACGTGAATTGCCAATGATCGGCAAAATTGCAATGGGCAGCCTTAGAAATAAAGCTCTGCTTATTCCTGTTCTTCTGGCACTCGATTATTTTCTACCAATAGCAATTACCGCGCTTTTGATGATTGGCGGTGCCTATTTGTGTTTCGAAGGTGCCGAAAAGGTCTGGCATAAATTGTTTCCTGGTGAAGACCAACATGAAGATGGCTCTCAAGAGGATAAAGACCCAACTGCGCTTGAAGAAAAGCGCGTCGCTGGCGCCATTAAAACCGATCTCATTCTTTCCGCTGAAATCATGACGCTGGCTCTTTCGATGATTGAAACCAACTCAATCTGGATCGAGCTTGCCACACTTATAGTCGTTGGCATCATGATTACCGTTCTGGTCTATGGCGTTGTAGCAGTTATCGTAAAGCTTGATGATTTCGGCGTGTTAATGGCGCGAAAGGGTCGTCTTTCGGCTACACGGGCATTAGGACGTTTTACAGTTCGCGCGGTTCCCAAGCTGCTGTTAGTGCTTACAATCATTGGCACAGCTGCAATGCTCTGGGTTGGGGGCAATATATTTATCCATGGGTTGCACGGATTGGGCGTTCATCAGCCTTTTGCGTGGATTACGGAAACTGCCGCCGACCTGGCAGCCTATGTTTCAACAGGCCTCGCCAGCACCGTAAACTGGTTTGCAACAGCCTTTGCAGATGGTGTGTTCGGTTTTGTGCTTGGTTCGCTGATTGTGATTTTCATGGCCAAAATTGCAGAGCCGCTTTGGAATGCCACGACGGGCAAAGCTTGAACCAGAGTAAAGAGCAAGGGAAATCCTCGCTCTTTACCTAATGGAAGTCAGATCATTCCGCCATTTGCACGTAGAACCTGACCGTTAATCCAACGTCCGTCTTCCCCCACCAGAAACGCGACTGCTGCAGCGATATCTTCAGGAGTTCCGAGCCTTTCCAACGGGTTCATTTTTGCCAACCGCTCGATAAGGTCGTCGGATTTGCCGTTCAAGAACAAATCTGTTGCTGTTGGCCCGGGAGCGACCGCATTGACAGTGATGCCGCGACCGCGCAGTTCTTTTGCGAGAATTGCTGTCAGTGTTTCAACGGCAGCTTTCGTTGCAGCATAGACACCATAATTTTCAAGCTTCAGACCCACCACGCTTGTCGAGAAATTGACAATACGTCCACCATCACGCAGGCGCTGGGCCGCTTCCCGCATTGTATAGATGCTGCCTTTGAGATTGATCGCAATCTGGCTTTCGATAACTGAATCGTCACCATCCTTCACAGAAGCAAGCTTCATAATTCCAGCATTGTTGACCAGCACATCAACGCCACCAAAGGTGGATTCAGCGCTTTCAAACATGTGCTTAACGGCTGCCGGATCGCTGACATCTGCCTGATGCGCAACCGCGTGGCCCCCGGAGTGGATAATCTCAGCCACCAATTCTTCGGCTGCTTTTTTGCTACCTGCATAATTGACGATAATAGTGAAATCATCTTTTGCCATTCGGCGTGCGATAGCAGCACCTATGCCACGTGATGCACCCGTAACGATTGCAACCTTGTCATTGTTTGCAGGCATTAGCTTAACTTCCTTTTGGAACGCATCTCAAAGAGAGATGCGCGTTGAAAATAAATGTTTGAGCGTCGATTGGCAAAAATGAACGCTCCACGTTCGAGACAAAACATAGCGCTTCTATAATGCCGGATAATCATGCATAGTTCGGCATCACTATCCGAATATGGCGAATAATATTATGGACCGATTTGATGCCATGCGGGTTTTTACCCGGGTTACAGAACGACGCAGTTTTACACTTGCTGCGGAAGATTTGGGGCTGCCAAGATCGACTGTAACGGATGCGATCAAGCAGCTGGAAAAGCGTCTTGGTGTCTGTCTGCTTCAGCGCACGACCCGTCATGTAAGCCCAACACTTGACGGTGAAGCTTATTATCGGCGCTGCATTTCTATTATCGAAGAATTGGAAGACGCGGAAGGCGCCTTTGCAGGAACCAAGCCGAAAGGAATATTGCGCATTGATGTGCATGGCACGCTTGCCCGCCATTTTCTTCTACCGGCCTTGCCACGCTTCTTCGAAACCTACCCCGAAATTGAGATCTACATGAGTGAAGGCGACCGTTTCGTCGATCTCGTCCGTGAAGGCATGGATTGTGTGTTGAGAGCCGGCATACTGCAGGATAGCGACATGATTGTTCGCCGCGTTGCCTTGCTAAAAGAGATCACGCTGGCTTCTCCAGCCTATCTGGAACGCCATGGGATGCCCAGGCATCCTGACAGTTTGATACACGGTCATCAGATGGTTGGATTTCACTCAACATCGACCGGTGGTTTGCTGCCTTTAGAGTTTGCAGTCGCGGGTAGGGTCGTTGAGATCAGTTTGCCTGCGCCGATATCAGTCAATGCCGCCGAAAGTTATGTTTCGGCTGCGCGCCTAGGGTTAGGCCTGATCCAAGTTCCGATCTATCATGTTACAAAGCTAATGGAATCCGGAGAACTCATTGAAGTGCTTACGGATTTCCCTCCAAAGCCGACGCCTGTTTCGCTGCTTTACAGACGAGAGCGTCAGCTTTCGCCACGCGTGCGCGTGTTTATGGAATGGCTGCAACGAGAGTTCAAAGATGCACAAGCATCCAACACTGATCTTGCATTCTTGTAGTCTTGACGTATGTCAGTGCGCGGGGGAGCGTTTTCGAACATGGTGTGTTTGCAATCTTTCAGGCTAAACATGCGATATGGAGCTATCCGGGCCGGCTTGAACGCAATTGCCTTTTCGGGTCTGGGTAAAATTTTTCCGGCTGCTGGTGGACGCGGCGTGGTCTTCACACTGCATCATGTTGGCCCAAACCAGACTGATGGATTTCAGCCCAATTCCATTCTGACGGTTACACCTGAGTTTCTTACAGAGACAATTCAAACTGTGCTTGAAGCTGGCCTAACGCCCGTTCATCTGCATGATTTGCCTGGACTCCTCACAGACCGCTTCGATGATCAAAAATTTGTGGCCTTCACATTCGACGATGGTTATCGAAACAATGCAGAGATTGCAGCCCCGATTTTCCTTAAGTTTGGTATTCCCTATACAGTTTTTCCGACAATGGGCTTTGTCGATCGTACCCATACAATCTGGTGGGAAACGACAGAAGTGCTATTGAGAAATAATCCGCAGATCAGGTTCGATTTTGGTAAAGGGCTGGAGACAATACGCACCGAAACGGTAGCGCAAAAATATGCAGCGTTTGACAGATTAGCTGCATTTGTTCGTTTTTTTGATGAAGATGAGGCTGTTCGGCGTGTTGACGAACTTGCAACCACGCAATGCAACATTGATCCGCATATAATTGTCGAAAACCTGGTTATGGACCGTGCACAGCTAAAATCGTTGGCGAACGATCCGCTCGTTCACATTGGCGGACACACGATCGCGCATGTTAACCTTCGACGTGTGAATGAAGAACGTCTTGCCCACGAAATAGATGGATCAACCGCTGCAATTGAGGACTGTGTCGGCTATCGACCCAAATCATTCTCATACCCTTACGGTTGGTGCTCGGCGGTCGGCCAACGAGAAATAGAAATGACAGCCAAGGCTGGCTTTGTGGCAGCTGTTACGACTCAGCCAGCAGTTTTGCAGCAATCAGACGCTTTAAAGCCAACGGCTATAAAGCGCATATCGCTCAATGGTAACTTTCAGAAGCAACGCTATGTCAAAGCGTTGATCTCAGGCCTTGCATTCAAGTTTTTATAGATTTGGCTCAGATTCAAGCAGTTCCATGCACAATGCCTTGCTGGCGTCCGAAATATCGGGATTGAATACCAGCCAATAGCCTTTCGTACTCTCGAGGGTCACATCACAAGCAGGAACAAGCTGCCCCCGTTTAATCGCTCCGTCGATCAGTCCGGCCCACCCAAGGGCTACCCCTTGTTCAGCAATTGCCGCCTCTAGCACCAGATTATAGGTGTTGAACACCAACCCATAATTACCGTCGTCAATTTCCTCGTCAATCGCATCAAGCCAGGTCTGCCACGTAAACCAACGATCACCCTGCAAGGTATCGAGATGCAAAAGTGCTGTTGATCTTAACCCCTTTCCATTCGGAAACGGCCCGTGCTGATCGAGAAAGCCGGGGGAACAGACCGGCACAACGGACTCTCCCACAAAAGCAATCGCGTCTTTTGGAAAGTCCTCCCGTGAACCAAACAGAATGGCGATATCTGCCTCTCTGTGATCAAGCGGCTGCAACATGGATGATGCTGTGATGCGAACATCCACCTCTGGATATTTCGGACGGAATTTTGCGACACGCGGCATCAACCAGAAGGCGGCAAAGCCATAATCCGTGGCTATCCGAAGCCCCGGTGTCCGTTGTCTGCGTCTGATTTGCTGAATGGCCTCTTCGATTCCATCAAGGCCAAGACGCACTGCCTCATAAAGTATGCGCCCCTCGGGCAATATTTCTACGCCACGTGCGCGTCTTGCGAATAGTGAAACGCCCAGCCGGTCTTCCATTCGTTTTATTTGATAGCTGACCGCTGGTTGAGTCATGCCCAGTTCGCGCGCCGCAAGGGTCAGATTTTCCAAACGCCCGACCGCTTCAAAAACGCCAAGACTGCCAAGATCCCAAGATGAAGAAACCATAAATATCCTTTATGTCTCCAATAAAAAATGAATGTCTTTTCCCTTATCCTTAAAGATGTTTTCCTTAAAGGCAGAATGCAAGACATAACGAAATTTGATTTTATGGATCGGATTTCGTCAGAGCCAAACAGGGGAAAATGAATGCGCTATCTCAAACTGACGACACTTGCACTGGCAGCGTTCACGGGGCTTACGGGCGTGGCTTCTGCAGCAGATTCTGCAAAGTGCGAAACTATTCGTCTCTCTGATCCGGGTTGGACAGATATTACCTCAACAAATTCCATCGCCAGCGTACTGCTCGACGGTCTGGGCTATAAGGCCGACGTGAAAACGATGTCGGTGCCCATTGGTTATGAGGCCCTTAAAACTGGCAACACCGATGTGTTCCTTGGCAACTGGATGCCAGCGCAACAGAAGTTCCGCGATGACCTCGATAGCGCCAAGGCTGCTGAAGTACTGGTCAAGAACCTTGAAGGCGCAAAATTTACTCTGGCTGTACCAGATTATGTCGCCAAAGACGGCGTGAAGGACTTTGCAGATCTCGCGGCTCACGCCGACAAATTTGGTAAAGAAATTTATGGCATTGAGCCGGGCGCCCCGGCCAATCAGAACATTCAGAAAATCATCGAAGACAAGAAGTTCAAGCTCGATGGCTGGAAGATCGTAGAATCGAGCGAACAGGCTATGCTTGCGCAGGTTGATCGTAGAAACCGGGACAAGCAATGGGTGGTCTTCCTGGCTTGGGCGCCGCATCCGATGAACACCAAGCTCAATATTGAATATCTGTCTGGTGGTGATGATTATTTCGGCCCGAACTATGGCGGCGCCGAAGTTTATACGCTGTCGCGCACTGGCTGGGCGGGCGAATGCCCGAATGCAGCGAACTTTTTCAAGAAGCTCGTTTTCACTGTCGATATTGAAAATGAGGTGATGGACAAGATCCTGAATGAAGGGACCGAAGGTCCAGCGGCGGCTACCGCATGGCTGAAGGCTAATCCGGAACATATCGATAAGTGGCTCGAGGGTGTCACCACCTTCAAAGGCGAACCAGGAGCGGCAGCGGTAAAGGCAAAACTTGGCCTGTAAAATCCGCTAGAGCAGTTCCAGTTAAGACTGAATTGTTGGAGCCGCTCTATCGGTTTGCTTTTACGCATTATCCAACGCAGAAGGCTCACTCACTTTTGTTGGAAATGCTCTAAGCATTCTTTTTCGGCGGGCGTTTTCAGCGTCCGCCGCTCTGCGTTGATTTCTTTTAATTTATGGTCACAGCCAAATGAAAAAGCCGAATATCCTCGTTCTGATGGTTGATCAGCTGAACGGAACCTTCTTTCCTGATGGCCCCGCGGAGTTTCTGCACACGCCGAACTTACGCAAACTAGCCGAGCGCTCTGTGCGTTTTGCAAATTGCTACACAGCAAGCCCGTTATGCGCTCCGGCACGCGCATCGTTCATGTCGGGACAACTGCCTTCCCGAACCGGCGTCTATGACAATGCAGCGGAGTTTTCGTCCGAAATTCCGACCTATGCGCACCATTTGCGCAATGCGGGTTATCAGACGGCCCTATCAGGCAAAATGCATTTTGTCGGCCCGGATCAGTTGCACGGCTTTGAACAGCGCCTGACGACAGACATTTATCCTGCCGATTTTGGCTGGACACCTGATTATCGCAAGCCGGGCGAACGTATTGACTGGTGGTATCATAATCTTGGCTCGATCACCGGTGCTGGAACGGCAGAAATCACCAATCAGCTCGAGTATGACGATGAAGTCGCCTATCAGGCAGAAGCCAAGCTCTACGATCTTGCGCGTGGTCATGATGAACGCCCCTGGTGTTTGACCGTGAGCTTTACACATCCGCATGACCCCTATGTCGCCCGCAAACGTTTCCATGATCTTTATGCAAATATTCCAGAGCTTGATCCGAAAATTGGGCCTTTGCCGGAATGCGAAATCGACCCACACAGCGAGCGTCTGCTGCGCGCCTGTAAGGCCGAAGACTATGATATTACTAGCGAGCAGATAAGAGCCGCTCGGCAGGCATATTTTGCCAATATCTCCTATGTCGATGACAAGATTGGCAATCTGCTTGATGTGCTTGAGCGGTGCGGTATGAGCGAGAACACACTGATCGTATTCACTTCCGATCATGGCGATATGCTAGGGGAACGTGGTCTGTGGTTCAAGATGAACTTCTTTGAAGGCTCTGCACGCGTACCGCTGATGATTGCCGCACCCCAGTTAACGCCGGGATTGGTAGGAGAAGCCGTCTCCACGCTTGATGTGCTGCCAACGCTTTCTGATCTCGCGGGTATAGACCTTAAAGGTATCATGCCGTGGACGGACGGTGTATCGCTTATCGATGTTGCTTCAGGTGTGCAGCCGCGTGGCGCAGTGCCTATGGAATATGCCGCTGAGGGCACCATCGCGCCGATGGTTTCTTTGCGGGAAGGCGAGTGGAAGTTGAATCTTTGCCGATTTGACCCGCCGCAATTGTTCAACCTTGTCAATGATCCGGATGAACTAAAAAATCTGGCTGCTTCGCCTGAACATAAAGAAACACTAGAGCGACTTTCGGGCCAAGCCGCGCAACGCTGGGACCTTGAACTTTATGATAGCCAGATACGGGCAAGCCAGGCGCGCCGCCATGTGGTTTATCCAGCACTCCGCAACGGTGCTTACTATCCATGGGATTATCAACCATTACAGAAGGCATCAGAACGCTATATGCGCAATCATATGGATCTGAATGTTCTGGAGGAAAATCAACGTTTTCCGCGTTAGAGCAAAGCTTGTTCGTTGAATCTGCTCTAACTATTTGTTTTTACGCATTATCCTTATGCAAAACTGCTTCGCGATTTTGCGGCAAATGCTTTAAGTCTGATAAAAAAGCTGATCAAAGATCAGCCTTTTTATTTAACGGAGAATATCGGAGAGGCGCTTTTGCTCTTTTTCCATGCGATCAAGATTGAGGCCGGCAAGTAGGTCCAGAATATGCGTCTTCATCAGGGATTCAGCTTCTTCAACTTTATGCTGCTCAATAGCGTCAACAAGCGCATTATGCGCATGGCTTTCACAGGTCGTTTCCCGGCGCTGCCAATAAAGCGCAATGATAAGCGATGAGCGCGGCAACAGCTCTGCAACGAAACCCGCCAGAATGGAATGTCCCGCAATCTCTGCAAGATCAAGGTGAAAGCGTGCCGAAAGCCTGATTGCATCGCTGTCGCGGCCAGCATGAAGCGCCGCGTGTTCATCATCCAGATGTTTGCGAAGCTTGGCAATATCCTCTGCCGTTGCCACCTTGGCTGCAAGTGCTGCGACTTCGGGCTCAATCAGTGTCCGAGCCTCAAACACTTCTCGCGCTTCTTCCCGCGAGGGTTCTGCAACAAATGCGCCGCGATTGGGTTCAAGGCGCGCAAGTCGATCATGCGAGAGCGCCTGTAGGGCTGATCGCACGACTGCACGGCTGACAGAATATATCGTTGCCAGCTCATCTTCCGGCAGTTTGGTGCCGGGTAGTAACTGATGGCCAACTATTGCGTCACGCAGGCCTTGATAAACGGAGTGCCAGCGCGCGCCCCCATTGCTATTGCCGTTATCAGTTGTGTCTGGTGCGTTAGAGCCAAAAAAATTCATTTGTGTCCGGTTGCCAGGTTATTCAGTTCGCTGGAAACTCTACGAACACGCAGAGCTTCTCACGTACATATCGAACTCACCTCAATAATTGTCAACAAATTCGGCAATTTGATCTACAACATGGGATCGATAGGTTAGACAAAGCGGCTCCCGCCAACCCTCAGTCACTGGAACCGCTCCGTCTTTATGCGCAATTCACCGGCCTGGTGAATATGGTTCAAATATTCCTTCAAAAGCCTTCGTCCGTGGCGGAAGGTATCCGCCTCGTTTGGATGTCTTCAAACCTAAGCTTACCAGCCCTTCACAGAGCTTGACTGCAGCCGTCACGCCATCAATCACCGGCAAACCATGTTCTTGCGATAAGGACGCAGCGAGATCGGCCATGCCCGCACAGCCCAACACAATTGCTTCAGCATGATCATCCCGAATTGCACGCGCTATCTCTTCAGAAATTCGCTTTCTCGCATCAGAGCCGGGAACTTCCAATTCCAGAACAGCAACATCGCTGGCTCTTACACGAGTGCAACGCGTCGCCAAGCCATAACGAACCAGATTATGCTCGATTGCAGGCACCGAGCGGGAGAGGGTGGTCACTACACTGAACTTGCCTGAAATCAGGCTCGCCGTGTGGAACGCAGCCTCACCAATGCCAATCACAGGCATTGTGCTGGCACAACGTGCAGCATCTAATCCCGTATCGTCGAAACAAGCTATGATGCAAGCATCAGCCGACGAATGCTTCTGCATTTCTCCGATCAAGCCAGGAATTGCAAATACCTCGTCGAAGTAACCTTCTATGCTGGGTGGGCCGTCCTTGGGATTGACGGCTATGATATTCGTATCGGCCATTGCTACGCTGCGCGCAGCTTCGCCGATCTTCCGCGTCATGGAAGCGGTCGTATTCGGGTTGACGACAAGTATGTCCATTTCCTCAAACCATCTTTTTTTATCGTTGTTGATGGCTTGAAGCGCACAGCGATTATAAATTCCGCTCCACGCTTCAAGTTGTTATTTTAAAAGGAAATCTTGATCTTGATTTCCGAAAATGCTTTAGGCACAGCATTGCCTCTAAGCCGAATTCGAGCAGCCGTGCATGCCCCCACGACACGGCTGCTGATCTTGTGTCGCGAATTAGATTTCGCCCCCCAGATAGAGTTTCTTCACGCGCTCGTCTGAGATAAGCTCTTCTGAATTACCCGAGAGCACAATCTTGCCGGTGGTGAGCGCATAAGCCCGCTGTGAGATACGAAGCGCCATGCGCGAGTTTTGCTCTACGAGCAGAACACTCACTTTTTCATCACGATTGATGGCCACGATTGAACGAGCGATGTCCTGCACCAGCTTAGGTGCGACGCCCAGTGATGGTTCATCAAGAAGCAACAACTTAGGTTTTGCCATCAGCGCGCGCCCGATGACGAGCATCTGCTGTTCACCGCCACTCATAGTGCCAGCTGCTTGCGAGTAGCGTTCTTTAAGACGAGGGAAGCGGCCCATCACCATTTCCAGCGTGTTGGCAATTTCCGCCTCACCGGATCGCGTAAAAGCCCCCATCAAGAGATTGTCGCGTACGCTCATATAAGGAAAGACACGGCGTCCCTCCGGAACCATAGCGATACCCATTTCAACAATCGTATCCGAACGGGTGCCATCAAGACGACGTCCTTCGAAATAAATCTCGCCTTTGCGCAGTTTGTTCAGCCCTGTAATCGCTCGCAGAATTGAGGATTTTCCAGCACCGTTCGCACCAATTAGGGCGACTGTTTCACCTTGGTTGACCGTTAGCGAAACGCCTTTGAGGGCATAGACGTGATCATAATAGAGTTCAGCATCAGTAACTTTCAGAAGCTCTGTCATGATCAGTATCCAATCGTTTCATCTTCTGCGCCAAGATAGGCCTCGATGACTTTCTCGTTCTCCTGAATCTCCTTGGGCGTGCCTTCCGCAATCTTCTGACCGAAATTGATGACAACGATCCGGTCGGAGATATTCATGACGGCTGGCATATCGTGCTCAACGAGAAGAACGGTAACGCCACGGTCTCGCACCGCGCGCACCATTTCCACCGCCTTGACGGTTTCGTCGTGGTTCATGCCCGCAAAAGGTTCATCAAGCAGCAGGATTTTAGGCTCCGTTGCCAGTCCGATCGCAATGCCAAGTGCGCGAAGATGGCCATGTGGGAGGTTCTGCGCAACTTCATTGCGCTGACTGCCAAGTCCAAGAAAATCCAGAATTTCGTCCGCAGAGCGGCCAAACTCCTCCTGATCTTGTCGAGCCAGCCCCGTGCCGACATAACATCCGAGGAAACTTGCTTTGGCGCGCAAATGATGAGCGACAATCACATTGTCACGCACCGTCATGCCTTTGAAGATAGTTGTTTCCTGAAATGTGCGAACCACGCCTTTACGGGCAACAATATGCGGAGCAAGCCCCGATATACGTTCACCTTTAAAGCGAACTTCGCCAGTCGTCGGTGTGATAAAGGATGCGATCAGCTTGAAAAGGGTCGACTTTCCCGCACCGTTCGGTCCGATCACCGATAGAATTTCTTTTTCCTTGACCGAGAAGGAAACGTCGTTGACCGCCACAAGTCCACCAAAACGCTTCGTCAGCCCTTTAATTTCTAGAAGTGCACTCATGATCTCGATCCTTTCTTGCCAGTCAGTCGAAGGCTGAGCAGGCCGTTAGGCAGGAACAGCATCAGAATGATCAACAGGCTTGAGAAGATAAGGAGCTGGAACTTTCCGGTCTGGAACAGGAAATCCCAACCGAAATAGAGAACAAACGTGCCGATGATGGGACCGAAAACATAGCCAAGGCCGCCAAGGAAGCAGTTGAGCATGAAGTTAACGGAGTCCGTGACGGTGAAGCTTGACGGATAGATTGACTGCGAGATTGCCACAAACATCGCGCCCCCAAGACCGCCAAGGAAAGAGGAAATGGCGTAGGCCAGTACGCGCAGATAGGTGATGTTGACGCCAATGGAGGAGGCGAGTTCTTCATTCTGTTGCAGCGACTGGCAAAGCCCGCCAATACGCGAATGAATAAGCCGATAAAGTCCGGCAAAGCACAGCACCATCAATACAACCGACACATAATAGAAAGCTGCACGCGGGTTCTGTAGCGTTGCGAAATCGGGCAAAATGGTCAGACCGAATATGGATATGCCACCGGGCATCGGAATGCTTACCATGCCTTTCGCACCATTGGTGATTGGCAGGGCCATCGCCAGCAGACGCGCAACTTCTGTGAGCACCAGAGTGACCATGGCGAAGTAAACGCCGCGCAGTCGCAGGATCGGAATGCCGATAAGGATGCTGGCGAAGGCGCAGAACAGACCGGCCAATGGTAGTGTCAGCCAGAAAGAAATGCCGTATTTGACCATAAGAATGGCCGAGACATAGCCCCCCATCAGTGCATAGGCACCCTGACCGATATTGATGCGGCCAATGTAGAAGGTAAGCCACACACCACCGCTGACGATAGATAACAGAGCTACCGAGGTCAGGGTATAATAGAGGTCGCTACGTCCGGTCACTTCGATGAGCAGCGGAATGCCAATTAGCACGAGTGCGAGAAAGGCAACGACACCGAGAATTTTTGTTGTCTTTGTCATGATTGCCCCCATCAACCCCAAGGTTTGCCCATAAGCCCATTCGGGCGAAGACTGAGGAAGACCATCAGTCCGGCAAAGATGACGAGATAGGTGATATCACCGTAAGGGCGCAGCACGGTGAGGCCGACCGACTCCAACATGCCAAGGATGAAGCCACCGGCAATTGCACCGCTGACGACACCTGCGCCACCAATCATCACCATCATGAAAGCCTTGATGGAAATTGCTCCACCAATGCCTGAATTAACACCGGTAATGGCGACCAACAGACCACCGACCAGGCCTGCCAGCATAGCCCCCATTGCGAAGCCGATCATGGAGTAACGGTCAACATTCACACCCATCAACTGCGCAGCTACGCGGTCTTGAGCGAGCGCGCGCATGGCGCGACCGGGTTTCGTGAATTGCATAAAGAGAACGAAAGCTGCGATGAAGATGACGGCGAGCGCGCCGATCAACATGCGGTCATAAGGCATTATCAGCCAATCAGAAACGAAGACACCGTTTATGATTTTCGGTACGCCACGCTGCTTTTCGCCAAAGAGTAGAAGGATAATTGCATCAAGAAAGAACGCGACCGCCGCTGCAAGCAGCATCGTACTTTCATCTCGCAGACTTCGTTTAATAACGGGTCTGAACAACAGCTTCTCAATCAACGCGCCCACAATCATCAATGTGACTGCTGAAGCGAGCAATGCCACGACAAATGGTAATCCAAGCTGGCCATAGATCGTGTAAGTGACGAATCCGCCGAGCACATACATCTGGCCGTGCGCGAAATTGAGGACGTTCATCAGAGCGAAGATCAGCGTCAAACCTAACGCGATCAGTGCATATTGCGCACCAAGATACAGCCCATTGGCTATAATTTGTTCCATGAAGGCAGACTCCCCCTGCGGAGACAGGGCTACGCCAAAGCCTCCGTGACAGTTCTTTATGGTTGGGAGGCCTGATGCGGAATATATCGACACCGCATCAGGCAATTGTTTTAAGCGCTGTCGTTTAGTCGACCTGCGCCACAAACAGCGTTTCGAACTTGCCGTCCTTGTATTCTGTCACAACCATAGGAATGCCGATCTGGCGCTTCTGACCAAATGACGTTGTGCCAACATAAGTCAGCTTCGCGTCATCACCCTTCACGAAAGGATTCTTTGCCGAGAAGGTATCCATGGTCTTCATGAATTCTTTGACATCACCGATTGCTGCCGGATTGGCTTTGATCGTTTCGATAATGTAATCGAGCGCATAAACCTTGGTGTTGGACTCGTCATTATACTCGCCATAGGCTTTGGTGTAGCGATCAACGAATTCCTTCATGGTGTCAGACGCGATTTCTGGCGTAGAAGCACCGCCTACGGAAATGAAGCCATTCGCGAGCTCGCCCGCGCCTTCTTCAAGAACCTTGGCATCCTGTGCGGTTTCGGTTGAAATGAAGCCTTCGTAACCGAGTTCGCGTGCAGCACGGATCAAAAGAGGCGCATTCCCGGGCGCAACGCCAGAAAGAACGAGAAGATCAGGCTTCTGCATGATAATTGGCGTCAGAACCGGCGTGAAGTCACGTGTGTCGTTCTGATAAGCGTCGCTGGTAGAGACCACTTCAAGGCCAAGAGCTTTGGCGGCCTCAATGCCGCTATCGCGCTGGCTCAGTGGATCAGATTCATTGGCGGCGACGAACGCAACGCTCTTAATGTCCTTATTGTCCTTGAGATATTTATAGATCGCCGGACCTGACTGATAGTTAGCGATCATACCAAGAACGGCATTGGATGCTGGCGGCGTGTAAAGTTCTTTCGGGAATGAATAAGGGAAGTAAATAATCCCTTTGGACTCGGCGACTGGACGAACAGCGGCTGCGCCGTCATCGACATTAGGCCCGACAACGTAATGTACGCCTTCCTGAGCCATTTTTTCCATGCCAGCGATGGCGCGTTTTGGATCTTTCTGATCATCGAATGTGACGATATTAATTTTGTAAGTATCGTCACCGATTTTCACACCACCGGACTCATTGAGCCAGTCGGCACGTACCTGCATCGAACGAACGTTGGAAGTACCCCATGATGCAGCCGGTCCACTCGTTACACCGACAAAGCCGATTTTGAGTTCTTTGTCTGCTGCTTGGGAGGCATTGGCGGACATGAGCGCAAAAAGTGACACGGCGCCCAGCGCCGCAGTTTTAATAACTGCGCGTCTGTTAAACATTTTTATTCCCCTTGTTTAAATCACCCCTCTCTCGTTTGATGGAGAAGAGCATGATGGATTGAACGCCACATCTTAAAAATTGTCAACAATATTAATTATCATCATAAACAATATGGAAGTAGCGTGGTCACAATGCTTATTAGAAAGGGATAAAATACTTCATTATAACGGCTTGTCCCTGATCATTTCCTGCAAACGTCACATGCCCAATCAGGGGAATGATCTCATTCAATATTGAATCGTTGAAACCACGCTATCTATTTGTTTTAACGTATTCGTCTTCCACGAAACCGCTTCGCACTTTTGGCTCAAATGATTTAGGGTTTGTTGGATGCAAATTGAATTGCACTCACGTTTGATGCCAACTCCAGACTGAAGAGATCTCATGTCCGTCCAGCGCGTAAGCTTCTACATTCTTCTGGCTCTGGTCACTATAGCCTTCGCATGGCTGCTTATTCCGTATTATTCCGCAGTGCTTTGGGGCGTCATCCTCGCGGTCATTTTCTACCCTGTTCAACAATGGCTGCTGAGAGTTCTGAATGGCCGACGCAATGTTGCCGCGCTGTTGTCGGTGTTGATGTGTATTTGTCTGGTGATCATTCCAACGCTTTTGATCTTTGGATCGCTGGTTCAGGAAGGCAACTCGCTCTATCAGCGGCTCAGTACGCGTGAGTTTGATCTCAATAGCTACATCACCAGCATATTAGGAGCGTTGCCTGACTCACTTGAAGAATGGATGGTTCGTTTTGAACTCGGCAGTTTTGCTGAATGGCGTTCGCGCATTTCATCCGCCATTTTGCAGGGCAGTCAGATCTTTGCTGGCCGGTTGGTGAGTCTGGGCCAAAACACGCTCCAGTTCTTCATAAGCTTCGGCATCATGATTTATCTGCTGTTTTTCCTGTTCCGCGATGGCGCTGAGCTGGGTGCCAAAATTCGCCAAACAATTCCTCTTAGCGAAGAATATACCGGCCAAATTCTGGAAAAGTTCACTGCGGTTATTCGCGCCACGGTTAAAGGCAACATCATCATTGCGCTTATTCAAGGAACACTTGGCGGCTTGACCTTCTGGTTTCTGGGCATCGAGGCGGCATTGCTTTGGGGCGTGATGATGACGATTTTCTCACTGCTTCCGGTTGTCGGCGCTTCTCTCGTATGGGGACCGGCCGCCATCTGGTTCATGGTCAACGGCATCTGGATAAAGGCAGCAGTTCTGATATTCGTAGGCGTTTTCGTGATTGGCCTGATCGACAACTTCTTGCGCCCCCCGCTGGTTGGTAAAGGTACGCGCATGCCCGACTTTGTCGTGCTTATCTCGACAATCGGCGGTATTTCGCTGGTGGGAATTAATGGCTTTGTCGTTGGTCCGATGATCGCTGCCATGTTTATCGCTGCCTGGTCTCTTCTCGCACAAGAACAGAAGACAGATATCGCTCCGCAAAAGAAAACTGATTGAAAAGACTCGGGAAGTGCAGAGGGATAAAGCGCCGTGTGTGCACTTGGGCGCTACATAAGCACGCTCCAAACTATTGAATCTACGCAGCGCGTAGGCATTTCACAGATCTTCGGATGTGCTTTAAAAACAAGAAAGCCCGCTGCACTGGGAGGAGGAGTGTGCAACGGGCTGATCTGTAAAGCGCGGCTGGGAGGAGGAGTGCCGCGCTTCGCGTTCAGTTTCTGGGAGGAGGAGTGAAACTGAACAAGCCCAAAATAGGAGCGAGGCCCGCCACTTACAAGAGGCGATGCTGCAAGGCAGTTATGCATTTATGAATAGCTCAAAAAAAGAGACCGCCCCGCAGCGATAAACGCGCTGGGGCGGCTCGATCCTCCTCCAAGTGGAGCCGACAATAACCGCAAGCGATCAAAAAGCAACCCCTTAATATTCAGCTCTAATTTTCAGAAATTACTGAAATTAATGTACATTTAAGTGTTGATGCAAAATAGCTACCAAGCTTTAATTGCAACGTCTTCATTACCTAACTTACATAGTGTAATTATTTCACCGTTCTGCAAAAAATTACACTATTTGGCATCAGATATGACTTAACCCGGCAAACTTAACGCTGCATTCTTTAATCGATTAAAGCCACGCAGTGCCACGTATTTCACAACCTGCGCGCACCCCTTATCCCCATTCATATAATTAAAGTTGACTCATAATATCAGGATTAATATAGCCTCCAATTAATATGAGTCTTTTTATCATCTTAGTGACATGGCGGTGAAGGCCAATTCGGGGGTTGCAATGAAAATGAAGTCGAGACTTGGCAGCTATCTGTTGGAAACAACAGTTTTGAGTGGAGCAATTGGTTTAAGTCTCCTGATTGCGATGCCCGCTTTTGGGCAGACTGCTCAGAATCAGAAGACAGCTGAGGAAAGACAGCAAGCTCAAAAGAAAGAGCAGGCACTTCAGCTCGATACAATCACCATTTCACCCAATATTCAGAACCAGGCCGCTATTGATGCGATGGCATCAACGAGTGTCATCACGCAGCAGCAGCTGGATCGCATTCAGGCAACTACTGCCGCTGATATTTTCCGTTCGACACCAGGTGTCCATGCCTCTTTGAATGGTGATGATCCGGCGACATCCATCAATATTCGCGGCCTTCAGGAATATGGCCGTGTCGCAGTAACGATTGACGGCGCACGTCAGGACTATTGGCGCGTCGGTCACGGCTCAGGTTCATTCTATATTGACCCGGAAATGCTCAAACAGGTAACGGTTATTCGCGGGCCTGTTTCCAATGCCTATGGTTCTGGGGGTATCGGCGGTCTTGTCGCCTTTGAAACCAAAGATGCCGGCGATTTCCTGCGCGACGACGAAACCTGGGCGTTGAGCGAAAAGCTGCGTTACGAAAGTAACGGAAACGGTTGGATGACCAGCACGGTTGGCGCCTATCGCTTAAACCCAAATTTCGATGTCATTGGCAATATCAACTATCGTGATAGTGATGCCTATAAGAATGGCGATGGCGATGTTGTCCGCTGGACAGGAGAACGCGTCGTCAGCGGTCTGGGCAAAGTCACGATCCGCCCGGCCGATGGTCACGAAGTAAAACTCGGTTTCCAGCGCCAGAAATATAACGACATCATGACAGGCAGCAGCGGATCAACATCCAGCACATTGTCGCGTTATAATGCCGAAACGATCGTCAGCACCTATACCGGCAACTACACCTATAAGCCTGACGATAATCCGTTTTGGGACCTGTCGGTTAATGCCTATTACAGCGACACCGACAATGATCAGTATCAGGTTTGGCCAAAGGCCAGTATCGGCAAGACGCGTTATTACGACGTTTCGACAGCCGGTTTCCGCGCCTATAACAGCTCGCGCTTTGAAACGACGACCATGAGCCATACGCTTACCTATGGCGTTGATTATTATAAGATGCGCGGTAAATCCGACACCGACAACTTCGGCAACGGTGAACAACAGGCTTATGGCGGTGTTATTCAGTGGCAGGGCGATTATCAGAAGTGGCTCGAGCTGATCGGTGCCCTCCGTTACGATGGCTATCGTCTCGACGGCACGACCAAGGCCACCAATGTTCTGCCTTCGGAAGACGTCAGCGTTGATGGCAATCGTGTTTCTCCGCGTTTCAGTGTCGGTGTAACACCGTGGGATGGCGTTCAGTTCTACGGCCTTTATTCGCAGGGTTATCGAGTTCCCCACATGCAAGATATGTTCAGGCAGAACGGAGCGCACGGTTCGGGATATGAACCGAACCTGCTCTTGAAGCCTGAAGTCGCAACCTCTTATGAATTCGGTGTCAATCTTCGCCAGGACGGCATTCTGGATGCAGGCGATCAGATCCGCGCCAAGCTCAACTTCTTCCATACAGACGTCAAGAATTACATCAACACCGTCAAGACCGGCAGTGTGACGACATCTGAGAATGTCGGCGATGCACGTCTGCGCGGGGTTGAGCTTGAAGGCACCTATGACAACTGGTGGGGCTACGTGAACCTCGCAGCTTCTTACACCGACGCGGAAATGAAGGATGGTGTCTACAAAGGCGAAAGCCTAAGCAACACACCGCTCAACAACCTTAGTGCAACGCTCGGCCTGAAGGCGTTTGAGGAAAAGCTCGTCTACGGTGTCGAATATGAAAGTGTGGGCAAGGTCAATCGCGCGCTTACAACAGGCGGCGTCAAAGTCTATCCGCGCGTGGATCTCGTAAATGTCTTTGCCAACTGGCAGGTTACGGACAATGTGAAGCTCGACTTCGGCGTCGATAACCTCTTCAACAAAGCCTATACGGATGCACAGACTGGCTGGGCTACCAGCACGGATATCGAACAGGCAAAGGGGCGTACCTTTAAGGTCGCCATCACCGGTCGCATCGGCGGGTAACTTTGCAGCAGGCGAGGCGATTTGCCTCGCCTGCCATTCCCTAACAAGCCTTAATCAAAATGATAAACTTTTCCAGAATACTCATGTTTATGCTATGAGATTGTGGAAAGAAAAGATTGAGAAAAGCCGTGTCTAAGATGTCATCAGTACCGACCTCCAAGCTGACAAGCCATTCCCATATTAGCCTTCAAAACGGTGAAGCCTATCTGCCGAACATTATTGATCGGCTGCATTCCTATCAGGCGCGATATGGTAGTCATGAAGGTCGCCATTCATTCGGTTACGATTTCGGCCGAATCGAAATCGATGCCGCTGATAGCGGTTATCGCGTTTCGCTTTTCGCTGATGAGGATATCGGCCTGCATCGTCTGAAAGACCTCGCGGCGGTGGCGATCAAGCTCTACACCAAAGAAGAAGCGCCGGAGATTGTGTGGCAAGGCGATCATGCAGGCGAACAGGTTTTGCCACAGTTTCGGTTGATGCGTGTGCTGTCGACGAGCCTGTTCACACCGCATATGTTGCGCGTGCGGCTGGCCGGTGAAGATTTGAAGCGGTTTTCACTTTTTGGCGCAATGCATGTTCGCTTGCTGCTTCCAACAGAAGAGGTATCTCAGCCAGTGTGGCCTATCATGGGACCAAACGGCCTGCCGTTCTGGCCCGATGAAGCGCGCAAACCGGCATCACGTGCCTATACGATCCGTGGTTTGGATATTCATGCGGGCTGGATCGAAATCGACTTCTATCTGCATGAAGTGGAAGGCTTGGCCTGCAAGTGGGCTAAAGGCGCGCAGATTGGCGACACTATCGGCCTGATGGGACCTGTGGGACGTCCGCTGCGCCAGGCAACCCGTTACCTGATTGGTGCCGACGCGACCGGATTGCCAGCTATTGGACGCATGCTTGAGGAGTTTTCCGCAGACGTAACGGGTCGCGTTATCATCGCAGTCGATAGTGAAAAAGACGTACAAACTTTGCAGCATCCACAAGGTGTTTCTGTCGACTGGATTGTGGATTCAGATCAGAAACGTGCCGCAGAAAAATTGACGCAAGTTCTCTGCGAAGCAGAATGGCCAGAAGGCCCGGATAGTTTCGGCTGGTTTGCGGGCGAGGCGGATCAGGCCAAAATTGTTCGACAGTATTGGCGGCAAACACTCGGTAAGAGTAGGGAAAGTACACTTGTTGCCGGTTATTGGCACAAGGATGCCGTTGGTTTCATGGCTGGCTAAAGTAAGCGGAATCTAGAGTGAGCGGTAGAAATACAATCAAACGCCGCCCACTCTATCGTAAAATGTCCTTACCAAAAGAATGCCGATCCCGGAGGTCATAATAACCTTTCACTCGCAAACGGAATGCGCTAGGCACCCTACTAATTGTGAATAGAAGGAGCCATGCCATGGCCGATTTGTTGAAACGCTTTGCCAGCTATTACCGACCGCATCGCGGTTTGTTTGTACTGGACTTTTCAAGTGCTGTGGCCGCGGGTCTTCTGGAACTTGCCTTTCCGATTGCAGTAACGCTCTTCATCGACAGGCTGCTGCCAACTGGCCAGCTCGGCCTTATTTCACTGGCAGCCATAGGTTTGCTGGGGATTTACGTGCTCAATGCGTTTCTTCAGGTTATCGTGACCTATTGGGGACACATGCTCGGCATCAATATCGAGACCGAGATGCGCCGTAAGGCTTTCGACCATTTGCAAAAGCTGTCCTTCGGCTTCTTCGATAATCAGAAAACCGGCCATTTGGTTGCCAGATTGACCAAGGATCTCGAGGAGATCGGCGAAGTCGCCCACCACGGACCGGAAGATCTGTTCATCGCTATCATGACGCTGATTGGTGCGTTCTGCCTGATGATGTGGGTTCACGTTCCATTGGCGTTAATCACAGCGGTTATCGTGCCTCTTTGTGCTTATGTCACGCTGCGCTACGGTGGCCGCATGACCACCACATGGCATGCGCTCTATCGTCGTGTCGGCGATTTTAACGCCCGTATCGAAGAAAATGTCGGTGGCATCCGCGTCGTGCAAGCCTTCACCAATGAAGACCATGAACGCAAACTCTTTGCGGAAAGCAACGAGAACTATCAGAAAACAAAGCTCGCCGCCTACAAGATCATGGCAGCCTCTATGTCGCTATCTTATCTCTCCATGCGCTTTGTGCAGGTCGTTGTTATGCTTGCCGGTGCCTGGTTTGTCTTGCGCGGCGAGCTGACTGCTGGCGGATTTGTCGGCTTCCTGTTGCTCGTCAATGTCTTCTTCCGCCCTATCGATAAGATCAATTCGGTTATCGAGACTTATCCGAAGGGTATTGCCGGTTTTCAACGCTATATTCAGTTTTTGGATACACGTCCTGATATCGCCGATCGTCCGAATGCGAAATCGGTTGCACGCCTCAAAGGTGATATCGAATACCGCGATGTAGGCTTCGGTTATAATTCAGAGCGACCGATTTTCGATGGCCTGAACATGGCTATCAGTGCGGGCGAAACAATCGCTTTTGTTGGTTCGTCCGGGGCAGGCAAGACGACGATTTGCTCGTTGTTACCGCGGTTTTACGAAGTCAGCGGTGGGGCAGTTCTGGTCGACGGCATCGACATTCGCGATATGACCTTGAAATCGCTGCGTTCCAATATCGGAATTGTTAGTCAGGATGTCTTTCTGTTCGCAGGAACAATACGCGAAAACATTGCCTATGGTCGCCTGGACGCAAGCGATCAGGACATTGCCGATGCCGCTCGTCGTGCGCGTCTTGATGCGGTCATTGCTGCAATGCCAGAAGGCTATGACACGGTTATCGGCGAACGTGGCGTCAAGCTATCTGGTGGACAGAAGCAACGTCTCGCGATCGCGCGCATTTTCCTGCGCAACCCACCGATCCTGATCCTCGATGAAGCAACTTCTGCACTTGATACGGAAACTGAACGCGCGATCCAGCAATCTTTGTCGGAGCTTTCCGTAGGTCGCACGACGCTGGTAATCGCGCACCGGCTTGCCACCATCGTCAACGCAGATCGAATTATGGTTGTCGAGGGTGGTCAGATTGTCGAGCAGGGCAGTCATGCTGAACTTCTGTCTGTAAAGAATGGACGCTACAAACGCCTTCATGCGGTACAGGCAGGTTCATCAGGTGACGGGATGTTTTCCGCCGCCGGATGATTGCTGAGTTTGTCCTGAATTGATCTTTTAGGAAAACTTATTATCTATTTGTAATATATGAAATAAAAGAAACGCCCTGAATATGGCAATTCAGGGCATTTTGCTTATCTAGTTTTAATCCGATTTCTATTTTACCACTTGGTATGAACCTTCAGAAGCGCCTTACGGCCTTCGCCATATCCGCAGACGAAGACACCCTGACATCCGGCAACATAATTCTTGTCGAACAGGTTCGTGACGTTGAGATCAATGCCCCAATTGTCCTTTTCATAGCCGACTTTCAAATCGGCGAGGGCAACAGCTGGCACTTTTAGCGTGTTCTCTTCGTCGGCATAAGAGGAACCGACATAGCGGACACCGCCACCCAGAGTTATACCTTCCAGCTTGCCTTCCGGCACCTTGTATTCAACAAAGACCGAAGCCTGTTGTTCAGGCAAAAGATATGGCCTCTTGCCAACGAGTGCTTCATTGCTCTGGTTCTCTTTGATCTTCAAATCATAAGCGGTCACTGAAGCTGTCAGTTTCCATGCATCGGTGATGTTTGCCTGAACTTCCAGCTCGAAACCGCGCGAATTGACCTTGCCAAGCTGTTCGCGAGCGAAGCTGCTGCCAGTCAGTGCGTTTTCTTTGGTCAGATCAAACAGCGATGCCGTAATAAGACCATCGAAGAGTTCGGGGCGATATTTCACGCCGACTTCATACTGCGTGCCTGTTTCTGGCTGGGCATAGCTGCCGTCATAAAGCGTTTCGATGATCGGATTGAAGAAAGTTGCAACGCTCAGATAAGGCGTGAGACCGTTGTCAAACTGATACCCCACACCGGCACGGCCAGAAAGGCGACCTGTATTATACTCATAGGCGGGCAGACCGGTCGCATCGGTCCAGACATAATCGTAGCGACCATTCGCCGTCACAATCCAGCCATCACCAAATTCGATACGATCTTGTGCATAGACGCCAAGCTGATGACGGCGCAAATCCTGATCGATGTAAGGATCCCACATCGGCCCCTGTGGCTCACCATAAACAGGATCATACGGATTGATCGGCGTCGCACCGCCTGTTTGCTGCATCTGATTGATGCGGAAGTAACGGTACTCAGCGCCGAACAGCAAATTATGAGTCAGAGCGCCGGTAGTCACGACACCTTCAAGCTGATTATCGGCCTGAAACGTATGTACAGTCGTGTCGTGTTTGAAGTTGATGCGCGAGACATTCGGATCGCCGGGAGCAGGTTGTGGGAGATAATTATAGCCATATGCATAAAGGCTATGTTCTTTGACATGCGCAAAGCCGTAGCGAACATTCTGGCGAATGGTCCAGTTATTGTCGAACTGGTGTTCGAATTCATAACCGATCTGGGCTTGCTCTCGCTTATAATCGTCCAGATCTGGTTCAGTCAGATTTGTCTTACGCGAAATCTTGCCGAACTCGGTAGGAACGACTGTACCATAATATGGGAGGAAACCGCCGCCATCATGTGTCAGGTCGAGATGCGTATAATTGGCCAGAATGGTCAGACGCGTTGTTTCATCCGGCTTATATTCAATGCTCGGTGAAATGATGCCGCGGAATTCCTTGGAATAGTCAGTGTAGTTGTCGCCACCCTGAATCTTGCCGTTGATGCGGTAATTGACGGTTTCGGTAGCTTTGTCGCCGATATCGAAGCCGAGATAACCGTTACCATAGCTGTTAATGCCAGCTTCCAGATAGCGGATGCGCTCACCGGTCGGACGTCTACTGATATAGTTGACGATACCACCTGGATTGGTGCCGCCATAAAGTGCTGAAGAAGCACCACGCAGAACATCGATGCGCTCTATATCGAAGCTATCGATAAGGAAGCCACCGAAACCATAGCTGAAGTTTTGAAGGCCATTCAGGTAGGTGCCGTACTGCGTCGCTTCAAAACCGCGAATGTAAATCCAGTTCGTATCGTTATCGACGCCGAAAGGCTGGCTAAGTACGCCCGGCGTGTAACGCAAAGCTTCATCAAGCTTCTGTGCGCCAATAGCGTCCATTTGATCGCGCCCAACGACAGAAACAGACTGTGGGATTTTTTCGATCGCCACACTGCTTTTCGAGCCTGTGGTCGTTGCAGCCGGAACAAAGCCTTCTACCGGTGCAATGCCATCCGATGGTTTGCCACTGCCAGTTTGTACGACAACTGTATCAAGACGGATCGATGTGTCAGCATCCTGTGCGTAAGTCGACGCGCCTGTGAGTGGAAGCAGGGCGAGAGCCGTTCCGCTTGCCAACAGCATCATCATTTTTTGCTTCATCGATATTGTCATACGGCTATGGCCCCTCATGTAAATTGATAAGTGCCTGCGTAACGCGAGAGTTTCCTCTCCGGGTATATTCTCAGGCACAATCATTGCGAACTCTGAGCAAGTTGCAAGTTAATATGAGTATTTACATCAGGATATATCGCGAAGATTGATAGATATTCTGCTAAATTGAACGATATTTCGCTAATATGACGAAACAGCCACAGGATCGTTTTATGATTGCAAACGTAACCATGCGGCTGGCGTGATACCGGTCAACTTCTTGAATACGCGTGTAAAATGGGCCTGATCAGAAAAGCCGGTGACAGCCGCTATATGAGGCAGAGAAGCACGAGGCTGCAGGAGAAATAACTGCGCATGTTCAATGCGCCGCTTCATCTGCCATGCATGAGGTGAAACGCCGGTTGATGCTTTGAATGCGCTGCAGAAATAGGATTCTGACAGCTCTGCCAGTGAAGCCAGCTCCTGAAGGCGGATAATGCGATAATAATTATCCTCGATGAAATCAGTGACACGTCGCAGCTGCCACGGAGAAAGCTTGCTCGTGCGTGCTGCCTGTTCGGGGCGCGCTTCAAACAGCTCGCTGACAAGCGCATTGATCAGTCCTTCGCCATATAGCCCATGCAATGGCGCGTCAGACAGGCATTCTTCAGCAAGCAGAGTGCCGATCTGTTCTATCTTTGTGTCGGAGAAGAGCAGGCGCGGGCGCTCCATGGCATTAACGTCAAGCGCATTGCCAAAGCGCTGTTGGAGCACGCAGGTGTCGAGATGCAGATCAAGATGTTTCAGCTTTCCCGGTCTGGTGACGCGACTCCAGATCGTCATACCAGCGGGTATATAACAAAGTTTTGGTTGCTCTGCGGTTTGTGCAATGGCACGGGAGCTTTGCTCAGGCCTGATAGCCAGTTCACCACGGCTTTCAAGCACCAGAAAAAGTCGTGGGGCTTGCGAAACATATTCTCCACGCGCATCCGGACCGCATTCGACTGACCACACATCCGCGATGGCGCCGTTCCAGACGCGATAATGAAGATCATCCAGCAAACAGACGTCTTCGATGCGGCTTTTCATATGCGGATGGAAGCCCAATAGGATTTTTCCCGATGAAACAATTTTAACATGTATATATTCGTCATGTTTTGCTATCAACCGGCCAAACATAGTTTTAACGCACGGCTGCTATCCGAAAACGGGATAAATTAATGACTTCCGCATTGTTCGAACTTGAGAATGTCAGCTTCGCAGTTCCCGGGCGCACGTTGTTGCAGCCGTTGACCATGTCGATCCCAGCGGCAAGCCTGACAGCACTCATCGGACATAATGGATCGGGAAAGTCGACGCTTCTGAAAATTCTGGCCCGTCAGCATCCCGCGTCGGGAGGAACAGTGCGTTTTGCCGGCAAGCCATTGAACGATTGGGGGGATCGCGAGTTTGCGCGCAAGCTCGCTTATCTACCGCAACAAACAGCGGGAGCATCGGGCATGTTGGTTAAAGAGCTGGTGGCACTTGGTCGTTATCCATGGCACGGCGCTCTTGGTCGCTTTAGCGCTATTGACCGTCAAAAGGTCGATGAAGCCATCGAATTGACGGGTATTACGCGTTTCGTGGATCGCATGGTCGATACGCTTTCGGGTGGCGAACGTCAGCGGGTTTGGCTGGCAATGTTGGTCGCACAGGATGCAGAATGCCTGCTGCTGGACGAACCGACATCGGCGCTCGATATTGCTCACCAGATTGAAGTTCTCTCGCTTGTGCAGAAACTCTCGCATGAAAAGAACCTGAGTGTATTCGTCGTACTGCACGATGTGAATATGGCTTCGCGTTTCTGCGATGCTGTATTCGCACTACACAGCGGTCGTCTCATCGCGCAATCGACACCGACCGGCATTATGGTTCCGGAACAGCTTAAAGAGATTTACGGCATTCAAATGGACGTTATGCAACATGCATCAACAGGCCACCTGATCGCGGCACCTCGATAAAAGGAAGTGTTAGCCGTCGGATTTGTAATCCGCTCGATTTATGCCGTGGCGTTGCATCTTGTCGTAAAAGGTCTTACGCGGGATGCCGAGGGCTTCGAGCGTTTGCTGCACATCGCCATTGTTTGTTGCAAGCGTCTCGCGGATGAGTGTCGCTTCATAAAATTCAAGCCGCTTTGGTAGCGTTGCTTGTTCATCCAGAACCAGCGCAGACTTGGCAGGAGCGGACACGCCCAACGAAAATCTCTCCGCGAAATGCACAAGTTCACGGACATTGCCAGGCCAGTTATGCTCCATGAGATGTCGGTGCGTGGAGGCATCCAGTACGGGAATATCTCGATTAAAGCGCCGCGCAGCACGCGCAAGAAAATGCGAGAAAAGAAGGGGAATATCCTCGCGGCGTTCGCGCAAGGGCGGAATGGTCAGTGTGACAACATTCAACCGATAATAGAGGTCTTCGCGAAAATCACCCCGTTGGTCGGGGCTGCCGAGATCAATCTTGGCCGCTGCGACAACGCGAAGATCAACTGGCCGGATTTCATTGGTTCCAAGTGGGGTAATCTCGCGCATTTCCAGCACGCGCAACAGTTTTACCTGTGTTGCGGCTGGCATACTTTCGATCTCATCAAGAAACAGAGTACCGCCGCTCGCGTGCTCAATACGACCAACACGTTTTTTCTGAGCGCCGGTGAAAGCTCCCGCCTCATGGCCGAACAATTCGCTTTCGATCACAGTTTCAGGCAATGCTCCGCAGTTGAGTGCAACGAAATTGCCTTTTCGTCTTCGGCCCCAATCGTGAAGCAATTGAGCTACAACTTCCTTGCCGCTGCCGGTTTCGCCTGCAATCAGCACATCGACATCCGTGTCGGCAATGTCGCGTATCGTGCGGCGAAGATTTTCAATTGCAGGCGTTTGGCCTATGAGCGGCATATCATTCTGCGCTTCATCGGCCATCTGACGCAGACTGCGGTTTTCCAGAACAAGCTTGCGCCGCTCTCCGGCTCTCAGAACGCTGTGAACCAACCTATCCGTCGCGAAAGGCTTGGCAATAAAGTCATAAGCGCCATCCTGAATGGCCTTAACTGCCATAGGAATATCACCGTGACCTGTGATCAGAATAACTGGTAAATCGGGATCAATTTCACGAATGCGGGCAAATAGCTCAAGCCCGTCTATCTGTGGCATTCGCACATCTGTAACGATCACCCCTTCGAATGAACCGCTGATAGCGGCCAATGCTTCGCTGGCACTAGCAAAATCCAACACTTCATAACCCGCGAGTTCCAATGTCTGTCTGGTTGCACGGCGTAGTGATTTGTCGTCATCGACGAGTATGACTGGAATGTTCATCATGCTTTCTTAAATTCCACGCGGAATAGAGTGCCATACGCGCTGCTTTTCACTGAAATCTTGCCGCCGTAATCGGTCAGAATTTCCTTGACGATCACCAGACCAAGCCCAAGCCCCCGTTCCTTAGAGGTGTTGAACGGCGTAAAAAGGTTATCCAGAATTTGCTGCGGAATACCGGGGCCATTATCAGAAACTGTGAGCACAACGCTTTTTGACAGAGCTTTTGTTCTAACCTCTATGTGACCTTCATTGCCTTTATTTTCAACAGCTTCCAGAGCGTTTTGAAACAAGTTTATAAGCACTTGTTCAAGCCGAATTGAATGTCCGGCTACGCAGAGGTCAGGCGCAGGCAGTTCGATATTGAGCTGATCCATGCTTCCCGCAAACCGGCTGCGAAGCAGCACCAATGCGCCGGAAATTACTTGTGCAAGCGGCACAGGCTCGGAGGCACGATGACCTTTACGAGCGAACGCGCGCAAATCGCCTGTAATGGTTCCGATGCGTTCCGTAAGCGATGCAATCTCAGCTAGATTATCAGCCGCTTCATCCAGGCGCTTTCGATCAAGGAAGGTGCGGGCATTGTCTGCATAAGCGCGGATTGTCGCGACGGGCTGATTAATTTCATGTGCGACACCCGCTGCTACTTGCCCCATAATGGCCAGTCGGTTTGCATGAACGAGGTCTTGTTGAACACCTTGCAGCATGGTCTCCGTTTTGTGGTGGTCGCCGATTTCCGCTTCGAGACGGTCACGCGCTGTGATGAGATCACGAGTCCGCTCCGCTACTCGCTGCTCCAGCTCAATCTGTCTGCGTTGCGCATCGGCAATTCGTGCAACAACACGTTGGCGACGACGCAACAGGATACCTGCAACAGTGGCGATGCTCGCAAGTAGAATGAAGGCAATCAGGCGCGCTTCACGCATAGCCGCTTCAACCGGCTGCCTGATGGGAGCAAGGCTATACATCAACCATGGTGTGCTCGGCACATGGGAGCGAATGGCCAGAAAGTCCGTGCTGCGTGCCGAGCCGGGCAGAATGGCATCGACCAGCACCATATCATCGCCAGCCACAGGCTTTAGCGATAGTGGTAATGGCTTCAAAGGCGCATTGCCAAACTGGAGGCTATTACGGATGGTTTCGACATTCTGAGGCTGTAATTCACCAATGGTCATGAACCGCCAAGACGGCATGGTCGTGATCAGCACGATATTTCTATTGTCTGTCACAAAAGTCGGGCGACCGGTTTCGTTCCAATCGCTTTCCAGCTGATCGAACGATAGTTTCACCACAACGACGCCAAGCGGTCCGTTTGGCCCGTCTACCCGACGCGAAATGTAAAGTCCTGGACGAAGGCTAACGTTACCGAGCGCAAAATATTCGGCATTGGTATTTTTCAGAGCATCATTGAAATAGGGACGAAACTTATAGTCGTTGCCGACAAAGCTGTCAGGCTCGCGCCAGTTGCTGGCCGATATCGCATAGCCGTGTAGGCCGACAAGATAGATCACAGCAGCTTGCGTGCCTTCAGCGAGCGCCTCCAGTTTACGGTTTAACTGGTCCACAACCACCGCACTTGGCATTGCAAGCGCATCCGCCAGTTCTTTGTCTTTGGATAGAACCAATGGAAGTGCACGCTGTTTCTCCAGAACAGTGCGGAGGAGGGCTGTGTTTAGATTAGCATCTATTCGCGTCTGTTCGCCCAATGAGAGCAAAGCACGATCGCGCGCCGCATTGCCAACAAACCAGAAAGCCATTGCGAAAATGGCAGCGCAAATCACACCAAATATCCACCATGTCCGGCGATTGCTGGCGGGTGACGGGCTTGTTTCGATCGTTGAGACAGGCGCTTCTTTCATAAAGCTTATTGTGCATTATTCCGCACTTCATGAAAAGATATATGTGCGATAAATCGCACAAATGAAACGCAATATTCGGCGAACAAAGAAATTACCGTTATATTTCAATATATTAATCACCTAATGAAAACTGGCATAGTCCTTGCAAATCATGATGTGAGCGGCGGCGAGGGCTGCTGAACAAGAGGACGAAAGGCTCGGGAGGCTGGACGGGATCCAGATAGAGCCAAACGGAGGACATCATGATTGCCGTACCGAATGGCGCTGTGGCTGAACCACGCCGCCCAATCCCGTTTTATAAGCAACTTTATGTGCAGGTTCTGTTCGCGATTGCTGCAGGTATTTTGCTTGGACATTTCTATCCTGAGCTTGGCACCTCTTTGAAGCCTTTGGGCGATGCCTTTATCAAGCTCGTGAAGATGATCATCGCTCCGGTGATCTTCCTGACGGTAGCAACCGGCATTGCCGGTATGACCGACATGAAGAAAGTCGGGCGCGTGGCCGGTAAGGCCATGATCTACTTCCTGACGTTTTCCACACTGGCACTGATCATTGGTCTCATCGTTGCCAATGTTGTGCAGCCGGGCGCAGGCATGCATATTGATCCGGCCTCGCTTGATCCAAGCGCTGTCGCAAATTATGCCGAAAAAGCGCATGAACAGACGATCAGCGGCTTCCTGTCCAACATCATACCAACCACAATCGTTGGCGCATTCGCTTCTGGAGACATTCTTCAGGTTCTGTTTTTCTCGGTCCTGTTCGGTGTCTCTCTTGCCATGGTTGGCGATAAAGGCAAGCCAGTTACAGACTTCCTGCAGATGCTGACTGCACCCGTTTTCAAGTTGGTTTCGATCCTGATGAAAGCTGCGCCAATTGGTGCCTTCGGCGCAATGGCATTCACAATCGGCAAGTATGGCATCGGGTCTATTGCCAATCTGGCAATGCTCATCGCTACATTCTACATCACGGCATTGTTGTTCGTACTCGTGGTGTTGGGTGCTGTTGCTCGCTATAACGGGTTCTCGATCATTGCGCTCATTCGCTACATCAAGGAAGAGCTCCTGCTGGTTCTTGGTACATCTTCTTCGGAAGCCGCGTTGCCGAGCCTCATGGACAAAATGGAAAAGGCAGGTTGCAAGCGCTCCGTCGTTGGCCTCGTTATTCCAACTGGCTACTCGTTCAACCTTGATGGCACGAATATCTACATGACGCTTGCAGCACTGTTCATCGCGCAGGCGACAGATATTCCACTCTCGTTAACCGACCAGATTCTGCTGCTTCTTGTGGCTATGTTGAGTTCTAAGGGGGCAGCGGGCATCACCGGTGCTGGCTTCATCACCCTTGCTGCAACACTATCGGTTGTTCCAGCAGTTCCGGTTGCCGGTATGGCGCTGATCCTGGGCATCGACCGCTTTATGTCGGAATGCCGTGCACTGACCAATCTTGTCGGCAATGCAGTTGCAACCATCGTGGTTGCGCGTTGGGAAAACGAACTGGATGTCGAGCGTCTTAATGCCGCGATGAATGGCAAACCGATAGTCATAGAACCGGAGCCAGTGGGCGAACTGGTTTTGCAACCTGCAGAGTAATATCTCAGGCAACAGAAACGGCCCGCTTTTGGCGGGCCGTTTTGTTTCATTTATTGTCTTCTGCGGCTTTGCCTTGCGTAATCAGGCGTGCACTGTGCTGGCCAGATATGAAGGTCCAGAGCCAACTCCATGCAACTGCGGCTCGGCTTCGCGTACCAATCAGGAAGAAGATATGGGCAATACCCCATACCCACCAAGCAATTGCACCGGTTAGTTTGATGCGTCCCATATCGACCACAGCCGCACCACGACCGATGGTCGCAAGATTTCCTTGGTGGCGATAGCGAAATGGCGCTGGAATTGCCTTTCCCGACGTGCGGCTGCGAATGACCTTTGCAACATAGGCTCCCTGTTGCTTGGCCGCCGGAGCAATACCCGGGACAGGTTTTCCGTCCGGGCCTTCAACCCACGCCGTATCGCCAATCACGAAGATGTTTTCATGACCAGCTACGGTCAGGTCGGGTAGAACGCGAACGCGGCCGGCGCGGTCGCTTTCAGCGCCCAACCATGCTGCTGCAGGTGATGCAGCAACACCAGCAGCCCAAATGGCTGTTTTGCAAGGGATGAACTCTTCACCAACGGTCACTCCGTCTTCGGTGATTTCCTTGACGGGCACGCCGAGACGGACTTCAACACCAATCTTCTGCAAGGCGTTTTGCGCGTAAGTCGAAAGATCTTCGGGGAACGCCGCCAGAATACGTGGTCCCGCCTCAACAAGCAGAATGCGTGCTTGCCGCGTATCGATATTGCGAAATTCCGGCCACATGGTCTGCTTGGCGAGTTCTGCAATAATGCCCGCCAATTCAACGCCGGTCGGTCCCCCACCAACCACCGAGAATGTTAGCAATGCCTTTTGCTTTGCAGGATCGGTCTCGCGCTCCGCACGCTCAAATGCGAGAAGCAAACGGCGGCGAATGGTCGTGGCGTCCTCCAGCGCTTTCAAACCCGGAGCAACCTTTTCCCAACGATCATTGCCAAAATAAGCGTGGCGCGCGCCCGTTGCGAGCACGAGTGTGTCGTAAGCAATTTGCTCGCCGTTTTCGAGTTGCACTTTTTGTGCCGCAGTATCCACGCCGACAACTGCGCCGAGCAAGGTTGTGACATCTTTGCGATCCCGAAAAAGGTGGCGGATTGGCCAGGCAATTTCAGACGTGGCGAGGATTGTTGTCGCAACCTGATAAAGCAGCGGCTGGAAAAGATGATGATTGCGTTGATCGACAAGCGTAATGCGAACATTCGCGCCTTTCAGATCATGGATAAATTGCAGGCCACCAAAGCCTGCACCAACGACGAGGATATGGGGGGTATCCGGTCCGCTCATTGAGATTTTACACCTGCATTTTGGCGTGAAGCCTGTTCACGCTTGTCAAAAGATAGTCGCGCTTTGTAAACTAACGCTATCAGGTGGATGGTAAAGAGCCTAACGGCAAAGTGAAACTAATTCTTGACGAAATAATTCAAGGTTATTGCCGGGAAAAGTGCTTTCAAGTTTCGCATGCGCTGCCATCCAGATAGGAACGGCAGAGGCAAGCACTGATTGTCCTTCAGATGTTAGAACAAGAAGCCGCTCGCGACGATCTTTCGGATTAACGACAACTTCGACCCAGCCATTTCGCTGCAAGGGTTTTAGTGCTGCGGTGAGGGTGGTCTGATCCATGGCGAGAAGCTCAGCCACTGGTTTCATAGGAGGTGGGCTAGGGCGATTGAGTGACATGAGCAGCGAGAATTGCCCGTTATTCAAGCCCGATGGGCGCAGCTCCTCATCAAAAAAGCGCGCAAGTGCGCGTGCTGCACGCTGAACATGCAGACATAAACAAGTGTCACGCACAAGAAGCGTGGTTTCAAACGGGACGTCGCGAACTTCTGGCATTGCCTAGTAATGTTGATATCAATCTATTTCGTCAAGCCAGTTAGTTAGCCTCATCATTAAAGGACCGTCTTAAAAATCATCGCCGTGATGCATATGACGAAGATAGGCGAAAGCTGTTCCTGCCAGAATCGGCAGAATGACAAGCGCCATCCAGAAAATAATATTGCTCATTTTTCCCTCCCTTTTCCGCCAGTTTAACATATCCGCCGGATAAAGGAAAAACGCGCGAAATGACGGCTGGTTCCCAGAACGTATCGATTGTGATGCTTTCCACTCGGAGCTCATCATTTGCATTGAAAAGACAGTTCTTTTCGTCTTTGGCTCTTTAAGGGCGATCTGATCGCCTTCATTACGTGAGTGAACAGAATAAAATTCCGCAGTGTTGGAATGGCGAGTGTTTAAACACTCTTGTCAGCGCGCATCAGTTTGAGTAGAAGTAGCGTCACATCAAGAGTTGGGGCGACGCCCAACGCCAACCTGCCTTTCCGGGCAAGGTGGTACTTCCTTAAAAAAGGAAGGATGTGGCCAACCGGCAAGTATACGGATAAAGCCACGCGCGTCTGCTCTGATATAAAGAAGGACTGACGCGACATGCCTATTAAAATTCCTGACGATCTGCCCGCAACCAGTGTTCTCGAAGCCGAGGGCGTTATGGTCATGCGTGAGGCGGATGCTATCCGTCAGGATATCAGGCCGTTGAAAATTGGCCTTCTTAATCTGATGCCGAATAAAGCGACGACGGAAACGCAGATTGCGCGGCTGCTGGGGGCTACCCCGCTACAACTCGAACTAACGCTCGTGCGTATAACCAATCACGTTGCACGTCACACGTCAGCCGACCACATGCTTTCCTTCTACCGTCCATGGGAAGAGGTGCGTGATGAGCGCTTTGATGGCTTTGTCATTACGGGCGCGCCAGTTGAACGCATGCCATTTGAGGAAGTCACTTATTGGGATGAGATGCAGCGCGTTTTCGACTGGACGCAGACGCATGTTCATCGCACGCTGAATATCTGCTGGGCTGCGCAAGCGGCTGTGCATCATTTTCACGGCATGAGTAAATATGATCTGCCCGGTAAAGCCTCCGGTGTTTACAGCCAGCAGAATTTGGCACCGTCTTCGCCTTATTTGCGCGGTTTCTCAGATGACTTCGCAATCCCAGTCTCTCGCTGGACTGAAGTACGCAAAGACGACATCCCGTCAGAAAGCAGCCTGAGGGTTCTGGTTGACAGTCCAGAAAGCGGCCTGTGCTTGCTGGAAGATCCGCAGCATCGCGCGCTACACATGTTCAACCATGTTGAATATGATACGACATCGCTTGCAGATGAGTATTTCCGGGATATCCAGCTTCAACCCGAAACACCACCGCCTGCCAATTATTTTCCAAATGATGATGTCAGCCGTAAGCCACAGAACTGCTGGCGTGGCCACGCGCATCTGCTTTTTGGCAACTGGATCAATGAGATGTACCAGTCAACGCCTTATGACCTCGAAAATATCGGCAAGCCTTGAACAAAAAAGCTAATCCCCTCGAGGGGATTAGCTTTCTAAATATCAAGATTGACTGGCGAAGCGGTCAACCCATTTGTGCCATTGCTCTTCGCTGCCATGGAAGACGTTCAAATCGATCTTACCATTAACGCCCTGAGACAAGCCTGAGCCAGAATACTGCCAGAAGACCCAGCGACGGCCCGGGTAGACTTTTGATGGATGCTGAGCCACCGCACGCAGCCAGAACGGATAATCCATGAATGCACCTTTGAGATTATCATCATAGAAATCTGGTGCCGTGTAGATAACCGGTCGCTTACCGTAATGGCGCTCAAGCGCATCCATAAAGACCTGCATCTTTTCGCGTACCTGTGCCGGAGATGGGCGGCGCTTGCAGGATGAATCACCATTCCATTCCACGTCGATAACAGGTGGCAATGCGTCAGGATCGACCGGCACGTTGCGGATAAACCAATCGGCCTGCTGGCTTGCGACGCGGCACCAATAGAAGAAGTGATAAGCGCCGCGCTTCAGGCCTGCTGCCTTTGCATCGCGCCAATTCTTGCGGAACATCGGATCGAGATGATCACCACCGTCCGTTGCTTTAATATATGCGAAGTTAGCGCCATTCTGGCGCAACGTAGCCCAGTCAATATTACCTTGCCAGCGTGAGACGTCGACGCCATGCACTGCGTGCCTACGCGGCGATACGCTCCCGAAGTTGATTGGCTTCGCATCGCGAAAACGCTGGCTATAGACGCGCGAACGTTGCTGAGGCGCAAGACGCACAGGCGGATAGGCGGCAACTTCCGGCTTGGGAACTGAAATAGGCGCCGCCACCCTTTGTTCAGGGCGCTGCGTCAAGGGAGCGGGAGGCTCGGTTTTAAAAGGGCCTGCATCGGGAACGGGACCGGCCCAAGCAAGAACTTCTTCCTGCGGGGCGGCGGGCATCGATTGCGACGCCCTCGCTGTTTCTATCACAGGTGCAGATGGCCGGACCACGGAGCTGGTCAGCTCAGCAGATGGCTGCGGCATGAGACTGTCGATGCCGGAACTTGACGTGCAACCCGCCAGAGCGGTGCAGGCAAGGGCAATTGCTGACACAACTGAAAAACGCATGATACCCGTACACAAAACTCAGGCGCTCTACAGCCAGACCAAAAAAGGTTGCAGAAATGCCATCCACCAAAACTCGCAACGCTCCTCCCGAGCAAATTGCTAACCAAAGATTACCGCACAAAGCTGAATCCAAAGTTTACGAAAGACTTAAGGGCGCATGAGCGAGTGACTGTGATGGGATCAACTATTATGAAACTAAAACAATATGTTATGTTATTAATATAATATATTACTTAAGAGAGGGAGGTTTCCACCTGTTGAATGTCAGATAAATTTCCAGATTTTTAGCAGAAATGTCAGGCGGTTTTCGCGGTGCGATCAAAATCCTGCTCAAAGACCTGTTCTGCAAAGGGCTTTGGCTTCACGCTTTCAATTTGCATCATGAGATCGGCAATTTTCTCAGGATTTGAAATACCACATTCATAAATCTGAATGATTTCTCGCGCCATTTCCTCTTTCTGAGGAGAGGTTATCGGGCAACGCCCTAAACGTTGACACGTCTCTATAAAGGCCGCCTGCAACTGTTCCAGTTCAGCGGGCTTGAAACGCTTAAAATAATAATCTCTCGAAAACGGCATATCATTTCATTCGCAGTTTGGTCGTGATTGACCGAATTTCATAACCTGGACGATAGTTTAGAGCGCTTATCGATCTGATTACACCAGACCGGCGCTCCACTCACTTGTCTTAACACCCATCTTACCGAAAACCGTTTCACACTTTTCGGGATGCGTTCTAAAAGCATGTCCTTAGTAAATCTGAACGCATTACTACCATACATATGGATAGTTTACATTCAGTAACTGGTTTCAACTGCGCATAAGCTCTACTCGCGCTGCGATTGCAGCAATTTTCTCTGGGTCGCACTCGCCTGATTGAAATGTCCTGATAATGGCGCGTGCGAGATCGTTTTTGGCCTCATGCGTCGTTGGACAACGCTCCAACAAAGCACAGCTTCGATTATAGGCGGCTTGCATCAACTGCAAGTCCTCGGGCGTGAACGTTCCGTGATATTGGCTGCCTTTGAATGGCATGGTGTTCTCCCCCTGAATTATTTGATTGAAGCTCGAATTTCAAAGGAAAGCAACAGCATTTTAAACTGGGTTTGTTAAACTGTTTTCGTGATGTCTCCGCCTGGAAGGCAAACCTTCACAAGCCTGAGATACAACGCTATAAGCCAAGACAAAAGCCAAATGAAAAGGATGCGATAGTGAAAATCGGCGTCGTTACAGTATCTGACCGTGCAAGCCGCGGCGAATACGAAGATTTGAGCGGTCCGGCAATCGAATCCTGGCTAAAAAGCGCGATTGTAACGCCCTATGAAATCATCAAACGCGTCATTCCGGACGGCATGGAATCTGTGCGTGATACGCTGATCGATCTCTCAGACAATATCGGATGCGATTTGATCCTGACCACAGGTGGCACAGGTCCTAGTTCACGTGACGAAACACCGGAAGCAATGATTGCCGTTTTACATAAAGAGTTGCCGGGTTTTGGCGAGCAGATGCGCCGCGCGAGCCTTGAACAAACACCAACCGCGATACTCTCGCGTCAGACTGCGGGCAGTCGCGGAAAGAGTTTTATAATCAACCTGCCGGGCAAACCCGTATCCATCGCGATGACCTTGCAGGCCATTTTCCCGGCTGTGCCTTATTGCCTTGATTTAATTGGAGCAGGCCGCATCGAGACCGATCCCACAGTTGTCAAAGCCCATCGTCCCAGCTGAAATCCAGCGCTGAATATTAGTTGCGCGGGATTAGAAACTATCGTTAAACCGCTGTCGCGACGAAATTGCGCAACCCAGCCTTGCGCTTTTGCATGATATGCACACTTGCATTTCCCTGATTTGAAGCTGAATATTAGCGAAAAGAAGGGGAATTCAGTGAAGCCATTCGATGAGATGCTCAATCATGGCGGGAGTGTCCGCCAACCTTACGAATTTCTCAAGCAGTGGCTCGACCAGCAGGATCAACACAAACTTCTGCAGAAAACGCAGGATGCTGAAAGCGTCTTTCGCAAGACAGGCATCACATTTGCGGTTTATGGCGATGAAGACGCAGCGGAGCGTCTGATCCCATTCGATATCATTCCGCGTATTATTTCAGGTCAGGAATGGCGACGACTTTCACAAGGCATCGAGCAGCGTGTGATGGCGCTCAATGCTTTTCTGGACGATATCTATCATCGACAGGAAATCGTCCGGGCAGGGCGTATCCCAAAAGAACTCATTACCAATAATGAAGCATTTCTTCCGGAAATGATCGGGTTTCGCCCACCCGGAAATGTCTATACGCACATTATCGGCGTCGATATCGTGCGCACGGCTGAAAACCAATTCTATGTGCTTGAAGACAATGCGCGAACACCTTCCGGTGTTTCCTATATGCTGGAAAACCGCGAAACTATGATGCAACTGTTCCCAGAGTTGTTTCAGAATGTGAAGGTTCGCCCAGTCGAGAACTATCCGCAATTGCTGCGCCAATCACTCGCAAGTGTGGCACCACCCGGAACGCAAGGTGTGCCAACGGTGGCAGTGTTGACACCTGGCATCTACAACTCGGCCTATTTCGAGCACGCCTTTCTGGCGGATCAAATGGGCGTGGAACTTGTAGAGGGGAGTGACCTGCGCGTTGTGGATGGGCGTGTCGCCATGCGCACTACGAAAGGCTATCGCGCCATCGATGTGCTTTATCGTCGTGTCGACGATGATTATCTTGATCCACTAACATTCAGACCAGATTCCACGCTTGGCGTCGCAGGCATCATGGATGTCTATCGCGCTGGAAACATCACAATCGCCAATGCGCCGGGCACAGGAATTGCCGACGATAAAGCGATCTACTCTTATATGCCCGAGATCATTGAGTTTTATACCGGTCGCAAGGCTATTTTGGAAAACGTTCCGACCTGGCGCTGTTCAGAGCCTGACAGTCTGGCCTATGTGCTCGATAATCTTGCCGATCTCGTCGTCAAGGAAGTGCATGGCTCAGGGGGCTACGGCATGCTGGTCGGCCCGGCCGCGACCAAGGCTGAACGCGACACTTTTGCGGAGAAACTGAAAGCCCGTCCTCGGAACTATATTGCGCAGCCGACATTAGCACTTTCAACGACACCGATCTTCACTGAAAGCGGCCTTGCTCCACGCCACGTCGATCTTAGGCCGTTCGTACTGGTGTCAGACCGCATTCGCATCACACCCGGCGGATTGACGCGTGTGGCGCTGAAGGAAGGCTCGCTCGTTGTGAACTCCAGTCAGGGCGGCGGCACAAAGGACACTTGGGTACTCGACGACTAAAGCATTTCCAGCAAAAGTGCGAAGCGGTTTTGCGTGGGGAAAGGCGCAAAAACAAATAGTAAGAGCGGTTCTAACGATTCAGTCTTAACTCGACCCGCTCTAATACCAAGGCGCTAAGATGCTGACGCATTAAGCCTTGAAAATGTTCAATCGCCACACAGGCTTAACCAAAGTCCGATGAGTCTTACTCAATGAACTTTGGTATAAGATAATAGTTTTTGGAATTGCGCATCAAAACCGGCGATAAGACCGGAGCGTGTTGAAGGGGAATGAATTTATGCTTCTTGGCCGTACGGCAAACGGGCTTTACTGGATGTTCCGCTATATCGAGCGCGCTGAAAACATGGCGCGTCTGGTTGATGCGGGATTGCGTATGGCGCTTACAAAAACATCGGATGCACCGGAAGAGTGGTCTTCTGTGGTGGTATCGGCAGGCGCAAGCCAGACGTTCTCGGCGAAATATCACGCTTATAATGCTGCAAACGTCGCTGACTTTCTGCTTCGGGATATGGATAATCCGTCAAGCGTCATGTCCTGCATAGAAAACGCACGTTCCAATGGACGTATGGTGCGAACTGCACTAACTCGCGAAGCATGGGAAAGCGTCAATGAAGCGTGGATGGTCCTTAAAAAGTCGCTCTGTAAGCCATTGAAAGAAGCCGATTTACCGCCGCTGCTCGATCAGATCAAACGCGAGACAGCACTGATCCGCGGTGCGTTTCACGGGACGATGCTGCGTAACGAGATCTTCGATTTTGCGGGGCTCGGCACTTTTATCGAACGCGCAGACAATACGGCACGTATTCTCGATGTGAAATATTATGTGCTCCTGCCGGCTGTTTCTTATGTCGGAACCACGCTGGACAATTATCAGTGGGAGTCGATTCTGCGATCAGTCTCGGCACATCGGTCGTATCGCTGGGTTTATGATGGTGACTATCGTCCTGCGCATGTGGCGGACTATCTGATCCTCAATGGGCGTATGCCGCGATCGCTCAATTATTGCTATCAGAGCATTAACGGACATTTGAACTATCTAGCCAAGGATTATGGCGATAGCGCTGTTTGTCACCAGACGGGCGAGATAATCTATGCAACCCTGCAAAATCAGGAGATTGGTGCAATTTTCGATGTCGGTTTACATGAGTTCCTGACTGATTTCATTTCCCGCAACAACCGGCTCGGCAACGAGATCGCGGAAACCTATAATTTTTATTGAGGTGATTGCTTGTTGCTCAATATCCGGCATGTTTCGCATTATCGATATGAAAACCCGGTTCCCTATGCGGTTCAGCGGTTGCGGCTGCGCCCGCCGACTTTACCCGGCCAAGTGGTCAACCACTGGGAACTTAAGATTGAAGGCGGCGAGCCTGAAGTTTCCTATATCGATGGCTTCGGCAACAAGACTGATCTTGTCCAGCATGCCCGCAATGTGAACGAGATCATCATTACCGCGAGCGGCAATGTTGAAGTGGAAGATCGTGTTGGCGTTCTGGGTCCAGTGTATGGCTATGCGCCTCTGTGGCTGTTTGAACGCGAAACCCACCTGACGATGCCCGGCGATCGCATCCGCGCACTTTCTGGTGATCTGCCGAAAGATAAGGAACGTCTTGCATTGTTACATGAACTGATGAATTCAGTTCATACTGCAGTTGCCTATATGCCTGGCACGACTAGCGTCGCGACCAACGCAGAAAGTGCACTCGAGGCGGGTAGGGGCGTTTGTCAGGACCACAGTCATATCTTTCTCTCTGCAGCGCGATTGCTTAAAATTCCGGCCCGCTATGTGTCCGGCTATCTGTTAATGGAAGGCATCGATGAGCAAACCGCGAGCCATGCATGGACAGAGGCGCATATCGATGGACTTGGCTGGGTTGGGTTTGATGCTGCCAATAATGTCTGCCCAAATGATCGGTATGTTCGTCTGGCAACGGGGCTTGATTATCGCGATGCAGCGCCAATTTCCGGGGTAAGGCTTGGAGGCGCTGTTGAAAGCCTTGCGGTCCACATCAATGTAGGGCAGTGATTGTTTGGAGCATTGTGCTTGATGACTGAATGAGAAGTAATGCTCTAAGTGTTTGTTTTGTCGCATTGTCCTACGCAAAACCGCTGCGCACTTTTGCTGGAAATGCTCTATGATTATAAATTGCATGCCGGAAACTGCTGATGACTTATTGCGTTGGAATGAAAATTGATCGCGGCCTTGTGTTTATGTCCGATACAAGGACGAATGCAGGTCTCGATAATATCTCGACATTCTCGAAGATGCGTAGCTGGAACAAAGCTGGCGAACGTGTGATTGTGCTTTTATCGGCGGGTAATCTCGCTACCACACAAGCCGTTGCGAGCCTGCTTGAAGAGCGCATGAAGGCGCCAGAGGACAGGCACCCATCAGTATTCGACGCACCCTCCATGTTTCAGGTGGCACGTCTCATTGGCGATACGGTCAAGGAAGTCATTACGAACTCGGCAACAGGCGGGCAGAGTGCGGACGCATTTGGCGCATCGTTCATTCTGGGCGGGCAAATCAAAGGCGGACAGCCTCGGCTCTTCTATATTTATCCCGAAGGCAACTTCATCGAAAGCTCGGTCGATACGCCATTTTTTCAGATTGGTGAGAACAAGTACGGCAAGCCAATTTTGGTGCGCGCTTATCAGGAGACAATGAGTTTCGAGGAAGCGGTCAAGCTGCTGCTCGTTTCTTTTGACTCGACATTGAAGGCAAATCTCTCGGTAGGGCTGCCGCTTGATATGCAGATTTATGAGACCGACAGCCTCGAGCTCGGCGAACACAGGCGCTTTGAAGCAAGCGACCCTTATTATCAGACGGTTTCGGAAAGTTGGTCTGAAGCGCTGAAGTCGGCGCTCGAGCAGTTGCCGTCTTTCAGTTTTGATCAGTAGAGAAAAGACAGGGTCAGAGCACATCCCGAAAAGTGTTAGAGTACCGATCTATTGAATCTGATCGGTACTCTAATCCACTCGGCTTTTACTTTTTAGTCTTTTGTTACGGTCGCAACATAGTTCGCATCGGCGACCATATCGAAGTTGTGAACGTTTGAAGCCGTCACAGCCGTTTCGATCTGCTGATAAATGACCGTTATCGGGCTATCTTCCTGAAATTTCTTTTGAAGATCATGATACATGGCTTCACGCTTGGTCGTATCACGTTCCTCTGCCGCTGCCATGGTTTCGGCTGTCAGTTCTGGAATATCCCATGAAGCCTGCCAGGCTGTTGTCCGCAAATTTACCTCATCACCGTTATTCGGATTGTTAGTGAATGTGACGGCATTGGTGTGCGGGTCCCAATAATCTGGACCCCAAATACCCAATGCAAGCTGATGCTTGCGGGCACGAACCTTGGTGGTCGTAAGCTTGCCATCGCCTTGTAGGATTTCGACACTGACCCCGGCCTTGGCCATGGTTTGCTGGATGCTTTCAGCAATGCCAACGTATGGCTGGTTGTTACGAACATCAAGCGTGATGCTCAAGCCATCTTTTAGCCCTGCTTTTTCAAGCAATTCCTTTGCTTTCTCAACATCATACTTGAAAGGTTTGTCATCGACTGCACCAAACATGCCGACCGGCAAGAAGGATTGATGCTTGCGGCCAATTCCTTTGATCAGGGTTGCTTCAATCGTATCGTAATCAATCAGATACTTCAGTGCTTGTCGCACTTCAGGCTTGGCTAGTTCTGGCACATTCTGGTTCGCGCTAAGGTAATAAATGCGGCCCTTTGGAGCGTTGATAACGCTGAACTTGGCATCCTTGCCAAGTTCTTCAATGTCACCCGGTTCGAGATTGCGCGCAATGTCGATATCTCCAGCCTGTAGCAGAAGACGCTGCGACACGCCTTCCTTCACGTGACGATAGATAACGCGCTTCATGGCCGGCTTGGTGTCAGAATAATTCTCGTTTCGCTCCAGAAGCATAACTTCATTGGCGCGCCATTGCTTCAAAGCGAATGGCCCAGACCCAGCGTAATTATTCTTCAGCCAGTCATAACCGAAGTCCGTATCATAAGCATACGTGTCCGTCTTCTCGGTCTTCTGTTCATGTTCCTTGACCAGTTTGCTATCGACAATCGATGCGACGCTGGAGGTCAAACAGTTCATGACGAAACTTGGCGCAAAGGCCTTGCCGGTCGTGAAAACGAATGTCTTGTCATCGGTTGCAACGACGTTTTGGTCGACGTTTTCAGCATTGATGCCAAACTGGCTCAGAATAAATGCAGGGCTCTTGTCGAGTTTGATTGCGCGTTGGAGCGAATAGGCGGCATCATGCGCCGTAATGGGGTTGCCGGAGGCAAATTTTAGGCCATCGCGAATTTTGAACGTGATCGATTTGCCATCGTCGGAGAAAGTCCAGCTCTCGGCGATCTGTGGAATGATCTTGGTTGGATCTTTCGTGTCTGTCGTCACCAGTCGTTCATAAGTGCTGGTCAGCATTTCAGACGTAGTGATTTCAAAGATTTCTGCTGGATCGAGCGAAATAATATCGTCGATACTCATCGCAATGACGAGCGTGTCGGCTGGCGTAGCGGCTTCCACGGCCTTTGGTGAGGCTGACAGGCAAAGAGCGAATGCCAGCGCCGCAGGAATGGACGTACGCATCAGTCTGGTGGTGAGTGTCCCATTCTGCCAAGCAATAACAGGTAATGTAGTTCCGAATTTCATGTGTTTTCCCCTGGAGATCACGTCCGTTGCTCGGACATGCTCATCAATTCCCAACTCGTTCCGGTGACGACTCTCCTGAACGTGGAAGTATTAGATTCCGTTTTTAAAGGGGGCACAATGGCGGGAGATATTTAGCCGTAAAATAAAAACGGCTGGAAAATTCCAGCCGTTTCATAAATCAATGGCAATGTATTATGCGAAGATCTTGAAGCGTTCGCCATCATCCATAAAAGCTTTGTCGCCAAAAGCCTGCTCATTCGAGCCAAATGGCATCTGCGCACGCAGCTTCCATGACGATGGAATATCCCAGGTCTTGGCAACTTCGGCGTCGATCAGCGGATTGTAATGCTGGAGGCTTGCACCGATGTCTGCATTGGCAAGTGCCGACCAAACCGAAAGCTGTGCCATGCCGCCAGCCTGTTCCGACCAAACCGGGAAATTGTCTGCATAAAGTGCAAAGTTCTCCTGAAGGCCCTTAACGACATTCTGGTCTTCAAAGAACAACACAGTGCCTGCGCCAGCAGCAAAGCTGTTGATTTTGGCTTCGGTCTGCTCAAAAGCATCAGCAGGAACGATCTTGCGGAGCTCTTCCTTGGCGATGTTCCAGAGTTTGTCGCTCTCAGCACCAAAAAGAACAATAGCGCGCGAGCTTTGCGAATTGAAGGAGGATGGCGAATGCTTAATTGCTTCGCGGATCAGCTCGGCAGTCGCATCCTGGGAGAGGGGAAGGTTTTTGCCGAGTGCGTATTGTGTACGACGCTTCTTAAGGGCGGCGATATAACTATTGCTCATCATCAGTGTCCTGTTTTTACGGCGATTCTGTGCTGTAAACTTATTGCAGCGCTTGGGAAAATCTCATGCAAAATATTGTGATTTTTGAACAAGAAGCCAGCCCATGTTTCTGAAACACACTGTCAACAGATGACGCGTTTCTTCGCTTAATTGTTTCAGTTCTGTGAACTGAACGATGCGGATTTTTGGGATAATTTAGCTTTTGCCTTTCGTTTTTATTCGAAATCTGACAAAATTTATCGGAATATGGGAACGTCAAAGAAAAAGTCGGTGTGAACCGCCAGTTCATAACCGACTAAGCGCTACGAGGTTACGATCGTTTGAAGTCATTTATTATTATCGGAGGCGGTGCGAGTGGTGTTCTCATGGCCGCACAATTGCTTGGCCGTTCCCCAGAAACGACGGTTCGTGTTTTCGAGCGTTCAGGTGATTTAGGGGCAGGGATTGCCTATTCAACGCAAAATCCCAATCATCTGTTGAATGTCCGCGCCAGCAATATGAGCGCGTTTCCAGATCAGCCAGAACATTTTCTCAACTGGCTTCAAAACAATTCTCACTCTATGACGGAAGCTGCGTGGCAGCCGCAATCCTTCGCGCCACGCGCTCTTTATCGGCTATACCTCAATGATTTGCTCAAACCATATATCGAGAGCGATGCGCCGCGAATTTTTATTGAAACTTCAGATGTTTCCGACGTCTCTTTTGAAGGCCTGCGTCCGCAGGTAACAAACTCTACAGGTGAAAGCTTCCCTGCAGATACTATTATTGTCGCCACAGGCAATGAAGCCGCAATTGCGACATCTGGCGTTCATGTGACCGAATACTGGTCCAGCGACGGCTATTTCGACATTCCTTCCGATCATCCGGTAGCGATTTTTGGCACAGGATTGTCCATGGTCGACAGTGTGATTTCACTGCTAGACAGGGGGCACAAGGGCAAGATTCATGCGATTTCCCGGCGAGGTTTGCTGCCTGCACGCCATGCACCGGCTGAACCATTCCCAATCGACGCGGATGCCCTACTGGTTGCCGATGGATTGCCTAGTCTTTTGCATGTTGTTCGTAAGATGATTGTTCAATGTGAGGCGGAGGGTAAAAGCTGGCGCAGCGTAATTGATGGATTGCGACCTCACACGAAGAACATCTGGAACAGACTGCCTGCGAGGCAACGCCAGAGCTTTCTGCGACACCTTCGGCCATGGTGGGACGTACATCGTCACCGGATGGCCCCGGAGGTCGCTGATCGCATTCAAATTGCACAGCAATCGGGGCAGCTCACAATCACCGCTGCACATCTCACTTCTGTTAAGAACAAAGCTGATCATGTCATAATTAGCTATCGCAAACGATGGGGCGTCGGACTTGAGGAGCTTGATGTTCAAACGATCATTGATTGTCGTGGCGGAAGTTCGCGATTTTCAACGACGCGCAATCTCGCGCTGACTAGTCTTATGGAGCACGGACTTGCAAAGCCTGACGCTGTCGATCTAGGCCTTGATGTTACAGCAGATCTGCAGGTCTTGAATGCGCGTGGCGAACCGTCAGGGCCAATCTTCGCGATTGGACCGGTAACAAAAGGTGTCTTCTGGGAAGTGACGGCCGTGCCGGATATTCGCGTTCAAGCAGAGAAACTCGCTAAGACGCTTCTGGAAGGTTAGGAATCACTAATTAATCCGCCAACGCACACGGTGCAGGCTGTCATTCGGTTGCAAAAATTGCGCGTCAATATGCCCGATAAAATGCGGTTGTGTGGAAATCTGGCACTAAGGAAGCTGTTTTCTGGCGTGTTTGCAGACTAAAATGATTCAAAATATCGCGATAAGCCATTGAAAGCTATTGCCATAATAACCCCTAGCCGGTCATAATAAAGACATCGGAATATATGATTCCTCTCGACAACTTACCGGAGCGTTCCTGTTGCTGTTTTCATGAGCGGTGCCTGCTTCGGATCAACATTGATTACGGAATGGAGGCCTGTGGCGCATGACGATGGACGGCAGAATGCTTTTCTTGCTTGTCCTTTTACCCTTTCTTGGCAGCGCTATAACAGGTCTATTCAGGGGTGTTGATCGCACAGGTTCAGCATGGTTTACAGCAGCGATTGCGCTTGTAGCCTTTATCATTACAGCAAGCCTTTACCCCATCGTCGCGGACGGAGGTGTTGTTCGCGGATCAATTGACTGGCTTCCGAACTACGGCTTGAATGTAACGTTCCGGATGGATGGTTTTGCGTGGCTATTCGCCATGCTGATTACCGGCATCGGTCTGTTGGTTGTCATTTACGCACGCTATTACATGTCACCGGAAGATCCGGTCCCGCGTTTTTTCTCGTTCCTGTTGTCCTTCATGGGGTCGATGCTCGGCGTCGTCCTGTCGGGCAACATTGTTCTGCTCGCCGTGTTCTGGGAGCTGACCAGCATCTTCTCGTTCCTGCTCATCGGCTACTGGTATCACAATGCCAGCGCCCGCGATGGCGCGCGTATGGCTTTGACAGTAACCGGTATTGGCGGCTTCTGCTTGCTTGCAGGCGTGCTTTTGCTCGGTCACATTGTTGGCAGCTACGATCTCGACAAAGTTCTTGAAGCAGGAAATGTCGTTCGCGCGCATCCACTCTACACGGTCGCGCTGGTTCTTATTCTTATGGCCGCTTTCACCAAGTCGGCGCAGTTCCCGTTCCATTTCTGGCTACCCAATGCGATGGCAGCGCCGACGCCTGTGTCCGCCTATCTTCATTCGGCAACGATGGTGAAAGCGGGCGTCTTCCTGCTCGCGCGCTTGTGGCCAGTATTTGCGGGCACCGAAGAATGGTTCTGGATCTTGGGTCTTGCCGGCCTGACAACCTTGTTGATCGGCAGCTTTTTTGCGGTATTCCAGCAGGACCTCAAAGGTTTGCTGGCTTATTCAACCATCAGCAATCTTGGGCTTATTACCGCCCTGTTGAGCCTTGGCAGTCCGCTTGCTGCTGTTGCAGCGATCTTCCACATGGTCAATCACGCCATCTTCAAGGCGTCTTTGTTCATGGCAGCGGGCATCATCGACCATGAAACTGGCACGCGTGACATGCGCAAGCTGAGTGGTCTTGCTCGCGCCATGCCTTATACCGCGACGCTTGCAATGGTTGCGAGCGCTTCCATGGCCGGTGTTCCGCTGCTCAACGGCTTCCTATCCAAAGAAATGTTCTTTGCCGAAGCCGTCGAAACGCACATGGCATCGTCGTTGGATACAATCACGCCTTATATTGCCACATTAGCAGGTATATTTACGGTCGCTTATTCGGTGCGTTTCATCTACTCGACCTTCTTCGGCCCTGCACCGCATGACCTGCCGAAAGCACCGCACGAGCCGCCACACTGGATGCGTCGCCCGATCGAGCTTTTGGTCTTGCTCTGCCTGTTGATCGGCATCATTCCGAATATCGCAATCGGACCTTTCCTGCACTCGGCTGTGGTTTCAGTGCTTGGAGATGCAGCACCGCAATATAGCCTTTCAGTCTGGCACGGATTTAACCTTCCGCTGATGATGAGTATCGTTGCCATGATTGGCGGTATTATTCTGCATTGGGCGCTGAAAAATTATCTGGCGACCAGTGAAGATGGACCACCCTTCTTCCGTCATTTACAGGGTCAGCGTATTTTCGAGCGTGTGCTCGTCACGGTCTCATGGAACTGGGCGCGTAAGGCCGAAAATTTCTTTAGCACGCGTCGTCTCCAGCCACAGCTGCGTATTGTCGTGGCCGTTGCTCTCGTTGCAGCCGCATGGCCAATTTTCGAAGATGGCATCCATGCGGGTATGCTTGGCGTGCAGCCTGTCGATCCAATTTTTGCCGGGCTTTGGATTTTGGGCGGAGCATGTGCAATTGGCGCTGCTTATCAGGCAAAATATCACCGTCTTGCAGCTTTGATCCTGCTCGGCGGGGCAGGGCTTATCACCTGTATAACGTTTGTATGGCTCTCAGCGCCTGATCTTGCCGTAACGCAGTTACTGGTGGAAATCGTGACGACCGTACTGCTCCTGCTTGGTCTTCGCTGGCTGCCCAAGCGCTGGGAAGATCCAGATCCAATTCCGGTGAAATTCGGGCCAAGAATTCGCCGTTATCGCGATTTCGCGCTGGCTATTGGCAGTGGTGTCGGTGTGTTTATCATCTCCTATGCGATGATGACCCGCCCATCGCCTGTCAGCATTGGCGACTACTTCCTGCAAAACGCCTATTCGGGCGGCGGCGGCAAAAATGTCGTAAACGTCACTCTGGTTGATTTCCGCGCCTTCGATACTTTCGGTGAAATCGCGGTTCTAGGCATCGTTGGCCTAACTGTGTTCGCATTGTTGCGCCGTTTCCGTCCGGCACCAGACAGCACTGGCTCAACTGCACAGCAGAAGATTCAGGATGCGTATGATGAGGCTATGGAAGATCGCGAGAAGGGCGAAACCCTCACCGATTATCTGGCTGTACCTTCTGTGATCATGCAGTGGCTGTTCCCGGTCATCATCGTGCTTGCAGTTCATCTAATCCTGCGCGGTCACGATCTGCCGGGCGGCGGCTTTGCAGCCGGTATCACTTTGGCCGTTGCATTCATTCTGCAGTATCTTGCGGCTGGTACGCGCTGGGTTGAAGACCACCTGCGTATTCTTCCTGTGCGCTGGATCGGTTTCGGCTTGTTGATAGCGGCGGCAACTGGTGCAGGTGCATGGATATTCGGTTACCCGTTCATGACCACGTTCTTCCAGTATGCAGATATTCCATATGTAGGAAAAATGCCCGTTGCGAGCGCATTGATCTTCGATATCGGCGTCTTCGCTCTCGTCGTGGGCGCCACGGTTCTGATGTTGATTGCGCTTGCTCACCAGTCGATCCGTAAACATCGTGTTGAAAAACTTGCCGCTGCGAAGGAGGAGAACTGATGGAACTGGTTCTCGCTATAGCAATCGGCGTGTTGATGTCGTCTGGTGTCTGGCTGATCCTGCGCCCACGCACGTTTCAGGTCGCCATCGGTCTGGCGCTTGTCTCTTATGCGGTTAATCTGTTCATCTTTTCGATGGGCCGTTTGCGCACCAATGCACCTCCTGTTCTTGATTCCGGCATTAATGTTCAGGCCGCGCAATATACCGATCCTGTGCCTCAGGCACTAGTTCTGACAGCGATCGTTATCGGCTTTGCAATGACTGCGCTTTTCCTTGTCGTGTTGCTCGCATCGCGCGGAATGACACGCACCGACCATGTCGACGGCAAGGAGAATTGATGATGGATTGGAAGTCACACCTCATCGTCGCGCCCATTCTCTTGCCGCTTGTAACAGCTGCATTGTTGCTGATGTTCGACGAACGCAAGCGCAAGCTCAAAATGACGATCAATACGATCTCTATCATCGGCTTGATCTACATTGCGTACACGCTACTCGGCGTTGCGAGCGAAAAAGCACCGGAAGCATCAGTTTATTTGATCGGCAACTGGCCCGCACCATTCGGCATTGTGTTGGTTCTCGACAGGCTTGCTGCGTTGATGCTGATGCTAACCAGTGTGCTTGCACTGGCAGCACTCAGCTTTGCGCTTGCCCATTGGCACAAGGCAAGCCCGAATTTCCATACGATTTTCCAGCTTCTGCTCATGGGCCTTAATGGCGCGTTTCTGACAGGCGATCTGTTCAATCTCTTTGTTTTCTTTGAGGTTATGCTTGCAGCATCTTACGGCCTGGCGCTCCATGGTTCAGGTCCAGCACGCGTTAAAGCTGGCATGCACTATATCGCGGTCAATCTGGTTGCTTCGTCGCTATTCCTGATCGGGGTCAGCCTGATTTACGGTGTGACGGGTACGCTTAACATGGCGGATCTGGCGCAGAAGATTTCGCAGGTTGCACCAGAAGATCGTATGCTCCTTGAAGCAGGCGCTGCCATTCTCGCCGTTGCGTTCCTCGTGAAAGCCGGTATGTGGCCACTCAATTTCTGGCTCGTACCTGCTTATACGGCAGCTGCTGCTCCGATTGCGGCTATTTTCGCGATCATGAGTAAGGTCGGCATTTACGTTCTTTTGCGTCTTTCACCGCTCATGTTCGGTATTGGAGCTGGCGAATCCTACGGGTTTGGTAACGACTGGCTCTATTACGGCGGGATGGTCACGCTGGCCTTTGGCTTAATTGGCGTGGTCGCATCGCAGGCTATGGGTCGTCTTGCGAGCTACAGCATTCTGGTATCCTCCGGCACATTGCTTGCCGCCATCGGCAGCGGCAACACCGCGATGACAGGTGCAGCACTCTTCTACATGGTCAGCTCCACACTGACGATTGCTGCTTTCTTCCTGCTGATCGAACTTGTCGAGCGTGGTCAGGATGCTGCGGCAAACGTTCTTGCGGTCACGATGGAAGCCTATGGCGACGACGAGGAAGAAGAAGAGGAAGAGGAAGTTGGCGTAGTACTGCCTGCAACCCTCGCCATTCTCGGCACCTGCTTTGCCGTGGTGGCTATACTTCTGATCGGCTTGCCACCATTCTCTGGCTTTATCGCGAAGTTCCTGATCCTTGCAGCCGTTTTCAACGGCGATGGAGCCGCACCGACATTGGCTATGCCAGTCAGCCCGGCAAGTTGGGCACTGATCGCGCTTATCCTGCTTTCTGGACTTTCGGCGCTGATTGCGATGACGCGCACAGGCATTCGCACATTCTGGGCGTCGCTTGAGGGCAATGTCCCGCGCGTTCTGGTCCGCGAAGTGGTGCCTATAGCCGGTCTACTGGCCGTCTGCCTGGCACTCACCATCGCAGCAGGTCCGGCCATGCGTTATATGGATGCAACAGCTCGTTCGCTGCACAATCCGAAAGACTACATCAACAGTGTCTTGGACGCCCCGCGTGTGGGCGGAGCAACGGTGGAGGTAAAATGAGAAAAATTCTACCTTTCCCGCTGCTCTTCGTATCTTTGATCGTGTTTTGGCTTCTGCTGAACGGGTTTACACGCGCTCAGCTGATCCTGGGCATCATTATTGCGCTCTTTGCCTGTCACGCGATGACAGCGCTTCAGCCACAGAAAAATCATTTGCGCTCGATTCCGACCATGTTGTGGCTGTTTTGGGCCGTCAGCATCGACATCCTCACATCGAACATTGCAGTCGTGAAACTGATCCTGTCTCGGCGTAAGGAGCGCCATCCGGGATTCGTGGTCATTCCGCTTGATCTTGAAAACCGGACAGGGCTGGCAATCCTTGCTTGTATCATCACAACGACGCCGGGTACTGCATGGGTTGATTACAACGTTGCCCGTAAGGCGCTGACGATCCACGTTCTTGATCTGGAAGATGCCAAAACTTGGCGAACAACGATCAAGCAACGTTATGAACAGCCACTCATTCGCATCTTCGGGGCGCGAGACATAGTGAAAGAGGAGCAATCGGCATGAGCGCAGTTATTCTTTTCTGGTCACTACTCGCCGCACAGATCATGCTCATCGCCGCCATGGGCTGTGTGGTTTATCGCTTGCTCATCGGACCACGTGCGCAAGATCGCGTACTGGCAACTGACGCCCTTTACCTCAACGCGCTTTTATTGCTGCTTACTTTTGGCATGCGCACAGGCAGCGTCATCTATTTTGAAGCCGCACTTATCATTTCATTGCTCGGTTTTGTAGCCACCGTTGCACTTGCCAAATTCCTGATGCGCGGGGAGGTCATCGAATGATCGGAGCTGCTGATCTGCCCGTCTGGGCCGCAATCGTCATTTCGTTTTTTCTTGTTTCCGGCGCCTTCCTGACGCTCGTCGGTTGCATTGGACTTGTTCGTTTTAAGAGTTTTTATGAACGCATTCATGCGCCGACTATTGGTTCTTCGTTCGGCGCCGGTGGAATCTTGATTGCTTCAATCATGTTTTTCTCCATCTTGCAATCCAAGCCGATTCTGCATGAAGTGTTGATTACCGTCTTTGTGGTCATCACAACGCCGGTAACGCTCATGTTGCTAAGCCGCGCGGTGATTCATCGTGATCAAACGCAGGACAGCAAAGAGCTTCCTTCATCTTCCGACCAGAAATGATGGTTGGAAGCATCGGCTTGAGGCATTTGGAGGAGTGCTGAAGGCTGCGGCCAATTGTCCATATGCACCTTGCATCCAGACATGCGGATTGAAGGTTGAGGCCATTTGAATTATCTGAATTTCAGTAATTTCTGAAAGTTCAGAATTTACGGGAGAGAGAACTTGGAATTATCGCCAATTGTTCAGTCGTTTGTACTCCACTTCGGAGAGATGGGTAGCCGCTGGGGTATCAATCGTACGGTTGGACAGATTTATGCGCTGCTCTATCTATCGTCTGAACCCTTGTGTGCGGATGATATCGTTGATGCGCTTGGTGTTTCGCGCTCCAACGTTTCGATGGGCATCCGCGAGTTGCAGGGCTGGAATCTTGTGCTGTTAAAGCACATACCCGGTGATCGTCGCGACTTTTTCACGACGCCGGGCGATGTATGGGTGATTTTGCGAACGCTTGCCGAAGAACGCAAGAAGCGCGAGATCGATCCGACCCTTACAGTTCTGCGCGAAGTCCTGATGGAACAGCCGCAGGACGCCGGCGACCAATATGCGCAAGACCGCATGAAGGACATGTACGCGCTCATCGAGCGGCTAACCAACTGGTACGACGACGTCAAGAAACTCGATACCGACAGATTGACCAGCCTGCTGGCGCTTGGCGCCAAGGTGACCCGCTTTCTGGAGACGACCGACAGGATCGTGGCTCTGGGAAGGGGTAGAACATCGGCCAAAAAGGAGCCTAAGCGAGAGTGAAACCCGTTGCCCCCCGAACGGAAGAAGCGGCACGACAAGACGGCGAAACCTCTGGCGACAAACGTCGTCCGCGTCGGCGTCCAGTTCCGTCTCTGCTAGAAACGGGGGCAAGGTTTCAAGCTGTGGCAGCACTTTTATGGCTGCCACAGGCTGCACTTCTCGCCTATGGCGTAGGCTATCTCGCTAATACAGGCTTTGATGCCACAATCTATTATCTTGCTGCGGGACTATTTCTTATAGGCTGTGTGCGTAACCTTCTGGACGCACATGGCGCGAAAAAGGCGTTCGATGCAGCCAGAAGTGAGTTGGCCAAGCTACGAGAAAAAGCTGTAACGGCGTTATCGCAACGCTCTCCCCTTGATACGTCCCGTCCGTCTTCCGGTGAAGCTGCAAGCATACTCGCTGAACAGGCTGAGATGATTGTTCCCTATCTCTCTCGTTTTGTACCAGTTCGCATTCGGGTTATGCTCGTGCCACTGGCAATCCTTGCCGTCGTGTTTTGGTTTTCCTGGATAGCAGCAGCGATCCTGCTGATAGCAGCACCTTTGATCCCGATTTTCATGGCGCTTATTGGCTGGCGTGCAAAAGCTGCCAGTGAAAAGCAACTCATTGCTTTGGGCGACATGAACGGTTTTCTGCTTGATCGTCTGCGTGGGCTTGCAACAATTCGCAGCTTTAATGCTGTCGATATGACCGCGACACGTCTCCGCGATAATGCCGAGACACTACGCAGCAAGACAATGATTGTTTTACGTATCGCTTTCCTGTCATCTGCCGTTCTGGAGCTCTTCGCAGCCCTTGGCGTTGCCATGGTGGCGGTTTACATCGGCTTTCATCTGCTCGGACCTTTAGGCTTTGGTGCTTGGGGAAATAAGCTAAGCCTCTCTGAAGGCTTGTTTATTCTCCTGCTTGCCCCCGCATTCTTTGAACCTCTGCGCGATCTCTCCGCCGTTTGGCATGACAGGGCATCTGGCGAAGCCGCCATTGATGCACTCGAGGAACTTTCAATGCACGAAATGCCTGTGGTTGGTGGCATTGCTGCTGTGGAGAAAGTCGAGAACGCGCCGTCGCTGATGCTTCGGAATGTCCGCTTTCGGTATTCCACTGGTGAGGATGTCTTCAGCGGTTTTAATCTCGATATTGAATCGGGAGAGCACGTGGCACTTCTCGCGCCGAGCGGTTATGGCAAGTCGACATTGCTTGCGTTGATTGCTGGATTGGCGGCACCACAGGAAGGTGAAATCCGGATTGGCGGTGTTCCGCTTCAAAATGAAACGGCTGCAACCCTGCGTACAAGAATGCGATGGGTCGGCCAGAAGCCGCATATTTTTGCAGGCAGCGCCCGACACAATATAACTCTTGGTCGCGATGCCTGTGTCGAAAAAACCGCTTCTATCATCGACCAGATGGCCTTGAGCCATGTGGCAGGCATTACCGGAGCCGGAGTAATCGGCGAAAATGGTGCCGGGCTTTCCGGTGGTGAAGCACTTCGATTGGCCTTAGCGCGGATTGCTGTGGATCAAGATGCCGATATCATTCTCGCTGACGAACCAACGGCACATCTTGATCATGAAACAGCGGATCGCATCGCTGATACTCTGATCAGTCTTGCCAAGGGCAAGACGCTCATCATTTCAACACATGATGAGACGCTCGCAAGCCGTATGGATCGCGTGGTTCGGCTCAATGATTTGAGTGGCAATGGGCAAATCTGGCAGAAAAGGGCAGCAGAATGAAGGGACTTCAATCGCTCGGCCCGATCCTGCAGCTTTTCTTCCGCACAAAAGGGTTGATGCTTTATGCGGGCATTGCAGCCGCAACAGCAACGGTTCTCGCGGGCATCGCGCTGCTCGGGCTTTCCGGTTGGTTTATTACAGCCACTGCTATTGCCGGTTTAAGTGTTGCAACTGCCGTAGTTTTCGATGTTTTTGCGCCAGCTGCCGGTATTCGACTTCTGGCAATTTTACGTACAGGCGCGCGCTATCTGGAGCGTCTTGTAACGCATGATGCGACGCTCGCCATTCTCGCAGCGCTACGCGAAAAGCTGTTCCGCAGCTGGGCCCGCCCGGCAGCGGCCAGTGCATTGCTCAAACGACCGGCACGGCTTCTGTTCAGGCTGACTGCTGATATCGATGCACTTGATTCACTTTATCTGCGCGTCCTTGTGCCAGCAGGGGCAGCACTCGCAACAGCGATCACCACTGGTGTGGCGCTTGGTCTGATGTATCCGCTTTTTGGTTTGATCATTGCGTTGACGTTGCTTTTTATCGGACTGGGACTGCCACTTATTGCGGCTAAACGGGCTGAAAAGCCAATGCGCCAGCGCGCCAAAGGCACTGAAGCATTGCGTGCGCGGACGGTCGATCTGGTCGCAGGTCAGACTGAACTCTTAATGGCTGGGCGCATGAACAGTCAGAATGCAAGCATCATGCGGGCCGATAGCTACATCGCATCAAGCGACCGCGTTCTCAACCGCATTGAAATTTCGACCGGTGCCGGTCTTGGCATTCTTCATGCTGGCCTACTGGCGGGCGGACTGATCGGTGTCGGGTTACTCATGCAAGTTGGATTGATCAATGCCCCGGTAGCGGCGCTCGGATTACTTATTATCCTTGGCGCGATGGAGCCATTTGCAGCACTGCGCCGTGGTGCAATGGAACTCGGCCGCACAATACTCGCTGCGCGCCGCGTCGCTCCCGCACTTGATGCACCGGACAACATCCAATCGCTGGCAGCGCCTGCAAAAGGCTATGCCGTGAACCTGGAACATGTCACCGTTCGCCATGAAGGTGTTGTAGCGAAAGCTCTTGATACGGTTGATCTGAACATCTTTACAGGCGAACGCTTGGCGATCATCGGCACCAGTGGTGCTGGTAAGTCTACTCTTTTCAATGTGCTGGCTGGCGAGATCACTGCCGAGGACGGGAATGTCCGGGTTTTGCCAGCACGACTTCTGACGCAGCGAACTGAGCTGTTCAAAGACAGTCTTCGTAACAATCTCAAGCTCGCGAAGTCAGATGCAAGCGATGCGGAGTTAAACGCCGCATTAGAGGCCGCCGGTTTAGGCGACTTCATGGACGCCCAGACCGAGGGAATGGATACGGTTTTGGGCGAGGGGGGACTTGGGCTCTCTGGTGGTCAGGCCAGACGCCTTGCTTTGGCCCGACTGTTCCTGACCGATGCTCCTTTATGGCTCCTTGATGAGCCCACTGAAGGACTCGATCAGGCAACTGCCGAGGATGTGCTTTGCCGCCTCAGTGAACAGGCCAAGGGCCGTACCTTATTGATTGCGACGCATATTCAACGCGAAGCACGCATTTGTGATCGTGCAATTGTTTTGGATCAAGGCGCGCTCGTTCATTCGATGACCAAAGGAGAACCCTCTTTCGACAAAGCCCTCAAATCTTTGAGGTGAATTTTAAGTAGGGGGGCTGTGAGCCGGTTCAGCATCGGTAGCAGCTCGTAACATCAGGAGGGCCGGATTTGCCGGCTTAAAGAGATGGAATTCGATATTGTCTCCCTGTCGAGATTGCAGTTTGCAATTACGGCACTTTATCACTTCCTCTTCGTACCTCTGACATTGGGTCTGTCCGTGCTGCTTGCCATCATGGAAACCGTTTATGTCATGACCGGAAGGCTCATCTGGCGGCAGATGACCAAATTCTGGGGTACGCTGTTTGGTATCAACTTCGTTATGGGCGTCGCTACCGGCGTTGTGATGGAGTTTCAGTTCGGCATGAACTGGAGCTATTACAGCCATTATGTCGGCGACATATTCGGAGCGCCGCTTGCTATTGAAGGCATGATGGCCTTCTTCCTTGAAGCAACCTTCGTTGGCCTGTTCTTCTTTGGCTGGGATCGTCTGTCCAAGGTCGGTCACCTCATGGCGACCTATGCGGTCGCAGCCGGGTCAAACTTCTCCGCGCTATGGATTCTGATCGCCAACGGTTGGATGCAAAACCCGGTTGGTTCAGCATTCAATCCCGAAACGATGCGTATGGAGATCACCGACTTCTTTGCGGTTCTGATGAACCCAGTGGCGCAGGCGAAATTCGTGCACACCGTTTCGGCTGGCTATGTAACGGCTTCGATTTTTGTACTCGGCGTTTCTGCCTGGTATCTGTTGAAGGGTCGCTCCACCGAGCTCGCCAAGCGGTCGATGACTGTTGCGGCGTCGTTTGGTCTCGCGGCTTCTCTTTCAGTGGTCGTTCTCGGCGACGAAAGCGGTTATCTCGCCAATGAACATCAGAAGATGAAAATCGCGGCCATCGAAGCCATGTGGGAAACAGAGCCGGCTCCGGCTTCATTCACTGTCTTCGGCTTTCCAAATCAGGAAGCACGTGAAACCCATTATGCCGTGCATATTCCTTGGGTCATGGGTCTGATTGGTACACGCTCGCTGACAACGCCAATCGAAGGCATTGAGCAGCTCGTCGAAAATGCGCAGGGCCATATCCGTAAGGGTATCATCGCTTATGATGCGCTTCAGAAAATCCGTGCTGCAGGCGATACCAGCGTTGTGCCGCAGGACGTCAAGGATGTATTCGCTGATAATAGCCAGTGGATGGGTTATGCGCTGCTTCTGAAGCGCTATGTCGATGATCCGCGTCAAGCAACTGATGCGCAAATCGCGCAGGCGGCCAATGACACCGTTCCGGGCGTATTGCCCTTGTTCTGGGCGTTCCGCATCATGGTCGGCATCGGCTTCTTCTTGATCCTGTTGACCGGCACATTCTTCGTGCTGTCTGCGCGGCGCAAGCTGGATCGCCATCCATTCCTGCTCAAAGTTGCAGTCTTTGCCATTCCACTGCCATGGATCGCTGCGGAAATGGGCTGGATTGTCGCTGAGTTCGGACGACAGCCTTGGATTATTGAAGGTATTCTGCCAACAGCGGTTGCCGTCTCCAATCTTGGTGCCTCGACGGTTCTTTTGACGATCGTCGGATTTGTAGCGATCTACACAGTCCTGTTTATCATCGAAATGGGCCTGATGTTGCGCGCGATCAAAGCCGGGCCTGAACCCGACAGCAAACCAGAAGCAAAGCTTGCACCTGTAAGCATTGCGCCAGCGGAGTAAAGATCATGATACTCAGCGACTTGTTGGACTATGAAACACTCCGCATCATCTGGTGGGTGCTGCTCGGTGTATTGCTGATCGCCTTTGCTGCGATGGATGGTTTCGATCTTGGCGTCGGGATTTTGTTGCCGTTTGCCGGTAGAACGGATGTCGAGCGGCGTATTGTCATCAATACCATCGGTCCCATTTGGGAAGGCAATCAGGTGTGGTTGATCCTTGGCGGCGGCGCTATCTTCGCCGCTTGGCCACCGCTTTACGCCGTATCCTTCTCAGGATTCTATCTGGCAATGTTTCTTATATTGTTTGCCCTGATCCTGCGTCCGGTTGGCTTTAAGTTTCGCTCGAAACGCGACAGCGTGGCGTGGCGTACGGGCTGGGACTGGGCGTTGTTCATCGGTGGCTTCGTGCCTTCGTTGATCTTCGGCGTTGCTGTCGGAAACGTTTTGCAAGGCGTGCCATTCCGTTTCAACGACGATCTTCAGATCTTCTATGACGGAACATTCTTCGGGTTGCTCAATCCGTTTGCACTTCTCTGCGGTGTGCTTTCCGTCACGATGCTGACGATGCTCGGCGCGGGATGGCTGGTGTTGAAAACCACTGGCGAGGTGCAGGCAAGGGCGCGTTCATTTGGCAGCATTGCAGCGTTGCTGACGACCGTACTTTACGTGGTGGCAGGCATCGTCAGCTGGCTCTGGGTATCGGGCTACACAATCACCAGTGCTGTGGTGACAGGGGGGCCATCGAACCCCCTGCGCAAGGCCGTTGAACTGGATCACGGTGCATGGTTCGTTAATTACATGAACTATCCGATCCTCCTGATCGCACCGGCCCTTGGCATTCTCGGTCCGCTGCTTCTTTTCATCATGTTTCGCAGCAAACGAGACATCGCGCCGATACTCACCGGACAGCTATCCGTCTTCGGCATTATCGCTTCAGTCGGTGTCTCGATGTTCCCGTTCATTCTGCCATCTTCGATCGATCCCCGTTCGAGCCTGACAGTCTGGGATGCATCGTCGAGCCACATGACCTTGTTCATCATGCTGGTTGTAACCTTGATCTTCCTTCCACTCATCGTCGCCTATACCTCGTGGGTTTATAAGGTTCTGTGGGGCAAGGTTGATAAGGAAATGATCGAAGACGAAAGCAACCACGCTTATTAGAGCACCGTGCGCCCACTTGGGCGCACAAAGGTCGCTCTAACACTTTAAAATGAGAGCATAATTTTACCTCAAACTAAGAAAGGAAGAGCAAGATGTGGTATTTCTCCTGGCTTCTGGGCCTGCCGCTTGCTGTAGCTTTCGCCGTATTGAACGCCATGTGGTATGAGTTGATGGACGACAGGGCGCGTAAGCGCCTTGCTGGAGATCCAACCGCTGAACTGGCGCGCGAAGGCACCAAGCATCATTAGACTACCAACAGAAATGGCCCGGAAACGGGCCATTTCTTTATTTGGTGTCAAAACCAAATCGATTCCTACAATCCGGCAACAAACACAGCCATTGGCGCTGTGGACAAAATGCCTCACATGGCAGCAAAGCGCATAATTTTCTCCGCGTTTACATCTAGTCAGTACCAGCTGGTACTGACCTTTTCGTCAACGAAAGGAAATAATGTTGCGCAATACGCAATCAATCTTCTCATAAAAAACATATATGAAATCAGTTGTATAAGCTTGTTTCGACAGCGGGTTTCAACGGTCCATATTTCTCGTGGGAACTAGCCGGATTTTTATTGAGCAAGGCCAGTCAAGAATAATCTTGCTTTATTCTGAAAGCCGTTCCACCCTGAATGAAGTGAAATCGGAGGAGGAAAACCGGCTTCACGTCGCATGGGAGGAATGAAGCCAATCTGTTTAGGTTTGGCTATCGGAAGAGCGTAGATGCTTTGCCGGAACAAAATCACAATCCACCCGTTCGACATTTTGTGCCAGTTTTGCGAGGTATGCCCGCATGAGCGACGATGTCGTCCTATCCCTGCATGTTCCTGAACCGGAATGGCGGCCCGGCGATGCGCCGGATTTCTCCCATGTTAAAATCCCGCGAGCAGGCAGCGTGCGCCGCCCTGAAATAGATGAAAAACCGGAAGCCATGCGCGATCTGGCGTTCAGCATCATCCGGGTGCTCAATCGGGATGGCGAGGCGGTTGGTCCGTGGGCTGGAACCCTCACTGACGATGAGCTGAAAGAGGGCCTGCGACACATGATGATACTGCGCGCTTATGATGCGCGCATGATGATGGCGCAACGGCAGGGTAAGACATCATTCTATATGCAACATCTGGGGGAAGAAGCGGTCAGTTGCGCTTTCCGTAAGGCGTTGCGTAAAGGTGATATGAATTTCCCGACCTATCGACAGGCGGGGCTTCTCATCGCTGACGAATATCCACTGGTCACGATGATGAACCAGATTTTCTCCAACGAACAGGACCCGCTGAAAGGCCGTCAGCTGCCGGTGATGTATTCGTCACAGGAGCATGGCTTCTTCACCATTTCCGGTAATCTTGCCACGCAATATACGCAGGCTGTTGGCTGGGCCATGGCATCGGCCATCAGCCACGATACCAAGATTGCCGCTGCCTGGATTGGCGATGGCTCGACCGCAGAAAGTGATTTTCACGCGGCACTTGTTTTTGCATCCACCTACAAAGCGCCTGTGGTGATGAATATCGTCAACAATCAATGGGCGATCTCGACATTTCAGGGCATTGCGCGGGGCGGCTCGGGTACGTTTGCAGCACGCGGCCACGGTTTCGGCATTCCGTCATTGCGTGTAGATGGTAACGATTATCTGGCTGTCCATGCCGTCGCCAAATGGGCTGTCGAGCGCGCAAGGCGTAATCTAGGCCCGACAATCATTGAATATGTGACCTATCGGGCCGGTGGGCACTCAACATCCGACGATCCGTCCGCGTATCGTCCGAAAGCTGAAAGCGATGCTTGGCCTTTGGGCGATCCAGTCCTGCGATTGAAAAACCATCTCATTTTGCGCGGCGTTTGGAGTGATGAACGCCACAAGCAGGCCGAAGCGGAAGTGATGGACATGGTTGTGGCAGCGCAGCGCGAGGCGGAGGCCATCGGCACATTGCATGACGGACGCAAGCCTTCCATGCGCGACATGTTTGAGGATGTCTATGCCGAAACGCCGCCGCATCTGATCCGCCAGCGCCACGAAGCGGGGTTCTAAGACATGACCAAGACGACGAAAATGACCATGATCGAGGCCATTCAGAGCGCCCATGACATTGCCATGGAGCGCGATCAGAAGGTCGTCGTGTTCGGTGAGGATGTCGGCTATTTTGGCGGCGTGTTTCGTTGCACTGCCGGTTTGCAGAAAAAATATGGCAAAGAACGCTGTTTCGACGCGCCTATCAGCGAACTTGGTATTGTCGGAACAGCCATCGGTATGGCGACTTATGGCCTGCGGCCCTGTATCGAAGTGCAATTCGCGGATTATGTCTATCCGGCTTATGATCAGATTGTCTCCGAAGCGGCACGCTTGCGCTATCGCTCGGCGGGTGAATTTACCTGCCCTCTGGTGATCCGTATGCCTTCGGGCGGCGGCATCTATGGCGGACAGACCCACAGCCAGAGCCCGGAAGCACTTTTCACCCACGTTTCGGGTTTGAAAACGATAATGCCTTCAACGCCGGCCGACGCGAAAGGCTTGCTGCTGGCAGCCATCGAAGATCCTGATCCGGTGATCATGTTTGAGCCGAAGCGGCTTTATAACGGCCCATTCGATGGCCACCATGACAAGCCAGTCACATCGTGGAAAAAGCACGATTTGGGTGATGTGCCCGAAGGCTATTACACTGTACCACTTGGCAAGGCCGCAATTCGTCGTGAAGGCAATGAAGTGACCGTGCTGGCATACGGCACCATGGTGCATGTGGCTCTTGCAGCGGCAGAAGAGACAGGCGTCGATGCTGAAATCATCGATCTGCGTACGCTGTTACCACTTGATACAGAAACCATTATGGCTTCCGTCAGGAAGACTGGACGCTGTGTGATCGTGCATGAAGCAACACTTACCTGTGGCTATGGTGCGGAACTTGCAGCCCTCGTGCAACGCGACTGCTTCTATCATCTCGAAGCGCCAATCGTTCGTGTGACCGGCTGGGACACGCCATACCCACATGCGCAGGAATGGGCTTATTTCCCTGGTCCTGACCGGGTTGGGCGCGCGCTCACATCGATCATGGAAGCTTGAGGGGAGAGAAACATGGCTCATTTTACAATCAAGCTCCCCGATGTTGGAGAAGGTGTTGCCGAGGCCGAGCTTGTCGAATGGCATGTGAAGGTCGGTGATATCGTGCGCGAAGATGACCTGCTTGCCGCCGTTATGACCGATAAGGCGACGGTAGAGATTCCATCGTCACGTGCCGGTAAGGTCGTACTGACCAATGGCGAAATCGGTGAAAAAATTGCGGTAGGCTCCGAACTCGTACGACTTGAAATCGAAGGCGCTGCGGATAGCAAACAAGAATCTGTAAAGCCAGAATCGGTTAAGACTGAGCCATCGGCTTCAGTCGAGCCTCCCAAGGCAAAGGCTGAAGAAGCGGCACCGGTTCTTTTACAAACACCGGTTCCAGAAAAGCCCGCCGCGCCCAAACGCGAAGCCATAAATCGTACCTTCACCGGAGCAGGGCCCTTGCGCGCAGAGGGCGAAAAGCCGCTCGCGACACCTTCGGTCAGGCTGCGAGCACGGGATGCAGGCATAGACCTCAGACGTGTTCGTGGCACAGGCCCTGCAGGGCGTATTACACATGAAGACATGGATGCATACTTCAAGCTGGAAGCAGGTGGTTCGCCGCAAACAGCTGGATATGTTGCCGATACCTCGATTAATGAAATCAAAGTAATCGGGCTTCGACGCAAAATTGCCGAACGCATGGCGGAAGCCAAACGTCATATCCCGCATATCACCATCGTCGAAGAGGTCGACGTTACGCAGCTCGAAGAACTGCGCGCGGGTCTCAATAATGAAAAGAAGGAAGGGCGCCCGAGATTAACGCTGCTGCCTTTTGTCATCCGCACAATCGTTAAGGCTGTAAAAGAGCAGCCGGGACTGAATGCACATTTTGACGACGAAGCCGACATTATCCGTCAGTTCGGTGGCGTGCATATGGGGATTGCTACGCAAACGCCGAACGGGCTGATCGTTCCGGTCGTGCGTCATGCTGAAAGCATGAGTGTGTTTGCGGCTGCAACCGAGCTCACGCGCGTTACAGAAGCTGCACGCAATGGCACTGCAAAGCGCGAAGAACTGTCCGGCTCCACAATCACAATCACATCGCTCGGACCGCTCGGTGCAATCGCCACGACACCAATCATCAATCGACCGGAAGTTGCGATTGTCGGTATTAACAAGATGGCCGTCCGCCCGATGTGGGACGGCACACAATTTGTGCCGCGCAAGATGATGAACCTTTCGTGCAGCTTCGACCATCGCGTGATTGATGGCTGGGACGCTGCCGTCTTTGTGCAGAAACTAAAAAGCCTGCTCGAAACACCTGCGATGATCTTTGTGGAAGGCTGACACTATGAGTGAAATTTCCTGCAAACTTCTGATCATTGGTGGTGGTCCCGGCGGATATGTCTGCGGCATACGTGCAGGACAGCTTGGCATTGATACCGTACTCGTCGAAAAAAAGCGTCTCGGCGGCACATGTCTGAACGTCGGCTGCATTCCGTCGAAGGCGCTGATCCATGCAGCAGACGAGTTTCATCGCCTCACAACATTCGCAAACAAGAGTTCTATTGGCATTACGACACAAAACCCCGCAATTGACTTTGTCAAAACGCTTGAGTGGAAAGACGGTATCGTCAACCGGCTTAACAGCGGCGTGGCGGGTCTTCTAAAACGCTCCCATGTGCGCATGTTTCAGGGACAGGCCCGGTTCATCGATGGCAAGACCGTGCTGGTCGATACCGATACCGGACGCCAGACAATCCATGCTGAAAACATCGTCATTGCGACGGGTTCTGTGCCGGTAGAAATTACCTCGTTGCCGTTTGGCGGCAATATTATTTCATCGACCGAAGCACTCGCTCTCGAAAAAATACCAGAAAAACTGGCAATCGTTGGCGGCGGTTACATAGGGCTAGAGATAGGCACGGCATTTGCCAAACTCGGCTCGAAAGTCACGATCGTTGAAGCAACTGACCGCATTCTGCCGCTATATGATGTGGAACTGACGCGACCAGTCATGGCGCGGCTGAAACAGCTTGGTGTTGAGGTACTCACCAATACCTCCGCCAAAGGCATGAAGTCGGACAGCACAGCATTGGAGGTCACCACATCTGATGGCGCGACCCGTTCTATCGATGCGGACAAGGTTCTTGTCACGGTCGGCCGCAAGCCGCAGACGGATGGCTGGGGTTTGAGTGAAATCCGGCTTGATATGGAAGGGCGTTTTATCCGCATTGACGACAAATGTCGCACATCCATGCGCGGTGTCTATGCGATTGGAGATGTGACCGGCGAACCGATGCTTGCGCATCGAGCTATGGTGCAAGGCGAAATGGTGGCTGAAATTATTGCAGGCGGCAAGCAGGTGTGGGATAAACGCTGCATTCCTGCCGTCTGCTTTACAGATCCTGAAATCGTGACTGTGGGCTTATCGCCTGACGATGCCCGCAAGGCTGGCCACAACATTCAGACCGGAATTTTTCCGTTTCAAGCCAATGGTCGTGCGATGACCATCGAGAGAGAGGACGGCATGATCCGCGTTGTCGCGCGAGCTGACAATCATGCCATCCTTGGTATTCAAGCAGTTGGGGCTGGCATTTCGGAACTATCAGCAGCCTTTGCTCAAGCCGTCGAAATGGGTGCACGTCTGGAAGATATTGCCGGTACGATCCATGCCCACCCGACGCTGAGTGAAGGCTTTGCCGAGGCCAGCATGAAGGCGCTCGGCCACGCGCTGCATGTCTAGCTATTTGCCTTCCGCTCGTGCCGCCAGACAAAAATGGCGGCACCGGCAACCATCGCCGCGAGTGCGAACCATGTAATCGCATAAGAAAGATGGTTGTTGCGGAAAGTGACGACAGTAAGACCGCCAATTGGCACGTTGCCCGGGTTTGACTGTGCGTCAGCATCGATGAAATAAGGCGCTACGGTGCCAAGGCCTTCTTTGGCGGCAAAAGCCACCACGTCGCGCGAGTTCCATTCATTGCGGTCGGGATCGTTGGGGCGAAGGAAAAAGCCATCCGGCTCAGGCATACGCAAAAGGCCAGTTACAGTCGTTTCCCCGGCAATCTGCGTCTCGGCCAGCAATGCAGGATCACGCTTGGTGTCTGGTATAAAACCGCGATTTATGAATGTCAGAGCACCATCGTTAGAGCTTAAAGGGGTAAGAACCCAAAAACCTGAACCACGCTCGGTCAAAGCACGAACAAGTATTTCCTTGTCGTTAAGATAGGTTCCGGTCAGTGCGACATGCCTGTATTCATCTTCAGCCTGATTGACATTGGCCCAGTCATCACGCCCCGGAGCTGCAATTGGTTCGGCATGCACGCGTGCATCAACGCGCGCTATGAGATCGAGCTTCCATTGTAAGCGCTCTACCTGCCAAATCCCCAGACCAAGAAACAAGGCAAACAAACCAAAAGCCAGAATTGACAAAAAGCCGAGGAAGAACCGCGACTTCTTCTTTTGAGGGACTTCATTTGTTTGGGCCGGGGCGGACATGGCAGTTTCCTGAACTTGGGGGAGGGACAAACTGCCCTCAGATACCCCAGAAGGCATACTTTAGAAAGTGCAGCGCACGGCAAAAGAATGTTACTGAAAGAGCATATTAGAGCATGTCGCGGAAAAACGAAGAGATAGAGCGCGTGCAGTGGTTACGATTAGATGCGACATGCTTTAGCCAAAAAAACAGCGCCTGATGTCCTCTGAGCGGACATGGCGCTGGCATATATAAATTAGGTTATGCGCTTTTATGAACTCTGCGTCTGCGATGCGAATAACCACCTTTAGAAAGGCGCAAAACATTGCAAACCTGTGTCCGATCTTCGGACGGCTTTTCCATCTGGGATTTTATGTTTTGCAATACCTGCTGTGTGACCACTCGATCTCTGTCGCTAGGTCCAACGATTATGCTTTTCATCGATCATTCTCCCTGTTTTTGGGCGCGGCGATAACTTCGAAAGCTACGCCGTCCGGTAGTCAAGAATGTACGAATGAACCAATTATTAACCTAAATGGATAAGTTGACAAGCGGCGTTTTGCAACCCTGCGTAAGCCCTTGTCCGTGCGTATAAAAAAGCCGGAACGCTCACGCGATCCGGCTTTTTGACACTCTTATTTTGACCAATCAGTCGCGACTACCAGTCAGAATTTCGCGCTTGCCGACATGGTTGGCAGCGCCAACCAGGCCCTCCTGTTCCATGCGTTCAACGAGCGACGCAGCGCGATTATAACCGATGCCTAGACGGCGCTGGATGTAGGAAGTCGAGCATTTCTTGTCGCGCATCACGACCTTGACGGCCTGCTCGTAGACATCGTCGCCATCTTCCGAACCCATAGCAGAGCTGTCAAACACCGCCGCGTCCTGCGCTGTGTCATCATCTTCTTCATCTTCGGTTACAGTCGCCAGATAGTCTGGGCGGCCCTGTTCCTTCAGATGATTGACGACCTTTTCGACTTCTTCATCAGAAACGAATGGTCCATGGACACGGACGATACGGCCACCACCGGCCATATGCAGCATGTCTCCTTGGCCGAGAAGCTGTTCTGCGCCCATTTCGCCGAGGATCGTGCGGCTATCGATCTTGGACGTGACCTGGAACGAAATACGGGTCGGGAAGTTTGCCTTGATCGTGCCAGTGATAACGTCAACCGAAGGACGCTGCGTTGCCATGATAAGGTGGATACCTGCAGCACGCGCCATCTGCGCCAAACGCTGCACGGCACCTTCAATATCCTTGCCAGCAACCATCATCAGGTCGGCCATTTCGTCGATGATAACGACGATATATGGCATTGGCGTCAGATCGAGTTCTTCCTGAACGTAGGTGGGTTCACCTGTTTCCTTGTCAAAGCCCGACTGCACCGTGCACATCACGGTTTCGCCTTTGCCCTTGGCGGAAGCTGCACGCTGATTGAAGCCCTCGATGTTGCGCACGCCAAGACGTGCCATCTTACGATAGCGGTCTTCCATCTCGCGCACGGCCCATTTGAGAGCCACAACAGCCTTCTTCGGATCGGTAACAACAGGCGTCAGCAGATGCGGAATGCCATCATAGATGGAGAGTTCCAGCATCTTTGGATCGACCATGATCAGACGGCATTCTTCCGGCTTGAATCGGTAGAGCAGCGATAGGATCATCGTGTTGATGGCAACCGACTTACCCGAGCCTGTGGTGCCAGCTACGAGCAGGTGAGGCATCTTGGCCAGTTCCGCGATAATCGGCTCGCCACCAATGCCTTTGCCAAGGCAAAGCGGCAGACGATAGTTCGAAGATTCGAACGTCCGGGAGTCGATCATCTCACGCAGATAAACCGTTTCGCGATTGGCATTCGGCAACTCGATACCAATGACATTACGGCCAGGAACAACAGCAACGCGGGCCGACAATGCCGACATTGAGCGCGCAATATCATCCGCCAGACCGATGACGCGGGAAGACTTTACACCCGGTGCAGGTTCAAATTCATAGAGCGTAACGACAGGGCCGGGGCGAACATGAATGATCTCGCCACGCACGCCAAAATCTTCCAGCACACTTTCGAGCAGGCCAGCGCTACGCTCAAGCATTTCCTGAGTGATGACATTGCCATCCAGCGAAGGAGGCTCCTGAAGCAGATCGCGCGGCGGAAACTCGTAGTCGCCATGCATGACGACAGCTTCCGTACGGGGGAGGGGCTGAGGCTGATAAAGCGCAATAGAAGGTGCAGTTTTTGCAGGTGCAGCAACCGGCGCGGGCTGTTCTGCCTCTTCAACAAACTGCTCTTCGACAACATTCAGGACCACATCGGTTTCGATAGGTTCCTGAGATGCTGCGACGACTTCCTCGACCTTCGGCGCTTCCGCTTCCGCAGTTGGTGTCGCAGGTGCTTCAACCTGAACAGCAACAGGCTCAGGCATGACGGGCGCTTCAATTCTCACTTCTGCGACAGCTGCTACAGCAGGCTGCGGTGCAGGCTCGGTGACGGCTGGCTGCGCGACCGCAGCAACTGGTACTTCTTCAACTTTCTGCTTGTTCCACTCGACAGTGCGGAACTGCGCAATGATGGATTCAACTGTTGGAGCAGGGCGCTTTGGTGTTTCTGCGACGACAACGGCAATAGGCTGTGCCGGAGCTGAATCAAAATCGAAGCTTTCCCAGAACGCGAAATCTGACAGATGAGCGAATGCAGAAACAGTTGCATTACTGATTGGGTTGCTTGAGCTAATCGGCTCAACCTCCGCCGTCACAGCGACCTGCGCAGGTGCAGCTTCAACCGGCTGTGCGAGCGGAGCGACAAGGGCGGCCGTCACAACAGGTGGAACAGGTGCGACGGGCGTGCGAACCATATTTTGTGATACCGACTGCTGAAGAGCAGCGACAGCCATCGGCTGGGCTTCTGCAGCCTTCTCAACTTCAGCAGGAGAGGCTTCTGAAACGACACCCTTCGTACGACCGTTGATATCCGGCAGATCTTCGCCGCGACGTCGAACGAGTTCAACCTCCGGCGTACGGGTAAAGCGTACATTTGCTCCAAGCGAAAAATGCGCCTTCCACGCTCCATCCGAATCCGGTGAATGCGCTCCCAACGGGTCGCGTTGCGGCTTCTGCTCGGAAGCAGCTTCTGCACGATTACCATTAGTATGGGGAAAGTTTTCTCTCAAATTACGCATGATACCTGAACCATAGATATGTCGCCCGAATAAGCCTTAGTAATAAAAAATGAAGGTTAACAACCCCCTTCATAATTCACTCAAAACCGACAAATTTCTCAGATGGGGTCAGTCATAAAGTAGTCTCGAAAATGATAGAGTAACGGTAATTGCATATAAATACCGGATAGATACAAAAGATTATTAATTTAAAATATGACGATCAAGCCACCTCACGGCAAGGTTTACAGTTGCGATTGCGACTGTATGCGCACCCACCGTAAGACTCAGTGTGACACGACTTGCTCGACTCGCCCGCCAGTGCGCAGCATCCATTTGGGACACGAATGCCGAGTCGGAGTATAGCAGCCCTTTGAGAGTGTCATGAAAGTCGCACCGATACATTACTTATGCTCACTTTAAGCAAAAGCCGGGCTTTTTCGCCGGACTATCATTGACAGATGTCATTGAGAGGCGCAGCAAAAGCACCGTAGAATTTCGGCCGGAAAGAGGGGATCAGCGCGGCATGAAAGTTACTATCGAACAAACGCTCGATCAGGCCGGAGCCGGCCCCTTCCAGCGTAACCTTCTCGGCGTATTTGGATTGGTCTGGGCTGCAGATGCCATGCAAGTGCTGGCCGTAGGCTTTACTGCCGCTTCAATTGCAATGACTTTCGGCTTAACCGTCCCGCAAGCTCTGCAGACCGGCACATTATTCTTTCTCGGGATGCTTATAGGTGCTGCGCTCTTCGGCAGGCTCGCTGATAAATATGGTCGTCGTCGCGTCCTTCTTATTACAGTTGCCTGCGATGCCGTGTTTGGCCTGCTATCCGCTTTCTCACCCAATTTTGCCATTCTGCTTGGGTTGCGCTTTCTGACGGGGATCGCTGTTGGCGGCACCTTGCCTGTCGATTATGCGATGATGGCGGAGTTCCTCCCCTCAAAGAACCGCGGGCGCTGGCTGGTGATGCTTGAAGGTTTCTGGGCCGTTGGCACCGTCATCATTGCGTTGGCCGCATGGGCTGCAAGCCTTGCAGGCGTTGCAGACGCGTGGCGCTATATCTTTGTCGTGACTGCTGCTCCTGCGTTGATCGGCATCTGGTTGCGTTTCTGGGTGCCGGAATCGCCAATGCACCTGCTCAAAATAGGCCGGACTAAAGAAGCCAAAGCCGTTATGAATCGCGTTCTGCGTAAGAACGGTAAGGCCGAACTGCCACCCAAGACGATTCTTGTGGCGCCGCTTATGGTGACCAACGAAAAGCTGTTATCGCCGAACTTACGTCAGCGAACGCTGACCACCTTAGCGATCTGGTTCCTTGTATCGGTCTCCTATTACGGCATCTTCACATGGATCCCGGCAAAGCTTGCCGGTGACGGTTTTGGCTTTGTGCGGGGATATGGCTTTCTGGTTATCGTTGCTCTGGCGCAGTTGCCAGGTTATGCGCTTGCAGCCTATGGCGTCGAAGCATGGGGTCGCAAGAAAACGCTGATCGGCTTTCTCTTCATCAGTGCGGCTGCCTGCGCGCTCTTCACAGTTGCGGTTAGCTCGACCTTGGTTGGTGCTTCAATCCTGATTATGAGCTTTGCTCTGCTCGGAACATGGGGCGCTCTCTATGCCTTCACGCCTGAGCTTTACCCAACAGCCTTGCGCGCAAGTGGAATGGGTGCGGCAGGCGCTATGGCTCGTCTTGGTGGATTGCTCGCACCGTCTGCCCTCGCTTTGGTCATCAGCCAAAGCTTCAACATGGCAGTGGCAATGTTTGCTGGATTGCTGGCATTGGCCGGGATCATCGCATTTTTCATCAATGTGGAAACGCGGGACAAGGCACTGAACTAATAAGTGATAGCCCGGATTTCAGATGTGGAATCCGGGCTTTTCCTGATAAATTAAACTGTCAATTAGATAGATTTACCCATTGTTTTTTATAAATTTTATACTGGTCAATATTGGCTAGATATCTTTGATTTTGCATCACCGGAATTGTGGCCCCAGCTAATAAACCTGCACCTAATGCCGTTCCAGTCGAGCCCGAAACAGCAATCACTTCGCGCTCTGAAAATCCAGCCAATGCTGAGAGATAGAAACTGTTTGCCGCAAATGGCCCCTCGACAATAATCGGCCCACCCGCACCCAACAGATCGAGACATGCTTCCGTCATCAGCGCCGCGTAAAGACAGGCAGCAATATAAAGCGCTTCCGAGCTGGCACTTTCTGTATTGATCCAGCGCAGACTTGTGTCCGGGTAAGGACCGCAGCCCGGAACAGCAGATGGCAGCGCCATGATGCCACGCTTCAGAACCTGCTCAACCACTCTGGCACTCTCCTTCAATGAAGGTGCATCGATGCCTTCGGTCATAAGGTCGAATTCCCGCCCACCCATATAGCGGGCGGAGGGGACAGCACGACCATAGGCATCGACATTTGCCAGCGTATCGCGCTTCGGATCGAGGCCCTCAAGATTACCGCCCACCGCAAAGCTCACCACCCAAGTACCAGTAGAGACAACTGAGAACGGCGGCTTACGATCCATGAGATGTGATAGCAGCGATGCATTTGAATCGTGAAGCCCGCAGTGAACCGGTACGGGGGGCGATAATCCGATTTCATCGGCTATTTCCGGGCGCAGTGTTCCAAGCGCATCAAAAGCGGACCGCAAGGGCGGAAACTTGCCTTCAAGGCCTAGACTTTCGACCAGCGACGAAAAGCTACCCCTCTTTGGACACCACAGGTCTGTGTGGCAACCGAGCGATGTAACTTCCACAGAAGCAATTCCGGTAAGCCGATATGCCCAATATTGCGGGTAGGTCAGAATGCGGTGCACATTCGCAAAATCATCGGGAAATTCCTTTTTCAGATAATGAAGTTGCGCACCGACATTAAGCCCCAGCGATAGTGTCGGCGAGAAGGTTTCTTCAAAAGAAGGTTTGATGCGAGCATAAGCTGCATGAATTTCAGACCCGTAATCGTGCTCATAGTCGAGTAAAGGCATGGCAAGCTCGCCATTTTTATCAAGCAGGGCAGCGCATGCACCGTGGGTCGTTATTGATATGGCATCAAAACCCGGCTCTCTGGCAAAGGCTTTCAGGCTCTCGATGAAGAAGCGCCACAAAGCCTCAATGTCATAATGCGGATATGGGCCATCGCGTAGGACCGTGTTCGGTGTGCGACGAACCGCAATCTCTTCTCCCGTTTCTGAGTTCAAAAGAACGGTCTTGGCATTGGTCTTGCCGATATCGAGAATGGCAATGCGCTTCATGGCATATGAAATACGAGGTTGAGGTTGGAGGAGATCGGCGCGTTATCGGGGTTGGTTTCCATGATGTCCGCCATATACGCCCACCACTTTTTCATCACCGGATGATCGGGCAAGACTGCCATGTCATGCGGCTTGGTGCGTGTCAGCACACCAAACAGAATATGCGTATCCTCATCCAGCCATATTGAATAATCAGAAACGCCCGCCTCATGCAGAAGATCAACGAGTTCAGGCCAGATTTCGTCATGGCGGCGGCGATATTCAGCCTCCATGCCGGGATATAGCTGCATCCGGAAAGCATAGCGCTCAGTTGTCATGTCCTGTGCCTCGCCTTGAATTTTCGGCCAAGGATCGGAAGCGAAATTGTGATGATCAACAAAAGGCCAATGAAGATAGACATTACAATACCTGGCACATTGAGAAGCCCAAGCCCGAAGGTCACGAGCCCCATAACGAAGGCGGCAATCACTACGCCGATGATGCTGCCTGCGCCGCCCAGGATAGACACACCGCCAAGCACGACCATTGTGACCACCTCAAGTTCCCATCCCTGTGCGATGGAAGGCCGGGTGGAGCCAAGGCGAGACGTAAGACAGACGGCAGCAATGCCGCTCATGACACCGGTTAGCAAAAACAGGGTAAACTTCATCCGCGCTACCGGAATACCTGAAAAGCGCGCTGCGAATTCATTGTTACCGATGGCATAGATCCGCCGGCCGAAACTAGTGCAGTGAAGGAGCGTGCCGAAAATGATGGCAGCCACTATGAACAGCACAAATTCAAATGAGAAAACCCAGAAAACATAACCCTGCCCGAAATAAGCAAAGCTTGCCGGGTAGCCACCATAAGCTTTATCGCCAAGCACGATATAGGAAACACCGCGAAAGAGGCTCATAGTGCCAATGGTGACCACAATGGAGGGGAGTTTCAACCCTGCAACAAGACCCCCATTAATTGCTCCGCAGACAAGACCGGTGCCAATACCTATCAGGACCAATCCGGGCGTGCCGACGCCTGCTTGTGCCGCAGCTCCCATCGTTGTGGAGGCCAGTGCGATAATTGCTGCGACCGACAGATCAATTTCGCCGGATATGATCAATAGCGTCATGGCAAAAGCGATGAGTGCTTTTTCCGTAAAATTGAAGGTCGCATCCGACAAGTTCCAAGCATTGAGGAAAAATGGCGAGGCAAAGGCATTCGCAATGAAGATCGCAATGGCAACGCCAAGCAGCAACATTTCCCAGCTGGCGAACAGGCGCGTATAGGAGGTTCCAAGCCGATCAGGGATTTGACGGCGTTCGGTTATTTCGTTCACGCGGCTGGCTCCTCATAAGTCTTTGCGGCTTTCTCACGCAAAATGATGCGTCCACCGCGCTTTTCCTGTCGTGCATTGAAGATCACAGCGGCGATGATGACAGCGCCGGAAATCGCCATTTGCCAGAAGGGAGAAATATTGATGACGGGCAGGGCGTTCTTGATCACGCCGAGAAACAAAGCGCCAAGCACCGCACCAACTGCTGTGCCGATGCCGCCCACAATTGAAATGCCGCCAATCACACATGCTGCAACACTATCGAGCTCGAACCCGTTGGCGATATCGACATAGGCAACTGCATAGCGCGATACCCAGAGGTATCCGCAAAGCCCAGCCAGAGAACCTGAGAGTACGAAGGCCAGAAAGCGTGTGCGCCCGACATCGATGCCTGCATAGACCGCTGCTGTTGGATTGCCGCCGGATGCATAAAGCGCGCGTCCAAAGAAACTGCGTGTCAGCAGCACAAAGACCAGCGCAACAATTACGATGGCTGTCCAGCCCAGCAAAGGCAGGCCAAGGAAGACGGTGCGTGGCGTATTCAGAAATGGCGCTGTCATCTGGTGCGCATTCACCCACGCACCGCCGGAAAGCACAAAGGCCATGCCGCGATAGATGGTGAGTGTGCCAAGCGTGACCACAATCGCCGGGATATCAAGTTTCCAGACAAGTATACCGTTGATTGCGCCGAGGATCGCGCCGATGCCAATGGCGGTTATGATCAGGAGGATCAGCGGTAGCTCCGGGAAGGTTGCATTGAGCATCGCCACAGCCATACCGGTAAAAGCCAGGTTGGCCGCAACGGAAAGATCAATGGATTTAGTGAGAATGACCGACATCTGGCCCAGTGCCAGTATGATCAGGATCGACGTGTCATTGAAGATATTTGCCAGATTACGTGGTGAGGCAAAGCCAGGTGCGCGCAAAGAGAACAACCCGATCATAATCGCAATGATAACAAGCAGCAGGACTTCGCGCTGTTTGAGAAGCTGTTTCATATTCATCCCGCATTCCCCGTTGCAGCACGCACCAACACTTCTGCATCAAGCCCTGCTCGATCAAAAATACCTTCCATCAAACCTTCCCGCATGACCATGACACGATCCGACATACCAATGATTTCAGGCAGTTCCGACGAAATCATAATAATGCTGAGACCTTCGGCAGCAAGCTCACTGATGAATTCATGAACGGCGGCTTTGGAACCTATATCGATGCCCTTGGTCGGCTCATCGAGAATGATGATCTTTGGATTGGTTGCAAGCCACTTGCCAATAACAACCTTCTGTTGATTGCCACCAGAAAGCGTTCCGACAGGTACAGAAAGTGCTGCGGCGCGAAGATCAAACCGCTCGGCATATTTGCGCGCGAGCTTGAATTCTTCCGCCATGCGCAAAAACCCGTTACGCGATGTGCGTCCAAGCGAGGGCAGGGAAACATTCTGGAAAATCGGCATTTGCAAAACTGCGCCGTGCCGACCGCGCTCTTCGGGAACATAGACAATGCCATGCGCGATGGCTTCGCCAGAGCGGCGTATTCTGATTTCCTTGCCCTCCAGGGTTACACGCCCCTCAGAAGGTGTTGTCATGCCAAACAATGATTGCGCGAACTCTGAACGACCTGCACCAACAAGCCCATAAATGCCGAGAATTTCGCCACGCCTGAGATGAAATGAAATGTCGCGAAACTCTGTTGGATGCGAATAATTTTCAACACTGAGAACCGTGTCGCCAAGCGCAAAATCCTGCTTGGGAAAAGCTTTCGCGACAGAACGTCCAACCATCAGCCGGACGATTTCTTTTTCGTTCATTTCGGAGAGAAGTCCGTGTCCCACCGCACAACCATCGCGGAAAACCGCATAATGATCGGCGACTTCATAAACTTCATCAAACTTGTGGCTGATAAACAGGATCGCTTTGCCTTGCGCCTTCAGGCGCTCGACGATCCGAAAAAGATCGTCGACCTCTTTGCGTGAAAGTGCTGCCGTTGGTTCGTCCATGATGACGATCTGCGCATCAACCGACAGCGCACGTGCGATTGCCACAAGATGTCGTTGCGCAATCGAAAGCTCCTTGAGCTTGATGCGGGCATCGACAGTAATTTCAAGTGAGGAGAGCAGGGCCTGTGCCCGTGCATAAACGGCACTCCAATTCACAAAACCAAGCTTTGTGCGTGGCGCATGACCAAGATAGATATTTTCACCGACGGATAATTCGTCAAAAAGTACGGTTTCCTGATGAATTGCTGTTACGCCCGCATTGGTCGCATCCTGCGCTGTCGCAAAACGCAATGCTTTGCCGTCGATAACGATTTCGCCGTCATCGGGCTGGTAGATCCCGGTCAGGATCTTAACGAGGGTCGATTTGCCTGCACCGTTTTCACCAATGAGTGCAGTTACCTTGCCGGGGTAAAGCGCAATATTGACATTATCGAGCGCGCGGACGCCGGGAAATGTCTTGGTAATGCCGCGCATCTCCAGCAACGGTTGAACCGTTCCATCAACAGGCCCCGCAGACAAGGTCGATTGCCCGCTTTTTTGCAAAGCTGCATTCATCAGAAATACCTGAAATAAATTCGGAAGATGATGGCGGTGTCAGGTGCTGCCTTACACCGCCAACCTCAATCAAGTCTCAATCTGAAATCAGAAGACCTTGGAGAATTCGTCGATGTTCGAGGCATCATAAACGAACGGATCGCTCATCGCCGCTTCGCCGTTTTCGCCAATCTTGATCTTGCCCATGCGGCCAGCTTCGATTTCCGAGCCCGGCTTGCCGTCTGCATCACCCTTTACGAGGTGATAGGCAATCTGCGTTGCGGAATAGCCGAGATCAATCGGGTTCCAGATCGCAAATTCCTTGGTCGCACCCGACTTGATGGCACCAGCCATTTCAGATGGAAGGCCAAGGCCGGTCACATAAACATCGCCGATCTTGCCTGCATCTTTAACTGCCTGCGAGGCCGCGAGTACACCAACGGTGGTCGGCGCCACAATCACCTTCACATCTGGATTGGAGGTGAGGAGGCCTTGCGCTTCGCGATAGCTCTTGTCGGCAAGGTCGTCACCGTAAACGGTGGTTACGAGATTGAGGCCCGGAAAATCCTTGAGCTGCTTCTTCATCTCGTCAATCCAGATGTTCTGGTTGGTCGAGGTGGTCGTTGCCGACAGGATTGCGAAATCACCCTTGCCGTCCGGCAAATGGTGAGCTGCAAGCGTCAGGCACATTTTGCCGATCAGATCATTTGACGAGGGATTAAGATGGACAATGCGACCTTCGGCAGCAACACCGGAATCCCAAGAGATAACCTTGATGCCGCGCTGTGCGGCCTTCTTGAGCGCTGGAACAACAGCATCCGGATCGTTGGCCGAGATAGCGATTGCGTCGACACCCTGAGCGATCAACGAGTTGATGACTTCGATCTGGCCTTCAGCAGTGGTCGTTGTCGGGCCAGTATAAATGACCTCAACGCCACCCAATTCTTTGGCGGCTTCCTGTGCGCCCTTATTGGCCGCTTCAAAGAAGCCGTTACCAAGCGATTTCGCGACAAGTGCGATCTTCATGTCGGCAGACTGAGCGGCAGTCGCCATGAAGGCAACCGCAAGCGCTGTGCTCATTGCCAGTTTCTTGAAAAGTTTCATGTCCTATTCCTCCCGATTAAGAACATTAAGATTGATAAGTCCGGTTCAGGCGACTTCTGTGGCTTCCCCCCGTTCGCTGCCCTTACCGGCATTGGCAGAAACCTGAGCCACGATGAGCTTGATGCCTGCATTTTCCACCATCCGCCGCGCCTCATCCGAGATGCCATCATCGGTAATCAGCGTGCTGATACGGTCGAGAGGACAGAGAATAAGGCTGGAGCGACGGGTGAATTTCGATGAATCGACCATCAGAACAATATCGTCTGCCTGGCCCATCAGTTTTTGTTCACTCTGAATGATCAGTGCGTCCGATTCCATCACGCCGAGAGGGCTGACGCCCTGACAGCCCATGAACATGCATCGACCGTAGAAATTACGGATCACATCGTTATCAAAGGGCGAAAGAATAAGGCTCTGATCGCGATAAATGGCTCCGCCAGGCACGATAACTGTGCTTTTGGACTGACGCAGAAGGTGTTCGGCAATGGCAAAGGAATTGGTCAGAACCTGCAATCGACGCGCTGCGAGGTAGTGCACCATCTGAAAAGTGGTTGAACCACCATTGATAATGATGCTGTCGCCTTCCTCGCAAAGCGACACAGCTTCGCGAGCGATTGCACGCTTGCGGTCAGTATTTTCCGTTTCCGATACTTTAAAAGGTCGGCCAGCAAGACTGCCAAGCTGTGGTGGATGAATGGCCTCTGCGCCACCACGTACTCGCTTGATACGGCCCTGCATATGAAGCGATGCAATGTCGCGCCGAAGAGTCGCTTCGGACGCCTCCGTCAATTCCACCAGATCCTGAATGGTGATCACCGGCTTCTCCTGAACTGCGCTCAGGATAATACGGTGGCGCTCTCTTTCGTGCATGGCTCCTCCTTTTTCTTGTATCAAACACAAATGCGGGCAGTGTCAATCATAAACAATCATATTTATGCAGAATAAGAATAGTATTGCTTATTTTTGATCGTTTGTGATTGACATTAATTTGCACATTACGCCATATCTGTCGCCAACATGATCGTTTGTGCGCGAAAAAGAAAGTGCGCAATCAGGTCTTCACCATAAAACGGGAGGATGACATGGTGGCCGAAAGCAGGTTTTTGGATAACCGCTGGGATGATGCCAAGGCAGCGACGCTGGATGAACCGGGTAAATTGCTTTATCGCTCCAATCTCCTTGGCTCCGACAAGCGCATCACCAATTATGGCGGCGGCAATACGTCTGCAAAGGTGGAGGAAATTGATCCGCTGACAGGCCAGAAAGTTCAGGTTCTCTGGGTCAAAGGTTCAGGCGGCGATGTTGGCACGATCAAGCTGGATGGCTTTGCCACGCTTTATCAGGATAAGCTTGATGCACTGAAGGGTATTTACAAGGGGGTTGACGATGAAGACCGCATGGTCGGCTTTCTTCCGCATTGTACCTTCAACCTCAATCCGCGCGCCGCTTCCATTGATACGCCGCTACATGGTTTTGTACCATTCATCCATGTCGATCACATGCATCCTGACGCGATCATCGCGATCGCCGCATCTAAGAACTCCCGCGAACTGACCGCCGAGATTTTTGGCGATGATATTGGCTGGCTGCCTTGGCGCCGACCGGGCTTCCAGCTTGGCCTCGACCTCGAAGCCTTTGTGAAGTCAAATCCGAAGGCAAAGGGTGTAGTCCTTGAAAGTCATGGTCTTTTCACTTGGGCCAATGATGCAAAGACCTGTTATGAAACGACCCTGGCAATCATCAACAAGGCTATCGAATGGCTTGATCAGAAGACCGACGATAAAGCTGCTTTCGGTGGAGCTGTCGCACAAAGCCTCGAAGCATCGGAACGTCGCGCCATTGCCGCGCGTCTTATGCCGGAGATTCGCGGTCTTATTGGAAACAGCGAACGCAAGCTTGGTCATTTTGATGATCAGGAGGCTGTGCTTGAATTCGTTAACGCGAAACATCTTCAGCCGTTGGCTCGCCTGGGCACATCCTGCCCGGATCACTTCCTGCGTACGAAAATCCGCCCGCTTGTAATCGATTTTGACCCAGCCAAGCCCGATGTGGATCGTATAGTTGACGGACTGGACGCCGCGTTGGAAACCTACCGCGCTGACTACGCCCGCTATTATGAGAGCTGCAAGCGCGATAATTCGCCAAAAATGCGCGATCCAAACCCGGTAATTTTCCTGATCCCGGGCGTTGGTATGCTGTCATTTGCACGCGACAAGGCTACCGCGCGCATTGCCGGTGAGTTCTACGTCAACGCGATCAACGTCATGCGCGGCGCATCTGCCGTGTCCGAATATCAAGGCTTGCCGGAGCAGGAAGCCTTCGACATCGAATATTGGTTGCTCGAAGAAGCAAAACTCCAGCGGATGCCAAAGCCGAAAAGCCTAGCAGGGCGTATCGCACTCATTACCGGTGGAGCAGGTGGTATCGGTTACGCGACCGCAGAACATCTTGCAGGCGAGGGTGCTTGCGTGGTTCTGGCTGATATTGACGCAGGGTCGCTCAAATCCGCTCATGATAATTTGTCGAAACGCTTCGGCGCGGATCAGGTGCGTAGCGTCGAGCTGAATGTGACCGATGAGAAGGCCGTGATAAGCGCCTTCATCGAGGCAAGTGTTGAACTTGGTGGCATTGATATTCTGGTTTCCAATGCGGGTATTGCATCATCGGCACCCATCGAAACTACCGAGCTTTCGATGTGGAATCGCAATATCGACATTCTCGCTACAGGGTATTTTCTTGTCTCTCGTGAGGCATTCCGGTTATTCCGGCGTCAAAAACTTGGGGGAAATGTTGTTTTCGTGGCATCCAAGAACGGTCTGGCCGCGTCACCCGGCGCATCCGCTTATTGCACTGCAAAGGCGGCCGAAATTCATCTGGCACGTTGTCTGGCACTCGAAGGCGCAGAGATCGGCATTCGGGTGAATGTCGTCAATCCTGATGCTGTTTTGCGTGGCTCGAAAATCTGGGATGGTGAGTGGCGGGAGCAGCGCGCAGCTTCTTCCAAAATCGACGTCACGGAGCTCGAGGAACATTACCGCAAGCGCTCCCTTTTGAAGCTCAATGTGCTGCCCGAAGATATTGCGGAAGCCATCTACTTCCTCGCGAGTGATGCCTCGGCCAAATCTACCGGCAATATCATTAATGTGGATGCCGGAAACCAGCAAAGCTTCCCGCGCTGATCATTGAAAAGGCTGGCGAGGCGATCTTGCCTTCCTGCCTTTTATCCAAGAAATTGAGGGCATTCTGGGAGGAACCATGTCCGAACAACGTATTGCAGCCGATTTCATCGCTGAGCATAATTTCGGTTACGAAAGCCCATTGAAGAGCGATTATCAGGCGCTTGGCGACCACCTTGCACGCCGCGGCATTGAAATCGAAAAAATCACCGAAAAGGTCGCGAAGTATTATGTTGCCGTACCGTCTTGGGGTACGGGAACGGGCGGCACCCGCTTCGGTCGCTTTCCGGGGCGTGGTGAACCACGGGGTATTTTTGACAAGCTCAATGATTGCGCCGTTATCAACGAGCTATCGCGTGCAACGCCAAATGTCTCGTTGCATATTCCATGGGATAAAGCCGATCCGAAAGAGCTGATGGCACATGCCGCTGCCCTGGGTCTTGGCTTTGATGCGATGAACTCCAACACGTTTGCGGATTCAGCCGATCAGCAACATTCTTATAAGTATGGCTCACTTACGCATGTGGATGCGGCAGTCCGCGCGCAGGCCGTTGAGCACAATATTGAGTGTATTGAAATCGGAAATGCTATTGGCTCCAAGGCGCTGACGGTTTGGCTTGCTGACGGCTCAAACTTCCCGGGCCAGCAGAATTTCACCCGCGCTTTCGAGCGTTATCTGCATTCGATGAGCGAGATTTATAAGGCGCTGCCGGATGATTGGCGGTTGTTCTCTGAGCATAAGATGTACGAGCCTGCCTTCTATTCGACGGTCGTGCAGGACTGGGGTACAAATTACCTCATAGCCTCAACGCTTGGTCCAAAAGCGCAATGTCTGGTTGATCTTGGCCATCACGCCCCAAATGCCAATATCGAAATGATTGTTGCCCGGCTGATGCAGTTTGGAAAGCTTGGCGGCTTCCACTTCAACGACAGCAAATATGGTGATGATGATCTTGATGCGGGGTCTATTGATCCTTATCGCCTGTTCCTTGTTTTCAACGAATTGGTGGATGCGGATTATCGCGGTGTGAAGGATTTTCATCCTGCCCACATGATCGATCAATCGCATAATGTGACTGATCCGCTGGAAAGCCTCATCTCTTCAGCCAACGAAATACGCCGTGCTTATGCGCAAGCACTGTTGGTGGATCGCGAGGCTCTCGAAACCTATCAGCAGGAAAACGATGCTCTGATGGCATCAGACACGCTGAAACGTGCGTATCGCACAGATGTTGAGCCTATATTGGCCGAAGCACGTCGCCGAACTGGTGGGGCGATTGAACCAATTTCGGCCTATCGCGCCAGCGGCTATCGCGAAAAAGTTGCCAAAGAGCGTCCTGAAAGCAAAAGTGACGGCGGCGCATTCAATTAAAGCAATTCAATCGGGGATCGTCCTTGTAAGAACGATCCCCGATTGGTTTCGACTATTGCATAATTACACTGTGATAGCGCACGGCGCTCTATTGCGCTTTTCTGAATGTCAGATTGTAACGATAACGCCCCAGCTGCGGGTGTTCGCCGTCTTTAAGCGCCAGAATGCCATGATAGAACAGCCTTGAGGGGCCACCCCAGACAACCACGTCACCATGATGCAGCAAAAATTTGCGCACGGGGTCATTGCGCTGCGAACCACCAAACTGAAATGTCGCGGGAAGGCCAAGCGATACGGACACAATCGGATTGGTGAAATCCTTCTCGTCCTTATCCTGATGAAGCGACATCTTTGCACCCGGTTCATAGCGATTGATGAGGCAGGCATCGGGTGAAAATGCAGCATAACCCGCTTCCTGCGCAACAGTTTCAGCCAGATTAAGCAAAGCATCCGGCATCTCGGGCCATGGCCTGTCAGTTTCTGGATCGGCTGGACTGTAACGATAGCCGCGGCGATCTGTGACCCAACCGAATGAACCACAATTGGTCATCGCCACAGACATGCGAAAACCGCCCGGGGTGGTCATGTGGCGAAAGGGTGCTTCTTCAGCGACACTTCGTAATGCACTGATAACGTCTTTAGCGTTCGCAAGAGCAAAACCGCGCAAAAGCATCGCTCCGTCTGTCAGATTTTCACGCGTTTCGAGATTGGAAAAGAGATCGTTCATTGAGCGATCTTAGCATAAAGTCCTGCCACCGCTTCCCGAAAATTGCTTCCAAATTTGTCCTCTTGACAATGCACAAGACTCGTAACATATAAAGTTACATGAAAAGAGACAGCAAATTATCGGGCGTTCTGCACGTCCTCCTTCACATGGCTGAATATCAGAGGCCGGTGACTTCCGAGATGCTGGCGAAAGCAATGGGCACCAATCCTGTTGTGATCCGTCGCGTTATGGGCGGCCTGCGCGAGCAGGGCTATGTTCGCTCCGAAAAAGGACATGGTGGTGGTTGGGAGATCGCCTGTGATCTATCAAAGGTCACGTTGCGACACATCTATGATGCTATCGGCAAACCGTCGCTGCTTGCCATGAGCAATCGCACCGAAATGCCGGGATGCATCGTTGAGCAGGCAGTGAATGCCTCTCTGAACAAAGCGTTTCATGACGCAGAGGAACTCCTGTTGAAACGCTTTGGAGAAGTGTCACTCGCCATGTTGAGCGAGGATTTCCATAAACGCGCCCTCGAACGCGGCGCGACATTCGATTTGGAGACAGCTCATGACGCATCATGATGCAATCATTATCGGCGGAAGTTTTGCCGGGCTCACCGCTGCCACCTACATCGCTCGTGGCAGACGATCTGTCCGCGTGATCGACGCAGGCAAGCCCCGCAATCGCTTTGCTGAGCACTCGCATGGCTTCTTTGCGCAGGATGGCAGCAATCCGGCAGCCATGCTTGAAACGGCAAGAACTCAGGTGCTGGCCTATCCCAGTGTCGAAATAACCAAAGGACAGGCCATTGGTGGAACCGGGGGGATTGATGAGTTTTCAATCGAACTCGATACAGGCGAGACAGTGCGCGGACGCAGGCTCATTTTTGCCTTTGGTATCTCGGACGAATTACCAGATGTGCCGGGACTCCCGGAACGATGGGGCAATTCGGTTATCCATTGTCCATATTGCCATGGCTATGAGTTCAGCGGCAGAAAACTTGGTGTACTGAACCTTTCACCAATGTCAGCCCATCAGGCCATGCTAATCGCAGAATGGGGGCCGACAACATTCTATTTGAATGGTGGCAATGAACCAGACGAAGCGACACTCCTGGAACTGGAAAATCGCGGCATAACTATAGAACCTGCCAAAGTTGTGGGATTACGAGGCGAGGGGACTTCTCTGTCGGAAATCGAATTGGCTGATGGCCGGATGACTTCCGCAGAGGCGCTATATATTGCTCCCCGCAACCGGCTCAACAGTTCTCTTGTCGAACAATTCGGCTGCACACTCGAAGAAATGCCGCTTGGTAAAACTATCAAGACAGACGAGATGAAAGCGACAAGTGTTGCGGGAATTTATGCGGCAGGCGATGTTACACGCGGCGCGCATAGCGTTGCCTGGTCTGTTTCGGATGGAGTTACCGCAGGCGTCTCGGCTCACCGTTCGCTTGTTTTTTAGAGTTGTAATACATTATAAAAAAACGGGGCCAATGCCCCGTTTTTATTGCTAATTTATAACTATGCATCAGTTCCGAAACGTTCTTCGCTCAGTGCTGCCGCCATTAGCGCTTTGGTGTATTCCTCATGCGGATTATCGAAGACCTGCTCTGTATCACCTTGCTCCACGATCTTACCGTTCTTCATCACGATCACGTAGTCTGATACCGCCCGGACCACTGCCATGTCATGGCTGATGAAGATGTAGGAAAGTCCATAATCCTTTTGCAAATCACGCAAGAGAGTGACGATCTGCTTCTGAACCGAACGATCAAGCGCACTTGTCGGTTCATCAAGGACGATCACTTTCGGTTTAAGGATCATGGTACGGGCAATCGCGATACGTTGACGTTGACCACCGGAAAACTCGTGCGGATACCGGTTGCGCATCGCGGGATCCATGCCTACTTCCTTAAGCGCTTCACAGGCACGGCGGTCGCGTTCCTTGGCCGACAGGTTCGGCTCATGGATCAAAAGCCCTTCGGTAATGATGCGGCCCACAGTCATGCGTGGGCTTAGAGAACCGAACGGATCCTGAAACACAAGCTGCAATTCGCGGCGCTTTGGCCGCATGGCCTGCGATTCAACAGGCAACTCCTTGCCAAGATAAGCCACACGTCCTTCGGACGGCAGCAATCGCAGGATAGCACGACCAAGCGTCGATTTGCCCGAACCGGATTCCCCAACAATACCGATGGTTTGGCCCTGTTTAAGCGTCAGTGAAACATCGTTGACGGCAGTGAGATAGGTTGCAGCACCCAGCCATGGTTTGTTGATAAGGAAGTTGACCTTCACATTATCAGCGCGGATCAGCACAGGTGCCTCATCAGGCGGTGAGAGCTTTTCGCCTTCCGGTTCGGCATCGAGAAGCATTTTCGTATAAGGATGCTTAGGCGCAGTGAAGAGCTTGTCAGTTTCGTTGGTCTCAACGACCTCACCATAACGCATGACATAAACCCGATCCGCAAACCGGCGGACAATCCCGAGATCATGCGTGATGAAGACCACGGCCATGCCGAGCCGCTTTTGCAGATCTGCCAGCAGGTCGAGTATCTGTGCCTGAATGGTGACGTCGAGCGCAGTCGTCGGCTCGTCAGCGATCAGAACATCCGGCTCGTTGGCGAGCGCCATGGCAATCATCACACGCTGGCGCTGTCCACCCGAAAGCTCGTAAGGATAACTGTCGATGCGGCGTTCGGGTTCTGGAATACCAACCAGTTTTAGCAGTTCAAGAATACGCGGACGCGCTTCCTTTTTGCTCATACCCCGGTGATAACGCAACGGTTCTGCCAACTGATCGCCGATGCGATAAAGCGGATCGAGTGAGGTCATCGGCTCTTGAAAGATCATTGTGATCTTTGCGCCGCGTATCTTGTTGAGTGCCTTATCGGTCATGCCGATCAGGTCCTGCCCGCGATAAAGCGCTTGCCCTGTAGCCCTGCCGTTCTGGGCCAGCAGGCCCATCATTGCCATGGTTGTTTGGCTTTTACCGGAGCCAGATTCACCAACAATGGCTACCGTCTCACCAGCTTTGACGTCCAGATTGATGCCGCGCACGGCATCAACTGGACCGTCATTTGTATCGAAGGTAACGCGCAGATCGCGCACGCTCAGAATGTTTTCGTTCGTCATCTCAGCGATCCTTCGGGTCAAGGCTGTCACGCAGGCCATCGCCCAAGAAGTTCAGCGCAAACAGAATGATGGTGAGAGTTGCGGCAGGCCAGATCAATTGCCAGCTTGCGCCGCGCATGTTCTGTGCACCTTCCGAGATGAGAAGACCGAGCGAGGTGAGTGGGTCCTGCACACCGAGACCGAGGAATGACAGAAGGCTTTCAAGAAGAATTGCCTTGGGCACCAACAGTGTCACGAAGACGATGACCGGTCCGAGCGCGTTCGGAATGATGTGTCGTGTAATGACGCCACGCCGTGTTGCGCCTAGCGCTTCCGCTGCCTGCACGAATTCCTGTCGTTTAAGGCTCAATGTCTGCCCACGCACGATGCGCGCCATATCCAGCCATTCGGTTGCACCAATGGCAATGAAGATGATGAAAATCGACCTCCCAAAGAAGACGAGCATCAATATGACGAAAAAGATGAAGGGCAGGGAATAGAGAATATCGACAAGCCGCATCATGATGTTGTCGGCACGGCCACCGAGGTAGCCCGATATCGCGCCATATCCAACGCCGAGCACCAAAGCCATTGCCGAAGCCAACAGGCCGATAGCGAGTGACATACGAACGCCAATGAAAATGCGTGTCATCAAATCGCGGCCAAGATTATCTGTACCGAGTACAAAATAGTTGCGCGAGACGTTGAGTGTAAGCTTGCCCGATAATCCATCTGCAGCAAGTTCGATTTTCGGATTGCTAAACAGGTCAGAGCGCTGGAAATAACGCAACACGCGCTCATCGGTCGGGCGCTGGGCGGTGAAGTTAACCAACACACTGTTGCCGTTCAATTCCGGCTCCGCTGACGCGTCAAGGCGGGCGCGGGCAAGTTCACGTTCCAGTCCGGGCATAATCGTATCGGCACGCGGATATGCTTCCAGACTTGGAGCCACGCGCACGAACTGCGGATAGATTTTGTCATAAGGATGCGGGCTGATCATGGGTCCAAAAATGCCGACAAGTGCCAGCACGATGAGGACGATGGCACTTGTAACAGCCGCCTTGTTCTTGCGCAGACGCAACCAAGCATCCTGCCAGAGCGAGCGGCTTTGGACTGAACCCAATTTTTCTGTTTCCACGGCTGCAGTAAAATCAGTCATAGCGAACCCTCGGATCAAGCCATGCATAAAGGAGGTCGACGATGAGATTAAACACCACGACGAAAACGGAAATAACAACCACGGTGCCCATGACCATCGTGTAATCGCGGCTCAACGCGCCCTGCACGAAGTAGCGACCAATGCCGGGAATACCGAAGATGGTTTCAACGACAACAGAGCCGGTAAGAAGTGCCGCGGCTGTCGGGCCGAGATAGGAAACAGCGGGCAGCATCGCAGCACGCAAGGCATGTACGCCGACCACGACGCGCGATGGCAGGCCATAGGCGCGGGCGGTGCGAACATGATTGGCGCGCAAGGCTTCAATGGTTGCGCCGCGCACGAGGCGCGCAATAACGCCAACCTGCGGCAAAGCCAGAGTTAGCACCGGCAATATCCAGTACGTGATATTCGCAGACGACCAGCCCCCGGCTGGGACCCAGCCAAGAATGACACCGAAAAGCAGGCTGAGGAGGGGAGCAACAACGAAGTTGGGCGTTGTGATACCGAAAGTGGCAAGTGCTACAACGAAATAATCAATGGAAGAATTCTGTTTCAGCGCTGCAATTGTACCGAGAAATGTTCCGATAATCGCAGCAAGACTAAGCGCCAAAGCGCCAAGCATGACCGAAACCGGCAGACCGGAAGCAAACAGGTCATTCACGGTAAAATCGCGACGCGTGAAGCTTGGTCCAAGATCACCACGCAGCAGATTGCCTAGATAAATCAGATACTGCTGCCAAAGCGGCGCATCCATATTATAGGCCTTCTTGAGGTTTTCAAGAATAAGGGGGTCGATCGGACGCTCCAGATCGAAAGGCCCGCCGGGTGCCAGTCTTATAAGGAAGAATGTCAAAGTCACTATGATAAAGATCGTGGGTATTGCACTACCCAATCGTCGGAGCGTGTAGCCCAGCATTTTTATTTCCCTTCTTTGCCGGAACACTCAAAATGTGATCCTGCAAATCCCATTTCCGCATAATTTTTAGATCGGACCCGATTGAAGAAAATTATGCAGCCTTTTACGTTTTAGAGCGTCTTTTTGTGCGCCTTTAGGCGCGCGGCGCTCTAAGGGCGTTCCTGTTTTTGTTTAGCCTTTTATCGACAGCCAATGCGTGGCGTGCGAATTCATCAGGTTGTCGTCGTAGCCTTTGACCTTGTCGGCAACCAATGCGGTAGATGAATAGTAGAGCAGAGGAATAGCAGCCCCGTCTTGGAGCAAAATCTCCTCTGCGTTGGTGAGGATTTTCGCCCGTTCACCCAAATCTGCCGTGGTGGCTGATTTCATCATCAGCGCGTCATAATCCTTGTTCGACCATTGCGCATAGTTGAAGTAGCTGTCGCTCGCGAAGAGTGACAGAAACGAGTTCGGATCGTTGTAATCCCCAACCCAGCCATCGCGTGCGATATCGAACATGCCTTTTTGCTCAAGGTAATTGAAATAAGTCGTGCCATCGACTTCGTCGAGCGTAGCATTGATACCAATATCTTTGAGCATGTCGGCAATCGCCGCCATCGTGTTCTTGTGATTTTCCGACGTGCTATATTTCAGCACTATCGACAGACTACCAGGTGTGACGCCCGCATCTGCCAACAGCTTTTTTGCCTTCTCCTCGCGATCAAGAATGTCTTCTTTGGCGTAGCTCAGCTGCGGTCCGTCTTTGACGTAATTATTGATGCCGGGAGGCACCATCGAGCTGGCAGGGAGCATTGTACCGCGCCAGACTTCCTGTGCAACCAGACCTTCATAAAGATCTTTTAAAACACGGTCTTCCTGAACCGTTGTGGTGAGCTGTTGATCCAGCGTTGATGGATCCATGTCATTTCCACGGTTAAGTACAATTGCAGCTGAAGAGGCGCTGCCAAGCGAAACCAGACAAACGCCTGTCAACAAAATTTCGCGAACCATCGAAAACTCCCATAAAACTTTAAAAATATATGCCCCATGAAAAGGGGTCCTCCGACCCTCCCGCGGTCGAAAGAAAAAGGGGCTGCGCCACTAGAGCGCCGTGTGCCCTTTCGGACGCACAAAGGACGCTCTAACTCATTTGATCTACACATCCTGCTTTTCAAAAATCGATTTCGATTTTTGGGCCGATGCTGGCGGCGCAGCCCGAATTGAAAATTACTGTTTGAACGAAAGCCAGCGGGTTTTGTGGCTGTCCATAATGTTATCGTTCCAGCCGTCGACCTTGTCGGAAACAAGAGCGCGCGAAGAATAATAAAGGATCGGAATATTGCTCATATCATCGAGTTTGAGCTGCTCAGCTTCGGCGAGAACTTTTGCACGAGCATCGAGATCAAGTATTTTGGCAGCTTCAGCCATTTTCGCATCATATTCAGGGTTTTTCACCTTGGAATAGTTGAAGCTGACATCGCTCTGGCTGATATAGAGGAAGTTCTGCGGATCGTTGTAATCACCGATCCAGCCAGCGCGTGCGATATCAAATGGACCATCTTCACGCAGGAAGTTGAAGTAGGTAGCGCCTTCGGTTTCGTTGAGCGTTGCTTTCACACCGATATTACCGAGCTGATCAGCAATTGCCGCCATTGTATTCTTGTTATTTTCAGATGTGTTGTAGAGCAACTCAATCGAAAGCGTGTTTGGTTCAACGCCTGCTTCCTTCAGGAGTTCCTTGGCCTTGTCTTCACGATCGAGCATATCGTCGGAATAGTCGAGCTTTGGCGCATCCTTGACGTAATGATTGATGCCCGGAGGAACCATAGAATAGCCTGGCAGCATGGTACCCTGCCAAACCTGATCGGCAATGAAGTCTCGATCAATCGCCATTGAAAGGGCCTGACGAACACGGGGATCTTTTAGCTTGCTGTCGGCAGTCTTGCCTTTGACTGGCAGATAGTAGACGCCAAGATATGGCGCCATGCGGAACTCTTTGGAGAGGTTCTTTTTCACATAATCCATCTGCTCAGCTGGAACGTCAGAACAGATCTGAACTTCCTTGGCTTCGAAACGGCGCATGCAGCTGGCGCGATCTTCGAATGGAATCCAGTTGATCGTATCGATCTTGACCTGATCTGCTTCGTAATAATTCGGGTTTTTCTTCATGACGATCTTGTCGTTTGGCGTGAAGCTGACAAGCTCATAAGCGCCATTCGTCACCATCTTGCCCGGTGTCGTAAACTTGTCGCCATTTTCCTCAACGCTCTTCTGGTGCAGCGGGAAACCCGTCTGGTGCGTTAGAAGTTCAAGGAAATAAGGAGCAGGGGAGTTCAGCGTCACCTTCAGCGTGTGATCATCGACTGCTTCAACCCCAAGCTCATCAATTGGCTTTTTGCCACCAGCAACATCTTCAGCATTTTTGATCACAAACAGCATGCTGGCATAACCCGCAGCGGTCTTTGGGTCCATCAGACGGCGGAACGCAAATTGGAAATCACCGGCTGTAACCGGATCGCCGTTCGACCACTTGGCATTATCGCGTAGGTGGAAAGTGTATGAAGTGCCATCTTCCGAAATATCCCAAGACTTTGCCACACCCGGTACGGCTTCGCCATCTGCATTCTGAATGGTCAGGCCGTCGTAAAGATCACGAAGCACATTACCTTCAGAAACTGTGGACGTGCGATGATGGTCTAGCGTTGCCGGATCGGTATCGTTGCCACGATTTAGAACAGTCTCAGCCGATGCCGCTCCCATCAGCGCCAGAAGACACACGCTTGTCAGTAAAGTTTTGCGAAACACGAAGAACCCCTCCTTGGTAATTTTTGAAATGGCGTGCATCTTATGGATAAGATTGACTCTTGCAAGAGAAGTTCTTAACGCATTGAATTAGTGGATGGATTTACTACGGTAGCACTAATTTAGAAGACAACAAAAATGGTACGCAGTAGCTATCAAACACGGATTTACGGATAGTATAAGACGAAAAAAAATCACGAAAAATCCTTATTTTGCGGCACTTTTGCGCTGCTGCTGTCAGTAGTTTTATTCAGTTCTTGACATACGATTCGCTTAAATTTTGATCAGCGATTTCGAGTTGTGGAAAACATTGAACGTAAGCGTTGTTTGCCCGATCATCGGGACATCACATTAAACTCGTCGCAGACGTTTTATCACAATAAGGCGCTGGTTTTTTATTGTTGAGTATGTTCCATAAGATAGATTATGCGATCAGTATGTGTAGGGGCTATTTAGTAATGCGACAGTTGGGCCAGTTAGAGATGCGACGTGTCGCCTCTTGAGGTGCTGGTCAATGTCAACGTTGGAGGCAAGG
>NZ_JASAMU010000004.1:0-377610 GCF_029909885.1 Ochrobactrum sp. AN78
TATGTCAACTCCAAGGACGCATCAGCCTGTCGCTTGCGACGCCGCCGCCCTCGTTGTGTCGCTATATACGTCCCACTAAACAAAACTGTCAACGCTAAAATAACAAAATAGCCAAACTTTCTTTCCACAGGGGATATGGTGCATTTTAATAGAGTTTCAACCGTTCCGGTCTGCCGATTCCTTTCTTTGCGACAATGAAATGACAGAAATGACGATCAAATATCACTTCGGGATCGATGGCGGTGGCACAGGATGCCGGGCAGTCATTGCGGATCAAAACGGCAAAGTGCTGGGAGAAGGCATCTCGGGGCCGGCGAATATAGGTGCGGATTCAGAGAGCAGCATAGTTCATATATGCGAGGCCGCAGAACAAGCTCGTAAGGATGCCAGCTTGGCCTCTTCTATATATGGAGCAGCTAACGCCGTGCTGGGCCTGGCTGGCGCTAACTCTCTCGCCGATCACACTCCTATATATAAGCGCCTGCCTTTCAAAAAGAGCCATATCGTTTCGGACACACTCTCTGCTTTGCAAGGGGCAATGGGGGATGGAGATGCCGCGATTGCGATTCTGGGCACCGGATCCGCCTTTGTTAGACGCACCGACGACGCGATCCGCATTGTTGGCGGGCGTGGCTTTATATTAAGCGATCATGCCGGTGGTGCTTGGCTCGGTCGTAAACTGTTGGAAAATGTGCTGCTTGCAGTTGACGGGTTCGCACATCACTCAGACTTGTCGCATGCCGTTCTCGAGAGATTCGACAGCAATCCTCGTAACATCACGGTTTTCTCCAGGACGGCCAGCGCTGCTGACTATGCCGCCTTTGCGCCAATGCTTTTTGAATTTGCGGCGCGGAGCGACTCGCTCAGCTTAAAAATCTTGACCGAAGCCTGTGAAATGATCCGCAAGGCATTAGAGAATTTGCAGATCGAAAAACTTCAACGGTTCAGCATCACCGGTGGTTTGGCGTCATCCTATGCTGCACTGCCATTCTTTCCTTATAGGGAGTTTTATAAGGCCCCCAGCGGCGACAGCCTCCAAGGTGCCCTCGCACTGGCACTAAAAACAACGTTACCAACATAGTGCGACGTGAAAGTAACTTGCCGGGAGAGCCGTAACTCCCTAATTCTTATTTATAATACGATGATTAAGGAAATTAGGCCGTCCGTTGGACATTGCAGCAGGGATGCCATGCTAACCAAAAAAGGCAAATACGGCCTGAAAGCCATGGTGCACCTGGCCGGCATATCGGACGGTCAACTGGCTTCAGCAAGCGAGATCGCCGAAAGGCATCATATCCCGCGTAAGTTTCTCGATAATATTTTCATCGAATTGCGAAACGCAGGCTTTGTATTGAGCCGCAAAGGCAAAGGCGGCGGATTTTGTCTGGCCCGCCCTGCGAGTGAAATCCATATCGGCAATATTATTCGAGCACTGGACGGAGCGCTTGCGCCTATCGCCTGCGCCAGCAAAACTGACTATCAGCCTTGCGACGATTGCGATGAAACCGAATGCGAAGTGCGACACATGATGCTGGACGTGCGCGAAGCGATCGCCAACGTGCTCGATCACCGCACCCTCGCCGACAGCAGGATGTCTGAAATTACCGCACTGTCGGCTGAATAATACCAATATCCGATGAGGGGGACTCATCGGATATTGGTTAAGCACATGTGGCGACTGAATATTTTCTAGGCTTGATGCGTCAGCATCTTAGCGCCTTAGAGTACCGTGCGTCCTTTCGGATGCACAAAGGACGCTCTAACTCTTTGATTCTACGCATCGTTCTTTACAAAAACCGATTCCGATTTTTTACACCGATGCGCTAATATAAGGCGTCGGTTACGCTACAGACGACCAATAGGGGAACGGGTCGGTCAATTTTTGCCAATTTTGCGGCATGAACAGCTGCTCAGGCACCAGACAGGCATCAAGTTCGGCAATCATATTTACCTTATCCATCGGACCAACTCCGATAAATACAATTTCCTGCCGCCGGTCTCCCCATTCAGCATCAAGATAGGGCTGCATCGCCTGATGCCATTCCGGATCTGCTGGCCAATAGCTGCGGGGCACAGCCGACCACCAGCGACCGCGCTTGTTGGTGCGGACCAATGCACCCGCCTGGCTCAATTCCCCCACGTAATCAGGACGTGTTGCCAACCAGAAAAACCCCTTTGCGCGAACCACACCCGGCCAGCTTCGATCAATAAAACTTTGGAACCGCGCTGGATCGAACGGACGGCGGGCACGATACACAAATGAATGCACACCATATTCTTCTGTTTCCGGCACGTGCTCGTGGAAACCGTGGAGTTCTTTATACCAAAGGGGATGTTCGTGGGCGCGGTTGAAATCGAAAAGGCGCGTGTTGAGAATCGAATCAAGCGAGACTTGCCCGAAATCGACTTCCTCTATTCTTGCATCTGGATTGAGTGATTTGATCACTTTACGCGCTAGATCGCGTTCTTCCGCGCTCGAAGTGGAAACCTTGTTGAGCACTACCACATCCGCAAATTCAATTTGCTCGACCAACAGATCAACCAGTGTCCGCTCATCCTCTTCTCCGAGCGACTCGCCACGGTCGCGCAGAAAGTCGCTGGACGAATAGTCTTTCAGAAGATTGGCGGCATCCACCACCGTAACCATGGTGTCGAGACGAGCAAGATCGGAAAGGCTTTCCCCTTTCTCGTCACGAAACTCAAATGTAGCTGCAACAGGCAGAGGCTCTGAAATACCGGTTGATTCTATAAGCAGGTAATCAAACCGATCCTGCGATGCCAGTTGCGCCACTTCTTTCAGAAGATCATCGCGCAGCGTGCAGCAGATGCAGCCATTGGTCATTTCAACGAGCTGCTCTTCCGTACGCGACAGGTCGGCACCGCCCTCTCGTACCAAGGCAGCATCAATATTAATTTCACTCATATCGTTGACGATAACCGCAACACGCCGATTTTCGCGATTGTTGAGCACGTGATTGAGGAGCGTGGTTTTTCCTGCTCCGAGAAAGCCCGAAAGAACGGTGACTGGAAGCCTTTTCATGGCATCTCCTTTGCTGGCGGTTGAACAAAAGCTGCTAGCGCAGCGTCGCTGGCTATTAATGTTATATCATTACATTCATTTGGCTAGAAAGAGGCGGCAAAGCCACCCTTTGAAGATTCTGCATTGAATTAACGGCCTAACCGGAACTGATATGTTACGGTAACCACACTGCAAAAATCTGGCCCAGTGCTTAATTTAGATAGGCATATAAACATAGGAGTAACATGCCCCGTGTTTGTCGAATGTGCCGAACCGTCTAAAGAGACAGCCCGGCACCACAACTGGTCGCTTCTGGGTGGGGTCCCAGAACAAGGGAGCGACCAGTGCTACTTCGACAGACAGTTCTTTAATGAATCGGCGAGATTCCGGATGAGCTGAGGATAAAGGTCTGGACCATCCTTCAATTCTGAACCGAGTGGATCAAGCACACCCGTTTTGGCCTCGGTTCCGTCGATAACCGTATTGACCAGCTTTGGTTCAAATTGTGGTTCGGAGAACACGCATACCGCACCCAGCGATTTGATCTTCTCGTGGATGTCCTTGATACGGCCTGCACCCGGCGCTTTCTCAGGGCTGACGGTGATGGAACCTGCGGCCTTCACATCGAAGCGGTTTTCAAAATACTGATAAGCATCGTGGAAAACGATGAAGGGCTTATCTTTTACCGGCTGAAGTTCACCCTCAATATCCTTGGTCAACGCATCCAGCTTTTCGGCATAATCAGCAGCGTTTTTTTCGTACTGCGCTGCATTTTCAGGGTCGTTTTCGCTCAAGACCTTGGCGATGTCTCCAACGAGAACCTTACCATTCTGCGGGTCGAGCCAAAAATGCAGGTCGAATTCTGCATGATGGTGGTGTTCTTCGGCCTTTTCAACGGCTTCGTTTGCGTGGCCATGGGCATCGCGAGAGCCAGTTTCGGCACTGTGATCGTGACCCGCCTCACCATGTTTTTCGTGCTCATGACCTTCATCGCTGTGATCATCCGCTTCGAATGGACCACCTTCGCGGAACTTGAGCTTCGTCAATCCATCGGCTTCGCCCAACGCTACAACTTTCGCACCCTCACCAAGGGTATCGAACGGTTTGTCGAGAAAGGTTTCCATAGAAGGCCCTGCCCAGAAGATGACCTTCGCATGCTCAATGGCTTGGGCATCAGATGGTTTGAGGCTGTAAGAATGTTCCGACCCTGCACTCTGAACGATCAGCTTTGGCTCGCCCACCCCTTGCATCACGGCAGAAACAAGCGAATGGAGCGGCTTGATCGAAACCACGACGCCGCTGCGCTCGGCGGCAGAAGCCGCCCCGCCCAAAACAGCCATAAATGCGGATGCCAACAGCACGGATCGTAAGTGTTTCATGGGTCTCTCTTGAAGGTCAGCAAAAGCGAACAACATATACAAGTGATATGTTATTCTATTACATCATTTGCGTTATGCTATAACGTCTGCGATAAGGAGACACAACCAGTTTTTTGGAGAATTGTTCACAGTGCTTATCCGGGCAACGCAAATGAACACGAATCGGCATATCGTTCACAGATATTGAGACAAGAATTCCGAGAACGCCGCTTGTCCTTCAAGATCAAGCGCTGATGCTCTCACAAAGGCAGCGAAAGCTCATTTTATATGGCCCGTAAGACCGCCCTCCCCGCACATGCAAAGCGGGAACCATTGATCGAATTGAAAGGTGCCGGCGTTTATCGCGACGGGCGGTGGCTTGTGCGCAATGTTGACCTGACGATCCACCGCGGCGAGATCGTCACATTGATCGGTCCCAACGGCGCGGGCAAAAGCACGACGGCCAAAATGGCACTGCATATTCTCAAGCCTGATGAGGGTGAAATCCGTCATCTAAAGGACTTGCGGATTGGATATGTGCCGCAAAAGATCAATATTGACCGCACCATGCCGCTCTCTGTTGAGCGCTTGATGACACTGACCGGCCCCCTACCCAAAGCCGATATTGTGCGTGCGCTGGATGCTGTCGGAATCACGCATCTTCTGAAAGCAGAGATTACCAATCTGTCCGGTGGCGAATTTCAGCGAGCGTTGATGGCGCGTGCGCTCGCACGCAAGCCCGATATCATGGTGCTAGATGAGCCAGTCCAGGGTGTCGATTTTTCCGGTGAAGCAGCCCTTTACGAGCTGATTGCCAAATTACGTGATGACACGGGCTGCGGTGTTCTGCTGATCTCCCACGATCTGCATCTTGTTATGGCGGCGACCGACCGCGTCATCTGCCTCAATGGTCATGTCTGCTGCAGCGGAACGCCGCGCGATGTGACTGCCAGTCCGGAATATTTGCGCCTGTTCGGGAGCCGCGCAGTCGGGCCTCTCGCCGTTTATGAACATCATCACGATCACACACATCTGCCTGATGGTCGTGTTATGCACGCCGATGGCACAGTAACAGATCACTGCCACGCCGAAGATGGTCATCACCATGACGGTGAACATCATCACCATCATGAGGAAGGCAAACCCCATGCTTGACGATTTTTTCACCCGCGCTTTGATTGCCGGAGTAGGCCTGGCACTGACCACCGGCCCGCTTGGCTGCTTCATCGTGTGGAGGCGGATGGCCTATTTCGGTGACACCATGGCCCATTCGGCATTGCTGGGTGTAGCCTTAGCGCTGATACTCGATATCAATCTGATGATCGGTGTTTTTGCCGTAGCCGTAGCCATTTCAGCCATCCTTTTGCTGCTGCAAAAAAAGCATTCGCTTTCGGCGGATTCGCTGTTGGGTATTCTTTCGCACGCAACATTGTCCCTCGGACTGGTCATCGTCGCCTTTATGACATGGGTGCGTGTCGACCTGCTGTCATTCCTGTTTGGCGATCTGCTCGCAGTTTCGCGTCTCGACATCGCTTTTATCTATGGCGGCGGAATACTTGTGCTCGCCGTGCTTGCATGGTTGTGGCGTCCACTGCTTGCAGCTACCGTCAGCGAAGATATCGCTCGTGCTGAAGGCTTGAATCCTGCCTTGTCGCGCATCATCTTCATGTTGTTGCTGGCAATTGTTATTGCCATTTCGATGAAAATCGTCGGTATTCTGCTGATAACGTCGCTTCTCATTATTCCCGCCGCGACAGCTCGCCGGTTTGCTTCAACGCCTGAGCAAATGGCTGTCATGGCATCTGTCATCGGCGCCATTGGCGTTATTGGCGGACTATATGGTTCCGTTGAATTCGACACGCCATCGGGCCCATCAATCGTCGTGGCCGCACTGGCTATTTTCATTTTAAGCCTCCTGCCATTAAATAGGAGAGAGGCTTCACCGAAACGGACCGCTGGACAATGAGCAATCACCACGACCATCATCACGCACACACTCAACCATCGCATGATCTGACCCGTAATCAGACACTGGTTTTCGATGTGTTATCCAAGGCGGATGGGCCACTGAGTGCCTATACGATTCTCGACCAGCTCCGCGACGATGGCTTTCGCGCTCCGTTGCAGGTTTATCGCGCGTTGGAAAAGCTTCTTGATTACGGGATGGTGCACCGCCTCGAAAGCCTGAATGCCTTCGTAGCCTGTGCACATCCGCAATGCCACCAGCACGGCCTTATTGCTTTTGCCATTTGCGAACAATGCGGACAGGTGACGGAGTTTTCTGATCCGGCCATCGAAAATCTTGTCAGCGCCTGGAGCGTCCAGAGTGGCTTCAAATCACGCAAAACAACGCTGGAATTGCGTGGCCGTTGTGAAAAATGCGGTGAGCATTGAAGTTAGGTAACGCTTACTAAAGCCAAGCCTGCTATATTTGCCTTCAAGGGGAAATATAGCAGGCAAAATTTTATGGTGCGCAACAAGCCATCTCACGAGCGACGTAGGGAAGAGCGACAGCGCACGCGGCTGCGATCAGGAAAGATTATCGATCTTGACGGGCGCTTCATCATCGAATGCCAGTTCAGTGACATAGCTCCGCACGGCGCGAGACTAAGGATAACTGACGTTCCAAACCTCCCCGAACGCTTCTGGCTGTTTGACGACTTCTATGCGCGCGCACTTCTGGCTCAAATGGTCTGGCGCGAAAAACGCGAAATCGGCGTCCAATTTATCACCGACGCGTCCATCCCAACACTTGATGAAGAACGTTTGAGCCAGCTGGCAGGAAAATACTATTCGCTATGAGATGACGCAGCGGCAGCCTGCTTGCCTGCGATTTCCGCCGAAGCACCACCGCGCATATTCATGGCGCGAATCTCTTCCGCCGAAATGTAATTGAACTGTTCGACCAGCAAATCCTTGATCACCGGTTCTGGGAAGCGCGCGTTCAAATCGGTGATGACCGATGCCCGCACGGCTTCGAAGTTCACTTTCTCAACTTCTTTGGTATCTGAGTAACTGCCGTAGAACTTACGGAAAATCTCGTCGCTGATGAAATACTCAAGCGGCACGGTGAGCTTTTTGCGAATGTTCGAATCGACCGTATAGACCAACTGCGCCACGACATAGCCTGCAACGCTGCCATTGGAGATGATCGGCACACTCATCACGTCGGTCTTGACGTAATCGAGCCCGCCAAACGCGCCTCCATTCGCTTGCACCTCACCCGAAGGGGCATCGTTCTGGCGCACGGCAAAGAACAGCGAACCGAGGGCTACCGCACATATCCAGAGGCCGATTGCAATTATGCGGATCATCTGGCGTGACCGAGCCTCGCGCTTTGCATGCTGTAGGTGCCGTCTGCGTCCTGCGTTTCCAGCGCGCCACGGATAAGATCTGCGAGTTCACCAACCGCACGCAGGTGCAATTGCAGCGCTTCGCAATTTTTCTCCAGCTTCTGCTTGAGGCTATCAAGTAATGGCTGCAATCCCTTCATCGTGGCAGGTTCGGCAAGGCTTGCAGCCTTTTTGATTGCCTTGTTGAAGTCATAAAGGCCGCGGCTCTTGCGCGAGTTGATGTCTGCAAGGTCTGGATGCCCGCCTTCAAGCAAAAGACGTGTTTCCGTATCAATGACGTCCTCAAGACGCTGAATAGCCCGCACAACTGGTTTAAGTACCGGCTGCTGCTCCAGTTCCTGTGCTGGATTTACATCCAGTGCTGCTTCCGGAGCTTGCGGGAGCAGGCTGATTTCGGAGCTTGTGTCAGTCATGTTCGGGTTTCCTCAATTGTATGTATCAGCGAGTCGCGTTCTCATTCGCTGGCTAGATCGAATTCAGCAAAAGCCTAGAGCGCCGTGCGCCTTCTTGGGCGCACAAAGATCGCTCTAACACTCTATATTTACAGCATAATTTTACCTTAAACTGATACAAGTTTAAGGAATTATGCTGTAGTCACCTAACCGCTCTATCTGTGGTCCGTCGCATTATGCTCCGCAAAACCGCGAGGGCAGTTTTGCAGTAGATGCTCTGGATCAGCCTTGAGCGCGTTCTCCACTTTCATTGTTTTCCAGTTGCTTCTGAATGAGCTGACGTTCAAATCCGTGAACGATATCCTTCGACACCGTATCCGTGCTCATTCCCTGTCCCAGATCGTTAACGACGTCTCCCAAAGCCAAAGTTGCCGAATTCTCCGCTCGCTGCTTCATCGCTGCTTGCGCTTCAAGCATACGGGCGATGCCTACGCCGCCCGTATCTGCCATTTTATTAGCCATGGCCTCAGCCATCATCGATTTCCAATATTCCCCTGCAATACCCTTGCCAAAAGTGGCCGTTGTATCGCTGGTAAACATCGACTGGACAAAAGATTGCAGCATGAATGCTTCAAACTTTCGATAGGCTGAATTGGTCGTATTCTGGCTGTCGGGATTGATACTAACCCCTGAACCAAGACTTTCAGAAAAGCTCACAAAATTCCGCGGCAACCCCGTATCCGCGTCAGCGCCCATTGGACCCGCGCTTGTCGATATCGACTTCAGACGTTCCGCCGCCAGGCGATAGGCTTGCGGATCAGCCGCCCGCGCCACGTCCATCACCAGATCTGACGGCGGATTGATCGCCATACAACTCGTCCTTCTTCATCTCTTGATTGCACCATAGTTTGCCAAACTTGACTGAAGCTTGCGGTACGAATCAGCTTCAGTTTTATGACCGGCACAAGATCAATGTCGTTCAGATAAGCTCACCAGATTTCTTGTAAGTAATTGGTACCGTTATATAATATTCAGTTCTATCGAAGATTCTATCGATCACGCCGTGGATGTTTTTCGGCTGATAAACTCTTCAATGAGGCTTGCGAGCTCGCGTCTTTCGGTATCATTTCGTACCGTTTCCAGCCGGTCTTCCAAAAGTTCTACCCGACGTTGTTCTTTTAAGAGGCCGCTGCGTTGTGATTCGAGCTGCTGTTCAATGCTCTCGCTTTCTGAGGCATTCCCACCCAGGCGCTTGATAAGAAGTGCTGGATCGACCGTGAATGAACTGCCATCGTATCGCCGATCCTGCATGGCGATAAGCGCTTCCCGCTCTTCATCAAGTGCTGTCTTGCGATTGTTCGTTACGGCAAGAGATGCTTCGAGCCGGGCAGCACCCAACTTCTGCAATGCAATCAGCTTTTTAAGATTACGGGCATTGGTTTGAGCCATGAATTCCTCAGAACAGATTGCGCATCTGCGTTGATGTTTCGCCGATAAAGAAACGCAGCAGTTCCGGTAAAATGAAATAGACGACTAGCAATCCGCCGCCCAGCACAAATGGCATCGACACAAAATAGATAGGAATCGTCGGCGTCAGCTTGTTGATCAGTCCAATGGCGAAATTGACCAGAATCGCGAAGACAATAAACGGCGCTGCAATACGCAAGGTTGCCAAAAATGCACCCGAAAGGGCATCGCTGATATCGATCATCGCTGCATCGGGTCTGAAATGACCTTCAACGGGTATAGCTGTGTAGGAACTCAGCAGCGCCCGCAAAATCTCCAGATGCATGTCTGTGACGAAAAACAGAAACAGCGCACTGAAAGTAACAATGGTTGCGAGCGTTGCCTGCGGCTCCGGTTCAGTAATCGCATCCGCTGGCGTACCGGAATAGCCCACTGCCATCGCCATCATATTGGCCATGAATTGCAGGGCCCAGAAATAAATATGTGCCAGAATTCCAATCACCGCACCAATAAACATCTCGCTCAGCATGAGGCGAAACATCGCCAGCGGATGTGTGCCATCAAGGCTGGGTGTGATGGTTTCAATCACCAATGGCAGCACAGCGAATGAACAGGCGAGCGCAATGAACAACCGCACCTGCAACGGTATCCGCCCGCTCGAAATGCCCGGCATCAGCATCAAACACGCGCCAACACGGCAGAATGCCAGCATGGCTGCGAAGACGAGTTCGTTGATCGGCAGTTGCGTAATGGGCAACGGGTCCCCTCCCCGTCAGGAAATCGCGCCGAGCGATTTCACTTCGACACCACGTGCGATCTCGACATGCGACAGAACAGGCAAAGTCGCGAACAGGCGCTCGATAATCATGCGGATATATGGGCGCGCTTCGGGAGATGACACCAGCACAAAACGTTCGCCGCTATCGAAATGCTTGCGTATGGCGACCGTGGCTTCGGTACCAAACTGCTCTAGCTGACGCGGGTCGATATCGAACTCGACGATTTCGCCCTTGTTGTCTCGCTTGAGGCTCTGATGGAAGACCAGATCCCAGCGGTTGCCAAGACGCAACACATTGAGCACGCCATTATCTGATAGATCACCGCATATCTGCTGCGCCATACGCATGCGAACGTGTTCGACAATCATTTCAGGGCGGCGGACCAAAGGTGCGATCTCGGCAATTGATTCAAGAATCAGATGCAGGTTGCGGATTGAAACACGTTCCGCGAGCAGCAGCTTTAAAACAGCCTGAAGCCCTGAATAGGAGATATTTGCCGGGCAGATATCCTCAAGAAGCTTGCGATACTCCGGCCCGAGACGATCAAGCAGAATCCGCATGTCTTTATAGGACAAGAGCTGTGCCAGATTGTTGCGCACAATCTCGCTCAAATGTGTCAGCAAAACCGACAGATTATCGACAGTCATGTAGCCATCGCGACGCAGGTCTGACGCAAATGTTTCCGGCACCGAATAGGCACGCATGCCAAAGGCTGGCTCGCGAACTTCTTCACCGGGAATAGACGGAATCGGGCGTTCGCCCAATACGACGAGAATTTCACCGACCCGAAGTTCATGGCTTGCAACCGCAGTACCGTGAATTTTGATACGATAGCTCTTTGGCGGCAACGAAATATCGTCAGTTACCTTGATCTCGGGGATGACGAAACCGTATTCCTGGGCGAACTTCTTGCGCATCTTCGCCACGCGATGTGCCAGCTCCTGCTGCGATGCGATGAGACGCGCCGAGAGTTGCTTGCCAAGGCAAAGCTCGATCTGTGTGGTTTCAAGCGAGGCCTTGACGGAATTGCGCTCCTGCTCATCGGCGTCGCGCTGCTTTGACTCAGCTTCCGCAGCTTGCGCATTACGTTCCTTGGCTTGTTTGCGCGGAACCGCAATCCCCACAAATGCCATTGCGCTGCCCAACAGGAAGAATGGAAATGCCGGAAGCCCAGGCATGATGCCCAAAACAAACATCAGGAAAGACGCTATCAGCAGTGCTTTTGGATAGGCACCAAGCTGACCGAAGATCGCCTCGTCTGCCGAACCGCGCGTACCACCCTTGGAAACCAGAAGGCCTGCGGCGAGCGATACGATCAGCGCTGGAATCTGTGTAACCAGACCGTCACCAACCGAGAGCTTGGTGAAAACGTCTGCCGCTTCGGAAATATCCATGCCGTGGCGGGTTACACCAATGATAATCCCGCCGAAGATATTGACCGCCGTGATAATCAGACCGGCAATCGCATCACCGCGTACGAATTTTGACGCACCGTCCATCGAACCGAAAAATGAGCTTTCTTCTTCCAGTTCACGACGACGATGCTGTGCCTGTTTTTCATCAATCAGACCAGACGAGAGGTCGGCATCGATTGCCATCTGCTTGCCGGGAATGGCGTCAAGCGTGAAGCGGGCGCCCACTTCAGCGATACGCGTTGCACCCTTGGTAATGACAAGGAAGTTGACGATGATGAGGATCGAGAAGACGACAAGGCCGATGACGAAATCGCCACCCATCACGAACTGCGAGAAGCCGTGAATCACATGACCTGCGGCCAGATAGCCTTCATTGCCGTGCGTAAGAATCACGCGCGTCGTCGCAATATTGAGAGACAGACGCATCATGGTTGCGATCAGCAACACGGTCGGGAAAGCCGAGAAATCAAGCGGACGCTGAATCCACAGCGAAACCATGAGGATAAGGACGGAAAAGGCAATCGAGAAAGCGAGACCAATATCCAGAACGACAGCTGGCACAGGCAGGAAAAGCACGGTGAGAATAATGATAATGCCGGCAGCAAGACCCAAGTCGCTGCCTGTCAGAATTCCACTCTTTTTTAATGGCTTAGCCGCTGCCTGCTGCACGTCCGTCTCCTATTGTCCGACGGAACATAAACGGCGAAGCTTGCGCGAGGGCTACGTCAGGGAAACAGCAGCCTCCTCTGGAATATGGTTCTAAAACCCTTTTTCGATGCGCGAATAGGCAAGCAGCGTAAAAGAGTTGATCTGCGCTCCGACAAACGGCGCGGTAAAAGCAAGTACCACAAAAATGACGATGATTTTCGGCACGAAAGTCAGCGTCATTTCCTGGATCTGTGTCAAAGCCTGAAACAGCGCAATACCGATGCCCGCAAGCATAGCTGCAAGCACAGCCGGACCGCTGGCCATAAGCACGGTCCAAACCGCCGAATTGACGATGTCGAGCGCATCAGCTTCGTTCAAAACCGTTTCCCTTAGCTGATCTTGACGCCTTGGCCGATCAGCATCGTCTTGCCGTCTTCCAGTTCGGCAAGCATGCCCGACGACTGAATAGTCACGGATTTGACAACGCCGGAGACTGTGCCGTCAGCGCTTGTCAATGTGCGGCCGATCCAGCCTTCAGCTTGCGACAAAGATGAATTGGCAATCAGCGTTTCAAGCTTGCTGTTCATCTGCACTGCCTGCTCCACATTGGAGAAGGTGGCCAGCTGCGAGACATATTGCGTCGCATCCATAGGCTGCGTCGGGTCCTGATTCTGCATCTGTGTCACCAAAAGCTTCAGGAAGGAATTGTAATCGACGCTGGCCTTGGCAGCTGCGGCGTTGCCACTCGATGAATTGGCTGTGTTGGCCGTATTGTTCGCACCGACTGTCGATGTGGTGGTCATAGACTTGCCTCCGTAGGCTGTTCGGATTGTTTTGCAGGCACGGGCGGGGCGGATTCGCCCATCAGCTCGGCCTCGCGCTGATATTGCGCACGAATTGTCTTCAGTGCTTCAAAAACACGCCCATTATGCACCAGCTCATCAACAAGCTTGAGGGCATTGAGGATTTCCGCATCCTTGAATGCCGCAAACATGCCTCTCAGCATCTGCGCAAACGTATTGCGAGCCTGTTCTCTCAGAGCTGGCTCAATCAGGATCATCTGTGCAGCAAAATAAAGCTGGCGCAGTGGCGATGTCGTCTCATCAGGCTGCAAAACATGGTTTTCCAGTAGAAAAGTCGCATCGTTCAACAGCTCAAGCGATACTTTCCTATCCGTTTTCAGCACCGCGCCGTTGATATAGATCTTCTCACCCGCACGCAGCGAAAGACGGATTGCCGACTTGTCACTGGCCGAATTACCATGGGTCGACTTGTTATTATTCGTCATGTCACAGGCCATCCCGGATGGACTGGGTGATTTCGATCAAGGTATCGTAATCACTGCTTTCGCCCTGCCGAATGCGTTCCATCTCTTTGAGAATGAATATTCCCACCGAAATAATGGCCGCCTTGAGTTCCTTGGGAAGCACATTCTCTTCTGATCCAAGATCATCGATGATCGTGGTCCAGAGCTTGGTCGTGAAATAGGCAGCGTCTATGCCTTCGCGCGATCCGGCCCCATTGGCCTTGGCAGCGGCAAGCATCTCGATCGAACGGTCAAAAAGCATCCGCTCGCGTTCCTTGGCGCTCGCCATATCATCATTCATGACGTCTTCGTAGCGCAGCTGGTACATGTAGTCTCCGTTCTCCGGCACCACGCATACAAGCCGCCTCATGCTGCCCGGTGCGTGATGTTCAACTTCGGGGCGGGTAAGCGCCCCACAGCATCACCCCCTAAATCGGAATCGATTTTTGGAAAGCGCGATGCGCCGATTCAATTGTTTAGAGCATCCTTATGTAGTGCCAAAAAGAGGCAAAACGCTCTAATAGTCTAACTATTTCAAATAGTTGAGTAGGCTCATATTCTGCAGCTGAACTGTCAGCGCATAAGAAGTCTCAATCTGTGACATGAGCGCATTGACGCGCGTTGCAGCCTCATATGGATCAACCGACTCAAGATCGAGAACCGATTCATTAAGGATCTTCTGCTGAGCTGCGATGCGTGTTGTCGCTGCATTTGTCCGTTGTTGCGCAAGACCAAGCGTCGTCTGCTCCGAAGTGGTTTGAGTGACCGCCTGCGTCGTGGTCTGCATGGCCTGTGTCGTGAGCGCCTGGAACGCAGAGTTGTTAAGACCAATCGCCGCAAATTCAGAAACCATCACCGCCGACATAATTGTCTTGCGGAATCCGTCTGCGTTGGCTGAAATCGATGTTGAGGCCGTTTCACTTGGTGAAATGCGGCTCTTGATGACTGTGTCAGACGCATTCGACCAGTTGGCGTCCCAGTTGGCATCATTGAACTGCTCGGCAAAATCGCCTTCCAGAAAGGCTTTCATTTCATCGCCGGTAATATTGGCAACCTGCGGATCGTTCATGCTGAAACCGAAATGGTCTTCGAACGCCTGGCGCACCGCTGTCTGAGCGGCACTGCCTTCGGTGTAGTCGGCAATCGGCTTCACATCGGTGTTCACACCGGAGAAAATATACTCGCCATTGTAACTCGTATTGAGCAGGCCAGTGACGGAATCCAACAGAGACTTTGCAGATTTTGCGGCCGTCTCAGCGCTTTCAACAGTGCTGTTTGCACCTGTCAGGTCGCCAAGAAAATCCTGCGTGTTCTCGATAATGGTGCTGGTGGCGGTTTGCGTCGTCGTCATCCGCTGCTGCAGCAGCTTGTTCATATCTGTCAGAACAGTCAGACGATCATATTCCTTGCGCAAGGATATAGTCTGGCCAGACTTGGAGCCGAGCGACAGGCCGACATCGAACACCATCCCGGTAGTCGCTTCCTGCTGGGCTTTGCCAAGCTCAGCCTTGGTCTTTGCCACGAGGACCTTGAGAGCTGAAGCTGCACCATAAGTCGAAATCGATTGCGCTTTCATAAGCCTCACACCGCTCTGATAAGTTCGTCAAGCATGGCGTTGACCGTCGTCAACACCCGGCTCGATGCCTGATAGGAATGTTCAAGATCAAGCAGCAGCGCCATTTCAGTGTTGATATCGACACCATTGGCATTGGAAAGAGCCTGATCGGCCTGCACAGCAACTGTCTGATTATAGGAGAAATTAGCGTTTGCCGTCTTTCGCTTGCCTTCCAGCCAGCTGATCGATGAGGCGCTATAATCAATAAGGCTTGCATTGGAGTTGAGCCCAGCAGACGAGGCGAAAGTCAGCGGCTCCGAGAAGGCCTGATTCAAATCGCGCAGACGATCACTAAAGCCAGCCGCACCAGTCGTATTATATTTGTAATTGGCACCGTTCGCACCGCCATCACGCAAGAGAAGCGAACTGCCGCCTTCTGATGCGACAAATGCTGACGACACTTTGAGCGTGCCAGCAATGCCAGCTGAAACACCCGCGCCGGGCACAGCTGGAGAGCCTTCCCAACTGAACAGGCCGGTCTGATCTGGCCCTGCACCTGTCTGATCGCTTTCGGCAAACATTGTCACCAGACCGCGTGCGATCTCATCAAGCTGCATCTGGTATTGCGGGGCAATCTGGTCGCGTAACTGCAGGAGGCCGCTCAGGCGGCCTGTACCGTAGGGCTGATCGAATGTGTCGTGCGTAAGCGGCACGCCATCGACCAGAACAGCGTTGCCAGCCACGCCGACAGCCAGACCGTTCGACGACTGGAAGCTGATCTTACGTGCTGAGGTTTCAAACAGTGTCACGCCGTTTTCTGCGAAAATGACCATGTCATTGTCGCCGCGCGTCATCGTTGTTATGCCGATTTCGCCGGATAACTGCTTGAGCAGGGAATCGCGCTGATCAAGAAAATCAGAGACATCACTGCCTGCACGCGTACCGCTGACGATCTGCTGATTGACCTTTTCGAACTTGGCCAACACATCGTTGATATTGGCGACTGAATCCGCGATTTCATTATCTGCATCGGTACGCAGCGACTGAACCTGTTTTGTGCCACTATTCAATGCATTGGCCAACGCCTGCGCAGTCGATACGACGCTATCGCCAAGTGCCGAATTGGACGGTGATGCAGCAAAGGTCTGAAGTGCATCGCGCAGATCGCCAATCAAGGCAGAAGGCGAACCGGAATAATTGTCCGCAGAATAAAGCGATGAAAGGCGGTCAAGCCCGCCTGCAAGAATAGAAGAAGAGGATGCCGTGCTGTTGGACTGAATAAAGCGGTTGAACAACGCTTCATCGGCGGACCGGCTTATATTCACATAAAGCGAACCATAGGGCCCCGAAGCCAGCGAAGCGGTACGCCGCGAATAATCCGGATCATTGACCCCCGCAATATTGCGAGAGACGACTGACGTCTGCTTGGACGTTGCCGCAAGCGAGCTTTTGGCCGTCAGAAGAGCAGAACTAAGCGACATCTTATCCCCATCCTACATAGAACCGCGCTTGTTGCGAGAACGGTCCAGTTACTTAGAGCGTGTTTCAATCTGAGTGGCTCAGATCGGCCCGTCTCAACATTTTGTTTTAACGCGCATCCCGAAAACTGTTTCGCACTGTTCGGGATGCGCTCTAAAATCGAAATTCCGGGGATGGAGGTCCCCACCATCCCCGGAATTGTTTCAGTTTATCTTTTCAGGTTCACCAGCACGTCCATCAATTCGGAGCCGGTCTGGAAGACCTTCGAATTGGCGGTGTAACTGCGCTGAGCTTCGATCATGTCGGTCAGCTCCTGCGCAATATCAGCGTTGGATTCTTCCAGCGCGCCGGACGAAATCTTGCCCATGCCGCCGCCCTCAGGGAAGCCAAGCTGAATGTTGCCGGATTCAGCACTCGGCGAGAACACGTTGCCGCTCATAACCGACATGCGATCCGGGCTGGCAACTGTTCCAAGCGGAACACGATAGAGCAGCTTCTGCGCGCCGTTCTCATAAAGCGCTACGACCGAGCCGTCTTTGCCAATATCAACGCCCTTGATGGACGAAGGTGCCTGACCGTTGATAACGGCTTCGCTGATCGTATAGTCCTTGGCGAGCTGCTTGGACGAACCGAGGTTAAGATCCAATGACTGGCCGTTATAGGCCGTGAGATCGACAGCAACGTCGCCGCCGGAAAGCAGCTTGCCGTTCGTTCCGTCAAAATTCAGAGTGGTTGTGCCGACTTCAACGCCATCCGCAGCATTCTTGATCGAAACGTCCCAGGTGTTGTCGCCGGTCTTTGTGAAATAGACATCCAGCGTGATCTTGCCGCCGAGATTGTCATAAGCGATCAGCGATGTTTTGTGATTGAACTCGCCGGTAGCAGGCACTTCATCAGTCGAAGGCAGGTTGACGGTAAAATTACCCGATGTACTAGGCGTCGCAACCAGATCGGACTGCTTGACGTTCACACGTTCCAGACCGTCGAAGCTATTGGCGACCGTATTAACCTGGCCGTTCGCGTCCGCTGGATAGCCCATCAGATAGTAGCCAGATGTATTGACGAGATTGCCATACTGATCCGGCACAAATGAGCCTGCGCGCGTGAGGTAAGGCGTGCCGTCAGCATCGCTGACTACAAAATAGCCGTTGCCATCGATAGCGAGGTCGGTAGCTGAGGAAGTCGGACGAATGCCGCCCTGATCAGAAATGCCGTAGCGGATATTGGTTTCTACGCTGCCAGAATTATATTGGCCTGCGGTGTTGGGCAGAACGAGAGACGAGAACTGCGCATCAGCGCGCTTGTAACCGACCGTGCTCGCATTTGCGATGTTATCCGCGACCGCAGACAAGCGGTTAGCCTGCGCGTTCATACCCGAAACGCCGGTCCGCATCATACCGTAGAGGCTCATTGGCAACTCCTGAGAATTTGAGAATCCGCAGACAAGCTATCGGGCCACGCTTGCGTGAAACTGTAGCCGTTAGGATTTTTACGCTTTTACTGAGGACTCAATCAGTTTCAGGGGCGTCCGGAACGAACCACCTTTAAAAACCGCGAATTACTGGATTTGAGCTTTTGAAAGCTCGGTAGACAGGACACGAATCTCAATCGATATTGATTGAGTATCCAAGAAAACGTTTTGAATCAACAGGATCAAAACCAAGCTTTTCACGCAATTTTTTGCGGAGCTTGCTAATATGGCTTTCGACCACATTCTCTTCGACTTCGCTGTCGAAAATGCCGTAAATTGCACTGAAAATCTGCGCCTTGTTAAGGCGACGACCACGGTTTGCAATTAGATATTCAAGAATACGGCGCTCGCGACGAGGCAGTGGAAAATCCACACCATTTATCTGTGGATCACGACCATCGGAGAAAACGCGGATCGGACCGAGCGCTGTTCCATCATTGCCGGACGAACCAGCTGCGCCGGTACGGCGACGAATAGCATTAATGCGTGCAAGTATCTCGCGGACATGGACCGGTTTGCGGACCACGTCATCAACTCCGGATTGAAAAAGCTCCAGAGTGTGTTCCAGTGATGGGCGGTCATTCACAGCAATAACCGGAGCCTTGCAGCGTTCACGAATTCGGGCTGGAAGACCGTTTTGAGCTTCACATTCGCCGATCAGGAAAGCTTCGACCGCCATAATATCCTGATGGGGGACGCTCTCGACCCACTCATTGAAATCATCTGGTGTGAAGCCGGTTGTCGTGATGCCTTCTCGGCTGAACCAAGAGGAGTACCCCTCAGTCACAATATTCCGCTCATCTACGACTACGATCATCGGCCCGCCTTCCGAATCAATATGTTAACCCAAGCAAGACAGAAGTAACGGGCAGGAGGAGTCAGCGGCAATGACAAAAAGTTGCCCGCAATAAATTGGGAGGCATTTTAGTATTATCTAATTTGATGGGAATCGCGATGATTGCATCGGATGTGCACTCTTCGTCCGAAAACCTTAACGATTGGTTAACAAGCTCACGAAGTTTTACGATTCTTTACAAGCACTTAAAAATTTATCCTCTTAAATAGCTGATATACCTTTAAGCAACCACAGATTGCACAGCATGAAGACGCGTGTATAGCAGTTACCGCTACAACCGGCATTTTTCGTGGATTCACAATCAGCCAGCGCAAAAGCTTTTTGCCTGTGGCGTCCAATTTCCGAAGCCCGAAACGATCATGTTTGTCATTACGCGACACACATATCGCTTCTGTGCGGGGTCATTATTTGGACCTGCATGGTAGCGTGCAACAGCCATCGTCCAGTTGCCTTCCCGCTCGCGGAGACGCTTCAAAAAACGTGCAGCGTAATCGACATTGAGGCTCGGCTGCAGCATCGCGCCGACGGACGGAAATTCGCGCGAATGATAGTAGTGATTAATCTGCATACAGCCCAGATCAATCAGCTTTGCACCTTCGGCGTGTACTTGAGTGAAGCGCTTTAATGCGGCGGCTTGAGATGGAAAAAACTCAGCTCGTCCTTCGATGTTCATCGCATAGGGCTGAAGCGAGTTTTTCCGCCCCGTCTCTGTCAAACCGACGGCATAGAGAATACCGAGCGGCACGTCATAACGGGCAGACGCGCGGTGCATTTCCCGTTCACAAATATTCTCCGCTTTAGCTGTTGCTAAACTAAACGACCAGGCCGCGATTACGGCCGCCAAGACCGCCAGAAACTTCACGCTCACTGGCTTCACCAGAAACACGAGTGCCCATTTGGCTGCGCTCTGCCTGACCGGATTCGCCATTCTGTCTGCCCTCTCCGCCCATGAACTGCGCCTGCGACTGTCCCTGCGCATTGCCTCGGCCATCCGAGCCGTTCTGCATGTCGGGAGATTGCTGCCCTTGCTGCTGAGTGCCTGCCTGCTGATGCCCTGCACTCTGGCTTGCAGCATTATGCTGAACTGCACTGACTGCTCCGCGTTCCGTGACCGTCACCGAGATTTTCGCATCGTCTGCAATCCCTGCAGCTTTCAGCGCCTTTTCAATCATCGAACGATCCGCTGCCAGTGCTTCCGCTCCATGGGCTTTGTCAGCGACGAGATGCACTTCGACACTATTATCAGCGACCAAACGAATTCGCGCAGTCACAGCACCAAGCTCCACGGGATCAAGCCTGATCTGCAAAGTCTTAACCGCACCGAAGCTGCGCTCGGACACAATCTGAATATCCGCAATGCGTGCTGCTGCCGTTGAAGCAGTCGGCATAGGAGACTTAACGTCAACCGCGGAAGACGACCTCCCAGCTTGTTGCTGCGGCTGCACATTGGGACGGTCTGGTTCTGCAGCTTGGTTCGACTGAGCTGATAGATCGGGCTTAGGCAATGCAGAAGAACCTTCCGCTCCACTCTCAGCCTGCTTCCCTGTTGTTGCAGCAGCCGGATTGTGACTGACAACATTTTCAGCTTTTGCAGCGTTCTTGGGATCAACAGAAGCCGGGTTGTTCTTGCTTGCCTGAACGCTGTCCTTGTGATCCCTCTTTGGCTGATCCTTCTTTGGCTCCGTTACAGACGTTTCCATATCGCCAACGTTAGCGACAGCCGTTGCCGGGTCAGCCTCCGCCACATCTGCCAGTGCTGACATATTTGCATCAAGCCTGGCAGGATCGTTGCCTGCCGCAGCTTGTTTGTCTCCTGTTGTCGTATTCAACCCTGCCGCCAGTGCTAGCAAGGTCTGCGATGCGCCATAAACTGAAGATTGGACAGGGGATTGAGCCGAAGTTTCACGGTCCGTCTTATCGCTATCATCAGACTGCGTATCGTCATCCCGCTGTTCGCCGTCTGGCGACAGCTTGTTCTGAGGCTTTTCGAGAAGTGCGCCGAACAATTTTGCGGGCTCGGATTGTTCCTGATTTTCGCCATTCAGTTTCGTCACAGCGCCCTGTTGCGCACCGGTTCCCTTGACGAGCGACCCTAATCTTCCCGCCGTGTTGAGCAAAACATCTACGCTCATTGAATGGTCTTTCCTAGCAAGGCATCAATTTCTGCAAGCTTGCGCCGCGCGTCATCCATGGTCTTCTGCAAATCATCGTCGGGCTTTGCAGGCTGGGAAGGCTTCCAGCCAACCGCCGGCGCAACTTCCTGAGCTGCTACAGTCGGCGCTGGCTCTTCCTCGGCATCCGCAATCGGCATTGCCGGAATGTCAGTCTCAGTTTTGACCGGCTTTGCCTTATCCGCTGTGCTGGCAGGCGTACGCGTCACGACTGACCCGACAGCCTCGGCCGCTTGCAAAAGCTTCCTGTCGCGCTCCTGCAGTCGATCCGGTGAAATCTGCGACAATTCCCGCAAGGCGTCTCCGGCGGAATCTGAAGCAACATCGCTTGCAGCCGCATAGAGATTGGCACGGCTTGGATCAGTCTTCAGATGATCAGCAAGTTTACGTGCCTCACCCGACATGAAACGGGCGCGTTCAGTCTGGCCATTAACCAAAGCACCGCGCGCAATCTGCAAATATAGCGAATATTGCATAACGGGATCGGCGGTGCCTATCAGCTTTACCAGTTCGGCATTGCCAATTCGGTCATTGAGCTTCAATGCGGCATCCACAAACTGCTTCATGAAATCGCGCATATAGGGCGAACGGGGAAAGCGTTGCAGATAATTGCGTGACAGCATGCGTATTTTGTCAGCATCGCCCAGTTTGGCTGCAATTGGCATGGAGCGACGGATTGCAGCTTCTTCAAAAAGCGTCCCCGGGCTCTCAAGCCGAACCTGATCAAGACGCAGCAGTGCAGTGGCAGGATCGAAGGCTGTCATCTGGCTTGCGGTAACCAGAATGATGGAGGATCGCAGCTCAGCCGGAAGCTGTTGCGACAACGGAACCGAAAACAACTTCACGACTTCGATGTTCTGGCCCGAAGCGTAAGCCAATGCGCCTTTGACCAGCTCTTGCGGCACTGTCCCGCCATCCAGGCCAGCCAGCACCTTGCGCACAGCTTCCGGATTGCCGCCATTGAACAGATAGATAATCGCCGCGTAAATATTCTCAGGCTTTTCCCAAAGTTCCTTGGGAGCACGCTCCATATCGGAACTAACGAAAATGAGAAGCCTGTTGAGCATGACCACTGCTTCGGGCTTTCCCGAGACCAGCTGGTCCTGCAACATGCGCAGCGAACGAACCAGCTTGTACGGCTCGAGAACCGGCAGACTGCTTGGCGCGTCCACTGCAGGTGTCTGAGCATAGGAAACCGCTCCCCCGCTTGCCAGCGGCAGGCTCGCAACAAGTGCCAGCAAAGAGCGCGTTACCAGTTTCTTCATGGGTTGGACTTGAGGAAGATGTCGATGCGACGGTTTTCGGCGGCGTTCGGATCGGCGGCGTTCTTCGGCTGACGCTCGGCATAGCCTTCAACGCGCAACACGCGCTTCTCATCAAGTCCGCCACGGACCAGCATGTAATAGGCCATTTGCGCGCGCGCCGAAGACAGACGCCAGTTGTCATAGGTTGCGCTCTTGAATGGACGCGCGTCGGTATGACCGCTGATGATGACTTCGCCCGACTGGCGCGAGATAACCTGCGCGATGCGCTCGAGCATCTGCACAACACGTGCGTCGGGCTTGGCAGAACCTATTGTGAACATGCCGAAATCGACTTTGTCGGTCAGCTGGATCATCACGCCGCCATCAACAGGGACAACCGTCACATCTGGCATCGGTTCGGCTTTCGCAGCCCTTCCGCCATCGGTCACAGTGCCACCGTCTGCAGCTTTCTTCAGATCCGAAATAAGCTGCTCCTGACTTTCAGCAGGCTTTTCAGCCGCTTCTGGTTTTGCCTCGGTCTTCGCGTCTGCGGTCTGCTGTGGCGGTGTGGCAGGTGCTGCTTCCGGTTGCGTCAACTCTTCTGCAGCCTTGCTCGACCAGTAGTCCGGGCTGAAAGGATCGCGATAAGCGTCACCGCCATCAGCCCCGGTCTGCGTGCCAGCCTGAGAACTGCCGCCATCGCCTTTCGTGGACTGATTTTGCAAGACGCCTGTCTCATGCGCGAGTTCTGACAGAACCGCATAAGGCTCACGGAACATGCGGCTTTCTTCCTGCTCAATAGGCGGAGAGGCCGCGTTGTCATTGATGACCTTGGTGCTATTCTCTATCTGCTGGTCGCTCTCGAAGCGAACCTTGCCATTTTTCTCGTCAATATCCTGTACGCCCTTTGGGCTCGAATGCCGGTCCATCAGCTTGACAGGATTGAAGTAACTGACAACAGCAGCCTTGCTTTCCTCATTTGCGGCATTGATGAGCCACATGACGAGAAAAAACGCCATCATAGCGGTCATGAAGTCAGCATAAGCGATCTTCCAGACACCACCATGATGACCGTCGTCTTCATCGCGCCTGCCCCGACGAACAATAATGATTTCGCGCTTGGTTTCTGGATCAATACTCATCTGGCAGCAGCCCTTAATTCTTCCAGAACCGGCGAAACGCGCGTTTCAAGCACGCGTTCACCAAAGGAAAATGAAAGTTCGCCGGATACAGTTTCAGTAAACCGGCATCCAGCTGGCAGGAGATCGGCATGCTCCCGTAATGGCTCAAGAAGATGCAGCGGCCCAGCGATTTCCGGTGCTTCCCCTTCAAGAGCAAGTGTGCTGATACGCTGCGCGAAACCGGAAACGGCGTCCCGTTCCAGCTTGGCGGCAAGAAGTGGCGCGAGAACATCGGCAATCTGTGCGGAAAGGTTCTGCTCCAGCCCGCCCAAGGCCTCGGTCAATGCGCCCGCCAGCAAAATTGCCTGCTCGCGGGAGAAACTGGCGCGCAACGCTTCAATTTCGGCTTCGTGCTCACGCAAAAGCCTTGCTTTCTCGGCCTCATATAAAGCCTCGGCTTCCTTGTGGCCATCTTCGCGACCGGCCTCGAATGCTATCCGCTTCTCTTCCTCAACGGCGATAATGCGAGCAACTTCTGCCTGCTCGGCAAATGCCGCCTTTTCTTCCGCTGACGCGTCTTGCGCATCTGCCCGTTTAGGATGTTCAGCGAGCGGCAGGGGATGTGCGGGTGCCGCAATGATCTCAACTGCATCATCAGGAATTGGATGCGTTGAAAAATCGGGAAGATAACGGCTGAGGGCGAGCGTGCTCATAATCAGGCTGCCTCAAGCTCCGGCATGACGGACCGCTGCGTCGATGCGGCCTCCTGCTTGACGGCAGTTTCATGGATCCATTGTTTGAGAACGGCGGCTACACGCTCCTCATCCATCTCGATCATCTGTTCGAGACGCAGCTTGGCCGGCATGCGCATCCGCTGGCGCAGATCGCTAAGACTGGTCTTCATCTGGTCGGCATAGGCTTCCGGCCCACCAATCACGGCCTTAGCACCCTCACCTGCGATTGCCTGTTGCGTATCGCCAACAAAGTTTGGCACGCCAGTTTCACCAGCCTCACGCAGTGCGACTTCGGTTCCTGCCGATTTGGCATTCTGCTCGCGCAGCAGCGGACGCACGCCGAACCAGATCAGAAGAGCAACAGCGGCGAGAATTGCCAGTGCATTCACATAGGAACCGCTCTGTCGCATCAGCTGTTCAGACCAAGGTGTCGAAACCGGATCCATATCTGCGCCTGCCGGATTGAGGAAATTGACAGCAGTCACATTGATAACATCGCCACGGTCCGCGTTCAGACCGGCGGCGGTGGCAACGAGATCACGAATCTTGAGAATCTGCTGGTCAACAAAATCGGCAGGCGGCGGGGTCGTACCGGCGGTTTCAAGCAAACGTGCCTGATCAATGACCACAGCAATCGACAAGCGCTTGACGGCATAGCCATCGCTGACCGTCGACACCGTCTTGGTATTCATTTCGTAATTGGTCAGCTCTTCGCGACGGTCGGTCTTTTCCGTGGAGCTATCGCCATTACGGCTCTGAATTTCTTCCTGCGGAATATTCTGCTCAACACCCGTTGCGTTGTCATTGCGGGAATTGCGGGAATCGCCGCTTTCCCGAACCACGCGCACGGAACGCTCGACGCGCGATTCAGGATCAAAGCTTGTCTCGTTGGTCTGGCGGCGGTCTGTATCGAGTGACGCCTGAACGCTGCTCTGGAAATGACCGATACCAAGATAGGGCGCAAGCGCCTTACGGATGCTTTCATCCACATTCGCAGCCACCTGCTGCTCAAGCGACGCGGTCATAAGTGCAGCGCCATTGGCGGCTTCACCAGCGGATGCCAACAGGCGACCATTGGTATCGAGAACGGTCACAGAAGACGCATCAAGCGAAGGAACAGCAGCTGCAACCAACTGGCGGATCGATTGCGCAGATTCAGCTGCAAAGCCACCTTCCGCACGAATGACAACAGAAGCCGAAGGCTTCTGATCGCCACGACGGAAAGAGCCTTTTTCTGCCAGAACAATATGAACGCGCGCTGCCTTCACGCCGCGAATTGCCTGAATGGTACGGGCAATTTCGCCTTCAAGCGCGCGAACATGGGTGATTTCCTGCATGAATGACGTCAGGCCAAGCGAACCCATATTGTCGAACAGCTCGTAACCGGCATTGTTTGAGGTCGGCAAACCTTTTTCAGCCAAGTACATGCGTGCTTGCTCGGCCTTGCCGACAGGGACAAGGATCGACGAACCATCGGATTTAACGTCGAAAGCAATACCAGCTTCGCCAAGCGCCAGACCCATGCGATTTACGTCATCGCGTGAAAGACCGACATAGAGCGTTTCATAGGAGGGGCGGCTCAGATAAACGCTGGTGTAGAGGATTGCGCCCATCAATGCGGCTCCGACAAGTCCGAGCGCTATAAGTTTTCGCGCGCCAAGCTTGCCGAGCGTTGCCTTAAGCTGTTCGAGTAATTGCTGGAAATTCTGCTGCATCAATACCACCGCCATCCTGATGCGAGCAAAATAGATCGCGAAGCTTGCGCGAAAGTGTCGGCTTGGATGACGGGGACATTTTAAAAAAGAAGAAGGGCGCGGAATGAATCCCGCGCCCTCCAAATATAAGCCGTATCAGCTAAGTTATTAGCCGCGGAACAGCGACAGGATCGACTGGCTCGACGAGTTAGCGATCGAGAGAGCCTGAACGCCAAGCTGCTGCTGAACCTGCAGAGCCGACAGACGAGCCGATTCCTTGTTCATGTCGGCGTCAACGAGCGTACCAACGCCCTTTTCAACCGAGTCGCTGAGCTTGGAGATGAAGCTCTTCTGGGTGTCGATACGTGCCTTTGCAGCACCGAGCGAAGCTGCACCAGTGGTGAGCTTGTCCAGAGCAGTTTCAACCTTTTCCAGAGCCGTCTTGATTGCAGCGTCGTCAAGCTTTGCAGTCGCTGGATCGAAGAATGCATCGGCAACGAGATCGCCAGCGATACCGCCGGTGCCTGCAGCGTCAGCGAAAACCTGTACGTCAGCAGCAGCAACGTCAACAGTGTCGATCGTTACAGTGGTGCCGGTACGGTTGTAAGATGCAACAACCTTAAGATCCGAAGTTGCAGCAGCATCGTTTACGAGCAGGTTCGAACCAGCGTAGTTCGCATTGCTTGCCGACGACTTGATCTGCGACTGGATTGCCTTGATTTCAGTTGCGACCTTCTTCTGGTCTTCCTGGCTGGCGCCCTGAGCGCTAACCAGAAGCGACTTCATCTTGTCAACCTGGTCTTTGATGTCGTTGATTGCAGTGTATGCAGTGTCAACCTTGCCGGCGCCGAGGCCGAGAGCGTCCTGAACAGCCGAATTGGCCTTGTTGTCGGACTTCATCGAGGTCGCAATCGACCAATACGATGCATTGTCTGAAGCTTCACCGATGCGCAGGCCGGTCGAAATACGGTTCTGCGTGGTTTCCAGCGACTTGTTGGTCGAGGAAAGGGTCTGAAGAGCGGTGAGAGCTGAAGAGTTGGTAAGAATGCTAGCCATTGTATTGCCCCTTGGGAAAACAAACTGAGGGACAGGCCGGATTGAAAATTACCGGCATAGGAGAGCGGCATCATGCCTGTCACCACATAACGCGTGGGACCTACTATGGATGCTAGCACTATAACCCAATTGTTAAGAATATATTAATATAATGCGATCGTTTTTAACGAACCACCATTTTCGGGAGTGACACCTCGTCAGGATGCTTAACAAGCCCTTGATTTAGAGCCGTGAAACATCCTTTGCCTCGGGGCAGCATTCACGAGAATGATCGTATCAGGCTTCCGACCAGAATATTCCAGCCATCGATCAGCACGAAGAACAATATCTTGAACGGCAGGGATATCACCGTCGGCGGCAACATCATCATGCCCATCGACATGGTGAGTGTGGCAACCACAAGATCGATCACCAGAAATGGCAGGACGATCAGAAAGCCAATTTCAAAACCGCGACGCAATTCCGAGATCATGAAGGCGGGCACCAGCACGCGGAAATCGACAATGCCATCTTCTCCCGTACGGAATGCCGGATCGGCAAGGTCTTCAAACAGGCGCAAATCCTTGTCGCGCACTTCGCGCATCATAAATTCGCGGAAAGGCGTGGAGATTTCTCGGAAAGCCACCTCTTGCGTAATCTCGTTGCGCATCAGTGGCTGCACGCCATTGTTCCACGCACGATCAAACACCGGCGCCATGACGTAGAACGTCATGAATAGTGCCAGCGAAATCATGACCATACTGGCAGGCGCAGTCTGCAAACCCAATCCCGAACGTAAAAGCGAGAACGCGATTGCAAAGCGCGTGAAGCTTGTGACCATGATCAACAAGCCCGGCGCTACCGACAGTACAGTCAAAAGACCAAACAGCTGAACGATCTGTCCGCTGGCAGCCCCACTACCGGCAGGCAGAAGATTATCCAGCGACAACGCCTGTGAATGAGCGGCAGAAATAAATGCCAGCGTCAGCAGGCCAGTAAGCGCAAAAATCTTTTTCATTCTACTACCAGCGTCGAAATGAAAACGCGGTCCACCGCGCCTTCCGAACGCATCCGCGCCCTCTCTTCAAGATCGGCACGCAAATAAGCCAGCCCTGCCGCGCCCTGCAATTGCATGAGATTGACGCTTCGCAGGAAGCTCATGAAATCATCCCCCACACTTGCGGCCATATCTGCTGGAATCTCGCGGCCCGGCTTCGCAACAAGCGAAGCTTCAAGCCGGACCCATGTGGTCTGTGGGATGCCGAGATTGGTGACAATTGGCTGCAACGGAACAATTGTACCGATAGAGCGGGATTCAAAGTCGCCCTGCTTCGGCTTGTCATCTTTCGTGGTCGGTTTGGCCGCGACTTGCTGCTCGGCGGAAATTACCCCGCCAAGATACCAGCCGCCACCGCCAGCAATTGCAGTCAACACAGCGACGGCAGCCAGCAGCCCCACTATGGAGGTCTTTGCTTTGCCGTCTTTATCGATTGCTGTATCGCTCATGCCTGCTCAACTTTAGAACGGAGAAATTTGATCGAGAATCTGCTGGCCATATGGCGGCTGCTGAACCTCGCTCAGGCGCCCGCGCCCGCCGTATGAAATGCGCGCTTCGGCGATTTTGTCATAGGAAATTGTATTGTTTCCGGAAATGTCGCGCGGACGCACAACACCCACGACATTCAATACGCGCAACTCATAGTTTACGCGGACTTCCTGTGAGCCTCGAATGATCATATTGCCGTTGGGCAATGTGTCCGTGACGATGGCAGCGACTTGCAAACGAATGTCTTCGCTGCGTTCGATTTTGCCCTTGCCTTTGGATGTACTGTTGGAACGGGTATTGACCGATGCATCGATATCACCCCCGCCAGCTGCGCCAGAAAGACTGCTGGTATCGAACGACGCGCCGCCACCGTAAAGGCCTTTGGATACACGCTCACGGTCGGTCTTGTTATCCATATTTGCCCGATCATTGATCGAGATGATAACAGTCAGCACATCACCAGGTTCAGCCGCACGCGGGTCCTTGAAGAAGTTGGTCGAGCGCTGATCCCACAGCGAATATGACGCCTTGCTCGGACGGATCGGATAACCGCTATATTGCGGATTGTTGTTCATGCCGAGATTTGCAGCCACTGGCGACAAGTCTGGCGCACGGCCGATTTCTTCGGGCTTCGTAGCACAACCTGCCAGCAGAGCCAGCATCGCTGTTGCAAGGATCGCTTTGTTCATGCTTCTCGTCATTGCACCGTATTCCCGGTTTCAGCCTGAGCGCTCTGAGCCCTGTTGGTTTGGGGTGTTGCAGCCGTGCGCTGCGAACCAACAATGACCCGTGCAAGCTTGGCCGCCTTTTCAGGCGGCATTTCATTGAGAATGATACTCGACACCCGTGGATTGAGCTTGAGGATCAAAGCTGCAGCCGCTTCGTCACCGATAAGCGACATCTGAGCCGCTGCAGCATCTGGTTTCATCTTGGATATGATATCGACAAGTGAATCCTGTGCCTTGCTGACAAACTCGTCGCGACGCTTCAACCACATCTCATATTCTTTGCGCTTGTGTTCCAGCGCACGCATACGCGCTTCCACATCGGCCTTGAGATCGTTGAGCTGCTTGGTCTGCAAAGCAAAGCGCGCATCTGCCGCCTGATCATCAATATTGCCGCAAAACTTGCGGATTTCGTCGAGATTGCCAATCGGCGCAGAAGCCGCAAGCTGCTGCGCGGCAGTTGTTGGTGCTGGTGTCGCGGCTTGTTGCGGTGTCGGAACGGGCGGAAGGGGCTGTTGTGCAAAAGCCGGGAAGCTTGCACCAATCAGCAACGCTAAAGCCGAACCGTAACGGATGATGTTGCTAGCCATGATCATTGCACCACCAGCTCTGCATGAAGTGCACCCGATGTCTTGATCGCCTGCAAGATTGCGATGATGCCGTTTGGTTTCACGCCAATCTGGTTCAAGCCTTTCACGAGGTTTTCGAGATTAGCCCCCGTCAGAATACCAATCTTGGAATCGGCCTGATTAACGGCGATATCGGTATTCGGTTCGACTTCCGTCTCGCCATAACTGAAAGGTTCAGGCTGAACGACCATCGGCGTTTCGGTCACTCTTACGGTCAGGCTACCATGGCTGATCGCCACTTTGGAAATACGCACCTTCTCACCGATAACGACTGTGCCGGTGCGTTCGTCCACGACGACGCGCGCAACTTCATCCGTGGTGATTGGCAGACCTTCCAGCTCAGCCAGAAAGCGAGCGGCAGGCACGTTCTTCGGACGCTGAAGCCGAATGGTCTTGGCATCGCGGGCAATCGCTACGCCACGCCCATAGCGGCGCTTGGCGAACACATTGATCGTATCGGCAGCGCGCACAGCCGTCGTGAAATCAGGATCGCGCAGTTCGACAACCATTTCGCTGTCTTTACCGAAATTGCCTGCAACCTCACGCTCGACCAGCGCGCCATTCGGGATACGGCCAGATGTCGGAACGCCTTGGGTTATGCTTGCTGCTTCGCCCTCGGCCGAAAAGCCTGAAACGATCATGTTGCCCTGTGCGACCGCATAAATCTGATTGTCCGCGCCCATCAGGGGCGTCATGACCAGAGTACCGCCCTGTAGCGAAGTCGCATCGCCAAGCGAGGAGACAGTCACGTCGATACGCGAACCAGTGCCCGAAAATGCGGGCAGATTGGCAGTCACGATAACGGCTGCGGTGTTTTTGGAGCGGGTCGAATTGCGCGGTGCGCTGATGCCAAGATTATCAAGCATGGCACGCATGGACTGCTCGGTAAAAGGCGAATTGCGCAGACTATCGCCGCTGCCTTTCAAACCAATCACAAGACCATATCCGACGAGCTGGTTTTCACGCACGCCCTGAATGGTCGCAATGTCTTTGAGACGTGCAACCGCACTGCCCCTGCCAAGTTCGGCATAAGCCATTTTCGACGGATCACCGCCAGAGCCGAGCCAGTCTGCATCCGCTTCCACGGCGTTGCCAAACTCACGCGCGTTTTTCGAAGACTCGTCAGCAAACCCGGCGATGGGCTGGAGTGCTAAGGCCAAAAGGGCGATGAGGGCTGCGCGCGTTCTTCTCACTGCATCCCCACCTGAATGCGACCATCGGCAAGCACTGTTCCAGACACGATGATGCCGCTGTCTATATTGCGAATTTTAATGAAGTCGCCTGCCGCACCCGATTCAAGTGGCGTGCCCATTGCGGTTATCACCAAAGTGCCTGAAGTGAACACCAGCGGCGCAGGAACGCCACGCTTCACCAGCGATGGTTCGCCAAGTGCAGAAACGAGGATCGGCTTGCCCGGAAGCAGCGTCTTACGTGCGACTTTGCCCGTAGCCTGGTCTTGTGAAAGGACATATTGGCTCGCAGCCGGTGCACTGATGAAAAACTGCTTTTCAAGAAGCGCGGTTTCGCTCACGACCTGACCGGGATAGACGGTTGCCGAAGGCACGACAAAGGCGATGCGGTCGGCAACACTTGCGCCCGTTACTGCGAACAGCAGAAGGCCGGCAGTGATTGCCAGCCTTGTTTTCCGGGAAATTGCCTTCGTATAACTCATCGTCATCACCGTTGGAGCACATCCCGAAAAGTGGGAACCAGTTTTCGGACTGGCATGTGCGTAAAAACAAAAAAAGATAGCATTTCTAATGCTTTAGCGCAGGTTTTTCGATACGGTCGCAGCCATTTCATCGGCAGCCTGAATGACCTTGGAGTTCATCTCATAAGCACGCTGCGCCGTGATCAGATCGGTGATTTCTTTCACCGGATCGACATTGGATGCTTCGAGATAACCCTGCTTGATCGCGCCATAACCGGGATCACCGGGAACACCGACAAGTGGTCCGCCAGACGCTTCTGTTTCGCGGTAAAGATTGCCACCCAATGGCTCCAGGCCAGCTTCATTGGTGAAGTTTGCAAGCGTCAACTGGCCAAGATCGACCTGATTGACCTGATCCTGCAACTTGGCAAAGACCTGCCCGGTTTCCGTCACCGTCACCTCAATAGCGTCAGGCGGAATAGTGATGGCTGGCTCTACAGCATTACCATCAAGCGTAACCAGTTGGCCGTCAGCATTCTTGTTGAATGCGCCAGCGCGTGTGTAAAGCGTTTCACCCGTCGGGCTCTGAATCTGGAACCAGCCGCGTCCGGTCAATGCCACGTCATATGGATTGCCAGTCTGGTTGAAGCTTCCCTGCATATGAAGATTGCGCACAGCCGCAGTCTGCACACCTAGCCCAACCAAAGCGCCTTCGGGCACGATTGCCTGATTGGCCTGATTGGGCACGCCAGCGGTGCGTTCCGATTGATACAGAAGATCAGAAAATTCAGCGCGTGCGCGCTTAAAGCCCGTTGTATTGATGTTCGCGATATTGTTCGCAATCACTTCCAGATTGAGCTGCTGGGCGTTCATGCCGGTGGCGGCTATCGTCAGGGCTTTCATGGCAGGTCCTTATTCAGTGAGAGCACTCAGACCGGCATACGGCTGATTTCGAGATAGGCCTGCACGATCTTGTCGCGGATCGCGATTGCCGTCTGAAGTGACTGCTCGGCTTCCATGACAGAGCTGACCACGTCGCGCAGCGGAGCATCACCCTTGATGCCCTGAATGGAATTGGCTTCAGCAGCCTGCAGCTTCTGACCAACCGAATCCGTCATTTGCGACAGGACTTCACCAAAGGACGCACCCGGAGTGGTCGGGATGGCCTGGGGCGCCGAAGTGGAGCCAACGCTCTTTTCGGCGACTGTTTCAGAAAGGCGCGATAGGGCATTGCGCGCCGAAACACTCATAATTGAGTCGTACATTAAGTGCTCCTCAGGAGGTCGATGGTCATCGAGATCAGCTCACGCGCTTGTTTGACGACCTGCAAATTGGCTTCATAAGAACGGTTGGCTTCACGCATGTCCGCCATTTCGACGACCATGTTGACGTTGGGATATTTCACATATCCACGCGCATCCGCTGCGGGATGGCTTGGATCATATTCTTCGATAAAGGCAGAGGTATCCTTGCCGACTTCTGCAACCCGAACCTCGGCAGCGCCTGTGCTCTGCTCGACTTCCGTACGGAAGGAGACAGTCTTGCGACGATAAGGATCGGCATCTGCCGTCTTCGCTGTCGCCTGTGCATTGGCAAGATTTTCCGAAACGACGCGCAAACGGGTCGACTGTGCCGACAAGCCCGATGCTGCAATCTTCAAGCTGTTCTGCAATGCGTCTGACATAGCTTACCCCTTCGCCACAGACAGCATCATGCGGTGAAACGCTTTGACGATGCTCGTGTTGAGCGAATATTCGCGGGCAATCTCGCCAGCCTTCATCATTTCGCGTTCAACATCGACCGTATTGCCCGAATGGGTTTGCTCAGTGATGTCTTCAGGACGCAGCCGCGCGCCTGCAATGCCATTCGCCTCTACTTCCAGATGCTGCGGACTGGTTGCAGCCATGGTGAGCTGGGTTTTGTCCAGCACATCAGCGAAAGGCTGAACGTCTCGCGCCCGGAAATCCGGCGTATTCGCATTGGCAACATTGCCTGCAACGGTGGCCTGTCGTACCGACAACCACTGCGCCTGCCTTGAAGCCAGATCGAAAAGATGAATGGAGCTCATGGAGTTTCCCGCCTTTATAGTTTGTTAACTTAAAGGTCGGAACTTGCGTCAAGCTTGCGTGGCTTACACCATAAGACGTAGCTGAAAAGAGAAACTACCGCTTTTGATGGAGCGCGCGCGGCAAACGCCCTATCCTGCGCTTTATACCAAGGCGGCTCAAGATGTTGACGCATCACGCCTTGAAAAGGTTCAATCGCCACACGGGCTCAACCAAAGTCCGATGAGTCTTGCTCAATGAACTTTGGTATTACTTACGCAACTCAATCACATCGCCCGCCGACGTCGTCAGTTTCCAGGTGCCAGCCTGATTACCGCGTCCGATTGAAACGAGGTGACTGCCATCAGGCAGAAGCGAGCCTTTCTCGACGAACCAATAGCCTGACGTATCTTCGATCATCGCCATACCGCCAACCACTTCGCGGAGAGCGAATACCGGCTTTGGAAGCGATTGACCTTCGCCATTCCCATCACCACCGTTGCCAGCTCCTGTTCCGGGCAATCCCTTGCCATTGGACATAACCGAACCGGTTGTGGTGGTATCAATGTTCTCATTCGGCGCGACCTGATCGTTGGGACGGAACGAAGGAAAGCTCCTCACCGTCTTTTGTTCCGAACGGTCGAGCGGGTCGACAATCTTGCTATCAGCCTTCTTGTCAGGGCTGAGATCAACACGTTGCAGATAGGTGATGAAAGGAAGCATCGCACAGCCAACAGCCAGCGTGATCGCCGCAATCTTGAGATAGCGGTCAACCTGACTTTGCGGCTTTTTGGTTTCGCTTGCAGTAGCGGCTTCGACCTCCGCCGCGAGATCGGCGAGAATGTCCTCTTCCCGTCTGTTGCGAGAACCCTTCATCATGTTCTTCATGTCTGTTTTTCTCCGCGTAACGCTGCGGCAAGGTCGTGATAAGGGTCTTCCGACAGACCTGTTTCGGGCGATTGTTGCAGCGCATCATAAATACGCGGAACAAGATCGACCGCCTGATCCAACAGGCCGTCATTGCCCTTTTGATAAGCACCAATCGCGCGCAGATCGCGCGTTTCTTCAAAACGTGCAACCATGCTGCGCAATTGACCTGCAAGTTTGCGCTGTTCCGGCGTCCAGTTGTGCTTGGCCAGACGCGATACTGACGCAGGAATATCCACTGCTGGAAAACGCCCCTGAGCAGCAATGGCACGGTCGAGAACAATATGACCATCCAATGTGCCGCGAATGGTATCCGAAACCGGATCATTGTGGTCGTCACCATCGACCAGCACCGAATAGATGCCGGTGATGCTTCCACCTGCCTCGGTGATGCCCGGTCCGGCGCGTTCAAGAAGGCGAGGAAGCTGGCTGAAAACACTTGGCGGATAACCGCGCGAAACAGGCGGTTCTTCTGCGGCAATCGCCACTTCGCGCGCCGCATGTGCAAATCGGGTAACGGAATCCACAATCAACAGCACGTTCTGGCCAAGATCGCGAAAATATTCGGCTATCGCTGTCGCCGTATTGGGTGCGAGGCGGCGCATCATCGGGCTTTCATCGCCAGTGGCGACCACCGTCACAGTCTTGTTGAGATGCCCGGCCATGGTCTCTTCAAGCATCTCGCGCACTTCACGACCACGCTCGCCGGTCAGGGCCAGAACCACAGTGTCAAAATCGCCCGCACGGGTCATCATGGCCAGCAATGTGGATTTACCCACACCAGAGCCCGCAAAAATTCCGATACGTTGTCCAAAACAAAGCGGCGTGAAAATATCAATCACATTGACGCCGGTGCGAAGCCCCCGATCAACGCGGGCGCGGCGCAATGCAGCTGGAGCCAGATTCTCGGAAGCCATCGGCCGTGTGCCGGGCTGAAGAGCGCCTTTTCCGTCAACTGCTTCGCCAAGCGCATTGATAACCCGGCCACGCCATTCCGGCGCCGGGCGAATGCGCAGCGGACCTTCCTCGAAAACAGCCGCGCCAAGAGACGGAATAATGCGGTCGTCGAAAGGCTTCACCAGCACCTGACGGTCTGCCACGCGGATGATTTCCGCCAGACTTTGCCCTCCATCAGCACGAATGGCCACTGCATCACCCAAACGCGCATTACGCGACAACCCGCGCACAGCAATTGCCGAACGCGACACATCACTCACCGTGCCACCAATGCCGGTTAGTGGCTTTGGCGCTATCGATTGCTGACGTGCAAAGGCGGCAAGCCGCGTGAGCGGGAGGTCAGAGATCATCCGTTTTTGGAGCCTAGCGTCCTGATGGCTTCAGCGACTGTGTTTTCCTGCTGGCCAAGCAGATTGTTGACCTGCTCGAAAGCACGGCTAACGCTGATCAGACGTGTCATTTCCGTCATACCATCAACATTGGAGCCTTCAATCATGCCCTGCACAACGCCTGCGCTCATATCGTCAACGACAGGCTGTGCCGGCTTGTTCGGTACGACGCCAGAATTGCCAGCATAGCTGAGATCAGCATCAGCAGGAATTGAGAACAGACCGATGGCACCAATCTGTGCACCATTCTGGTAGACTGCGCCGTCGCTTGATATTTTAGGCGCACCGCCATCGGGATTGAGCACAATCGGCGCGCCACCCACATCCAGAATGGAGTTTCCGGTTACAGACACCAGCTCGCCTGTCGGCATCATTTTCATGCGCCCGTCGCGTGTGTAAACCAGACCTTGCGGCGTGTTCACCGACATCCAGACGTTGCCTTTGACGGCGACATCAAATGGATTGCCGGTTTCTAGCATCGAGCCTGCTTCAGTTCGGATGAAGCTTTTGCCAGCAGTCGCAAAATTTATGTCTTCGCTGGCCTTGTTCGAAACGATGGTGTCGAACTTGGTGCCTTCACCACGGAACCCCGGTGTTGAGATATTCGCCACATTATGAGCGATGGCGTTCATCCGTCGCTCAAGCGTTACGAGCGAAGAAAGCCCGACATAGATGGAATTATTCTGCATCGATCAGCGTCCGCCCGGCTTAAAGTTTTGCAATGTGGTCAGGATGTTGGCCGATATGCCAACTGACGATGTTCCGCCCAGCAACAGTGACGCAATGGAAGCTGGGCTGCTCGCCGTTGGATTGTTCATTTCATGCATGGCCGTGAAGCGCGAAATCAGCTTCGACACATGGTCGGGATCGGACATTTTCGAGAAATCGACTTTCGCCTCGATCATCTTGGCCTGCTTGTCGATGTCGGCGTTCGACATGGCTGACGGCCAGCCGAAAGTCGTCTGCATCATCGTAAGCAACGCTTTGTCGCCGAGGATTTCATACGCATTGGTGATGGTAGATGCCTTGCGCTCAAAATAGAGCGCCAGACGGACGCCTTCATTCTGACTGCCTGCTTCCGTTTCAAGCGTCTGACGGACATACTTGTCCATCACCCCTTGCTGTGCAGCAGTGCCTTCTGTCGCCTTGTCGCCCTTGCCTTGAAAATCAAAGGTTGTTGCGAATTCTTTGTAGCGCTTGTCAGTCAGCTTGTTCGCCATGGCGTCATCGCTTTTGACACCTTCGGTGAGGATCTTGCGTACGAAAGCTTTCGCATAGGCCATGTCTTCAAGGCCAAATGCCTTCATGGCGTAATTGAAAAGCCGGGTGTCGGACATGAAATCGTCAATGGATTTAACCTTGCCGATATTCTCTTTGTAGTAAGCGGTTTCCCGCTCAACCACAGGCTCCTTCGAGACGCGCTGCAACGACCGCGTCATATCGGACGCAATCAGCCGATAACTCATCATCGTGTTGACCATGCGAGAACCCCCTGCAATTTTTCATGAACGTTATGCTCGATCAAGCTTGTCCGAAGCTGATGCATTTCCGCGTCAATTGCTCGGTCTCAAATGGCAAGCTTCGCACAAGGCGCAATCCTTAAGGTGCAAAAATACAGCATTTCCAGCAAAAAGTGCGAAGCGGTTTTGCGTAGGATAGTGCGTAAAAACAAATAGTTACAGCGGCTTCAACGATTCGGTTTTAACTGGAGCCGCTGTAACTTCGAATCAACGGGAGTCATGCGCTTTGGGTATTCTCATCGGCCTCGCCATCACACTGGGCTGCATGCTCGGCGGTTTCATCGCCATGGGCGGGCACGTCAGCGTGCTCATCCAGCCGTGGGAATTCGTCATTATTCTGGGCGCAGCACTCGGTACATTCTTTGTCGCCAACCCCCTTTCGCTTGTGAAGGATACGGGCAAGGCCTGCATGGAAGCCTTCGCAAATGCTGTACCAAAGCAACGTGATTATCTCGACGTTCTGGGCCTGCTTTACAGCCTGATGCGGGAATTGCGCGCAAAGTCGCGCAATGAAGTGGAAGTCCATATCGACAACCCAAAAGAGTCCGCGATCTTCCAGGCCTATCCGAGCGTTCTGAAAAACGACGACCTCGTGCATTTCATCTGTGACTATTGCCGCCTTATCATTGTCGGAAATGTACGTCCCCATGAAATTGAAGCGCTTATGGATGAAGAAATCCACACGCTCTCGCGTGACAAGCTCAAACCGTATCAGGCGATGGTTTCGATTTCGGAAGCGTTGCCCGCGCTGGGCATCGTTGCCGCAGTTCTGGGTGTTATCAAGGCCATGGGCGCGCTCAATCAGTCGCCGGAAGTGCTTGGTCACCTGATCGGTGCAGCACTTGTCGGAACATTTGCCGGTATCTTCTTCTCTTACGGTGTCGTGGGTCCGATCGCCACCAAGATCAAGTCAACCCGAGACAAGCAAAACCGTCTCTATACCGTCGTGAAACAGACGCTGCTTGCCTACATGAATGGTTCGCTGCCGCAGATCGCGCTTGAATATGGCCGCAAGACCATTTCGGCCTATGAGCGTCCAAGCATCGACGTGGTTGAGCAGGAAACCATGGCGACCACGCCGATCCAGCAGGCGGCCTGATATGACTTCTCCGGACCAAAACCGCAAAAACGACGTGCTCGCTGAAAACCTTTTACGTGCGGCCGGACTTTCCGGTGACGATCTCAAATCGCTTGCGCATGTCTTCAAGGATGCATCGTCTCATTTTTGTGGCCGTCTCAAGCAGGGAAGCGCCGCTGCGTTTGATGCCGAAGCTGGTCAGGTAGAAACGGCTGATGACGCCGCGATCAATGCCATTCTCGATCAGGCTGCAATCATCGCGCCACTCAAAGCCGATCGCTGGGGCTGCAAGCTTTATCTGACTGCCGACGCAACCCTGGTGTTTTCAGTCATCGAAACCATGTTCGGCGCGCAGGGCAACCTCGGTAGTTTTGACCTTGAACGCCCCTTTGGCATGCTCGAACGCAAGGTATCCAACCAGCTGACATCGCATATGTCGGCGGCACTGGATCAGGTGTTTATGGGCGGCGGACAATCGCTTTTTGCGCCCGGCGAATGCATGGACACAGCCGAATTTAATAGTGACGACCTTGAGCGCTCACGCCTCTTTATCTGCCGTATCGATGTTGTTGCTGCGGGCAAGACCGGCACGCTGCATCTTCTTCTTCCCAGAGCCACACATAAGCCAATGCAGGATGCCGTTGCTGCTTTCCTGCGCCGTCCCATGAACCAGGCAGACCCTGCCTGGTCCAAGAAGATGCGCAATGAAGTCAGCCGCGCCCGCATTGAGCTTGAGACATTCATTCAACAGGGCAGCATGACGCTGGATGCCCTCTCAAAGCTTGAAATCGGACAGGTGCTGAAACTCCCTGTCGATGCGATGGAGCAGGTACGGCTCCGCGCTGGCGATCAGCAGCTTTTCAAATGCACGCTCGGCAAGTCCGGCATTCACTTTACAGTCAAGGTTGGCGATCCGGTCAATCAGGAAGAGGATCTCATCGATGAGCTTGTTGCTGGCTAATCTTCTATCGACGCTTCTGGCGCTCGGCTCGCTTGGTGCGCTCATCATTGTGGGTCGCAAGACCAACGAAACCATCAAGCTTGGTAAACTGCTGACGCTGCGCGTGGCTGCTGCCTCCAATGGTTTGGAGCGCGTTGCCAAGTCGTTGCAGAACCAGCGCACCGACTTGTCAGACGAAACACTAAAGCTCGAAGCCCGTCTAGCCGAGACAAACCGTGTGCGCCGCGAGATGGACGAAGCAATCGAAGAGCTGAACCGGCTGCGTAAAGCACTCACGCGCGATATGCGTCAGGCACGAACCGTCACGGAAACTGCAGCACGTATCGATGAGAAGGTGTTTTCGCCCGCAAGCGAACCTGCACCAAAAGAAAAAAGCGCCTTGCCGGTCTTCGTGCGCCGTGCGGTCAAGAAGGCAACCGTTGAAATTGCGGGGCAGGCATGAGCACCGAGAACAAGGACGAAAACATGCAGCATGAGCTGGAAGAGGCGATTGAAGAATTGCGCGAAGAAAAGCCGCGCAGCGCCAAAGCTGGTGCCTCAAAGCCCAATCTCGAGCTTATCATGGGTATCCCGGTCGATGTTCAGGTGGTTCTAGGCGGCACGACCATGCCAGTCGCAAACCTCATGAAGCTCGGTCGTGGTGCTGTCATCACGCTCGACAAGCAAATCGGTGATCCGGTCGATATCGTCGTCAATGGACGTGTGATTGCGCGCGGTGAAGTCATCGTGCTCGAAGACGATTCCTCGCGGTTCGGCGTCAGCCTGACCGAAATCATCGGTAAGTAACGGATCGACCATGGCCGACAATGAAACGCAAAAGCCTTCCGACGACAGCGTAAGCGGATTGATCGATACACTCTCCGGTCCGCAAAAAGCGGCTGCTATCCTTGTCGCCATTGGCCGTCCATCCGCATCACGTCTCCTCAAGCATTTCAATGCGGACGATTTGCGCAAGCTTGCCGGTCATGCCCGAACGCTTGAACCCATTTCGCCGCTTGATTTCGAACATCTTGTAAAGCAGTTCGAAGACTCCTTTGCCGAAGGTGCGCCTGTGTCGGAAGCAGCCCAGCGCTTCGAAGGTCTTCTGCGCGAAGCACTGCCGCAAGACGAAGCTGATGCCGTGTTTGAAGAGCGCGTTCAACCGCAGCTTGTTCAGGAATCCGTCTGGGCAGGGCTTGCAAGATTGCCGATAGAAGGGCTGCAAGCCTATCTCGCTGATCAGCACCCGCAGATCATTGCCTATATCGTTTCCAAGCTTCCGTCGGACCTCGCAGCACGCATTTTTGTAGGGTTGCCTCCACAGCTACGCAGTGCCGTGGTGCAGCGTTCCTTGCACATCGGCAATGTCGCCCCTGCTGCCGCTGATCTTCTTGAAGATGTGCTTCGTCGTGACCTTCTGGGACGCAGTGACTCCGGTCCGGTCAAAGCCCATCACGGCCAGATCGCCAACATCTTCAACCAGCTCGACCGGCAGGAAATGGAAGAGCTTATGGCGAGCCTCAAAGATCTCAGCCAGGACGACATTTCCCGCATCAAGGCCAAGCTCTTCAACTTTGAGGATATCGAACGTCTGTCGCAGCGTGCCCGTCTTCTGCTCTTCGATGAAGTACAGACCGAGCAGATCGCAACGGCTTTGCGTGGCGCAGACGCGGCCCTCCAGGAAACAGTGCTTTCGTCGCTTTCCACGCGCGGACGCCGCATGGTAGAGAGCGAACTGGCTGCCGAACAGGGCAACATCACCAGCCAGAACATCGCAGACGCACGGCGAGCTGTCGCTCGTATTGCGATTGATCTGTCGGAGCGCGGAATCATCACGCTCGATTCAGGCGAAGACACGGAATAAGCCCCTGCCTCTTTTCCTGAAAATTCTCTAACTCTTTGTTTTCACGCATGTCTTCCAAAACTGCTTTCCGCTTTTGGAAGACATGCACTAAGAACGCGTGTGACACATGTCCGATGATACCGACAAAGAGAGTAAAACAGAGGACGCCAGCGAGAAGAAAATCCGCGACGCTCTCGATAAGGGCAATATGCCCTTTTCCCGCGAAACGCCCATTCTTGCAGGTATCGCGTCCTTTCTCGTCATCGCTGTCTTTGTTGCAGCTCCGGCGACGACAAAACTCACCGTATTCTTGCGTGAGTTGATGGATCGTCCAGAGGATTGGACTCTCAACAGCGCAGAGGATGCAAGCCATCTGTTTGGCATTCTTGGACTGTCAGTCGGTATGGCGCTCGTTCCGATCTTCATCATTATTCCACTGGCGGGCATCGCAGCTTCGGCTTTTCAGAACGCACCACGCATGGTCGGAGAGCGTATCCGTCCCCAGGCGTCCCGGATATCGCTGATGAAAGGCTGGCAGCGTATTTTCGGGCGTTCAGGTCAGGTGGAGTTTCTGAAGTCGCTGGCGAAATTCATCGCTGCCAGCATTATTGTCTTCTTCGTCTTCTTCAAGAGCAACAATCTTTTCACCGATGCCGTTGCGACCGATCCGAGCGCGTTGCCAGAATTCCTGCGTGAAAATCTGGTCAGGCTTCTGGTTGCCAATGTGCTGGCAATTGCAGCTATTGCTGCTTTCGATCTCGCTTGGTCGCGCATTCACTGGAAGCAGGAATTGCGCATGACCAAGCAGGAAGTAAAAGATGAACACAAGCAATCAGAAGGCGATCCGCTTGTAAAAGCGCGTCAGCGCTCTCTTGGACGTGATCGCGCGCGCCGCCGCATGATCAACGCCGTACCAACGGCAACGCTTATTGTCGCAAATCCGACCCATTTCTCTGTAGCACTACGCTATCGGCCCAATGAGGATGCAGCTCCAATTGTTGTTGCGAAGGGACAAGATCTGATCGCTCTGAAAATAAGAGAAGTCGCTGCCGCAAATTCGATCCCGGTTTTCGAGGATGTACAATTGGCACGCGCGCTCTATAAACAGGTGAATGTCGACCAGATGATCGCTCCTGAATTCTATAAGGCTGTCGCTGAACTCGTCCGTGTCATCAATGCTCGACATGCATTACATTGATAGGTTTTGAGATGACTTTAGGATATTCTAATATATTATATCCCTGTTCTTCCGGATCGGCGGTGGCAAGATGAAGAGCCTGCAATTCTCTAACGAACGCGAGGCAATCATTGCCGAAAACATTCGCGAAGTCGTCGCTGAACTTCGGCTGGTTGATCCAGCTGACTATATTGCTTTCATCCGCTGCGAATTGTTCGCCAACATTGCAGATATCGTCCACTCGGCAACTGAGCTGCATTTTTTCCCCGGCACGCTCGAACTTGGGCATGGCGGTGAGTTTCACTGTGACTGGTTCACAAATCCGTCCATCGTTCTCGACATGGAGTTTCGCAATAAGGGCGTCTACGCTTATTTCCGCCTGACACTGTCGGGGAAAACGGCAAGCGTTGAACTGAGCCACATTGTATTTGAGAACCCGGACGACGATCCGGCACAGAATACGACCCGCCTGATCGATGCGATCGACAATGCACGCCTACCTATGCGGAAGACTGCTTGAAGCATTTCCAGCAAAAGTAGGAACCGGTTTTGCGTTGGGAAATGTGTAAAAACAAATAGTTACAGCGGTTCCAACGATTCAATATTAACTGGAACCGCTGTAATCCAGAATAACGTCTCTGGTGATGAAAAGTTACACCGGAAGCTTCACGCATCCGGTGTAATGGTAGTTTTTCATGTAAGCGCGGCATCACATTAAATGCTGAACTTCCGGCATTTCAATGATGCCCAGAGAGAGCGCAGTCGCCACTGCGGAAGTACGATTGGAACAATTGAGCTTGATCTTCGCGTTCTGAAGATAGGTTACGACCGTCCAGCGAGCGATGCTGAGAATTTCAGCGATTTCTCCGTCCGTCTTGCCATTGGCCGCCCAGCGCAAGCAATCAACTTCACGTGGTGTCAGAAGAGATGCTGCTGATTTCGTATTATCACAACCGCACAGCGTGTTATGAATAATACCAGAAACGCTCAACAGACGCGGGCGCATCTTAAGAAGAAATTCTTCCGGCGTAGCTTGGTCGCCAAGCTCAAAGCAGAAAAGTGTGCAGCCAACAGCCCCCTTCGGATTGCGTGCCGAGACCGCTATAAATGTATTTCCCAGCCCATGTTTCTCAGCATCCTGCAGCATGTCGGCGATATCGGGGCATGCTGCAGCATCTTCCTTGAGATCGCGAACGATTCCGCTGGAATCATTTCGATAATAGGGAGCGTCATCCTGAAAGACAGGATCAATTATGAAGTAATTCTTCGCTGAATATCGGGTCGCCCAGCTCGAAGGAAAAGTCATCACCACAGTAAGATCGGAAGAATTTGCCTTTGTACAATCTCCCATGCGCCCGCGATATGTGTGCATAATATACTTGCACCCAATCTCGTCACGGATACGCGTTAGAAGCGCAAGTGTGTCGCCCTGGAACGAGGTGCCAAAGAAGGTCTTCTTAAAATTCGGAAAATGAATCAAGTCGAGAGTCATTGCATAATATCCTTGGTAATAAAGGAAAAAAGGGCTTCATCTGGTGCCACCAAAATACCAGTGGCGAATCGACTCCTTCGGGCCTTCAATCACTTATAAGTCACATAAAAAATGGGTCGTGTTGCAACCCGCAATAAATTGATTGCTATGTATTACACACAAGAACGGTGCCTAAATATGGCTCCCGCAAATGAAAACTACGTTACCGACAGGATAATGTGTGTTTAATCCTTCACTCAAAGGGCGGATGTACTATTTTGAAACATCCGGGCTTCGTTTGCCATAAGCCCTGAAGAAAAAGTCGAGAGCAGACTCGACATTTTTAACAATTGTCTGCTGTGAGGGTGGCTCACTCAATACGCCAAAAAGGCGGGGCCGATAGAGGCCGGAGAGAAAAAGATCCGAAAGCTGATAAGCTTTTTCCAGCGGATCAAACGGCTCCAGTTCGCCTGACTGGATCATTTTGGAAAGATAATCTGCCATGATTAAGTGGCTGCGCTTAGGACCACGTTCATAAAAGCGCGCCGACAATTCAGGCTTGCGTTCACTGACACCCAGAATGATGCGCTGCGCACGAATTGCGGTCGTCGAAGTGATAAGCGTAACCAGAGTAACGCCAAAGTCAGCAAGCTCTTCGCGGGTCGAGAAGCCTTTGTCGATTTTAGCGACCATCTTGCTGAAAGTCGTCATTCGATAATGTTCGCACAAGGCGACGAACAGATCTTCTTTGCTATTGAAGTAAACGTAAATCGTTCCCTTGGAGACACCCGCTTCCCGCGTGATGTCGTTCATGCTCGCAGCGTCAAATCCCATCCGCAGAAATACATTTTGCGCACCCTCAAGAATCTGCTGGCGCTTTATTGGATCTTGACCTGCAGCGAGGCGCGTACGTCCGCCTTCCACATCGGGTTCGACCGCAAAGGCGCCGACCTCATCGCTATCCAAGGCAGCTGCAGCGCTCTGTTCTATGCGGTGTTCACGATTCATTGTACAAAACTCATAATTTTCTCGAACCAAACGGTTCGATGTCACTTGATATGGTCAACTTATTGCTCTAAGTCAACATCGAACCAAGCGGTTCGTTGAAGCGGTTATACAGAAAGTTTCCAAATGTCCGCCCATAAGTCTGTTGATACGGCTGATATCCGTCCATTCCCGACCCCTACGGCTCAGGGAGAACAGTCCAGAGTGAATGCAGAACCCATGGGCGAACGGCCAGCACCGCAAACAGCCCCGGATACTGCTGCTCCTGGCGCCACACCTGATACCGCAAAAGGCGGCAAGAAAAAGGGCATTGGTAAGCGCGTTGTGCTGCCGGTCGTTCTCATTGCTGCCGTCGCTGGTGGACTTTGGTACGGTTACAACTGGTGGACTGTTGGCCGTTTCATGGTTTCAACGGACGACGCTTACGTGCAGGGTGACATTGCGTCTATCGCACCAAAAGTCACCGGCTATATTGAAAGCATCCCAGTCGTGGCCAACCAGCATATCAAAGCTGGTGATGTGATCTTCCAGCTTGATGCCGGAGATTACCAGATTGCGCTCGACGATGCGGAAGCCAAGCTCGACACCCAGAAGCAGACCCTTGCACGTATCAACGCGCAGATCGATGCCTCAAAGGCGACGTTGCAGCAGGCGCAGGCAGACGAACAGGCCTCGCAGGCTGTTCTGAAGAATGCCGAAAGCACTATGGTCCGCATTCAAAAGCTCCATGATACGCGCTTCTCCGCGCAGTCCGAACTCGACAACGCGCAGTCGTCGCTCGATCAGGCGAAGGCAAAGCTTGCTGGTTCGAATGCGCAGATCGCTTCGGCCAATGCCAATATCGAAGTGCTGAACGCACAGTATAAAGAGCAGGAAAGCACCATTCGTTCGCTGGAGCTCGCCCGCGACAAGGCTGCCCGCGATCTCAGCTTTACGACACTGCGCGCACCTTTCGATGGTGTTGTTGGTAATCTTTCCGGCAAGAAGGGCGACCTCGTTTCGCCCGGACAGAAGATCGCAGCGCTCGTTCCTGTGAATGCACTCTATATTGATGCCAACTTCAAGGAAACGCAGCTCGGCCACATCAAAACTGGCGAAACAGCACGTATCTATGTCGATGCCATCGACGGCCCTTACTTTGAAGGCAAGGTCGCATCCGTAGCCCCTGCATCGGGTGCCGTGTTCTCGCTGTTGCCGCCTGAAAATGCCACCGGCAACTTCACGAAGATCGTTCAGCGTGTTCCGGTTCGTATCACGATCCCTCAGGACGCGCTCGATTCTGGCAAGATCCGCGCCGGTCTCAGCGTAACGGTTGACGTGGACACACGCACCGCACCTGAAGACAAGGCCAACTGACACGCGCGACAAAGCTTTTGGGAGCGCATTCCAAAAGCGTGAACGCTGATCACTAGAACATGCGGCGGCGCGGCCGACAGCTTTCGCGCCGCCTTCCTCTTCCCTTTCGGAGTGCGCCGTCATGGCTGCAAACACCACAATGGGGCCCATGGCTCCTGCAGATGATCGCATCGATCCCAAGAAAGCGATTGCCTTTCTTGCGATGGTGTTCGGCATGTTCATGGCCATTCTGGATATTCAGATTGTGTCCGCATCGCTGTCTGAAATTCAGGCAGGCCTCAGCGCCAGCTCTGACGAAATCTCCTGGGTTCAGACATCCTATCTGATTGCGGAAGTCATCATGATCCCGCTGTCAGGCTTCCTCGGACGCCTTGTCTCAACCCGCGTTCTGTTCACGGTATCCGCTGCTGGTTTTACGCTTGCCTCCATGCTCTGCGCGACCGCGACTAATATTGATCAGATGATCGTCTATCGCGCCATTCAGGGTTTCATCGGCGGCGGTATGATCCCAAGCGTGTTTGCAGCCGCCTTCACGATCTTCCCGCCCTCCAAGCGCTCCATCGTTTCGCCGATGATTGGCCTTGTCGCAACACTTGCGCCAACAATCGGACCGACAATCGGCGGTTATCTCAGCCACGCTTTTTCCTGGCACTGGCTGTTTCTGGTCAATGTCGGCCCGGGCATTCTGGTAACAATCGCTGCATGGAACCTCATCGATTTCGACGAAGGCGACAGCTCACTCCTGAGCAAATTCGACTGGTGGGGCCTCGCAGGTATGGCAGCGTTTCTCGGCTCGATGGAGTATGTTCTGGAAGAAGGCCCTCGCAATGACTGGCTGCAGGATGAAGCGATTTTCATTCTGAGCGGCGTAATGGTTGTAGGCGGTATTCTCTTCTTCTTCAGAGCCTTCACAGCCGAAGAACCCATTGTAGATTTAAGAGCCTTTAAAAACGTCAACTTTGCCTTTGGCTCGCTGTTCTCATTCGTAATGGGTGTCGGCCTCTATGGCCTTACTTATCTTTATCCGCTTTATCTCAGCCAAATACGTGGCTACGACGCCCTGATGATCGGTGAAGCGTTGTTCGTCAGCGGCCTTGCCATGTTCTTCACGGCCCCCCTTGCCGGTTTCCTGTCCACGCGCATGGACCCGCGCTTGATGATGATGATCGGCTTCCTGGGCTTTGCGGCTGGGACGTGGATGGTCACCGGGCTTACAGCGGACTGGGACTTCTACGAGCTGCTGATTCCACAGATTTTGCGTGGCTGTTCGCTCATGCTTTGCATGGTCCCTATCAACAACCTTGCGCTTGGCACGTTGCCCCCTTCTCTCATGAAGAATGCCTCCGGCCTGTTCAATCTCACGCGAAATCTCGGCGGCGCTGTCGGTCTGGCTGTCATCAACACGATCCTGATGCGCCGCAACGATATGCATTATGAACGGCTGGCCGAACATGTTCGCTGGGGCAATGCCGAAGCCGAACAGATGCTCGCCAACCTGACTGCCAAGTACAATGCGGCTGGGATGGATGGCGCAACTGTCGCCATTGCCAAAATGTCAGGCATGGTGCGCCAACAATCAACATTGATGTCATTCATCGATGTGTTCTTCATCCTGACGATGATGTTCTGTACACTCGCAGTCTGTGCCGTGCTGTTGCGCAAACCAAAACAAGCAGCCGGAGGCGGTGGCGGCGGGCACTAGAATAGAGCAAGCAAGCAACAAGATTCGGTTTCAAACGAAACCGAATCTGCTTCGTCAGTATTTCATAAATTTTCGTTTAAATTGTTCCTGCGTGCACTTTGCCGCGCGCAGGCAAACTCCTGTCGTTTTGGGAAAAGCGTCTTTTTAAATTGTGACAGTGACGAAACCTTTGTCATATTTATTGTCATAAAAATGCAGTTAACCCTTATGGATCAATTGCTAAGTCCCTGAAAACGTGTTTCACTTTCTGTCGTTGACAATTTGTGACAATAAGCAAACTGTCATCCAACCGTCATCTAGGGCGGCTATCGGGAGTGCGCGAACACTGGAATCGACCGGGAGCGTTCGCCCGACTTTAACAGGGGAGTCAAACAATGCTTGCATTTACTGCGCGCCTGCTGTCGCTATCGACAGCAATCGCCGTTGGCGGGGTTTCTATTGCAGCTGCTGAACCATCGGCCGAACTGATCGCTGCGGCGAAGGCCGAGGGCGAACTGACCACCATCGCTCTTCCGCATGATTGGTGCGGTTATGGCGAAATCATCAAGAGCTTCAAAGACAAGTATGGCCTCAAGGTCAACGAACTGAATCCAGATGCGGGTTCGGGCGACGAAATCGAAGCCATCAAGGCCAACAAGGACAATAAGGGCCCACAGGCTCCTGACGTGATCGACGTCGGCTTTGCCTTCGGCACCACCGCCAAGAAAGACGGCCTGATCCAGCCATACAAGGTTGCAACCTGGGACGAAATTCCAGATAGCGCCAAGGATGCTGAAGGCTACTGGTATGGCGATTATTACGGCGTTCTCGCTTTCGAAGTGAACAAGGACATCGTCAAGGACGTCCCACAGGATTGGGAAGATCTGCTCAAGAGCGATTATGCCAATTCGGTTGCACTCGCCGGTGATCCACGCGTTTCCGCGCAGGCCATTCTCGGCGTTCACGCTGCAGGTATCGCACGCGGCGCGGAGCCCGGTGTAGAAGCTGGCAAGAAGGGCCTTGAATTCTACAAGGAACTCAATGCCAACGGTAACTTCGTTCCTGTTATCGGCAAGGCTGCTTCGCTCGCACAGGGCTCGACCCCAATCGTTATCCGTTGGGATTATAACGCTCTCGCAGACCGCGATACGCTCAAGGGCAACCCGGAAATCGAAACCGTGATTCCGAAGAGCGGCGTCATTGCCGGCGTTTACGTTCAGGCGATCAGCGCATACGCACCGCATCCAAACGCTGCAAAGCTCTGGATGGAGCACATCTATTCGGATGAAGGCCAGCTCGGCTATCTGAAGGGCTACTGCCATCCGATCCGCTTCAACGCGATGGCTAAGGCTGGCAAGATCCCACAGGATCTGCTCGACAAGCTGCCACCGGCAGATTCCTATGAAAAGGCTATCTTCCCAACCTTGGAACAGATTGAAGCCGCTCAGGAAGAAATCACCAAGAACTGGGATAGCGTCGTCGGCGCCAACGTTCAGTAAGCGATTTCATCTCGCCCTGTTTATGCCTGCGACGACCAGAAATGGTCGTCGCAGTGTTTCCTGAACAGTCAGGCATTATGCAGCGAATTTAAGCTGTTAGAGCAACCTTCATATGCCCGTTAGGGTTCACGGTGCTCTGATAGAATCTTAGCCGACAGAGATACTTCGTCTTTTAATTTCACGCGTAGTCACATCCGAAAACCTGTATGCTTTCGGGATTATGCTCTAAAGAAAGAACGCATGAGTTCATCAGCCGAAACAACCGCACCAATCAGCGGGGTGCGTAAGCGTCAATTGCCACTATCGTGGATTGGCGTCGCGCCTTTCTTTCTGTTTGCCATTCTCTTCCTGTTATGGCCGACGATGTATCTGATCATCGGCGCCTTTCAGGACCCAAATGGCAATTTCACGCTGCAGAATGTCCGTGATCTTTTCCAGCCTCAGATTATGAGTGCCTATTGGATTTCGATCAAAGTAAGCCTCGCCTCCGCCCTTGGCGGTGCGCTGATTGGCTTCTTTCTGGCTTGGGCCGTAGTGCTGGGCAATCTGCCGCGCTGGCTACGTCCGACCGTACTGACCTTCTCAGGCGTTGCATCCAATTTCGCTGGCGTTCCGCTGGCCTTTGCCTTTCTGGCCACGCTCGGACGCACCGGCTTTGTGACTATCCTGCTGCGCGAATGGTTCGGCTTCAATCTTTATTCGACAGGCTTTAATCTCCTAAGCTTCTTCGGCCTGACAATCACCTATCTGTTCTTCCAGATCCCGTTGATGGTGCTGATTCTGACACCAGCACTCGACGGTCTTAAAAAGGAATGGCGCGAGGCATCTTCGATCCTGGGTGCCACCAATCTACAATATTGGCGCATGGTTGCATTCCCGATCCTCTGGCCGAGCCTTCTCGGCACAACCTTGCTTCTGTTCGCCAATGCCTTCGGTGCGATTGCGACCGCCTATGCACTGACCGGTTCTTCGCTCAACATCGTTCCGATCCTGCTCTATGCGCAGATTCGAGGCGACGTTCTGCATAACCAGAACCTTGGGTACGCGCTGGCGCTCGGCATGATCGTTATAACCGGGCTTTCCAACCTCCTTTACATCTGGCTGCGTATGCGCGCCGAAAGGTGGCAGCGATGAAAAAGGCATTCAACGCTCAGAAGATCGGTGCGTGGATCGCTTTCCTTATCGGCGCGATCTACTTCCTGGTCCCACTGATTGGCACCTTCGAGTTTTCTCTGCGCATGCGTCGCGGCGAGTATTCATTTGATGCGTATCGGGTTGTTTTCAGCGATCCGAATTTCCAGGCAACCTTTGGTTATTCGATTCTGCTCGGCGTTCTGACGATCATATTCGGTGTGCTGCTGGTGGTACCGACAGCCTATTGGGTGCGTTTGCGTCTGCCGCACTTACGGCCAGTGATTGAGTTCATCACCTTGATGCCGCTTGTGATTCCGGCCATCGTCATCGTGTTCGGTTACTTGCGCATCTATAATTCATCATCATGGTTGCCGTTCACCTCGTCGACGCGTGCAACTGATCTGTTGCTTATGTTCGGCTATATGACCTTGTCGCTGCCTTACATGTATCGCGCTGTTGATACTGCCATGCGCACGATTGATGTCCGCACACTCACCGAAGCAGCACAGAGCCTTGGCGCTGGCTGGGGACGGATCATGTTCAAGGTGATTTTCCCGAATGTCATGTCGGGTGTTATGAGCGGTGCGTTCATTACCTTTGCCATTGTCATTGGCGAATTCACGCTTGCATCGCTGCTCAATCGTCCAGCTTTCGGCCCGTATCTGCAGCTTGTGGGCGCCAATCGCGCTTATGAGCCGTCCGCGCTGGCGATCATTTCGTTTGGCATTACGTGGGTCAGCATCATCATGCTGCAGCTCGTATCTCGCCTCAACAAATTCAAGACAACCGCCGGGTAACATTCATGGCTTTTCTTAATCTCAAGCACCTGAAAAAGAGCTTCGGCGCCAATACCGTCGTCCACGATTTCAATCTTGCCGTCGAAAAAGGTGAGTTCGTTTCCTTTCTCGGGCCTTCGGGCTGTGGCAAGACAACCGTTCTGCGTATGATCGCAGGCTTTGAAACAACGGATAGCGGTGCGATTGAAATCGACGGCAAGGATGTTGTCGACCTCAAGCCCAATCAGCGCAATATCGGCATGGTTTTTCAGGCCTATGCGCTCTTCCCGAATATGACTGTTGCACAGAACGTCGCCTTCGGTCTTCGTGTTTCTGGCAAGTCAAAAGCTGAAATCGATGCCACAGTTCAGGAAATGCTGAGCCTCATCCGGCTTGAGCATCTTGCGGACCGCTATCCCTATCAGATGTCTGGTGGTCAGCAGCAGCGTGTGGCACTGGCGCGTGCGCTCGCAACCAAGCCGCAAGTGCTTCTGCTTGATGAGCCGCTTTCAGCGCTCGACGCGAAAATCCGTATTTCACTGCGTCAGGAAATCCGTGCGATCCAGCAGAAGCTGGGCATCACGACTGTCTTCGTGACACATGATCAGGAAGAAGCACTGTCGATCTCCGACCGCATTGTCGTCATGCATGAAGGTCGGGCGGATCAGATCGGCACTCCGTTTGATATCTATAACCGTCCTGCCTCGCGCTTTGTTGCGTCCTTCGTCGGCACACTCAACATGCTCGAAGCATCCGTCAACGAACCGGGACAAAACAGCATCGATCTTGATGGTCGCACAATCAAAGTTAACGACGAACTCGGTCATCATGCTAAGGGCAAGCAGATCACGCTGGCTCTGCGCCCGGAAGCTGTCAGCCTCGAAGCACGCAAGAGCCACGATACCTCGCTCGATGCAACCATCGAAGATGTGCATTTCCTTGGCTCGGTTATTCGTACGCGCGTAGCACTTGGCAAGAACCAGCTGTCATTCGACACGTTCAACGATCCAACACAGCCACCGCCGCAGCGCGGCGACAAAGTGACGGTGCATTTTGCATCGCATGATCTGCTCGTTCTGGCTGATTAGTCGATAAAAAGTAATAAGAAAGCCGCCCAACCGGGCGGCTTTTTTATGAAACTCGTGTTCATGGCGTGTCAAAATTATGGCGCTGATGTGATTTTCCATCAATCAGAGCCAAAGCTTTTCAGCGCTTAATCACCCCAAGGTCCGTGGAAGTCACCTTCCTTATCGATGCGTTTGAAGCCGTGCGAACCGAAGAAATCGCGCTGACCCTGAATAACATTGGCAGTGCCCCGCGACTGCGTGAAGCTGTCGAAATAACTCAATGCCGAACCAAGCGCAGGAAGAGGTAGACCGGCAAGAGCTGCCTGCGCCACGATCTTGCGAAGCCCCTTTGACGCCTTGCCCATACGTTCAACGAAAGCAGGAACCAGCAGCAGGTTTTCGATTTCCTGACCTTCAAAGGCCTGTGCAATGTCGTCAAGGAACAGCGAACGAATGATGCAGCCTTCGCGCCAGATACGTGCTGTCGTTGCGAGCGGAATGTTCCAGCCATATTCTTTCGACGCTGCCGACATGACGGCAAAGCCCTGAGCATAGGCTGCAATTTTGCCAGCCAGAAGACCCTGTTCAAGATCGGCAAGGAACTGTGCCTGATCGGCAATATCGAGCGCGCGCGAAGCCGGATTGTAAACCTTTTCAGCAGCCTGACGCTCGGTCTTGAGCGACGACAAAGAGCGCGCGTCAACTGCGGCTTCGATACCAGTTGCCGGAACGCCGAGCATCTGCGCTTCGATAGCCGACCAACGACCCGTACCCTTCTGTCCAGCTTCATCGAGGATCACATCGACCATCGCCTTGCCGGTTTCAGGATCGGTTGCCTTCAAGACTTTCGCTGTGATTTCAATGAGGTAGGAATTGAGCGGGCCCGCATTCCACTTCTCAAACACATCACCGATCGCCGGAGCCGAAAGGCCAAGGCCATCACGCAGAATGCCGTAAATTTCGGCAATCATCTGCATGTCGGCATACTCGATACCGTTGTGAATGGTCTTCACGAAATGGCCTGCGCCATCCGGACCAACGAGCGCACAGCAAGGTTCGCCCTTATATTTTGCAGCCGCAGCCAGAAGGATTGGCGCGATGCGCTCATAGGCTTCCTCTGTGCCGCCAACCATCATCGAAGGACCATGACGCGCACCTTCCGCACCGCCCGATACACCCATGCCGACGAAGGTCGGATCGTTTGGACCCAGCGCCTTCAAACGACGAACCGTGTCACGATAGTCAGAGTTGCCAGCATCGATCATGATGTCACCCTTCTCAAGAAAAGCCTTGAGGCGGGTGGTTTCGGCGTCAACTGGTGCGCCTGCCTTGATGAGGAAGATGATTGGACGTGGCTTGCGGATATTGTCAGCCAGCTCTTCAAAGGTGGCGCAAGGAATGATCTTGTCACGCAACGCGCCAGCTTTTTCGATGAATGCTTTCAGGACGGGCTCGTCGCGGTCATAGACGGCTACCGTGTAGCCCTTCTCGGCGATGTTCAGCGCAAGGTTCGAACCCATGACGCCGAGACCGACCATTCCGATATCTGCTTTTTCCATTTTTTGCCCTTTTGAAACACAGCCAACTGGCTTGTCATACAGAATTAGAGAGCCGACAGACTGGACTGTCGTAGCTGTCGCTGTCGCACTATGTAGCGCCAGCAAAGCCAGTCTGTATCCTATTGTTGGATGATCTAGGGCATATGACGCAAATTTGATAGGCCTTTTTCTAAAAAACTAACCGATTTAAATGCTCAGACGCGCTCCAGTTTCTCATGCGGCAGTGGCGGCAGCTCGACCTCGATATTGTCACCAGCCTGCACATTGCCACCCGCAATAACGATCGACATGATACCCGCTTTACGCACCAGTTCACCGTCGTCGGTTTTATCGAGAACAGCGCCGAGAAGGCCTTTTTCGAAGTTTTCAATCTGCGAACATGGATTGCGCAGGCCCGTGATTTCGAGAACTACATCACTGCCGATTTTGAGAAGCGCCGACTTTGGAAGTGCGAGCAGATCGATCCCGCGCGTGGTGATGTTTTCACCCAGTTGCGCTGGCGCAATGTCGAACCCTTTCGCAGTCAGCTCATCGAAGAGTTCTGCTGGAATAAGATGAACCTGACGCAGGTTTGGCTGAGTCGGATCAGCCTTCACGCGCGAACGATGCTTGACCGTCACACCTTTATGCGCGTCGCCTTCAACGCCCTGGCCTGCAATGATGCTGATCTCAGAAACCAGCTGTTTCGAGAAACGATGCTCGGCGTCACGTGCAACGGCTACAACAATTCCACTCATATTTTTACCTTGATCACATGAAGAGGGAAACGGCAGGCAAAGCCGGTCGTAATCCCGCATATCATGCGATATACAACAGACAAATGACAAGGGTATCGCGAAGGGGTTGGCGGTAAAACCATGACGAACACGCAGCGCGACGGCAAAAATTTTCGCTGGGGCATCTGGGGAACAGGCACGATTGCCGGGGCCTTTGCAGCCGATATTCAGGCAAGTGCTGACATGCGCGTGACTGCGGTTTGCTCTCGTTCGCTCGATAGTGCTGAAAGCTTTAAGAACCGCGTCGATGCAGACAAGGCGTTTGACGATCCATCAGCATTTCTAATTAGTGCTGATATCGATGCCGTTTACATTGCCACGCCCAATGCCGTGCATGTCCCGCAGACATTACAGGCAATCGCCGCTGGCAAAGCCTGCCTGACTGAAAAGCCGCTGACGCTTGATGCTGATGGTGCAAACCAGATCGCAACCGCAAGCCAAGCGCATAATGTGTTTGCCATGGAAGCTATGTGGAGCCGCTTTCTCCCGGCAGTTCATGCCGCGCGCGAGCACATCAAGGCCGGAAGAATTGGAACAGTAAAGCGTATTGAAGCCGATCTTTCCTATTTCCGCGAGGAGAACCCGGAAAGCCGCTTTTTCAATCCGGCATTAGGCGGCGGTGCCGCATTCGATCTTGGCGTTTATCCGGTTTCGCTCACGCTGAGCTTCCTGGGCCTGCCCGATGCCATCAGCGGACGCTGGACACGTGCCAAGAGTGGCGTCGATATGCGTACGGAAATCGAACTGACATATGCAAGCGCCAAAGCGCATCTTTCATGCGGTTTTGACCACGACGGTAAAAACCAGATGCTGATTGAGGGCACAGGCGGAGCAATTCTGCTGCACGCACCGTTCCTCAAAGCACAGCGCCTCACAATCTTTTCTGCAAAAGCAATAAGCTCTGCCATCGGCCCCAAAGGTCCAGGCGGATTAATCGGCAAGGTTCTCAATCGCTTGCCACTGCCGGGAAGAACGGTCGAGCATCACAGCTTTGCAGGCAACGGGCTTCAGTTTCAGGCGCAAGCCGTGCGCGATGCCGTATCACGTGGCGAGATTTCCAGTCCAATCATGCCGCTTGAACACAGTGCTGCCGTCGCAAACATCGTCAGCACTGTGCTTGCAAAGAAACCCGATTAGAAGCTGCTCTGCACCTTATAAGGCGCAGCATTCTCGCCAGCATTGTTAAGTGCAAGAGCCACTTCGGTAATGTGCAATGCCACAGCGCCTGAGAAAAAGGCCGTCTCACCGGTTTCGATGGCGCGCGCCTGATCGGCAACACCACGCATGAAATCAATTTGCGATGGGAATGACGGCAGGCTCACCGTATCGCCTTTTGGATAGGTAAGCTTGCTGCCAACTGCCGGTTTCCATGCGAGTGTCTTACCAAGTTTGGCTTCAAGACGTCCAAACACACGCGACAGAATGGAGCGTTTTCTGGTCGTCGATTCAAGCCGAACCGCAGAACGGTTATCCCAGAGATCATCGACCGTAATCGAGCCTTTATCGGCCACAATCGTCAGGCTGCGATCTTTCGGCATTGCGAGGCCCGAAGTCAGACGCGCAACAAGGCCAGATTTAAAGCGCAGGCACCCCACGGAAAAATCCGGTGCCATTTGCAGATGTTCGGTGCCCGGCCCCTTATTCTGGAAGGTGATCGAAGAGAAAGCCGTCACGCTTTCAACTGGGCCGAAAAGCGACACGAGCCATGAGAGCGCATAGCCCGCATGTTCCAGCGTGCAGCCAATCTCAAACTCATGCAGACCCGGCCATGGTGCGCCCGACTGTGAGCGCCATGTCGCCCATTTATCGCGAAATACCGGACCGTCTTCCATTTCAGCATAAACCAGACGCGGCGTGCCAATTTCGCTCATTGAGTTTGACACGAGCCTCTGCGCGTCACTGAGGCCATTGGCGGGTGCCGCAGCAAGCGTCAAACCATTGGCGGCAGCAAAATCGACCAGCGCTTTGGCATCGTTGAAATCCATTGCCAAAGGCTTCTCGGAATAGACATGCTTGCCAGCTTCAAGCGCTGCGCGCGAAATGGCAAAATGGCTTTCCGGTGCGGTGAGGTTCAAGACAATCTGCACGTCTTTATCAGCCAGCACGGCCTCAAAGCTCTCATAAGCACGCACATTATAATGTGCGGCAAACACCTTGATCCGTTCCGGCGATCGATCGAAGGCACCGAGCAGCTTGAGTTGCGGGTAATTGCGCAGCGTGGTCATGTAGTAATCGGCGACAAAGCCCGTGCCAATGATAGCGATATTCATGGTAACTCCGGCTAAAGCATGTCGCGGAAAAGTGGAAACCGGTTTTCCGACAACGACATGCGTGAAAACAAGAAGATAGAGTCAGCGCAGCGGGTACGAACAAGCGCGACACGCTCTAGATAGCCCGCTTGGGAATGGTGACTTTGGCCGTCATGCGCAGACCAAAGATCGCAAAGATAAGCATGAGCCACACAGGATCCATGCGGCGAAAAAAGAAGCTTTCCAGCATCGCATTGAGCGTGCCGAAAAACACAAACATCAGGAAGAAATCAGCAAGAAGCAGGTTCTCGCGAGTTGGCCTGCATCGCATATAGTTGACCAGCGGCATGATGATGATCACGACTATTGCGCAGATCAGACCGATAAGCCCCATCGAAAGCGTGATATCGAGATAGCCGTTATGGCCATGCACGATGCCGCGCACATCCCAGTCGAGATAATAGGGGTTGGCGGCTTCCTTGACCCGCTCAGCCCCCCAGAAGCTCTCATAACCAAATCCGATCCATGGACGGTTGTGCAACGCATCAATCGCAAAGGCCCAGATCGAGGTGCGTCCTGTAAATGTCGGATCGACCGAGAATTGCAAAACAATCTGATGCAACGGCTCAAATAGCACTGTGCCAATGGTGAAAAGCGCAAACACAACCTGAATGGCAAAGATCATCAGAGGTGCCAGTCCGCGCATACCAAACATGCCGGGACCGATGACCAAAAGCATGGCGAATGGAACCAATGCGGCAGTGGTTTTCGAACCTGTATGCGCCACAAAGAACAATGCAAATAACGCAATCAGCGCACCGCTGAACCGCCAGCCGCGCCGCCAAAGATAAATACCCGCAAAAGCGAAAATCGCCATGACAGGCCCGGCAATATTCTTGTGGGTGAAGACACCCCGCCAAAGAAATGAATTCTGCGGCTCGCCAGCATCTACACCGTGGGTGCCAAGATTAGGCAAAAGCACCACACCGGCATAGGAGATAAAAATAACGATCGACGCCACAACAAGCAGCATCCACGAATAACCATCGGCATCTTGCGGCAGGGCAAGGACAGCGACGATGGCCAGCACACCGATCAGCGTCAGCATGATGCCACGAATGGCGGTCGATGGATCGGGACTAACGAAAGCTGAAGCCAACAAAAGGCCGAACATCAGCAGCCAACCAAGGCTGACAAGCCGCAAAACCTTGCCAGGTTCGGCGAACATTGCAAGCGACGCCAATGCTATGGCCCCGACGAGGCCAAAGCCAAGCTGATTGACGGCATCACCCGCCTGCTGACCATCAGCAGGAACAGCCGGTGAAAACGGGCGAAAAGAAATCAACAGAATGCAGAATATAACCGTCGCGGTGACGAGCGCTATCTGGCGCATCGTCACCCGCATCGGATCGGACGAACTTGGATTAGTTCTTGTCCGGGTTGCGGTACTGCTCATTCAAATATCCAAAATGCGCCATCACCCGGCCCAGACCGATATGGATGAAGTAGGTACCAACAGGTGCAAAACCAGCGGCAACACCTCTTCTCACAGCCTTGATCGGCGAATAAGCCAGAAGCGCGAGGCTTTTCAGGAACACGCGCACCTGACCGAATGGTTCGTCCTTGCGCTTGCGCTGTTCAATCAAGGTCGAAAGAACGCCGTTGCGCAAGCCGCGTGATCTGATCCAGTCGTTTTCGAGACGACGTGCCGGAATGGTTTCGCGCACGATACCCTCCGCACACCAGGCAACTTTGAAGCCCTTAGCGATTGAGCGGGACAAGAAGTCAGAATCGCCGCCGCCGGTGAAGTTGAACTTCAGATCCATAAACGGATAACCATGCGCTTCAAGCACAGGGCGCGCAATCAGCAGATTGCCCGACGAATAGATAATCGGAACCGGGCCTGTCTTAGTATAATGCGGTAGGAAGACCGGATGCTTTGCCCACTGTTCCGAATTCGGCTTTTCAAAAATCGGATACTGCGGACCGCCAACCAGGCTGACGTCATAACGCTCAGCGGTCGAAACCATGTTTTCGATCCAGTCAGGATCAGCCAGCTCGTCATCGTCGATCACGATGACGTATTGAAAGTTCGGGAAAAACTTGGTCGCGGTCAGCCAGCCAGCATTATAGGCGTTGCAGTTGCCGCGATGGGATTCACCGATCAGCATACCCCGATATTTGCCGGCTTCGAAAAGCGGGGCAGCAACGGTTGCGCCTTCCTTCTTTTCGGTTTCGTTCTCGATCACAACGACAGCCCATTTACGCTTGGTGGTCTGCGCATTCAGCGTGTCGAGCGTGCGTATCAGATGCTCGGGCCGCATAAATGTCGGGAGCGAAACGACGATGTCGATCTCGTCATAGGCGAGACCAGGTGTTTTAGCGATTACTTCAATATGATCCGGTAAATCTGGCATCTCAGCTTCCGATTATTTCAGAGAATTATGATTTTATGTTTATCTTGCCACTATTGATAAACGCTTAAAGAAAAGTTCACCGCATGGCTGTAGACACTAACTTCAATAAACATTCATTAAGAGCCGTCAGGAGTTGAATTGCAACCGTTTCGTCTTGTCTTCGTGACGTCACTTGTTCCCCATGCCGTCGCCTCAACCGGATATGAAGTTGCCAACGCAGCCGTCATTGATGGCCTTCGTCGCGCAGGCGCGCATGTGACCGTGTTGGGTTTTACGTGGCCGGGACATAAAGCTGCTGAAAGTGCCGACACAATCGTCCTTGGCGAAGTGGAAGTACGCACGGAAGGTGCAGGCATCAAGCGCAAGATCGGATGGGTGCTGAAATCCTTCCTCACAGGGCTGACGGTTTCCTCAGCAAAACTGCGCGTGATCCCTGCTATCGAGCTGCATAATGCAATCACCGAACTTGGTGACTTTGATGCCTATGTTCTCAACGGTGTCACGCTGCCCGGAGCGTTTGAAGAAATTTTCAAGAACAAGCCATCGCTGTTCGTTGCGCATAATGTCGAATATCGCTCTGCGGAAGAAAATGCCGCAGACGCCAAAGGTAAAGTACAGAAATTCCTGTTCGGCCGCGAAGCACGCATTCTGAAAAAGTTGGAAAACAGACTGTGCAAACAGGCAAGTTTCGTTTTCACATTTGCGGAAGACGACGGTCCGGCACTGGGCCTTAACAACGATAAGTTTGCAACACTACCGCTTGTCATGCCGGGGAATAATGCGGCTACAAAGGCGCCTTTAGCGAAATACGATCTGGCGCTGATCGGAACATGGACATGGCACCCGAACCGCATCGGGCTTGAATGGTTTCTGCGCGAAGTAAAACCTTTGCTGCCGAAAGACATTTCAATAGCCATCGCTGGTAATACACCGGCTGATTTGATTGCGGCATGGCCGGGCGTCAATTTCGTCGGCAAAGTGCCGGATGCAACCGAGTTTGTAGAAAGTGGAAAGCTTGTGCCGCTGATCAGCCGGGCCGGCACTGGGGTTCAGCTCAAATCCATCGAGACGTTTGAACTTGGCATGCCAAGTGTCGCGACTGCACATTCGGTTCGTGGAATCGGCAATATTCCCGCAAATTGCACGATTGCTGATAAGCCTGGGGAATTTGCGGCAGCTGTTGTTGAGCGTCTAAAAGCAATAAACGATGGGGACCGTCAAAAACTGGATGGCAAAGCCTTCAAACAGGCACAAATCAAAGGCATGGACAGCGCGATCGCCCGAGGCTTAAAGAAACTTCAGGACGTGACAGGAAAAGCAAACTGACATGACGAATAGTGCACCCGCAAAACTCGAATATCGAAATATTCTCGGCATCAAGGTTGTCTGTTTCGACTGGGACAGTTCGTTCGCCTATTTTGAAAAACGGATCGAGAACCGTGAATTCATGAAGCAGGGCTGGCTCAATGCCAACAATGCCAATATTGCACATGAAGACCCAGCCTATATGGCCGCGCTGAAAGATTTCCTGATTCTGCCTGATGGTATCGGCGTCGATATTGCCAGCAAAGCAGCCTATGGTGCGAAATTCCCAGCCAATCTCAACGGCACAGATTTTATTCCGGGCCTGATGCAGCACATCAAGCGTCCAATGAAGGTCGCCCTGTTGGGCGGCGGTCCGGGTGTTGCTGCTGAAGCAGCAGAACTTTTCAAACAGCAAATACCGCAACATGATTTTCGCGTTATTTCAGACGGTTATTTCAAACCAGCCGATCTTGATGGCATTCTCGGTCAGCTGGCCGATTATCATCCCGATATTCTGCTCGTCGCCATGGGCGTCCCGCGGCAGGAACTGTTCATCGATAAATACATCAAAGCGGAACATTGCACGATTGCAAGCGCAGTCGGTGCTCTGTTCGATCTGCATACCGGCCGCGTACAACGCGCACCACATTGGGTCCGCACACTCAAGATGGAGTGGGTACACCGCCTGCTGCAAGAACCGCGCCGTCTGGCAAAGCGCTATCTCGTCGGCAATCCGGTCTTTCTCTGGCGTGTGGCCAAGGAAAAGCTGTCAGGGGGTAAACCTTGAAGACAGCTATCGTCACCGCAAGCTGGGATCAGGACTTTGAGCGTTGCAAGCTCCTGTGTGAAACCATGGACAAACATGTCACCGGTTTCACCAAGCATTACATACTTGTCGACAGCAAAGATGTGGCACTGTTCCGGCAGATAGAAAGCGCCAATCGCATCGTGATTGATGAACGCGATCTGCTGCCCTCATGGCTGCGCGCATTTCCCGATCCGACCTATCTCGGACGTCGTCGCGTCTGGTTGTCGTTCAAAACCAAGCCATTGCGCGGATGGCATGTGCAGCAATTGCGCCGTATTGCACTGGCAAGCAAGGTGGAAGAAGACGGTCTTCTCTACACCGATTCCGACACTGCTTTCGTGCGTGCATTTGATTGCAGCACGCTCTGGCAAGGTGACAAACTGCGCCTGTTCTACCGGCCCAATGCGCTTGCCAATCCCGAATGGCCGGAACACCCTGTTTGGGCTGAAAATGCAGGAAAACTTCTTGGTGTCCCGAACGGCAAAAGCGCACTGAATGATTATATCGGCCAGCTCGTTTCATGGCGCAGGGATTCGGTCGTCGGCATGTGTGAGCGTATCGAGAAACATACCGGCCAGCATTGGGTAGCGGCTATCGGCAACGTCCGCCGCTTCTCCGAATGTTTCATCTACGGCCATTATGTCGATGATGTTCTGGAAGGCGCGGGCCACTTTCACGATACACACGATCTCTGCCGCATGCAGTGGTTTGCACCACCGCCAACGGAAGAAGAATTCAGAACTTTCATTGCCGAAATGGAACCGCATCAGGTCGCCATCGGCATGCAGTCCTTCCTCAGCCTGTCGGTCAATGATATTCGCCGCATCATAGGTGGTTGAGATCGTCAAAACCCAGAGCGCCGAATTGCGGCGCTCTGGGTTTTAGACCCGCTTCGCGGGCCGCTTGATGCTCGTATAGGTGAAAACCAGCGACAGGATATAAATCCCCGCAAATACGAAATTGAGGCCGGCAATCCAGTCATTGCTGTTTCCATAATAAATCAGCAGAAGCCACACGAACAAAGCCTTGGCTGCAGTCATCAGCACCATGTTCAATGTACGCAGACCAGACTGACCACGCGCGTAGAGAATCTCGGTCTGATACTCGATCAAGTTGCGGAAACCCGGCACCAGCAACACCAAAGGCAACAGCCCGACAATTGGTGCAACGCTTGCGCCAAGTGCCTTTGGGAAAAATTGCAGGAAGATCACCATTGCGCCCAAACCTGCTACCGATATGGCAAAGACCGCAAACTCCAGCCCAGCCCTGATACGCAGCGACGCCAGCATATCGGGCGTACGCATAAGCTTCTGTACGAGCATCATATTAAAGGAACGGATCGGCAGTGCAGTCAAATCGACCAGGCGCATGATGATCGCATAGATGCCTGCCGTTGTTGGTCCGCCGATGCTCAGCACCAAAAGCTTATCGAGCTCGCTCTGAATATAGAACAGAAGTTCAGCGCCCATCACAGCGATGGAATCAGATATGCGCCGGGCATAAAGGCGCGGCTCAAAGCGCAATTTCACCCGTGGATAGAATCGAAGCGCCACAATCAGTGCTGCGGCATTTGCAGCCAGATACCACCATGCCCAATGCGCGACATCGTGCGTTGCCGCCAGAAACATGAACAAGACTGCAGCAACCGCACGCGTTACGGTTCCGAAAATCACCAGCAAAGCTGAAATACCGAACCGCCGCAGCCCATTATTGACGATGATGATCATCTCCGTCGAGCGCCACAGAAGCGCTTCGGCAATGACGACAATGGCAAACGGCAAAAATGAAATGTCGCGGCTGAAGAAGACGAAGTAAACCAGCCACGAACAGATCGCAAAAAGCGGTAGGGAGACAAGAACCGCCGCCAAATAGCCGGCTGTATATGTGCCAAGCAAAAGCGGTTTCACGGTAGAAATACGATAAAGCGGCGAGCTGAACCCCAGCGAAACGAGCCGTGACAGCACCACACCGGTACCCGACGATGTGGCAAAAATACCGAAGTCTCCCGTCGGCAATGTGTTCGCAAGCGCGATAAAATAAAGAAGCGAAACAACCAGTCTTCCGGCAGAACCAGAGAAGAGCGAGAAATAGTCCCGCACCACGGCACCGCGGCTACCCGATAATTTCTTGAATGCTTTCGCGATCACCCAAGGGCCTCGTCTTTATATTACCTGTTGCTTGTTAAGCCGTGTATGTCGACCGTAGACCGATACTTAACGAAAAAGACTTAATTAAAAAGCACTAACGCGATTATCGATACGCATTTTAACCATTTGTTCTCCATAAAAAACCTATAGTCGGAAGCATGAAGACTATTCTGGGGTACGGACATCTTTGACGATGAGCGGTGACGACAAGCGCAATAAAGGAAGAGAAGAAAAGCCTCTTCTTGCATTTTCAGACGCGCCTGAGACGAGCCGCGAAGAATCAGACGCGTCCAAACGTGAGCCTCAATCTATTACCCCGCCCATAACTCCACCGTGGACCCCACCCGCCACTCCTGAGGAACGCGCAGAACTTTTCCGCTCGCAGCAGGAAAATAAGGCCGCCAAGGAAGAAGAGGTCTCCGAGCTTCGCAGCCGCATGGCTTCGATCAAGGCAGAGCTTGAACGCAAGATTGCAGAGCGCGAACACAGCGCCAATTCGTCCAAGGATGAGGTGGCCAAAGTCAGCACATCGGAACCGAAAGCAATTGTCACGGACGATACATGGCCCGCTAAGCGCGAAGCGTCGAACACCGAATGGAAGCCACTTATTGATCCGCGCATAGCGATTGAAGTCGTCAAAGGTTCGCGCAAATTGCTGATCGCAACAACGCTGATCGGCGGCATTGCAGCAGCTCTCTACGCCATGACGATTCCACAAATGTATGTGGCATCGACAGACATTCTGGTCGACCCGCGCAGCATCAAGACCGTGGGCACCGAACTGACCCCGGGACAATTACCAACCGATGCATCGCTGGCGATTGCTGAAAGTCAGGCGCGATTGCTCGATTCCAGCAGTGTTTTGCTCAAGGTCATTCATCAGGCCGATCTGACCAAAGATCCGGAATTCAACGGCAGTTTTGTACCCACAGGCATTGCTGGCTTTTTCGCGCAGCTTAAAAGCATGATGAAGCCAAATACCGCGAGCGAGGGTCAGGCACTTGAAACCCGCGTTCTATATAATCTCTACGACAGCCTTACGATCGGGCGCGACGCCAAGACCTTCATCTATTCGATTTCGGTCAAAACACGCAGCCCTGAGAAATCAGCCGAGATTGCCAATCTCGTCGGCTCCGTGTTCCAGACAGAGCTGGACTCTCTTCAGTCGGACGCCGCCCGCCGCAATGCAGAAGAACTTTCGAAACGCCTCGCCGATATGCGTGCAAGCGTTGAGAAAGCCGAACAGGCTACAGCAGATTTCCGCGCGTCGCGTGATCTTGTCGATGTTGATGGCAAGTTGATCAGCGATAATGATCTCACACGCCTGAATGACCAGCTTACCAATCAGCGCGCTGAAACCATGCGTCTTCAGGCGCGTGTGCAGGTTCTCAACGATGCGACAACGGGCAGCGTTATTTCCGGTACCTTACCGGAAGATTTGCGTTCCAACACGCTGACGGCACTGCGTGCACAATTTGCGCTGGCCAGCCAGAATGCGAACGGGGCGTCCACTCAACTTGGGCCACGCCACCCGCAACTCATTCAGTTGCAGTCGCAAAAGCAGACTGTCCTGAACGATATCGATGCCGAACTACGCCGCATCCGCGCTTCCTTGCAAGTTGAAGTGCAGCGCTCTGCCCAGCAGGAGCGTGATCTCAGCACACGCCTGGCACAACTCAAGTCGCAACAGGCCAACAGCAATGATGATCGGGTGAAATTGCGGGAACTGGACCGCGAAGCTTCAACGCTGCGCTCCGTATATGAAGCGTTCCTGCTACGCTCGCGCGAAACCACCGAGCAGCAAGGCATTACGACTACCAACGTACGTGTAATTTCTGAGGCACGCCCGCCGCTCGATCCTGCCGGATCGTCGCGCAAGCTGATTGTGATTGCAGGACTGATCGCAGGTTTTCTGGCAGGCCTTGCTATTACAGCCGTCCGCAACTTCGGACGACTGGTGCGTTTGTCCTAAAGCATGTCGCCGCTCAAATGGATTCATTTAGCGTTCGCGAACATGCGGCAATTTAAGGAATCTAGAGCGAGCGTTATGGGTGCCATTAAGCGTGACACGCTTTAGAGTAAATCTAACGACTATGCGTCAGGCTGTCTGCCGCGTAGTTGTTTCAACACGCGGCAGTTTGCGGCCGCTGGCGCGCAAAATTCCCTGTGCTCCATCGAGATGGCCAGGCTTCAACTCAATTGCCAGAAAGCGACGCTTTTCGAACGGCCCGGGCATGGCAAGTTCGCCGGTCTTTTCCGCTGAAAAGCCGAAGCGTTCATAATATTCTGGATCACCGACAAGCAGAACAGCACCGTGACCGAGCCGTTTGGCTTCGGCAATCGAGTGTTGCATCAATGCCGAACCGATACCGCAACCTGCAGTCGACGGATCAACCGCGAGCGGGCCGAGCAGCAAAGCTGAAACCGGAAAACCGAAACCATCAAGCCCGGCATGGACATTCCATAGCCGCACCGTGCCCGCGAGCGATCCGTCCGCACCAGTGGCAGCAAACGCCAGACCTTCGGCGGGTTGACGACCGCGACGCAGCTTTTCAGAAGACTTTCTGCGACGACCTTCGCCCATTGCGCGGTCGAGCAGTGCTTCACGCGCAACAACGTGCTCGCCAGTTTCGCCGACGACAGCGAAAGCTGTCTGAAGGCGCTGCGAAAGGCCGGTTACGATATTTTCCTGAATTTCCAGATTTGCATTCATGACATCTCACCCCAAGCATGGGCAGCCGCACATCCTGCCCAGCGCTTTGCAGCGCCAGGCAGATTGAGAGGATCGACCGGGAAAACCCGATTGATCAGATGACGTAGGATCGGAGCGGTTCGAAGCCGTTGAATGCCACCGCCGAATAGGTGGTGGTGTAAGCCCCTGTGCCTTCGATGAGAACTTCATCACCGATGGTCAGCGAAACCGGCAGCGGATACGGCGTCTTTTCATAAAGAACGTCCGCACTGTCGCAGGTTGGGCCGGCCAGCACGCAAGGTTCGGTTTCGCCACCATCATGTGGAGTCACGATCTGGTAGCGGATCGCCTCGTCCATGGTTTCGGCCAGACCGCCGAACTTGCCGATGTCGAGATAGACCCAACGCACATTGTCGTTGTCCGACTTACGCGAAACCAGAACCACTTCGGTCTTGATCACGCCTGCATTGCCAACCATGCCGCGGCCCGGTTCAATGATGGTTTCCGGAATGCGGTTGCCGAAATGCTTCGAGAGCGCATCGAAAATCGCCATGCCGTAAGCCTGAGCGGTCGGTACGTCCTTGAGGTAACGTGTCGGGAACCCGCCGCCCATGTTGACCATGCGCAGAACGATACCTTCGTCAGCCAGTGTGCGGAATACCGATGCTGCATCGCCAAGTGCACGATCCCATGCGGTGAGGTCCGTCTGCTGCGAGCCGACGTGGAACGACACACCATAGGAGTCGAGGCCGAGCGACTTTGCATGACGCAGCACGTCGATAGCCATGGCAGGCACGCAACCGAACTTGCGCGACAGCGGCCATTCAGCGCCTTCACCGTCGGTCAGAACGCGGCAGAACACGCGGCTACCTGGAGCAGCACGAGCAACCTTTTCGACTTCTTCAACGCAATCAACTGCATAGAGGCGAATGCCCAGCTCGAAAGCGCGCGCAACATCGCGCTCCTTCTTGATGGTGTTGCCATAAGAGATGCGGTTTGGCGTTGCACCGGCTTCCAATGCCATTTCGATTTCGGCAACCGATGCCGTATCGAAGCACGAGCCAAGCGATGCAAGAAGACGCAGCACTTCAGGGGCAGGATTTGCCTTCACAGCATAGAAAATGCGCGAATAAGGCAATGCCTTTTCAAAATTCTGATAGTTTTCGCGCACGACATCGGTGTCGACGACGAGGCAAGGGCCATCGGGACGGCGGGTGTTGAGGAAGTCAATGATACGCTGCGTTGCCATGGTCGTTCTCCCGCGCGGCTTGATCTGCCGCATCTAGAGCGCAATCCCGAAAAAGACTGCGCAGAAAAAACACTTAGGGAATCTGACCGAGCCCACCATGGGCCACGAGATTCTCTAAGAGACAAAGTATGCATAAGCGCATCCGCGGTGAGGCCAGCCTTTGGAGATGCTGAGGTCACGCGAAAACTCATGCGGCGGTGGAACAACGCTAAACCCGCGTTACTCCGCTTTGTCTGCCTTGGATTGGAATTGGAGAACCGCATCCGCACTTTTGGCAATGAAGGTGTGCCTCTTCAGTAATTCCGGCTTTTGGACAGCCGAAAGACACTAGAAAGGCCCGCACCGTCGTTGCTTCAAGATGTCCTTGATCTGGCGGTTGGCCTACAGATCAACTGGAGCGGTTAGGTCCAGGTACCGTACCGAATTCCTCACCATTCGAGGATCGGCGGACACCCACAGGCACGTGCGACTTTGGGCAAGGGCGATATAAGCGCAAACATGTGTCCATTCAATGACAAATATCGGCTGGGCCAAAATTATTTTTACCCCTGACTTGCCGCTCTGTGCGCTTGCCATTGTTCAACATTAGTGAAACAATCTACCGCGTTAATTTCCCTTTCTTTAACCATAAATGCTGATTTCGGCAGCAAGTCGTGAACAATGGCCCGCCTCGATTCCTTCAACGCCCTCATCACAAAAGCTGAAATCGCACCTGCACCTTCGGTCAATGGCGCTCTTCAGGGCGCAACTTTGGCAGTCAAAGACATTTATGATGTCGCAGGAATGAAAACAGGTTGCGGAAATCCGCAGATTTTAGCCGAATCACTTGTCGCAACCAGATCGGCACCGACGGTTGAAAAGCTGCTTGAAGCAGGTGCGGCCTTCATCGGCAAATCCCAGACCGACGAGCTGGCTTTTTCACTGATGGGACAGAACTCACATTACCCCTACCCCATCAATCCGTCTGCCCCTGAAAGGGTTACGGGTGGCTCATCGTCCGGTTCGGCGGCAGCTGTTGCAAGTGGCTTGGCAGATATAGCACTTGGCTCCGATACGGGTGGCTCAATCCGCGCACCAGCCAGCTTCTGCGGTCTTATTGGTCTGCGCACCACTCATGGCCGTATTCCGCTTAAAGGCATCATGCCGCTTGCGCCGTCTCTCGATACGATCGGTTGGTTTGCACGCGATATCGCTCTTTATGAAAGCGTCGGCAAAGTCCTCCTCGGCGAGGACGAGCAGGCATTTGCATTCTCGCAGCTTCTTTATATGCCGCTGCTGGAGCATCTGCTGCTCGACCATCCGGAAACCGACGCATACAGAGCTATGTTCGCTAAAGTGCGTCCGCATTTTGCAAGCCTCAAAGCGGCGAGCCAACCGACACTTTCAATAGATGAGCTGTATATCACTTTCCGCCAGATACAGGGCGCAGAAGCCTGGGCAACTCATGGCGCATGGATTTCGTCAGGCGATCGCCAGCTTGGACCCGGCGTCGCCGACCGTTTTGCTTATGGGTCAGAAATCACCGATGAAGCTCTGGCGCACCATCGCATCCGCCGCACGCGTTTCACCCAGGAATTGGAAACAATCATCGGTGACAATGCGGTGTTGGCGCTCCCAACCGTACCAGGTGCCGCGCCTTTTGCCAAAGAGCCATTTGAGACACTGCAGGCCTATCGCGAACAGGCGCTGCGCCTGCTCTGCCTCTCCGTTCTTTCAGGCTTACCGCAGATCACGGTGCCACTCGGCACGGTTCACGGCGCGCCGATGGGCATTTCTTTCATCGGGCCCCGCGGCAGTGATCGCGGGCTGATTACACTCGCTAAAAACATTCTTATTCAGACACAAGGCTGAGCCATGGACACCCTCACACGTATGCGTGCATTTATCGACGTGGTCGAAGCGGAAGGCTTTTCCGCTGCTGCACGAAAAATTGGACGTTCAAAGGCACTGCTTTCCAAATATGTGCGCGAACTGGAAGACGAACTTGGTGCACGCCTTCTCAACCGCACGACGCGCCAGTTTTCGCTCACCGAAGCCGGTCACACCTATTATCACCGCGCCATCGAGATCATTCGCGAGATTGACGCGCTTCAGGATGCCGTCAGCGAAACCAGCTCCGATGCACGCGGACGCATAAAGCTCTCTGCCCCCCGCACCTTTGCTGACGCGGTTATCGGGCAATCGCTGATTGATTTCTGTCTCGCACACCCGGACATTGTTCTCGATGTGCGGCTCGATGATCGCTTTGTAGATCTGGTGGAAGAAGGTTTTGACCTCGCAATTCGCATCACGCGCCTGCAGGACTCCTCTCTGATTGCGAAAAGGCTTTCGCCATTCCATTCAGTGTTATGTGGCGCTCCTGAGTTGATCGCGCGCGTGGGCAAGCCGGAGCGTCCCGAAGATCTTGCGGATAAGCCGTGCATCATCGATACCAATGCACGCTCACGCAACAATTGGCATTTCCGCAATACGGACGGCTCAATGATGACCGTCAACGTGCATGGCCCGATTGAAGTGAATAGCCCCGTCGCCACCAAAACAGCCGCTATTGCCGGGCTCGGTTTCTGTTCTTTGCCAGCCTTCATCGCCGAGGAAGAGATCGAACGCGGCCGGCTCATCCCATGTTTGGACGAATTTACCGTCAAGGACGGCGGCATTTATGCGGTTTATCCGCATCGTCGCTATCTGCCGGCCAAAATCCGTGCTCTTGTCGACTTCCTGACCCAATGGTTCAAGGAACGCGAAATGCGCGAAAATACAAAACTATAAGCAAGTCGAAATAAATGATGGGTTTGGTCCCACTTTCGCCGCCTTCACCCTTATGCCTTGCCCTTGAGCTTTTGTTTTCGCGCGCATCTATCCGAAAACCGCTTCACACTTTTGGGATGCACTATCATTCACGGAAACTCGTTCATGCCTGATTTGCGCACATGGCTGAAAAGCCCTCTAGGCCTTGCCGTAACTCTGACGGCAGTGTTCGCGCCCGTGGCTGCTCAGGCTCATCCACATGTCTTTGCCGACGCAAGGCTGGAGCTGACGATTAAGCCGGATGGCACGGTAGAAAAGCTCGCCCATATCTGGCGTTTCGATGATGTATTTTCCTCGACCGTTCTGATGGAGTTTGACAAGAACGGTGATTTACAGCTCGACAAGAATGAACTGATTGATCTTGGCCATGTCATTAACAGCTCCATAGCCGAGTTCAAATACTTCCAGACTGTGCTTGCCGATGGCAAAGACGTCAAAATGGCTCGCCCGCAGGATTTGGCGGCAGATTTTACAGACAATCACCTCCTGATTGTGTTCACGAGTAAGCCTGAAAAACCGTTGAAGCTTGAACCCGGCCATACGGTGAGCTTCGGGGTTTACGATCCGACATTTTACACGGCTATCGATTATGTGAATGATAGTGAATTGGTCATCAAAGGGTTGCCGGAGGGATGCACTTCCAAAGTCATCCGCCCCAATCCGGACGAAGCCCTCGCCCAGAACCAGGCGACATTGACTGACGCCTTCTTCAACGATCCAGCTGGCACAGATATGTCAAAGATTTTTGCCACCCGTCTTGAAGTGACCTGCGCGCCAAAAGGATAGACAGCCTGATGCAGAAAACGGTCCGTTTCATTCTTACCGCTACCCTTGTGATGATCACTGCCAATGCCTTGGCACAATCGTCTCTGGGGATCGGCGCCAATGAAGTCGCCATGAAACCGACCGGACCTTTCGCACATATCATTCTTTGGATGAACGAACAGCAGCGCACATTTTATCTCGCCATGACAACCGCGCTTAAAGCAATGCGCGATGATCCATGGCAGGCATCAGTGCTTATCGGATTGTCATTCGTTTACGGCATTTTCCATGCGGCAGGCCCCGGTCACGGCAAGGCGGTGATTTCGTCCTATATGATCGCCAATGAAACTGCACTTCGACGCGGCATTTTCCTGTCGTTCATTTCATCGCTTCTGCAGGCACTCATGGCAGTTTTCGTTGTAGCACTGGCATGGCTCGTATTGCGCGGCACCGGAATTTCCATGAACCAGACCGCACGCTATATGGAGATTACAAGCTTCGCGCTGGTGCTGTTCTTCGGTCTGTGGCTGTTGGCGCGCAAACTGCCGCTTTTGTTCAAGAAGCGAGACAGTGCCGAGCCGTCACCGACAGGCGCTCTTTTTGCAGCAGCGCCTCAAACGGCAATGGCCAGCGGTCGTGCATCCAGTGGACTGGCTTGGCAAGGCAGCGTTTCGCAAAGCACCCGAGCGCTCGCATCAAGCAGCACGGTCAAGCTCAACTACAAGCCCGCGAACGCCACAGCGGATCACGTCTTTATCGGCGAAGGCGATATCTGCGCTGACTGCGGCAACGCCCATATTGCCGATCCATCGACACTTGGCGACGATTTCAACTGGAAAACTGCTTGGTCAGCGATCTTCTCGGTCGGCCTGCGTCCTTGCTCGGGCGCACTGATCGTGCTTACCTTCGCACTTCTCAATGGTTTGTTGGTTGGCGGATTGCTCTCGGTCTTTGCGATGGCTTTCGGCACATTCCTGACCGTCGCATTTCTCGCCACACTTGCCGTGACCGCCAAGAACACGGCATTGCGTTTCGCAGGCAGCAGCGCCATGTCAGGCCGCTTGAAGGCGGTGATTGAAGTGGGTGCCGCCTTGTTTATTGCGCTGACTGGCGCGTTGCTGCTCAGCGCGTCGCTCGTGGGTTAATCTCTGTTCTGGCGGCGCGAGCGCAGCCAGAATATGCCAAAGAAACCAAGTACAAAGAGTATCGCGAAAATTGCCGCCGCCACATGCGAGCGCTTACCGAGCGCGATCATGATACTCGGCACGAAATAGGCGAGCACGCCAAAGCTTATCAGGATGATCGCCGCAGCAATTGCCGGATTGCTCTTCTTCGGTTCAGCCACCAATACGAAAATCCTCTAATTTTCTAATCTGCTGCCCCTCACTATCAAAGTTTTCCGGCGCAAGCCATGCCTGATAGGCGTGTCTCAGCGCAGGCCATTCACTGTCGATGATGGAAAACCAGGATGTATCGCGATTGTTACCCTTCGTCACCATATGCTGACGGAAGGTGCCTTCAAATTTAAAGCCGAAACGCTCCGCTGCACGCTTGGAAGGCGCGTTGTTATCGTTGCACTTCCACTCATAGCGCCGATAGCCAAGCTCATCGAAAATATACTGCATGAATAGGAACTGCGCTTCGGTTGCAGCCGGTTTACGCGAAATGAGCGGCCCCCAATAGATGTTCCCGATCTCGATTGCGCCATGAACAGGATCGATACGCATCAGCGCTTGACGGCCCGCGACCTTGCCGCTTGCCTTATCGATGACTGCAAAGAACAGCGGATCTTCACTTGTTGAAACTTTTTCAAGCCAGGGTTCAAACGCCTCGCGTGTTGCAGGCGGGACCTCGAACAACCACGTAAATCGCTGATCTGCATCCGTTACGGAAGAGGCTGCAAAAAGCTCGTCGCCGTGTTTGCTCGCATCCAGCGGTTCAAGCCGGACATAGCGGCCTTCGAGCGTTTTACGTTCAGGCCTCGGTCGAGGGGTCCAGTTCTGCAAATCAGTCATTTCAATGCTCCCATTTATCAACACAAGGAGCATAAAAGGCGCGTGACTAAAACCGGATTATTGTCTCTGCGTCATTTTTCTCTTATTGCGGCGCGATCCACTGAAACAGCCTTGACCAACGCGAAGACCTGATCGCCTACCGCCAAGCCCAGATCGTCGACCGAACGCCGCGTCAGCCGCGCACCAAGACGACGGCCCTGAAAGTCGAGTGCTAAATGGGCATTCGGGCCCTCTCCCGCTTCAATCGCCACAATGGAAACCGGCAGCAGATTACGGATGCTGATCGCATCCGGCGCATTACGTGCAATGGAAACGTCTCGCGCGCGGACCCGAAGACGCACATGCATGTTCTGTTTAAGCCCCGCGTCGCTTAACTGAAATGTCGTTCCGCCAAGATCAATCTCAGCCAGTTTGTAACGGTCATCATATGCTGCAACCGTACCCTCAAGCAGCACGCCAGCGCCCTCGCCGTCACCATCGATCAGCGGGAAAATTTCAGCGGCTTCGCCACTTGCTTGCACTTTGCCGCCCGCCAACAGGACGATTTCGTCTGCAAGCCGCGCAACTTCATCAATCTCGTGGCTGACATAGACAATCGGCACGTGGCTTTCATCGCGAAGACGTTCAATGAAAGGCAATATTTCCTGCCTGCGCGCATGGTCGAGCGAGGAAAGCGGCTCATCAAGCAACAGCAATGCCGGATCGGACAAAAGCGCCCGACCAATCGCCACGCGCTGCCTCTCACCACCAGAAAGCGTCGCCGGGCGGCGATCCAGAAGATGCGCAATGCCCAGCAGTGCCACCACTTCATCGAAGCTGCGGATACTTTGCCGTTTTCCAGCCCAACGTGCATAGGTCAGATTGCGTTTCACGCTCATATGCGGGAAAAGACGCGCCTCCTGAAAAACATAGCCGATCCGGCGTTTTTCAGGTGGCAGATTGATACCCTTTTCGGCATCAAACAGCGTGAAATCACCGACTGCGATACGGCCACTTTCCGGACGCAACGTCCCGGCAATCATCTTTAGAAGCGTTGTTTTCCCGGCACCTGAATGACCAAACAGGGCTGTTACACCCCATCGAGCGGAGAAATCGGCTTCGACCTCGAACTTGCCATTGCGGCCAGCGACAAAAACTTCAAGACCGCTCATTTCGCTTCCCCCGCAAGCCTGCGCTGCAACCACTCGGACAAGATCACAGCGGTAATGGAAATGGCTGCCGAAATTGCTATCAGACGGAAAGCCTCCGCATCCCCTGTTGGCGTCTGCATCAAGGCATAAATCGCCAGCGAGAGTGTTTGTGTTTCGCCGGGAATGTTGGAAACAAAGGTAATAGTCGCGCCAAACTCGCCCAGCGCTTTGGCAAAGCCCAAGACGGCACCGGCAAGAATGCCAGGCAGCAACGGCGGCAGAATAACCGTGCAGAATGCAACGAGCCGGTTGGCGCCAAGCGTGCGTGCCGCTTCTTCAAGCCCGCGATCAAGCCCCTCAATCGAAAGGCGAATAGGGCGAACGAGTAATGGAAACGCCATGACACCGGCAGCAAGGGCTGCACCGGTCCAGCGGAAGGAAAAGGAAAGGCCGAACCATTCCTGCAAGGGCGCACCAAGTGCTCCGCGTGATCCAAACAGAACCAGCAACAGGTAGCCCGTCACCACCGGCGGCAGAACCAGCGGCATGGTGACGATGGCCTGCACAAACGACTTGCCCGGAAAATTGAACCGGGCAAGTATCCACGCAACGATAAAGGCGACTGGCAGAGCGACAATGATGGCTATTCCGGCAACCCGGAGCGACAGAGCAACAATCTGCCAGACATTACCTTCCATCATTTACTGAGCAGCCTCCGCGGCCCCAACAAAGCCCTTGTCCTTGATGATAGCCTGTCCGGCATCGCTTTCAAGGAAAGCCAAAAATGCCTTCGCAGCATCGCTTTCGTTCTTTGCAATCAATGCAGCAGGGTAAAGGATTGGCGCATGGCTCGAAGCCGGGAAGCGATAGGCTTCAACGAGTTCAGGTGCAGCAGCACGATCAGACGCATAGACAATCGCTGCCTTCACTTCCGCGCGGCTCACATACTGCAGTGCGACGCGGACATTTTCTGTGAAAACGCCGTTCTTTTCGACGTCTTTCCAGATGTCGAGCTTTTCAAGAGCTGCCTTACCATACTTGCCTGCAGGCACATTTGATGGATCACCCATTGCGAAACGACCAGCGCTCAACAGTTCCTTGGCCTCGCCCTTTGGCGTTTCCTTCTGCGTCGCAATCACCAGCGCGTTGCCGGCAATCACTTTACGCGAAGCCTTGTCGATCTGATCGGCTTTCTCAACATAGTCCATCCAATCAAGATCAGCGGAAATGAAAATCTGTGCCGGAGCGCCCTGCTCGATCTGCTTTGCCAGAACAGACGACGAAGCAAAGGAAGCGACGACTTCCGTGCCGTCCTTGGCCTTGATCTGCTTGGCTGCTTCCTCGATCACATCTTTCATGCTGGCTGCAGCAAACACCGTAACCTTCTCGGCAGCATGAGCAACCGAGGCAGTACCGACTGCAACCGTAATAAGAAACGCGGCGATAAGTTTTTTCATTGTTGGCCTCCATAGTGCCCGCAATTTCGGGCAAACATCATCACACGCCGGAGAAATCCGACGCTGTTTTACTCGAGCATCAGTTTTCGTTTGATGCTCTCACTTGCGATGATGGGTATGATGGAGGCAAACGCGACCCGGATGCCGTCAGACCCTTTTCACACGGGCGTCCATGCAAAAGCCGCCCAAATTTCCATAACGAATTCATATCGTTCTGGAAACGAGGCCACCTTAAAGAGGTGTTTTAGCTTTGGCTAGTCCTGACGGGAACAATGCGGCAAAAGAACCGCATCATCTCATATTATTAGCGGCCGATATGCTTGTGGCTTGAGCCGCGCAGTTTGGCGAGCTTGACCTGCTTTTCACGCTCGGCAAAGCGGGCACGGTCTTCCGGCGTGCGCTCGTCATAGCAACCAGCGCAAGAAATGCCTTCCTCGAAGAACTGGGAGAGCTTGTCTTCAGCCGTGATCGGGCGACGGCAGGCGCGGCAAAGCTCTATGTCGCTTTCGGTCAGGCCATGACCAATTGCTACGCGCTCATCGAACACGAAGCACTCACCGTTCCACATGCTTTCTTCGCTCGGCACTTCCTCGAGATATTTCAGAATGCCGCCCTTAAGGTGGAACACATCATCGAAGCCAAGACCTTTGACGAAGGCGGTCGCTTTTTCACAACGAATGCCACCGGTGCAGAACATGGCGATTTTCTTGCCTTCCAGCTTGTCGCGGTTCTGCTCAACCCATTCCGGAAATTCGCGGAATGTCTTGGTGTTCGGGTCAAGCGCGCCCTCGAACGTGCCGATCGCATATTCGTAATCATTGCGCGTATCGACGACAACAGTGTCTTCATCGGCAATCAGCGCGTTCCAATCCTTGGGCGCGATGTAAGTGCCAACGCTTTTCAGCGGATCAATACCATCGACACCCATGGTAACGATCTCGCGCTTCAGCCGCACTTTCATGCGATAGAAAGGCATCTCGCTGGCATGTGAATATTTGAGTTCCGGATTGGCAAGCTCAGGGATCGCAGTGATGTAAGCGACAAGCTTCTCAATCGCAGGCTTTGTTCCTGCGACCGTACCGTTGATGCCCTCGCCTGCAAGCAGCAGTGTCCCCTTGATCCCGTTCGCGCAGCAAAGTTCGGCCAGCGGCTCGCGCAGGCTTTCATATTGCGGCAAACGCGCAAAGCAATAGAGGGCAGCAACAGTAAAAGGCAGATTGCTCATCGTTCGATCTCTTCCAAATTTCCTTCGAACTAGTCCTCGAACGCGGCAAATTCAAGTTATTTATCCCCCTCCTCTCAAGACGAGCGAAAATCCGGCCTCGATAAACACGGGTTGCAAGAGGAGAAACCAAATGTTCGACACTGAGACTTTCGCAGCAATCATTTCATTGGCCGGTGAAATGGAGATCGAACCGGCTGCCCTTCTGGCCGTCGCAGAAGTGGAAAGCGGTGGCCGTGCCCTTTTTGATATCAATGGTAAAAAGGAACCGGCCATCCGCTTCGAAGGGCATTATTTCGACCGCAGGCTTTCAGGTCGTATTCGCGATCAGGCGCGTCAGGCAGGGCTATCAGCTTATGAGGCGGGGCGCATTCGCAATCCCAAGACACAGCGGGAACGCTGGCTTCTGCTTGAAAGAGCCGTGTCTATCCAAAAGAAGGCGGCGCTTGAATCTACATCCTGGGGTCTGGGCCAAGTGATGGGCGCACATTGGGAATGGCTTGGCTATCGCAATGTCGATGAACTCGTGGCAGAAGCACGCAGCGGTGTTACAGGCCAAATTCAGTTGATGCTGCGTTTTATTGAAAAGGCCGGGTTGAAAGAGACACTTCAAACATGTGACTGGCCCAATTTTGCCCGTCGCTACAATGGACCAGCATTTGCGCGCAACCAATATGACAGTCGCATGGCCGCAGCGTTTGGACGTTGGAATCGAAGTTTAAGCCACATGCTGAAAGCCGCCTGAGTATCCCCATGCATCGGTTTTGATGCGCATCATTCTAGCAGCTACGGTAGACAAACAAGGCCATGCACTTTAAATCGATTTTAGCCATTCAATCTCCAAGCAGAAGAGCAAGCCCATGCCGCAGAAAACCGATCTTCTCGTCCCCGTATTGCAAGGCCAGCCAGTTATTCCGGTGTTGCTGATCGATAAGGTCGAGCACGCCGTTCCACTGGCGCGCGCACTTGCTAAAGGTGGGTTACCTGCAATCGAGATCACCCTGCGCACGGCTGCAGCACTCGACGCCATCCGCGCCGTTGCATCAGAAGTGCCGGAGGCTATTGTCGGTGCTGGCACCATTCTCAATGCAAAGCATTATGAAGATGCAGCCAAGGCAGGTTCACGCTTTATCGTCAGCCCCGGCGCAACGAAATATATTCTTGCTGCAGCCAACGACAGCGACGTGCCACTGTTGCCAGCGGCAATCACACCAAGTGAAATGCTGGCGCTGCGCGAAGAAGGTTACACGCATCTCAAATTCTTCCCGGCAGAACAGGCAGGCGGCGCATCTTTCCTGAAAGCGATGTCATCTCCATTGGCTGGCACCTTCTTCTGCCCGACAGGCGGCATCAGCCTTGCCAATGCCAAAACCTATCTCTCGCTGCCAAATGTGATCTGCGTCGGCGGTTCATGGGTTGCACCAAAGGAATTGGTAGAAGCGGGCGATTGGGACGGCATCACGAAGCTTGCAAGCGAAGCCGCTGGCTTGAAAGGCTGATCGTCAAAAATAGAAGAAACACAAAAGGGCCTTTAAAGCATTTCCAGAAAAAGTGGGAACCGGTTTTGCGTTCGGAAATGCGTAAAAACAAATAGTTACAGCGGTTCCAACGATTCAATATTAACTGGAACCGCTGTAAGGCCCCTTTTCTTTGTCTCTCGAACGATCAGTTCGTTTCGGTGAACTTCGCTACCGTTAGGAATGTAACGGCATTGCCGGTGAACTTATTTGCGCGTTCGCTTGGCAGGTCGCCGCGCTGGAAGCCAGTCGTGTAAACCATTGCAGGTGCCGAGCGCATTGCATCGTTGCGCAGAACCGGATTGGTTGCTGGTGCGGTTTGCGAAACAGATTCCGTCGACATAGCCACAGCAGAAGTTGGCATTGCTGCAGGCTGCACGACCGGGCTTGGACGCGCACTTGCCTTGGCTACATGGCGATCACCTTTACCCGAAGAACGAGCACTGTTTTTGGTTCCATGACCACTGGCCGCAACACGCTGACGCGCTGGAGCCGGTACAGTTCTCGCAACCGAAGCCGTCTTAACAGGCTCAATCTTTGCAGGTTCACGTTTTGCAGAGGCGAGAGGCTGCGTATCGAAATCGTCATCCGGCGGCGCAATCAGCTCACCGATTTCATCCTTTTTGGAGACCATGGCCAGTTGCGTATTGGCGCGCGGGGCCTCCTTTGGCACAGGATAAGCTGCGGCTGCACCCTGCTGAATTGCATTTCCAGCATCGGCAACAGTTGTTGCGTTATCAGGAGCGTTATTCACAATCTGCGCAATTGCATCCTGCGGGTTCAGCTGGTCACGTTCAGGCCGGGCACTAGGGACTGCGGCGGCAGCAATTTGCGTCGCTGTTTCCTGCTGTGGACGCATGGACGGAATTGGAACAAAACCGGTCATGAGTGGGTTGGGAGTAGCGTCGGCGACTTCTTGCATTGTCGCGTCAGCAGGCTGGGCGGCCGCAAGTGCGATCGCGTCCTGAGCAGCATTGGCCGGTTTACGAGCCGGAATCGGAACATTGAGGGCAGCGACGGGCACCTCCTCAGCCTGTTGTGGCACTTCGACCACGGCTTCAGGACGCGGAGCCTGCATCGGCACCGGCGCCTCACGGGTCGGCAAGGACGCAACCATGGCTTCAGGCTGCTGAACAGCAGCAGGCGGCACGACCGCTGGAGCCTGTCGAGCAGGAGCAGCGCGGGCAGGACGAACCGTCGCCGGAGCTGGCGCGGAATCATTGCCGTTATCTTCTTCTTCGTCAGCACCACCACCACCGAACAGCGCGCCAAACAGCGTCTTGCTCTTACGTGGTGCCGAGTTGCTGGCCATCATGACGCTGCCGCCACCGGCTTTTTGTCTTTCAATCATCGCAAGTGCCTGCTCATAGCCCGGCAATGGCTTGCCATCGGCTGGAAGGTGAGCAGTCTTGCCATCCGGGAACAGCGCCAGCAATTCGCGGCGGCTCATGCGAGGCCAGGAACGGACATTGCCCACGTCCATGTGTACGAACGGCGAACCGGAACGCGGGTAATAGCCGACGCCACCGATCTGGTAGCGCATACCAATGCCGCGCAGTTTGGCAAGCGGAACACCCGGAATGAAGAAGTCCATAGCGCGACCCAGCGTATGCTGGCTCTTCTTGGCAACACCACTGGTCTTCGAGCGCAACATGTTGTTGGTTGCAGGCGAACGATAGGCGGAAACGACAGTGATATACTGGCTGGAACCGGAAGAACGATAAACCTGCCAGACCAAATCGAACAGGCGCGGGTCCATCTTGGTCGGCTCATTACGACGCCAGTCACGCAGGAACACGTTCAGCTTCTTCAGACCATCAGGCAGGAAACGGCCGTTCTTCTTGAAGGTGATTTCGGCCTTCTCGCCGGTGTGGACATAATAAAGCTTGAGCGTGCGCGTTTCTGCCGAGGCTTGCGCCGGCGCGAGTGCTGTCACGACAGCGGCTGCAACCAAAGATACGGAAACAGAAGAACGAGCTCGACATACGGAAGCAGACAGTCCAGTCCAGACTTTCGTCAAGCGCGCTTTAATGGTCGATATCCTGCTCATTGAATTATATCGCCTTACCGTGTTGTCCGCCCTAAGGGCCGTATCAGAGATCGTAGAAACGAATATGCGTGAGCCCTGATTGTCGGATTTAATGGTTAATGGACGCTTAGTGAACAACAAATGAGGAAACACCATGGCAAAAAAGCCACACAGGCGCATCTATTTTCGTCATGGTAAAAAAACTATTAACAATCTTCGTCGATGCTTACATTCTGGCAACACCGACAGGCAATGTTTGATAAGTTACTAAATTTCAATAAGTTAAGGGTATTTTACCCGTTTACAACACGGTCCTGATCGGCATCATTATCGTCATCTGCATCGAAGCGACCCTTGCCGGCTATAGATGCCACATCGATGCCATATTCCTTCAATTTTCGATAAAGTGTGGTTCTTCCGATGCCCAAACGGCGCGCGACCTCGCTGATTTGGCCGTCGTAATGCGCGATTGCGAAGCGGATCATTTCCTCTTCGGTAGCCGCAAGCGTGCGAACTTCCCCTTCAAGCGTGATGCCGCTGATCGATCCAACACCAGAATTTTCTTTGATCTGAATCGGGAGGCTGTCACCGGACATCGGATTTAATGCCGTACTCCTGCCAGACGCGGCAGCTCTTCCTTCGCCCATATGACGGAAGTCGCGGACCGTCAGCGCATGTTCATCGCACAAAAGGACTGCGTGATAGATCGCGTTCTTCAGCTCCCGCACATTGCCAGGCCAATCGTAGCTCTTGAGGCTCTCCAAGGCATAGGGCGTAATGCCCGTGATATGTCCAAGCCGCTCTTCGCTCGCAAAATGCATCAGAAATTGGTGCGCCAGAATTGGAATGTCTTCGAGACGATTTCTCAGCGGCGGCATTTCAATCGAAAACGACGAAATCAGATGATACAGACCGGGATGAAACCGACCCATATGCACAAGCTCGGCCAAGGTATGGCTATTCGACGCAACGATGCGGGTATCGGAAAGCGGTACATCGCCCTCTGCAGCGATCGCATATTGCGATGCCTGCATAAGCTCAAAAAGGCGAAGCTGGGTCCGATAAGGCAAAGCACTCACCTCATCAAAGAACAATGTTCCGCCCTGCGCTTCCACAACCTTTCCTGCGATCTGGATCGGTGCGTTGTCTGATTTCAAAGAACTTTGACTGGCAAGCTGTCCAAACAAAACTTGATCGGCATTGCCCTTCGCAAGAGAGCGGCAATCGATAGCCACAAACTGGCCCTGCCAGCGTGTACCGCCGCTGCTGATGGCACGAGCCAGCGTTTCCTTGCCCGTTCCGACCTCTCCTTCGATAAGTAATGGCGTATCGAGTGGCGTCACGCGGCGTGCAAGGGCTGCCACCTTTTCCATTTCCGGGCTCTTTGTCACCATCTCCGAAAGCAGGATATGGGATTTTTGGGAAGAGCGGGTCCGCTTGAGTTCCTGCGTCAGCGAATCAAGCTTGAAAGCATTGGCGACGGAAACCTGCATACGTTCCAAGACGACAGGCTTGGTCATGAAATCAACCGCGCCGAGCCTGATCGCCTGCATGGCCTTTTCCATGTCATCGTTCTGCACAAGAGCAATAACAGGAATATTGATACCTGCTTCCCGCATTTTCGCGAGCACAGCACAGCCATCCATATCCGGCATTGTCAGATCGAGAAGAACGAGAGCTATATCCTTGCGATTGCCGATAAAGTTGAGCGCACTTATGCCACCATCTGCAAGGATGGTTCGATGCCCCATACGTAAGACTGCCGCTTCGAGGCTCCGGCGCTGGATCGGATCATCATCCGCTATAAGAATACGCGTACTCATGGGTGCTTCACTACCAGTGGTGTATGTGCCGGAACATCCCAATATTGAGGCTCAGGACCTGTTAATTTGACGAAAATGGTGTGAGGCCATCCGTTTGCATACAAGGAGAAAAGGCGACGGAAATGTGGTTCATTTTCTAGCCTTTTCGACGAAGTAGCCGGACGGATGGACAACATCGTCCGGACACCGAGATGACTGGCTATCTGCTGTGTCGAACCGCTCAGCCGAGGCAACCACCCCGTTCTTCGCGTTTCTCCTTGCAGCTTTTGTCATTTCTGGTGCCATTTCCATCAAATTATCAGGTCCTGAGCCTAGTATGTGTCATATTTCAGGCGCGTCATTTGGGGCATCGTTCCTCATGAAAGCAAGCCCGTTGCCCAGACATTCACGCATCATCCTCAGAATAGTCAGGCCTTTGAGCTCATGCGCGCCCTCTTGGCGTCACGAAAAAGACATGCGAGAAGGGGGCAACAGGAGAATGCCAATGACCAATGCGATGAACCGTTTTTCAAAGCCAGCCATGTTTGACGCTGCTCTTCATCTGCCAGCCGGTGACACCGGTGCCGCCAAAAAGCCGGATCTCGGCAAATTGCCGGAATGGAATCTGGCCGACCTTTATCCTTCTGCCGATAGCGCCGAGCTGAAAGCCGATCTCGAAAAAGCTGCCAAGGATGCTGCAAGCTTTGAAACCCGCTGGAAAGGCAAACTCGGAATTGAGGCTGCGAAATCCGATGGCGGTGACTTCGCCGATGCAATCAAGGGATACGAAGCGCTAAGCGAACTGATGGGCCGCATCGCATCCTTCGCGGGCCTTTATTATTACGGCGACACGACCGATCCAAAGCGCATGAAGCTTTTCGGCGATGTGCAACAGAAGCTGACAGACGCCAACACACCGCTCATTTTCTTCAGTCTCGAAATCAATCGTATTGACGATGCGGTATTGGAAAAGGCTATAGCCGCCAATCCGGCGATCGGTCATTACCGTCCATGGCTGGAAGATCTGCGTCTTGATAAGCCGTATGAGCTGGAAGACAAGCTCGAGCAGCTGTTCCATGAAAAGTCGATCACCGGTTACAGCGCCTGGAACCGTCTGTTCGATGAAACTATGTCGAGCCTGCGTTTTGATATTGATGGCGAAGAACTGGCGATTGAGCAGACGCTTAATCTGCTTCAGGACGCGGATGGTGCAGTCCGAAAAAAGGCGTCGGAGGCCCTGGCCAAGACCTTTGGCGAAAACCTGCGCACCTTCACGCTGATCACCAACACACTTGCCAAGGACAAGGAAATTTCCGACCGCTGGCGTGGTTTTGAAGATATTGCCGACAGCCGCCATCTTGCCAACCGCGTTGAGCGCGAGGTGGTGGATGCCTTGGCCAAGGCGGTCGAAGACGCCTATCCGCGCCTTTCGCATCGCTATTATGCCTTGAAAGCCAAGTGGCTCGGCCTTGAAAAGCTCGAAAACTGGGATCGCAATGCGCCCCTGCCTGAAACGCCGCAGGCGTTAATCTCATGGGACGAGGCACGCGAAACCGTGCTTTCCGCCTACGGCAACTTTGCGCCTGAAATGGCCGATATTGCTCGAGATTTCTTCGACAAAAACTGGATCGATGCGCCGGTTCGCCTCGGCAAAGCGCCAGGTGCGTTTGCACATCCAACTGTCCCTTCTGCTCATCCATATGTGCTTCTCAATTATATGGGCAAGCCGCGTGACGTCATGACGCTCGCTCATGAGCTTGGCCATGGCGTGCATCAGGTGCTGGCTGGTGGACAGGGCGCGCTTATGGCGTCCACGCCGCTGACGCTCGCGGAAACCGCATCGGTGTTCGGCGAAATGCTGACCTTCCGCTCATTGCTTGAGCGCACCAAGGACAAGCGCGAGCGCAAGGCTATGCTGGCACAAAAGGCCGAGGACATGATCAATACGGTTGTGCGCCAGATCGCCTTTTATCAGTTCGAGCGCCGCGTTCACACCGAGCGTCGCGAAGGCGAACTGACGTCAGAGCGTATCGGTGAAATCTGGATGGATGTGCAGCGCGAAAGTCTCGGCGATGCCGTCCGCATCAATCCGGGCTATGAAACCTTCTGGACCTATATCCCGCACTTCATCCATTCGCCGTTCTACGTCTATGCTTATGCATTCGGCGATTGTCTGGTAAACTCGCTCTATGCCGTCTATCAGAATTCGGAAAAGGGCTTCCAGCAGAAATATTTCGATCTGCTCAAAGCCGGTGGCACCAAGCATCACAAGGAACTGCTGGCACCATTCGGTCTGGATGCAACCGATCCGGATTTCTGGAGTAAGGGCCTCTCGGTGATCGAAGGCATCATCGATGAACTCGAAGCCATGGAAGACTGAGCACTGACGTGACACTGTCGGTTTCAGACAAGCCGTTTATTCTCTTTCGAGATGACAAAGCGGGTCGTGAAGTTTTCTTCACGACCCCTTCTGCAATCATCCGCGCCGATGAACCCGAAGAGTTCGACGCAGCATGGGAAGCCATGCAACACGCCCATGAAGACGGAAAATGGCTTGCAGGCTATCTCTCCTATGAGGCCGGATATCTGCTTGAACCAAAACTAAAGCCGCTGCTGCCCGATGGCCGGAAAGCGCCACTCCTGTGCTTTGGTGTCTTTGATGGTCCGGCAGATACAGGCTTGCATCATCGCGGAGGCGACAACATCACTTATCTCCGCGAGCCGGTCGCCCAATGGTCATTTGAAGACTATGCGCCAAAGTTTGATCGGCTCCACCAGCATTTACGAGAAGGCGATTGCTATCAGGGCAATCTGACTTTCCCCGTTTATGCTGAATGGGATGGCGACCCGCTCGTGCTGTTCAACGCGCTCGCAAAGCGGCAGCCTGTCCGTTATGCGACCTATTGCGATCTGGGCGGTCCGATTGTTTTATCGCGCTCGCCGGAACTGTTCTTTGAAATCGATGATGACGGTTGGATAGAAACCCACCCCATGAAGGGCACCATGCCACGCGGTGCAACCTCTGAACAAGATGAGGCCAACCGCCAGTTTCTGATGCATGATCCAAAAAATCAGGCGGAAAACCGCATGATTGTCGATCTCTTGCGCAATGACATTTCACTGGTGAGCGAAGTAGGATCGCTTGATGTGCCGGAACTGTTCAGGGTGGAAACCTATCCAACCGTTCATCAGATGATCAGCCGTGTGCGGGCAAAGTTGAAGTCCAATGTTTCACTACGCTCGCTCTTTAAAGCGCTTTTTCCATGCGGTTCCATCACTGGCGCGCCCAAAATCAGCGCCATGGAAATTCTGCGTAAACTGGAAACCAGTCCGCGCGATATTTACTGCGGTTCACTGGGCTGGATTGAACCGAGCGGACGGATGCGATTCAATGTCGCCATCCGAACGCTCTCGCTTCACAGCCAAAATCATGCAATTTTCAATGTCGGGGGCGGCGTGGTCTTCGATTCCACAGCGCAAGCGGAGTATGAGGAATGTCTTCTGAAAGCGCGGTTCGCGACGGGGCAAGTGCCAGCAAAGCGCAACCCGATTATCAACTGATCGAAACAATGCGCTGGGAGCCGTTATCCGGCATCCTGCGTTGCGATCTGCATATGGCGCGACTTGAGAACTCAGCGCGTGAGCTCGGTTTCCATTACAAAATGGAGACCGTGCATCAAAAAATCGCAGAAATCGGTGCAGGTGAAAACCCACTCAAACTGCGGCTTACACTGGCGCCTGATGGGATGGTTACGATTGCATCTCTCCCTTACGTGCCGCTGCAGCCTCAGAGTGTCTGGCGCATTGCGGTTGCACGCACACGTCTCAACCATGATGATCCGTTACTTCGCCACAAGACGACACGACGTCAGGCCTATATCGCGGCCCGGGAAGAATATTCGACAGCGGAAGTCGATGAAGTGATCCTCCTCAATGATCGTGATGAAGTTTGCGAAGGCACAATCACCTCCATTTTTCTCGATATCGGGGGCACCACATGCGTCACCCCTGCACTTTCCTGCGGACTTCTTGATGGTGTCCTGCGACGCGAACTTCTGAACAATGGAGTTGTTCAGGAAGGTACAATCAAGGTCGGTCAACTTGCCAATGCCCGCAACATTCTTATTGGCAACTCCTTGCGAGGAATGATCCGCGCGCAACTGGTCACGATGTAAATTCGTTAAACACGTATTCATGTCATAGGCTTGTGACGTTTCTTTCTTTCTATGAACCTGTGCTATCGTGGCAAATTAGCATTGTCCAACTCGTGACAATGCCAAGCGCTGCACCCTTGCAGCAGGAGAGAGAAAGAAAATGGCGAAAGCGAAATGGCCAGTCTATGGCGAAATTACCGGCCCTCTTATCATGATCGGCTTTGGCTCGATCGGGCGCGGTACCCTGCCGCTGATTGAACGCCACTTCAAATTCGACAAATCCCGTATGGTCGTTATCGACCCATCCGAGAAAAACCGTAAAATTCTCGACGAAAAGAAGATCCGCTTCATCAACGAAGCGATCACACCTGAAAATTACAAGGACGTCCTCGGCCCGCTTTTGAAGGACGGAGGTGGTCAGCCATTCATCGTCAATCTGTCGATTGATACCGGCTCGCTTGATTTGCTGCGCTTTAGCCGCGAACAGGGTGCGCTTTACATTGATACGGTCGTCGAACCTTGGCTGGGCTTTTATTTCGACGCAGAGGCCGACAATGCCTCGCGCACGAACTATGCATTGCGCGAAACCGTCCGCGCCGAAAAGCGTAAACATCCGGGCGGTCCGACAGCCGTTTCCTGCTGTGGCGCAAATCCCGGCATGGTGTCCTGGTTTGTGAAGAAAGCGCTGATCGATCTCGCAACCGAACTCAAGCTCGACTTTGAAGAACCGGCGACTGATGATCGTCAGGGCTGGGCGAAGCTAATGAAAAAGGCCGGTGTGAAGGGCATTCACATTGCCGAACGCGATACTCAGCGCGCCAAAGAACCAAAGCCGTTCGATACATTTTGGAACACCTGGTCCGTCGAAGGCTTCATAGCGGAAGGTTTGCAGCCTGCCGAACTTGGCTGGGGCAGCCATGAAAACTGGAAGCCGAAGAATGCCCGCAAGCAGAAGAAGGGCAACAAGGCAGCTATCTTCCTTGAGCAACCGGGCGGCAGCACTCGCATTCGCACATGGTGCCCAACCCATGGTGCGCAATTTGGTTTGCTCGTTACGCACAATGAAGCAATTTCAATTGCGGATTTTTTCACTGTTCGCAACAAGAAGGGCAAGCTCGAATACCGCCCAACCTGTAACTATGCTTATCATCCCTGCAACGACGCTATCCTGTCGCTGGATGAAATGTTCGGCGCTAACGGCAAAGCACAACCAGCACAGCATGTGTTGGATGAATCCGAAATTCTCGACGGCTCGGATGAGCTTGGTGTGCTGCTCTATGGTCACGACAAGAACGCCTATTGGTTTGGCTCGCAGCTGAGCGTCGAAGAAGCGCGCAAACTTGCCCCCTACCAGAATGCAACAGGGCTGCAGGTATCATCCTCGGTTCTAGCCGGCATGGTCTGGGCACTGGAAAATCCTGAGAGTGGTATCGTTGAAACCGACGAAATCGATTACCGTCGCTGCCTCGAAGTCCAGCTGCCGTATCTTGGTCCTGTCAAGGGCTACTATACCGACTGGACGCCGCTTGAAGGCCGGGGCAAACTATTTGAAGAAGATATCGACACCAAGGACCCCTGGCAGTTCCGAAACATTCTGGTACGCTGATTAAAGCATTTCCAGTAAAAAGTGCGAAGCGGTTTTGCGTTGGATAATGCGCAAAAAATAGTTACAGCGGTCCCAACGATTCAGTCTTAACTGGAGCCGCTGTAAATTGGATTGCCCGGCGTAAAACATATCTCTCAAAACTGGAGATCGGTTTTGGGAGACATGTTGAAAAACCAAGAATAAAGCGTGTCAGGTAAAAACGACACCCTCTATGTCGGGCAATCTCGAATGCGGCAGTTTCGCAACATTCCTGCTATCCTCTGCAAAGGGGCTTGTATTCGTGTAAATTTCCATACATCACACGGTAAACATTCTAACGGAGAAGATGGACATGAAACGCTTCCGCATCATTGGCTCTACGGCAATCGTATCGCTCGCGCTTGCAGGATGTGTTGCGACCGGCCCTGGCGGTGGTGGTAATGTCCCTGTCGTTGATCGTGCACCGGCCGGTATCGATGGCAAATGGGCTGATCCAAACGGTATCGTTTCCTCTTTCAACGGCGGCATTTTCGAAACCCGCTCAACCGACACCAACGAAAAGCTGGCAGAGGGTAACTATCGCTATCAGTCGCCTCAGCTGGTTGAGATCGATATGCGTTCGATCGTGCGCGGCACCTCTTCGCGGGTGAATTGTGCGCTCGTTTCACAAAACCAGCTCAACTGCACTTCGTCGGCGGGCTCGCGTTTCTCGCTGAGCCGTCGCGCTTAAAGCATTTCCAGCAAAAGTGGGAACCGGTTTTGCGTTCGGAAATGCGTAAAAACAAATCGTTACAGCGGTTCCAACGATTCAGTATTAACTGGAACCGCTGTAAGACGCACCGGAGTGACAACAATAACGGCATGCGCTTTTAGCGTGTGTCGTTTTTTTTATGGGTTGTTTTATCGATTACCCGACAATTCGACTGCCGTGCCTATTGTTAGGATTGTAATTTGCCTATTTTTGTCTAGTTTTCCGGCAAAGCAGGAGTCGGAATATGAGTGAGACGGATAAAGTGACCGCCAATCTGAGCACCAGCGGTACGAAGCAACCTAAAGTGGGTGTTCTGCTTGTCAATCTTGGCACGCCCGATGGCACAAGCTACGTCCCGATGCGGCGTTATTTGGCCGAGTTCCTTTCCGACCGTCGCGTCATCGAATGGCCGCGCCTTTTCTGGTATCCGATTCTATATGGCATCGTTCTCAATACTCGCCCGAAGCGCTCCGGCGCGCTCTATGATCGTATATGGAACCGCGAGAAGAATGAATCGCCTTTGCGTACCTATACGCGTGCGCAAGGCGAAAAACTCGCTGTTGCACTCAAAGACCATCCAAATGTCATTGTTGAATGGGCCATGCGCTACGGCCAACCTTCGATTGAAGAAGTAACCGATCGTCTGTTGAAGCAGGGCTGCGAACGCATCGTGATGTTCCCGCTCTATCCGCAATATTCGGCGACAACAACCGCCACTGTGAATGACAAATTCTTTGAAGTGCTGATGAAAAAGCGTTTCATGCCAGCCGTGCGCACCATCCCTTCCTATGAAGTGGAGCCCGTCTATATCGAGGCGCTCGCACAGTCGATTGAGAAGCATCTGGCAACGCTCGATTTCAAACCGGAAGTGATCCTCGCATCTTATCACGGCATTCCGAAAAGCTATTCTGACAAGGGCGATCCATACCGCGCACAATGCCTTGAAACATCACGGCTTTTGCGCGCACGCCTCGGTATGGATGACAAGCAGTTCCGCTCGACCTTCCAGTCCCGTTTCGGGCCGGAAGAATGGCTCCAGCCCTATACCGATGAGACGCTGGAAGAATTGGCCAAGCAAGGCGTCAAATCAGTTGCCGTTCTCAATCCTGGCTTTGTGGTAGACTGTCTGGAAACCGTCGATGAAATCGGCCACGAAGCTGCCGAAGCGTTCCATGAGGCAGGCGGCGAAAATTTCAGCCACATTCCATGCCTCAACGACAGCGTTGAGGGCATGAAAGTTATCGAAACGCTCGTACGACGCGAATTGCAGGGCTGGGTTTGATTTAAAGCATTTCCAGCAGAAGTGGGAACCGGTTTTGCGTTCGGGAATGCGTAAAAACAAATAGTTACAGCGGTTCCAACCATTCAATATTAACTGGAACCGCTGCAAGGCAATAGGGCAATAGGTGAATAAGTCAGTATGTTTACTTATGCCTTTACTAAGGGGACTACATAATGACTGGTTTTGATATCACGCTATTGATTTTGGCCGCACTTGTACTGGCAACGCTGTTTGCAGGGATCAAGACGGTGCCGCAGGGTTACAACTACACGGTGGAACGCTTTGGCCGCTACACGCGCACGCTTATGCCGGGCCTTAACCTGATCGTTCCGTTTTTCGACCGGATCGGCGCAAGGCTCAATATGATGGAGCAGGTGCTTGATGTGCAGACACAGGAAGTCATCACACGCGACAATGCCATTGTCGGTGTTGATGGCGTGGCCTTTTATCAGGTGCTGAACGCGGCTCAGGCCGCCTATCAGGTATCGGATCTGCAATATGCAATTCTCAACCTCACCATGACCAATATTCGTAGTGTTATGGGTTCGATGGATTTGGACGAACTGCTTTCTAACCGTGATGCAATCAATGATCGCCTGCTGCGTGTTGTCGATGAAGCCGCACACCCTTGGGGTCTGAAAATGACCCGCGTCGAAATCAAAGACATCAATCCACCTGCCGATATTATCAGTTCGATGGGCCGCCAGATGAAGGCCGAACGTGACAAGCGTGCACAGGTTCTTGAAGCAGAAGGTGACCGCAATGCGCAGATTTTGCGCGCTGAAGGTCAGAAGCAGTCGCAGATTTTGGAAGCAGAAGGCAAGCTTGAGGCAGCAAAGCGCGAAGCTGAAGCTCGTGAACGTCTGGCTGAAGCTGAAGCCAAGGCGACCACAATGGTTTCCGAAGCGGTTGCAAATGGCAATGTTCAGGCGCTCAATTACTTTGTGGCACAGAAATACACAGAGGCACTTAGCAATATCGCGAGCGCCAAGAACCAGAAAGTCATTCTGATGCCGCTTGAGGCGAGTGCACTTATTGGCTCTCTGGGCGGTATCGGAGCAATCGCCAAGGAGGTCTTTGGCCCCAGCAACAATCCGGTTGATCCAACGCCTGCTGCATCTGCTCCGCGCTCGCGCAGCGTACCAACCACCAATCGCAGTTAGTCAGGCAGGGCGTCATGATTATTCATTTCCTGTCACAGCTTGGGCTTTGGGGCTGGTTCGTTTTAGGACTTGTCCTGCTCATTCTGGAAATTATGGCGCCAGGCTTTTTCTTCATCTGGTTCGGCCTTGCCGCACTTGTCACAGGTGGGCTCGCCTTCCTGCTCGGCTCAATTATCGGCTTTGGCTGGCAAGTGCAGACTGTGCTGTTTCTCATTCTGGCCATTGCGTTCGTGCTGGCAGGCCGACGCTTTTTCGGCTTCAATGATCAGCAGGAAGAGCCGCTGCTCAACCGTCGTGGCGACCAGCTTGTCGGTCAGCGTGCGACTTTGAATGAGCCTATCGTCAATGGACGCGGGCGTATCCATATCAACGACACGACATGGCGCGTCAGAGGCCCTGACCTCCCCGCAGGCACAGAAGTGCGCGTCGTGTCCTTTGATCCGATTACTCTGGAAGTTGAAGTGACAATTTAAGGCAGTAAGGCTAAGAATCCAGCCTGTTGTTTAAATGCTACGGGATGTGATCGCATCCACAGCAAAACAAACTGCCCTATTCCCCTAACCTTTAAGCGGTTCCAGTTAGAGCGCCGATCTGATTGGATCAGATCGGCGCTCTAATTATCTGTTTTAACGCGCATCTTTGTCCGAAAACCGTTTCACACTTTTTGGGGTGCGCTCTAATATTGAATCGTTCGAACCGCTATAACTATTTGTTTTTACGCATTTCCGAACGCAAAACCGGTTCCCACTTTTGCCGGAAATGCTTTAAGCCACCCCAATGCGCAGCAGATCATGGAAGTGCACGAGGCCAATCGGTCGATTGTCTTCAACCACAATCAGTGCACCAATATGGTGCTCGTTGAGTATGCTTAAGGCAGCGCTGGCAAGCAGATTCTGATCTACCGTCCGGGGCTTGCGTGTCATGATATCATCGACAGAAAGTTCCGAAAGATTGCGGCTCAGATTGCGCGAAATATCACCATCGGTGACAATTCCAGCCAACGTACCGTCGTCGTTGACGACGATCACGCAGCCAAAGCTCTTTTGAGCCTGAACTTTCATGGCATCTGGCATCAATGTGCCTACTGTGACCAGCGGCAGACGTTCGCCCTTATGCATGATCTCGCGAACATGGGTAAGGCTCGCGCCAAGCGAACCGCCCGGATGGAAAGTCTTGAAATCTGTCGGGCTGAAACCGCGTGCTTCAAGAAGTGCTATGGCCAGTGCATCACCAATGGCAAGCTGCATCATTGTCGATGTCGTCGGCGCCAGACCATGCGGGCAGGCTTCCTGTGCCTTTGGCAAAATCAAAGCGACATTTGCAGCCCTTCCAAGCGCGGATTCTTCGCCCGCCGTAATGGCAATCAGCGGAATGCGGAAGCGTTGCGAATAATTGACGATACCTTTGAGTTCAGCCGTTTCGCCCGACCATGAAAGGGCGAGGATCACATCATCACGGCCAACCATCCCAAGATCACCGTGATTGGCTTCTGCCGAATGCACAAAGAAGGCCGATGTCCCGGTGGAGGCAAACGTGGCAGCAAGCTTGGTGCCGATATGGCCGCTTTTGCCAACACCAGTCACAACCAGACGGCCCTTTGAGGCAACAATCGTCCTGACTGCTTCCGCGAACGGGGCAGAGAGGCCATTGTTCAGCGCTTCTTCGAGCGCCACAAGGCCCGCATTTTCGGTCCGGATCGTGCGCAGAGCCGAGGCAATCAAATCCTCCGCAGGCGCGGCTTCTTGTGTCGTATCGAGCTTTGTCATGACGCAAACGGTTAGCGCCTTCATTGCTGCTTGTCCAAGCATTTGTTGCCGCACATTACCAACACTCAAAAGGCAATTATCAATAAAGAATTAACCATGTCCGTTTACCGTTCACTTACCACGTTGCAACGGTTTGAAGACAATATGCTTTTTGCCAATTCCCCATCCGGCGGATCATCGCCTTTTGCCCGCAGGTTGCGATGCCTGCTGCTGGCTGGGTGTGCTTTGGTAATCAGCAATTCGACGGCCTTTTCTCAGGATACCCAGCTGCGCGGCAGCACAGATGAAGATAACCTCTCCGTTTCTTCACCCGACCAGACCGCAAATCGCGATATTGACCCAGTCGACCCGAACGCGCCCGCATCAGCTGATTTCGCGGATAGTTCCTACACGCCACCTGCCGACAGCACTGCCCAGCCACAGTCCACCGAACCAGCACAGGCAGCACCAGTTGCGGACGGGGAAGTTCAGCCCTTCCTTTCGACGGACAATATGCGCGTCGGTGCGGTTACAACGGAAGAACAGAATGACACCGGTCGCGCACGTCGCGAAAACCTGCCCGCCATTCCAGAGCAAGGTCGCCGTGCAACGCCTGAAGCTGATCCCTTTGCACCCTTAGGTGTTCGAGTAGGCACATTCGTGCTGCGCCCGACACTTGAACAGGGCATTCGCGCGACAACAAATGGCGATAACAGCTCAACCGGTTCGAGCGCCATCCTCTCGGAAACAACGCTGCGCCTCAATGCAGAATCCGATTGGGGGCGTCATCAGGCAGCGCTGGACGCTTCAGGCACTTTGAGCAAGTCGATCTCCGGTCAGGACGTGTCGGAGCCACGCGTCGATGTTCAGGGCAATCTTCGCTTTGATCTCAGTGACCAGACAACAGTCAATGCGGGTGCGGGCTACAAACTGCGCCGCGAAAGTGCATCAAGCCCTAACGGTGTAACCGATGCTCTCAAACGCCCGCTTGTTCACACCATCAATGGTAGCCTTGGTATTGAACGCGACACCGGTTTGCTTTTTGGTCGCGCAACGGGTCGTGTCGAACATGAAATGTATGGCGATGCAGAACTATCTTCGGGTGGCACCGTCAGTCAGAAAGATCGCGACAACACCTATGCCAGCATAACGCTGCGCGGTGGCTTTGCCATTTCACCCGCACTCAAGCCCTTTGCCGAAGTTGAGCTGGGCAAGCGCATGTTCGATGAACGCCAGGACAGCAACGGCTATGAACGCAGTGGCTCACAATATGCGGTGCGCGGCGGATTGATGTTCGACCGGGGTGAAAAGTTCAACGGTGAATTCTCTGCGGGTTTCATGCGCGCCAATAGCGATGATTCCCGACTGAGCGATGTCAGTGGGCCATCGCTTGCAGCTTCCATCAACTGGTCGCCTTTACGCGGAACTGATGTGCAACTTTATGCGCAAACCATGGTCGATACCTCTACGACACCGGGCGTTTCTGGTGCGCTTCTGCATTTTGCGAGCCTCGAAGTCACGCGGAAGGTGCGTTCAGACCTGAGCTTCAACGGTAAGCTTGATCTTAATGTCCGCGACAACAAGGATGGCACAGGTACCGACTATACAATCGGCGCTCAGGTCGGCGCGACTTACTGGATCAATCGTTTTGTCGGCATCGATGCGCGACTGCGTCACGAGTTTCAGACCAGTCAAATCTCGGATCGTGAATATCATGCCAACAGCATTTATGTCGGCATGAAAGTGCAACGCTAAACACGAACAAGAAAAAAGGACGGCTTTCGCCGTCCTTGCTGTTTTTAGTCCCACTGAGGGGCGAGCCCATCCGGGCTGACAATGCGTCCCTCGGGCTTGGCAAGCGCGTGGATCGCCTGCATTTCCGGCTCAGTTAATGCAAAGTCGAAAATGGCAAGATTTTCCCGAATGCGGGCTTCGCTAACCGTCTTGGACAGCGCTATCACATTATCCTGCTGGACCAGCCAGCGAAGAACCACCTGCGCGACCGACTTGCCGTGCGCTGCAGCTATGTCCTTGAGGACTGAATCGCTAAACACCTTGCCGTCAGCCATCGCATAATAGCCGGTGATCGACATGCCTGCAGCGTGAGCCGCTTCAATCACGGCACGCTGGCTCAAATACGGGTGATATTCGATCTGGTTCGTCACCAGCGGCAGATCGGAAAGCGCCTTCGCTTCTGCCATCAGTGCAGTGTTGAAGTTCGATACCCCAATGTGACGAACCTTGCCAGCCTTTGCCACTTCGTTGAGCGCACCGATCTGCTCGGCAAGCGACACAGCCGCATTAGGCCAATGCAGAAGCAGCAGATCAACATAATCGGTCTTGAGCTTGGCAAGGCTTTCATCAACAGACGCGATGAAAGCATCGTGCTTGTAATTATCAACCCAGACTTTTGTGGTCAGGAAGATGTCACCGCGCTGGATGCCGGACGTCGCAATTGCCTCACCAACTTCGGCTTCATTGCCATAAATCTGCGCGGTATCGACATGCCGGAAGCCAGCCTTGAGCGCGTATGGGACGATGCGAAGCACATCCTCGCCGGGCATACGGAAAGTGCCTAGGCCGAGGGCGGGAATGGTGGCACCATTTGTTGTTACGTTATGCATTTGTTTGTTTTTCCCTTGATTTTTATGCGGTAGCGATGCGGGTTTCGGAACGGCGATCAAGCGCGCCGCTTAGAACTGTAAGAACCAAAGCACCGCCAACCAGAATTGCACCAACCCATGGGGTGGCTATAAGGCCAAGCTGGCTTTCCACCACCAGACCTCCCAGCCAAGCGCCAAGCGCGATGCCCAGATTGAAGGCAGCAATATTGAGTGCAGAAGCGACGTCGACAGCACCGGGACGGTGTTCCTTGGCGAGCTGCACGACATAGAGCTGCAGGCCGGGAACATTCGCGAATTGCAAGAAGCCGAGAGCGGCAAGTGTAATCAGCGTGAAGAGCGGCGAAACCGCGCTGAAACTGAACAGCACCAGCACAATCGCCTGCAACACAAACAGTACGGTCAGTGCACGAACCGGATTGTCATTTGAAATGCGGCCACCGACGATGTTGCCGATAGCAATTGCAATGCCATAGAACATCAGAATGTAACTGACGGAACCTTCCGAGAAGCCGGTAATATCTTGCAGGATCGGCGTCAGGTAGGTGAATGCCACAAATGTGCCGCCATAACCGAGCGCGGTCATGCCGTAGACGATCAGCAGGCGTCCTGAGCCAAGCACACGCAGCTGATCCATGAGCGATGCAGGTTCAGCCTTTTGAAGAGTGCGCGGCAGAAGTGCCGCAATACCGACAAGTGCGACGATACCAATTGCCGAAACAGCCCAGAAGGTTGCGCGCCAGCCGAAATTCTGGCCGATCCAGGTGCCAAGCGGCACGCCGGTTACGATTGCAACCGTCAGACCCATGAACATCATGGCGATGGCAGAACCGCGTTTGTTTTCAGGCACGAGATCGGCGGCAATGGTTGCACCGACTGAGAAGAAGACACCATGGGCAAACGCCGAAAGCACGCGTCCAATCATGAGGATTTCATAGCTTGGTGCCGAGGCTGCAACCATGTTGCCTGCAATGAACAGTGCCATGAGGCCAAGCAACAGTGGCTTGCGTTCAAGACGACCAGTCAGAGCGGTCAAGATCGGAGCGCCGAAGGTAACGCCAAGCGCATAAACGCTGACGATCAATCCGGCGAGTGGAAGAGTGATATGCAAATCCGAAGCGACCGTCGGCAGAAGACCGACAATCACAAATTCGGTTGTCCCGATCGCATAGGCCGCGATCGTAAGCGCGATAAGAGCAACAGGCATGGGAGGGGTTCCTGAAATTGTTGTTGCCCTGATATCGCTCTCTGGATACCAAATGATAAGACTGATAATATCAAATACAGCTGTTCATTAGATTCACAGGTGATCGTTTGGATAATCGCTTCGGTGAAATGGAAGTCTTCGCGCGTGCTGTAGCGACGGGTAGTTTTTCTGCTGCCGCCCGCCAGCTCAACATGACGCCGTCCGCAGTAAGCCGTCTCGTCTCACGGCTGGAAGATCGCTTGCAGGTGCGATTGCTGGTGCGGTCCACAAGAAGCCTGACACCCACACCGGAAGGCGAGGTCTATCTGGCGGAAGCGCGCGGCCTGCTGGACAAACTCACGGAGATGGAAGCTCGGATTACCGATGGTGCACAAGCGGCAGTGCGTGGCCCATTACGGGTCAGTTCGACGGTCGGCTTCGGTGCTACCGTGATTATGCCACTGGTACCGGAGTTTCTGAAGCTTTATCCAGAGGTCGAACTCGACATAACGCTCAACGACAGCATTATCGATCTCTGGCAGGAACGCACCGATCTGGCAATCCGCTCAGGTGCGTTGAAGGATTCGGCTTTGAAAGCCCGTCCCATCACACTGATGCGACGGCTCGTGGTGGCCTCCCCGGGCTATCTGGAAAAACACAGCACGCCTCAAAGGCCAGAAGACCTCAAAGCGCATAATTGCCTACGCTATAATTTTCAGCCAAGCGAGTGGGAGTTCGCGGACCCGCAAACCGGCCAGATCGTTCGACAGGTGGTTTCTGGAAACTTTCTCGGCAGCGACGGCACGATCCTGAGACGTATCTGCATCGAAGACGGCGGACTGATGAAAACGGGTGAACATACCGTCTCGGATGATCTTGCATCGGGGCAGCTGGTGGAGGTGCTTGCGGCATGGTCGCCTGCCGAGCCTGAGAAAATCCATGCGGTTTTTCCCGGCCACCCTCACCTTGCCGCGCGCATCCGCGCCTTTATCGATTTCCTAGCGGCAAAACTTTGATTTTGGATCGCATCGGGCCAGCCATTCGCGAAAGAATACCGTCTTTAAGCACCAAGCGGTGAAACAACGCGGCCGATATATGCGCGACAATCAAAATGCACAGACCCCATGAAAGCAGGCTGTGCAGCGCGTTTGCAGGTGCCATCATCCATTCCACTTTCTCTCCAGTCGCAGGCACGATATTGATGCCCCACTGCTCGCGTCCCTTGCCGCTGCCATAAGCGCGAAACAGCGCGAGTGCTGGAATGGCAAACAACAGTACATAGAATGCATTGTGTGCGACACGCGCCAATTTACCCATGGGTCCTGCTGCATGCGGAGGACGTTGGTTGCGATTGATAAAAGTCCAGACGGCCCGCACAACAACCAACACAATCGTCAGAAGCCCGACAGTCCCATGCCCCGGACCGAAACCACTGATCACATCAAGCACAGGCGATGGGCCAACCAGTTTCCACGACAGGATCATCACGAACTGCCAGAGCAGAATATAGGCCATGGCCCAATGCAGAGCACGGCTCACAAGTCCGTAGCGCTCTGGTGAATCGATCCAAAGCGGCGCTTTCGTGCTCATCAGACTATCCCTTTCGGCCTAATGCCCAGGCCAAGTAGGGTGCACCGACCAGAGCTGCGAAAAGGCCAAGAGGCAATTCATAGGGGAAGGTCGCATTGCGCGAACCAAGATCGGCAATCACCATCAATAGCGCACCAAGCACCGCCGAGGCGATCACATGCGAACGGGCCTGATCAAAGCCCATACGACGCGTCATATGCGGCGCCATCAGACCCACAAAGCTCAAAGGCCCGACCAGCAATGATGCAGCCGCACTTGCAATACAGGCCAGAAAAATTGTGAGCATCCGCGCCCCACGCACGGGTAAACCGAGCGAGATCGGAATGGTCTGTCCCAACGGCAGGATCGTCAGCCAGCGGGAAGCAAGCAATGCCAGCCCAATCACACCAAACGTCAACACAACAAGAAAGATCGCACTTTCAGGCGTTGCCGTGGCCGATGAGCCGCTAAGCCATGAAAGGATTTGCCATGAGCGCTGATCGCCGATGGAAAGGAAGATGCTCAGAATGGCTGAAGCGAGCGAACCAACCGAAATACCAGCGAGGAGCAAGCGTGCGGATGACAACCTTCTGCGGCTCGCAAAGCTCAAGACCACAAGCATGGCAATCAATGCGCCGATACCAGCGCAAAGCAGCAGTTGCGCATTGTTCGGTGCCGCAAAAATTGTGAGTGCTATGGCAAAGCCAATGCCTGCACCACCACTGACGCCGATCACTTCAGGGCTTGCAAGCGGATTACCGGTCAGGCGCTGCAGAACTGCGCCTGCCATGGCGAGCAGGCTTCCGGCAGCAGCGGCGGCCAGAAGACGGGGCCAGCGTAAAGGTAAAATCTCACCGAAGTCTTCGCCCGTCAGAAGCAACCAGCCCTGCGGTGTCCGCGCCAGTGCGAGAGCAAGAAAGGCAGCAACCAGCAGTGCTGCGAGTAGCACAACAAGTTTCACATTGGATGCACGCTTGACGATTTGCGCAGGCGAAGACTGTTGCGACGAGGCCGTCCGCACACGCGGAATAAGCCACAATAGCAAAGGCCCGCCGATGAGCGCGGTAACTGCCCCTGTCGGGAAAGTTTCGCCAAGATTAGCGCCGAAAAGCTGCACCGCACCGTCGCAAATCCAGAGGAGACACGCGCCTGCAAAGGGCGAGGCCAGCAGAATGGAACTCGGCTTTCTGACACCGAAGCCACGCACGATTGCTGGCGCCGCAAGACCGATGAAACTGACAAGACCGACATTGGCAGCAACACTCGCGCTAAGAATCACGGCAACCGCAACGACCGTCACGCGAAGCCATGCCAACGGAACGCCCAGCGAGCGAGCGCTGCTATCGCCAAGGCCTGCGAGTGTCAGCGGGCGGCTCAGCATGATTGCAGCAATGAGGCAGACAAAGAATTGCAGCGCAAGCGCAATGGTCGATGACCAATCCTGTTGGCTCAGCGAACCACCATTCCATGTCACCAGCGACATGAGATACTGGCCCTGCGATAGCGTCATTGCTGCGGAGATTGCGCTGCACGTGACGCCAATCAGAAGACCGGAAACGACCATCGTGACCGGCTCAAGCCGATTGCGCCAGCCTAGCAGAAACACGATTGCAGTGGCCACGCCTGCACCGGAAAGCGCCACTATCCACCGAAACTGATCAAGTACGGTTGGGAAGAAAAGCGTTGCAGTTACGATCGCCAGCTGCGCACCCGATGACACACCCAGGGTCGAGGGGTCCGCAATCGGATTGTTCAAAAGCCGCTGTAACAAGGCACCAGCCAACCCCAGAGCTGCACCAGCAAAAATCGCCACCGATGCGCGTGGCAACAATGCATAGGCCAGAATGACCTGCTCGGTGCTCATACTTTGCGGATCAAATGGAAGCGCAGGCCACTCGCCAAATGGAAGAAAGGCGTTGGCGTTCCAGAGAAACAATCCAAGAGCAATAGCAACGCCGATTACGGCGCTCGAAGTGAGTTTGCCAATGGTCACAGGGATGTCTCCCCACTTGCCTGCAAGGCTTCTTTCAGAAGCCGGGCAAACCGCAACCCCGCAGTTATGCCGCCATAGGGATTGATATTATCAAGCATATAAACCCGGCCTTCTCGGACCGGCTTAAGCGACTGCCATATCACGCTGTTGCGCAGGCTGTTGCGCGATTCAACTGGAATATCCGAGATAATGACGATGCGAGCATCAGGGTTTGCTGCCAGATTTTCCAGCGGAACGGGGGCCGCAAATGTAAAGCGCGAGCGATCCGTCCAGGCGTTTGGCAGACCAAGCCGTTCCAGCACATCACCAAACATACTGTCATTGCCGAAAGCGCGGAAATGGCGCGCATCGCCAATATTGATCAGGTAGGTCGGGCGCGATGCAAAAGGCTTTAACGTCTCTTTGGTCTCGGCAATAAACTTCGCCTGAGCCTCAATAACACTTGAAGCTTTGGCGCTGAGTTCAAGCTTATCGCCTAGCGCCGTTACAGCTTGCAGCGACTTCTCATAGGGCCCCTCGCCGCGCACGTAAAACGGCAACGTCATGATCGGCGCCATCGATTTCATCGCCTCTTCATGCCGGGTATAGAAAGGGGAACTCAGGATCAGATCAGGCTTGAGCAGATAGAGCAGCTCGAAATTCGGTGAGCCACGCAGACCAAGATCGACAACCGAAGCAGGCAATTGCGGCTCAACCGCATCTTCACGAAACCGGATCAGCTCGGTTGCTGCAATCGGCGTGACACCCAATGCCACCAGACATTCGAGCATGGCCCAATCGATTGCCGCAATGCGTGCAAATGGATTGGCGCGCGCCACATTCGGCAAAGCCAAAACCGCCAGAAGGCCAAGAGCTTTCCGGCGGCTTAGTTTCAAATCAGAGAATATCGATCCGCGCTGCGGGTCTGTTACCATGTAAATGTCAGCTTGCTCATATAGGTTCTGCCGTCACCATAGTTACATCCGAATGAACTGCAACTTGCGACATACTTCTTGTCCGCAATATTCTTGATATTCAGCGACGCTCTGATGCCATCCTTCTGATAGTGGATCGCAGCATCAGTCAAAGTGACCGCATCCAGATCATAGGTGTTTGCGGTATCTCCATAACGCTGGCCGATATAACGCACACCACCACCAACACCAAAACCTTCAAGCGCTGAACCTTCCTGGAAGGCATAATTCAGCCAGACGCTTGCCGCATGTTCTGGAACGTTTGCGGGGCGATTTCCGTCATCCTTGACGCCAACGATTTCCGCCTTCATGTATGTATAAGCTGTGCGCAGGTCGAGGCCTTGGGCAAGACTGGCCACACCTTCAAGTTCCAGCCCCTTAACCTGTACTTCACCGATCTGTTCAGTAGTGGTTGTACCGTTGGGCAGAGAGACGGTATTTGGTACATTCTGCTGACGCAGGTCATAAACGGCTGCTGCAAAATAACCATCCCAGCCATTTGGCTGGTAGTTTACGCCCGCTTCCCATTGCTTCCCGGTGGTCGGCTGTAGCACGCCAGCAGTCGCCGAGACAGCAACAGGTTCGAACGAGGTTGCATAGCTGACATAGGGCGCGATGCCATTGTCAAACACATAACCGAGGCCTGCGCGACCGCTCAGCTTCTGATCATCCTGATCAAGTGGTCGCGATATATTGGTGTTTCGGTTGGTCGAGGTGCCGCGTGTCGATGCCCAATCCTGACGTAACCCAACAGTCGCGCGCCAGTTTTCATAGACGAGTTCGTCCTGTGCATAGATACCGACTTGTGTCATACGGGAATCGACAAGCGTGTTCACGGTTGGCTTTGCCGTCAGATACTTGATCGGGCCGCCATAAACAGGGTTGAAGGCGTCGAGTGGCGTCGCGCTCCAGAACTGGGTGCCAGCATTGTTGTCAAAGTAGCGGTAGTCGATGCCAACAAGGAATTTGTGTTCCACCGGACCTGTATCGAACTCGGCGACAAGATTGTTATCGATGTTGAACGTGTTCAAACGCTCGTTCTGAACAGTTGCAGTCCTGTTGATGGTACGACCGTCCTTGGCAAGCCCAGTCGACGCCATACCAAGCGCAGTATAATCCCAGCGCTGATTGGTGTAGCGCGTATTTTGTCGGAAGGTCCACGTTTCATTGAGACGATGCTCAAGCTCATAGCCGAGATTGACGACGTTACGACTTGAATCATCATAGCTCGGATCGCCAACAGAGAAATCTCGCGGCAGGCTGTAGCTGGTCGCGTTCAGCGTAAGCTGTGGTGGCAGCCCCGAAGGTGAGCTTGGGTTGTCATGCTGAAAGCTGGTGAGGATCGTGAGCTTAGTGTCTTCATCGGGCTTCCACGTGAATGCAGGCGCGATAAAGTAACGATCATTGTCGAGATCGTCCGTCTGCGTGCCAGCCTTGCGCACCATGCCTGTGAAGCGATAGGCGAACTGGTCACTTTCCATAACCGGGCCACCCACATCGAAGAAGGTGCCGTAGGTGTTATAGCTGCCAGCCTGCACACCGATCTCGCCGAATTTCTCAAAGGTCGGGCGCTTGCTGATCATATTGATGAGACCGCCGGGATTGCCCTGACCGAACATCACCGAAGCCGGGCCACGCACAACTTCGATGCGCTCAAGCATATAAGGATCAACCGCTGAAGCACCCGCCGTGCGCATCAGGCGGAGACCATTGAGAAACTGCGCCTGACGACCATCGAAACCACGGATCAGCGGCGAGTCAAACCGCGGATCAGAACCATAGGGCTCTGAAACCACGCCCGGTGTGTAGCCAAGTGCCTGTCCGAGGGTCTGTGCGTCCTGCGCCTTTAGCTGATCCGCCGTAATAACCGAAATAGACTGTGGGGTCTCGACCAGCGGAGTGCCGGTCTTGGTCGCGCTGATGCTGGTTTTGGCGACATAACCTTTGACGGGAGCTGTGGGATCTTCCGAGCCGCTGTTCACGACAATCGGCGCAAGCACGGTGGGACTCGTGGTTTCCTGCGCACGTGCTCCAACAATGGTGGCAACCGTCGCGCCGGAAAGCATGACAACCGATAATGCGTGGCGGTTTCGGGCCAGAATTTTCACTTTGATCCCCTCAAAATTTAAACTGGACCCTAATAATCATCTTTTCCCAATCTATCCAATAATTCAAGAGCGCATTTTTCATAAGTACGAATTATGATAATCAAAGCCGCCATTGTTTTGAATTATTCAAAGAAACAGCCATGCCCGATCCCCGCAGCAAGCTCCTCACGTCCAAATCCTTTGAACTGCGTCATTTGCGCTATTTCTGTGCGCTTGTTGAGGAGAAAAACTTCGAACGCGCGGCCGCAAAACTCGGCATCGCACAACCGGGCTTGAGCCAGCAAATCATGGCTCTGGAAGCTATTTTGGGAGCGCCGCTTCTGGACCGCTCTCGCCGCGCTGTTCAACTCACACAATCGGGCGAAGTGCTTTACCGTGAGGCCGTCAAAATCCTCATGCAAGTGGATGCGACGATGATTGCAGTCAATCGAGCCGGACGGGGGGAAATCGGCCAGATTTCCATCGGCTATGTCGCCTCTGCTGCGTATTCCGGCGTCGTGTTCGAGACCATTCGCAAATTCAAGGAGGATTATCCCGGCGTGTCCGTCAATCTGGTCGAGATGGAGCTGCGGATGCAACTAACGCGCATTTCCGAGGGCTTGCTCGATATAGGTTTTGTACGCTGGCCCGCTCTTCTTCTGCCCGGACTGACGAGCCTTGTGGTAAGAAAGGAGCCGCTTGTTGCAGTGCTCAGCGAAACCCATCCGCTCGCGTACCAATCCACCATCGAACTGCCAACTTTAAAAGACGAGATTTTCATCACCCCGCGCCAGCCTGCTGATATAGGCTTTCATGGCACGACAATCGAAGCCTGCCATAGTGCCGGTTTTGAGCCCAATATCAGTGCGCAGGCACTCGATTTTACCGAGATTGCGAGCCGCGCTTCCATTGGGATGGGAGTTGCACTGGCACCAAAATCGCTCAGCGCAGTAGGGTTGCCCGGCATCCGATATATTGATGTGACAGGTATTCCAACCACATCTGATGTGGCACTGGCTTTCCGTAAAAGCGAGGCATCGCAGGCGGTTAAGAGTTTCATCGCCATGTGCCGACGCATGGGGCTCTAAAGATTGCCATTCTCCAGAATGAAATCCACAACCTCCTGCACGCCCTTGCCGCGATGCAGATCGGTAAATCCATAAGGACGCTTGCCACGCATCCGCACAGCGTCGCCATTCATGATATCGAGATCAACATGAACATAGGGCGCAAGATCGCTCTTGTTGATGACGAGAAAGTCAGACCGCGTAATGCCCGGTCCGCCTTTGCGCGGTATTTCCTCGCCCTGACAAACTGAAATCACATAAAGCGTCAGATCCGCGAGATCGGGCGAGAATGTTGCTGCAAGGTTGTCGCCACCAGATTCGATGAAAACGATATCCAGATCAGGAAACCGCTTGTTCATCTCGGCAATCGCCTGAAGATTGATTGAAGCATCTTCGCGGATCGCCGTGTGCGGACACCCGCCTGTCTCCACACCCATGATGCGATCTTCGGACAAGGCCTGATGTTTGGCGAGAATGAGCGCATCCTCCCGCGTGTAAATATCGTTTGTAATGACTGCGATCGAATATTTCTCACGCAAGGCCTTGCAGAGTTTTTCCGTTAAAGTCGTCTTTCCCGAGCCAACGGGGCCACCGATACCAACGCGCAAAGGTCCGTTTTTCTGTGTCATGAGCGGAAAAGCCTCGAATGCTGTGTTTCATGTTTCATGGCCATGATTTCAGCAAGAAATGTTGCCGAACCAAGGTCATCCAATGTGGATTGAACAGCCCTTGCCGCCGTCGTAACAAGCGTTGGCTCCATAGCTGCCATCAGGCTTATGACACCCGTTTGCCCGGTAACGGAAAGCCGGATGGATGCTTGCAGAAGATTGATGCAAAAAGCTTGAAGGTAGGCGCTCAGTGCCAATCCCAGCGGAATACCGTGCGCGCCGGACACTGCACCCACCGCAACAGGATAAGCGCATTCAGACGGCAGGCGTCTGAAAACTGCATAATCCCAAGTTTTGGCAGCCACCAGAAATGCCGAGCCTTGCAGCATGGTTTCCATGTGGCGTTCTTGTGAACCTGTCAGTGCCGCGCCAAGCTCCGCCACCTCCTGAAGATCGCCACCTGAAACAGCCTGTCGCCAGCTTTCGGCAAATAGCACCGCATCGTTCCAGCCAGCCCCGTAGCTGACCAGCGATTGCAACCAGTCCCTCAGACTCTCAACGCCACTGACCAAACCATCATGAACCGCACGTTCCAGCCCATTGCTATAGCTGAACGAGCCCACCGGAAAGACCGGCGAAAGCCAGGCCATCAAGCGCAGCAATGCAATGTTCTGATCAGTCGTGATCGTGGTGGTGATGGTCATGGTGGTGATGCTGGTGATCATGTGCGGAATGCCCGCCCGAATAGGCTCCCCGCAATGGGCTGAAGATTTCAACGGTATCGATGACTTTGGCGCCAAGCCCTTCAAGCATCGCCTTGATTACGTGATCCCGCAGAATGAAGAGGCGATCCGGTTCAATCTGTGCCTCCAAGTGCCGATTTCCAATGTGCCATGCAAGTTCGGCTATATGGAGTGCATCACGACCCCGAACCTCATAAAGCGCCTCTCGGGCGGCACGAATTTCGATCTCGCGCCCATCTTCCAGCACCAACCGGTCGCCATGGTCGAGCACCACCGGCTCTGCAAAATCCAGAAAGATTTTCTCACCGTCTTCAAGCGCTATGGCTTTGCGGCGCAGATGACGCTCATCGCGTTCGAGGATTACATGTCCCGCAGGGACAGCATCGATCACTTCATGAGCGCGGATTATCGACTTTACTTCTAACATTTCAAACCTTCAAAACAGGAAGTAGCGTTGTGCCATGGGGACGACATCGACCGGCTCGCAGGTCAAAAGCTCGCCATTGGCCCGCACTTCGTAGGTTTCTGGATCAACTTCCATCTCTGGCATCGCATTGTTCAAAATCATCGAGCGTTTGCCAATACCATCGCGCGTATTTTTGACCGCAATCATCTGCTTGTCGACGCCAATCGACTCCCGCAAACCGGCACTCATCGCGGCTTCAGACACAAATGTTACCGAGCTGTTGGTGCGCGCCTTGCCGAACGAGCCGAACATAGGCCTGTAATGCATGGGTTGCGGCGTGGGGATAGAAGCATTCGGGTCGCCCATCGGGGCAGTCGCGATCCAACCGCCAAGCAATACGAAATCTGGCTTCACGCCAAAGAATGCCGGATTCCACAACACCAGATCGGCGCGCTTTCCAACTTCCACCGAACCAATCTCATGCGACATGCCATGCGCAATTGCCGGGTTGATCGTATATTTCGCAACATACCGACGGGCACGGTAATTATCATTGCCTGGTGCATCTTCAGAGAGTGCGCCTCGTTGCCGCTTCATCTTGTCGGCGGTTTGCCAGCAGCGAATAATCATTTCGCCGACACGACCCATGGCCTGACTGTCGGACGAGATGATCGAGAAAGCACCCATGTCATGCAGAATATCTTCCGCGGCGATTGTTTCTTTACGGATGCGACTTTCAGCAAAGGCTATGTCTTCAGGAATGGAGGGCGATAGGTGATGGCAGACCATCAGCATATCGAGATGTTCGGCCACCGTATTGACCGTATAAGGCCGTGTGGGGTTGGTCGAAGCGGGCAATACGTTCGGATATTGGCAGACTCGTATGATATCGGGTGCGTGCCCGCCACCTGCACCTTCGGTATGAAATGAATGGATCGTACGACCTTTGAAAGCAGCAAGCGTATCTTCGACAAAGCCCGATTCATTGAGCGTGTCGGTGTGGATCGCCACCTGCACATCAAACCGGTCCGCAACCGCAAGGCAATTGTCGATAGAGGCCGGGGTCGTTCCCCAGTCCTCATGCAGTTTCAGACCGCACGCACCAGCAAGCACCATTTCTTCGAGAGCGCCCGGCAGCGAAGCATTGCCCTTGCCAAACACGCCGAAATTCATCGCCATGCCGTCAAATGACTGGATCAGACGGGCAATGTTCCATGGTCCCGGGGTGCAGGTCGTGGCAAGGGTGCCATGTGCAGGGCCAGTGCCGCCACCGACCATACAAGTGACGCCGGAAGTGAGTGCTTCTTCCACCTGCTGCGGTGAAATGAAGTGAATGTGCGAATCGATTGCGCCAGCTGTGAGGATACGGCCTTCGCCTGCGATAATCTCCGTACCCGGCCCAATGATAATCGTCACGCCCGGTTGGGTATCAGGATTGCCAGCTTTACCGATGCCCGCAATGCACCCATTCATCAACCCGACATCGGCCTTGTAGATGCCGGTATGATCGAGAATCAGCGCATTGGTGATGACGGTATCCATCGCGCCTTGAGCGCGTGACAACTGGCTTTGCCCCATGCCGTCACGGATAACCTTACCGCCGCCGAATTTAACTTCTTCACCATAAACGGTCAGGTCCTTCTCAACTTCAATGAACAGCTCCGTATCGGCAAGCCTAACCTTGTCGCCGGTCGTTGGCCCGAACATCTGCGCATAAGTGGCGCGACTAATTCTGGCTGGCATGGGATTCCCCTTTTTCCTAGATTAGAGCCTGCCCATGACAAGCTGACGGAAACCATAAATTTCGCGTTTCCCGCTGATCGGCACCAGCGTGACGTCACGTTCTTGCCCCGGCTCGAAACGAACAGCAGTTCCCGCTGCAATATCGAGCCTAAAACCCCGCGCTTGTTCGCGATCGAAAGACAGCGCCGCATTGACCTCATAGAAATGATAATGGCTACCAACCTGAATGGGACGATCACCCGTATTGGCAACCTTGAGAGTGATCGTCGGCTGGCCCTGATTGAGCTCTATCTCGCCATCAACTGTAATGATTTCTCCGGGTATCATCGCTCACCTCACCCAGCCATCAGCATGAGACCACCAAGCGCTGTCGCACCACCTGCAACGCGCAATGCAAGGCGTCCGTTTTGTCCGGTCATCAAACGCCCCGCTGCAAGGCCTACGCCAATGCCTGCGGCATGAAGCAGGATCGTCGCGAGAGCAAATCCAGCCCCATAGGAGAGGAAAGCCGCTCCACCGATTTCACCACCATGGGCATGGCCATGGAAGAATGCGAAGAAGCCAACAATCATGGCACCAGCAACAGCCGAAACCGGAAGTGCTAAAGCAACCAAAAGACCAATCACAACCACCGAAGTGAGAATAACCGGTTCAACGAACGGAACCGGAAGACCCGCGAGTGCCGCAACAAAACCGAGCAACATCACGCCGACAAAAGCAGCAGGTACAGCGAACAGCGCCCGCCCGCCGAGCATCGCAGCCCAAAGGCCGACGGCCACCATTGCCAGAATATGATCCGCGCCCGAAAGGGGATGCGTGAAGCCCGCAGCAAATGAGCCATGCTCCGCAGGGTTCAGATGCGCAAAAGCCGGACTTGCCGTGAGCGCCATTGCTGCTGCAAGAAGTATCGATTTCTTCATGTTTATTCCCTCTTTTATGTCTTCTTGCTCTAGTATGGCGAACCCGAAATTCGGGTTCCAAGTCATACTGGTAGAATATTGAACCTAGTGTGGTTTACGGATTTGAAGTTCCTAAACGTGGATGCAACACAAATGATCGGAACTTCAAATCCACCACACTAGCGAATTGGTTCGTGTACGGTGACTAGCTTGGTGCCATCCGGGAAAGTTGCCTCGACTTGAATGTCGTGGATCATCTCTGCCACACCTTTCATCACCTGCTCACGCGTAATCACATGCGCTCCAGTTTCCATGAGATCGGCTACAGAGCGCCCATCTCTTGCGCCCTCAACGACAAAATCACTGATGAGTGCAATTGCTTCGGGATGGTTGAGTTTTACACCTCGCTCCAGACGACGACGTGCGACCACGGCGGCCATCGCGATCAAAAGCTTGTCTTTTTCTCTCGGCGTCAAATTCATAACTTTGTTCCAAATCGTTTTTCATGAAAGGCGGCACAGCCACACCCGGCTTAAATTGACCAAACTTTAGGCAGCCCTGCCTTTCCATTAAGCAGCACCAACAACGGCACCAACCGTTTGCGTAGTTCATAGCTATCGCGCGCAATGAGCCGAACAATCAGCTTGGATGCCTGATTTGCCTCCACGATGCTGCAACCGCCATTCTCACCGGCAATCGTCCGCGCCGCATCAAGATGCCGGCCCGCGTCATCCGAAACCATCAAAACCGTGGCAATTGCCAACGCCTGATTTGCTACCGCGCGCGCCTGCAGTTGCTCCGCAACGTCAGGCCCAAGGCGCAATTCTTCTGCATGAACCAATCGCCCTTCCTGTCGCACACGCCAGCGATCATGAAACAAGGCGCGCTCAACCGTTTCGCCCATGGCGAGACGCCCGAACACATTTGCTTCCACTATCAGAAGCTCAGCAGCTTTCTCCATCTCGACATCAAGCCTGCGTGTGATTGCTGACTGGTTGAACAAAATGGTTTCCTGTGGGAGCCATGCAAGACGCGTGCCTTTTGCGAGTTTGAGACTTGTTGCAATGCGAGCCTCGCCGCCGCCGGAACGATAGATCCGTTCGCAAGCTTGTGTGGTGACAACAGCAGATGCGTTTTCGCTCAGTTCCACATCCCATCTCAGGCGGTCTCCCCCAGTCAGCCCACCGGACGTATTGATGAGGATTGCCTCGAGCGGATCAGCCGCCGTTCGCGGCATGCGAATCTTGGCTGCCCCCTCCTGATAAAGCTTTGCAATCCGCGTACGGCCATCCTTGAACTGAAGCGACAATTGCCCCAGCCCATTCACGCGCTGCGTCGAAAGCGCTTTCAGATGATCAGTTGTTATTGTCATGTTCCGATGATGCTCTCGCCTTGTCGTTTTAAGGAAGCGAATTTCATGCCAAAGGAGCGACCATCTATATTGAACAAAAAAACCCGCCTTCAATTCTGAAAGCGGGTTTTGTTTTTTCTGAATGACGTTTAGAGCGCCATGCGTCCTTTCGGAGGCATGGCGCTCTAAACTATTTAGTCTACGCATCGTGCTTTTCAAAGATCGATTTCGATTTTTGGCCGATGCGGTTGGCCTATTCTGGCTTGATCGTCTTGAGAAGATCGGCAATCGACACTTCGACTGTTGGACGAATATCTTTGCGCCAAAGGGCAAAAGCCACATTGGCTTCAATAAAGCCGGACTTTGAACCGCAGTCGAATGTGCGGCCATGATAATCGAAGCCGAAGAACTTCTGCGCATCGGCAAGCTTCAGCATTGCGTCGGTCAGCTGGATTTCATTGCCAGCACCCTTTTCCTGCTTGCTCAGCAGTTCAAAGATTTCCGGCTGAAGAATATAGCGGCCATTGATATAAAGATTGGAAGGGGCGGTACCCTTGGCAGGCTTTTCAACCATCTGGTTGATTTCAAAGCCGTTGCCGATCGCACTGCCTTTGCCGACGATGCCGTATTTATGGGCTTCCTCGGGATCGCATTCCTGCACGGCAATGACATTGCCTCCGGTCTGCTCATAAAGCTCGACCATTTCCTTAAGGCAACCCTTCTTCGACTGCATGACCATATCTGGCAAAAGCAGTGCAAAAGGCTCATCGCCGACCAGTTCGCGTGCACACCAGACCGCATGGCCAAGGCCGAGTGGAACTTGCTGGCGGGTGAAGCTGGTGGTGCCTGGCTGCGGCTGCAATTCCTGCAGATGCTCAAGCTCTGCGGTCTTGCCGCGTTCAGCCAGGGTCGAATAGAGCTCGACCTGTGCATCGAAATAATCCTCGATGACAGCCTTGTTGCGTCCAGTGACGAAAATCAGATGTTCGATACCCGCTTCGCGTGCCTCGTCCACCACATATTGGATGACAGGCTTGTCGACAACGGTGAGCATTTCCTTGGGGATGGACTTGGTCGCTGGAAGAAAGCGGGTCCCAAGACCGGCGACGGGGAAAACTGCCTTACGGATTTTGCGGATCGAACTCATTCGTCTCCTCGATTTTTTTCACTAACGCGGTTGTGCTATCAAAGCATTGAAACCATTGCATTTCAAATAGGGCGTTTTCATTAAGGAATGACGAAGTTCCGTCTTTTCCCCCATCACATTCGATGACCTTACCTTAATCTTACTTGATTCAAAAATTCCGCAAAACTTTCTGCATTTTTTTCGACGATTTCGGCATGGTAAACCAAATGCTAACCTGAAGCCTCTAATGTGAACCTGAAAAGGGTCGGCCCCAAATTCAACACTGGATAGTATTAACAACTTGATGCAATCTGATTGAAGCAGGCCCGGCATGACAGGCAACTCGCCGTTCGACACGGCAGAAACATGATTGCAGAAGGGAAACACAGAATGCTGCGATTTCCATTCACTCTGGGACGAGGAATGCGCGCCAAGATTACAGCGACCGTTGCGGTGGCAATGCTCGTGTCTGGCCTGACAACAGGCAGCGCTTTCGCTAATGCTAATTTCCGAAAATGGGTCTCCAGTTTCCGCACCACAGCTATCCAGAATGGCGTATCTCCATCGACGTTCGACCGTGCGTTCAGGGGCGTCGATTCGCCCGATCCTGAAGTGCTGCGCAAGGCGCGCTTTCAGCCAGAGTTCAACGAGCCTGTCTGGAACTATATCGACAATCGCGTGAATGAGCATTCCGTGGCTGTCGGCCAGAGCATGGCGAAAAAATGGGGTCCATGGCTCCAGCGCATCGAACAGCGCTTCTCTGTAGACCGTAATATCCTGCTGGCCATCTGGTCGATGGAAAGCAATTACGGCGAGATCCTCAAGCGTGACGATGTCATGATGGACACGATCCGTTCGCTCGCCACACTGGCCTATGCTGACCAGCGTCGTGCCAAGTTTGGCCGCACGCAGCTCATTGCCGCGATGAAAATTCTCCAGACCGGCGATATTGACCGTGGACACCTGACCGGTTCGTGGGCAGGTGCGATGGGGCATACCCAGTTCATCCCGACGAGCTATCAGGCCTATGCGGTCGACATGGACGGTAATGGCAAGCGCGATATCTGGAATTCGGTTCCTGATGCGCTCGGTACTGCTGCAAATCTTCTGCATCGCAATGGTTGGCAACCGGGCCGCACATGGGGCTATGAAGTTGCGCTTCCTGCCGGTCGCAAATTCCCATCTGGTTCACTTTCAGCCGCCGAGTGGCAGAGACTGGGTGTCGTTCGTGCCAATGGCCGTCCTTTCCCGGATGCCAATGAGAAAGTTACACTGAAAGTCCTCGACGGACGTCAGGGACCGGCTTTCCTGATGGCCAAGAACTTCTCCGTCATCAAGCGCTATAATAATGCAGATAAATACGCTCTTGCCGTTGGCCTGCTTGCAGATCGTATCGGTGGTTATCAGGGCCTGCGTCAGGACTGGAACCGTCCTTTCACGCCAATCACGATGAATGAGCGCGAAGAACTGCAGACGCATCTCAAAGCGCTCGGCTATTACGATGGCAAGATCGACGGCAAGATTGGCTCGACATCACGCAAAGCCATCGAAGCTTTCCAGCAGCGAAATGGCCTGCAACCCGACGGTCATCCAAGCGCGGAAGTGCTTTCGGTTCTCCGCCGCCGTTAACAGCCGCTTTAAAGCAAAGGAGCGTACATTGGATGTACGCTCCTTTTTGTTTTTGGCGAAGGGCGTTACAATCCTCAACGCAGGAAGGTGAAACCAATGCAGGCAAGGCAGTTCAAAAGCTCAGCAGGCAGCGTTGTAATGACAGCGCTTGTTGCCTTCGCAATGATACTGACCACCTTGTCTTCCGTATCGGCACAGGAACGACCCCGCACGATTTTTGATCTTCTGTTCGGACCAAAGCAAGTCCAGCCGCAACGCCAATATGAACAGCCGCGCCCGCAACGCGTGCGCCCCGCAAAGCCCAAACGTGCGCCCAAGGCCACCACTCCGGCTGCGCGATCTGCGAATGTTCCCGCTCCGAAGCCCGAAGTGAATTTCGTTGAAAAGAATCCCGATGCCAAAAAGGTACTGGTTGTCGGCGACTTCATTGGCAATGGTTTGGCGGAAGGGCTGGACATCGCCTTTGCGTCCAGCGCCGACATGCGGATCCTGAGCCGCATCAATGGTTCATCCGGCTTTGTGCGCGATGACCATTTTGACTGGCCTGCAAGTATCGGTAAAATTCTCGACGAGGAGAAGCCTGCAGCCGTGGTCGTGATGATTGGGTCAAACGACCGCCAAGCGATTACCGTCAAAGGGCAGAGTTTGGCCGCTCGTTCGCCGGAATGGACTGCCGAATATCAAAGTCGCGTTTCCAAATTCATGAAGGAAATCACGGATAAAAACTATCCGCTGATCTGGGTTGGACAGCCACCATTCCGTCCTCGCGGCATGTCGCAGGATATGCTGGCACTTAATGAAATCTACCGCACCACATCCGAAAAGGCTGGCGCCAAATTTATCGATGTTTGGGATGGCTTTGTCGATGAGGAAGGCAATTTCAGCCAGACCGGGTTTGATATCAACGGCCAGACCGCGCGTTTGCGCGGCAATGACGGCATCAACACCACATCTGCTGGCAAACGCAAACTTGCCTTCTACGCAGAGAAGCCTTTGAAAGCTTTGTTCGGGGGCAATAAGGATAGCGAACAATTGCTCCCCGCGGCAGGAAAACAGGACCCCTCAAAGCCTGTAGACCGCATTGCGCCGGTGAGTCTGCGCGACATTGATCGAGACAATAGCGGTGTTTTGTTGGGTGGAGCGCTGGCCTCTCGCAAGAAGGATGATAAAAAGCCGTCCAGCGAGCACAAAACTGCCCCCGGCCGCGCTGATGATTTTTCCTGGCCACAAAAAAGCGTAAACCCCTGAATAATTAGATTATTATCGACCAAGTTCTCATTCTGGGACAACAAATGCCGTGAAATATGCGGTGTTTCTCAGCCTAAATGCTATATTTCTCGAGGTTCACATTTCAGATCTCCTCGTCTATCAGAAGATCGCGCAGTCCAATCTGGCCGTGAAGCATTTCCAGCAAAAGTGCGAAGCGGTTTTGCGTTGGATAATGCGTAAAAATAAACAGTGAGACGCGGTTCCAAAGATTCAGTCTTAACTGGAATTGCTCCAAGCGCGTCGCTGCATTGCATAAGAGGCATCTGAATGAATATTGCATCGAAGCCTCCCGTTGAGAACAACCGGGAGGAGGAACCCCATCTTGCACGCAATCTGTCCAATCGACACCTCCAGCTGATCGCCATTGGCGGCGCTATTGGTACTGGCCTTTTCATGGGCTCAGGCAAGACCATCTCGCTCGCCGGACCATCCATTCTGCTGGTTTACGCGATCATCGGCTTCATGCTGTTTTTCGTGATGCGCGCGTTGGGTGAAATTCTTCTGTCCAATCTCGAATATCGCTCCTTTGCCGATTTCGCAGGCGATTATCTCGGCCCTTGGGCGCAATTCTTCACCGGATGGACATACTGGCTCTGCTGGATTGTGACCGGCATCGCCGATGTGGTGGCTGTTTCAGGCTATGTATCATTCTGGTATCCAGAATTGGCACTTTGGGTCCCAGCGCTTGGCCTGATTGGAGTGCTACTGCTGCTGAACCTGCCAAACGTGCGCAACTTCGGTGAGATCGAGTTCTGGTTTGCGCTGATCAAGATCGTTGCAATTGTCGCGCTTATTCTAGCTGGCGCTTATATGCTGATCACGAATTTCACGCTGCCAAATGGTACGCAGGCTTCGGTCACGCATCTGTGGGCGAATGGCGGGTTCTTCCCGAATGGCTTCTTCGGCTTTGTGGCAGGCTTCCAGATCGCGGTTTTTGCTTTCGTGGGTATCGAGCTGGTTGGTACGGCTGCGGCTGAAACCGAAAACCCGACGCGTAATCTGCCAAAGGCAATCAATTCGATCCCGATCCGTGTCGTGCTTTTCTATGTAGGTGCGCTGTTCGTGATCATCACGGTCATTCCGTGGGATCAGGTCGATCCAAACTCCAGCCCGTTCGTGGCCATGTTCTCGCTGGCAGGACTTGGCATCGCCGCGCATGTCGTGAATTTCGTGGTGCTGACCTCGGCAACCTCGAGCGCCAATTCCGGGATCTACTCGACCTCGCGCATGATCTATGGTCTGGCGACCTCGCGTCTGGCTCCGGGCCTGCTCGGCAAGCTTAACAGCCGCAAAGTACCAGTGAATGCGCTGTTCTTTTCCTGCATCTTCCTGCTTGCAGGCGTTGTTCTGCTTTATGCAGGCAAAAGCATCATCGAAGCTTTTACAATCGTTACGACGATTTCAGCGCTTCTGTTCATCTTCATCTGGTCGATCATTCTGGCGTCTTACATACAGTATCGCCGCAAGCGTCCTGACCTGCATGAAAAGTCGACCTTTAAGCTGCCTGGTGGTCGAGCTTCCGTTGTGATGGTCTTTGCCTTCTTCGCCTTCATCCTTTGGGCACTGGCACAAGAACCTGATACCGCTGTCGCTCTGAAAGTAACGCCTGTTTGGTTCGTATTCCTTGGCGTCGTCTATCTGATAATTCGCAAGAAACGCCAACGAAGCTAACGCGCGTCCCGAAAAGTGGAAACCGGTTTTCGGACCAAGATGCGCGTACAAAAAAATAACAAAAAAGCCCGGCTCGAAGCCGGGCTTTTTATTGAAATGCGGTTCGAATTAACGAGGAAGAACAGACGACCCCATTAGATCGGCGTCGATAGCATGGGCTGCCTGACGGCCTTCACGGATCGCCCAGACAACCAGCGACTGGCCGCGACGGACGTCGCCTGCTGCATAGAGCTTGTCGACATTGGTGCGGTAGTCTTGCTCATTGGCTTTCACGGAAGTTCCGCCGCGGCGATCCGTTGCGATCTCCAGCTTCTCGCCAAGTTCCTTCACCACGCTGTTTTCTGCCGGACCGAAGAAGCCGATAGCGATGAACGCGAGATCAGCCTTAATGAAGAATTCAGAGCCTGCAATCGGCTTGCGCTTGTCATCGACCTGACAGCACTTCACATGGGTAAGCTTGCCGTCTTCACCGATGAATTCGAGTGTCGCCACCTGAAACTCGCGGTTTGCACCTTCTGCCTGACTGGAAGAAGTCCGCATTTTTGTGGCCCAATAAGGCCAGACGCTAAGCTTGTCTTCTCTTTCAGGCGGCTGCGGACGAATGTCCAGCTGCGTAACATTTACAGCGCCCTGACGGAAAGCTGTTCCGACGCAGTCGGAAGCCGTATCACCACCGCCAACAACGACAATATGCTTACCACCGGCGAGAATTGGTGCTTCATGCCAAGCGACCGATTCAATATTTTCGCGGCCAACGCGACGGTTCTGCTGAACGAGATAAGGCATAGCATCATGAACGCCTTCAAGGTCTGCACCCGGAATGCCAGCAGGACGTGGCTTTTCTGAACCACCTGAATAAAGCACGGCATCATAAGTATCGAGCAGGCCGCGCAACGGCTTGTCCACGCCAATATTCACGCCGCAAAGGAAGCGAACGCCTTCACCTTCCATTTGCGTGACGCGGCGGTCGATCAGGTGCTTCTCCATCTTGAAGTCAGGAATACCATAACGCAGCAGACCACCTGGACGGCTTTCGCGTTCATAGACATCGACCATGTGACCAGCACGTGCAAGCTGCTGTGCGGCAGCAAGACCTGCAGGGCCAGAACCGATGATCGCAACTGATTTGCCCGTCTTCTGGGCTGCTGGCTGGGGCACGATATGGCCAAGCTCATAGGCCTTGTCGCCCAGCGCCTGTTCAACAGTCTTGATTGCCACCGGCGTATCTTCGAGGTTCAGCGTGCAGGCTTCCTCGCAAGGAGCCGGGCAAACGCGGCCGGTGAACTCCGGAAAGTTGTTGGTCAGATGCAGGTTGCGGATCGCCTGATCCCAGTTGTTGTTATAGACGAGATCGTTCCAGTCAGGGATCTGATTGTGCACAGGGCAACCCGTTGGACCATGGCAGAACGGAATCCCGCAATCCATGCAACGGGCCGCCTGCTTCTGCACTTCACCATCCGTCATTGGGAGAGTGAATTCGCGGAAGTGACGAATGCGATCCGATGCTGGCTGGTACTTTGCTACCTGCCGATCAATCTCAAGAAAACCAGTTACCTTACCCATTTTATGCTCCTCTCACAGCGTGAGATTCAGGGGGCTATTCGCCATTTCAGGCGCACGAGCACCGCTTTTAATAATAATTACTCAGCTGCAACGCCGATCTGCATGCGCTCCATCTCTTCCAGAGCACGGCGATATTCGACCGGCATGACCTTCACGAATTTCGGGCGATAGCTCTCCCAATTATCGAGAATGTCTTTGGCACGCGTTGAGCCGGTGTAATGCAGATGATTGGCAATCAACTGCACCAGACGTTCTTCGTCATGGCGCGTCATGTTTGCCGAGACATCCACACGGCCCTTGTGCATCAGATCGCCGCCGTGATGGTGCAGCTTTTCAAGGATATCATCCTCTTCCGGCACCGGCTCCAGCTCGACCATCGCCATATTGCAGCGCTGTGCAAAGTCACCGACTTCATCAAGCACATAGGCAACGCCGCCCGACATGCCTGCTGCGAAGTTACGGCCAGTCTGACCTATAACCACGACGACGCCACCGGTCATATATTCGCAGCCGTGGTCGCCCACACCTTCAACAACCGTAACGGCACCGGAGTTACGCACTGCGAAACGCTCGCCTGCCACACCGCGGAAATAGCACTCGCCTTCAAGCGCGCCGTAAAGCACGGTATTGCCTGCAATGATCGAGTCTTCGGCTACAATACGCGTATCTTCTGGCGGACGTATGACAATACGGCCACCCGAAAGGCCCTTACCGACATAGTCGTTACCATCACCGATCAGCTCGAACGAAATACCGCGGGCAAGGAATGCACCGAAGGACTGACCAGCCGTGCCGCGCAGGGTAACGGCAATCGTATCTTCCGGCAAACCCTTGTGGCGGAAACGCTTGGCCACTTCGCCTGAAAGCATTGCACCTGCCGAACGGTCGACGTTCTTAATGTCGACGTCGATCTTGACCGGTGTTTTGTCTTCCAGCGCAGGCATGGCTTGTGCAATCAACGTGCGATCGAGAACGTCGTCAATCGGATGATGCTGACGTTCGGTCCAGTAGATTTCGTGCTTTTCGGCTTCCGGCTTGTAGAAGATACGGCTGAAATCGAGACCCTTGGCCTTCCAATGATCGATCATGTCCTGCTTTTCCAGAAGATCGGTTTCACCGATAATCTGTTCAAGCTTGGTAAAGCCCATTTCAGCCAGCAATGCGCGCACTTCTTCAGCCAGATAGAAGAAGAAGTTGATGACATGCTCTGGTGTGCCCTTGAACCGCTTGCGCAAAACAGGGTCTTGCGTGGCAACGCCGACAGGACAAGTGTTGAGATGGCACTTGCGCATCATGATGCAGCCGGCTGCAATCAGCGGAGCAGTCGAGAAACCGAACTCGTCGGCACCGAGCAGCGCACCGATAATCACGTCGCGACCCGTACGAAGACCGCCATCGACCTGAAGCGCGATGCGCGAACGAAGGCCGTTCAGCACCAATGTCTGGTGGGTTTCGGCAAGGCCGATTTCCCATGGCGAACCGGCATGCTTGAGCGAGGTCAGCGGAGACGCACCCGTGCCGCCATCATAACCCGAAACGGTGATGTGATCGGCGCGTGCCTTAGCAACACCGGCGGCAACCGTACCAACACCCACTTCCGACACCAGCTTGACCGAAATATCGGCAACCGGGTTGACGTTCTTCAGATCGTAGATGAGCTGTGCCAGATCTTCGATCGAATAGATGTCGTGGTGTGGAGGAGGTGAAATAAGACCAACGCCCGGCGTCGAGTGACGGGTCTTTGCAATCGTCGCATCGACCTTATGGCCCGGTAACTGACCGCCTTCACCAGGCTTTGCACCCTGCGCAACCTTGATCTGGATCATGTCCGAATTAACGAGATATTCTGCCGTCACACCGAAACGGCCCGATGCTACCTGCTTGATCGCAGAGCGTTCAGGGTTTGGCGTACCATCCGGCAACGGATAGAACCGATCTGGCTCTTCGCCACCTTCACCCGTGTTCGACTTGCCGCCAATCTTGTTCATGGCGCGTGCAAGCGTCGTGTGTGCTTCGCGCGAGATGGAGCCGAAAGACATGGCGCCAGTAGAGAACCGCTTGACGATATCGACCGCCGATTCAACCTCGTCAATGGACACTGGCTCTTTGCCACGCCCCTTTGCAAAGCGAATATCGAACAGGCCACGAATGGTCTTTGCCTGTGCCGACTTGGAGTCGAGCATGGAAGTATATTCGGTGAACGTTTCCGGGTTTGACGTGCGAACGGCGTGCTGCAGCTTTGCAACCGCATCGGGCGACCAGAGATGCGCTTCGCCACGCATACGGTAGGCATATTCGCCACCCACTTCGAGTGCTGTCAGCAGAACCGGGTCATTGCCAAACGCGTCGGTATGACGACGAACTGTTTCTTCCGCGATTTCTTCCAGACCAACGCCTTCGATGCTCGTAGCCGTGCCGAAGAAGAACTGATCGACAAAGCGCGTCTGCAAGCCGACAGCATCAAAAATCTGCGCACCGCAATAAGACTGGTAGGTCGAGATGCCCATCTTGGACATGACCTTGAGAATGCCCTTGCCGATCGACTTGATGTAGCGCTTAACCACTTCATATTCATCGACTTCCGGTGGGAACTCGCGGCGGCGATGCATGTCGAGCAGCGTGTCGAAGGCGAGATATGGGTTGATCGCTTCTGCACCATAGCCTGCAAGACAAGCAAAGTGATGCACTTCTCGCGGCTCGCCTGATTCAACAACCAGACCGACCGACGTACGCAGACCCTTGCGGATCAAGTGATGGTGGACCGCAGCCGTTGCCAGCAGAGCCGGGATCGGAATGCGATCCGGACCGACCTGACGATCCGACAGGATGACGATGTTATAACCGCCATGCACGGCAGCTTCTGCGCGGTCGCAAAGGCGCTCAATCGCACCATGCATGCCAGCCGCGCCTTCACCTGTGTTATAGGTAATGTCGAGCGTCTTGGTATCGAAGCGATCTTCCGTATGACCGATGGAGCGGATCTTTTCGAGATCGCCATTGGTCAGGATTGGCTGACGCACTTCCAGACGCTTGCGACGCGAGGTGCCAACCAGATCGAAGATGTTCGGGCGCGGGCCGATGAACGAGACAAGGCTCATCACAAGCTCTTCGCGGATCGGATCAATCGGTGGGTTCGTAACCTGCGCGAAGTTCTGCTTGAAATAGGTGTAAAGCAGCTTCGACTTGTCGGACATGGCCGAAATCGGCGTATCCGTACCCATCGAACCGATGGCTTCCTGGCCGGTGGTGGCCATTGGCGACATCAGAAGCTTGGTGTCTTCCTGGCTGTAACCGAATGACTGCTGACGATCGAGCAGGCTCACATCCTTGCGCAGAGCGCGTGGTTCGACCGGGTTCAGATCTTCCAGAATAAGCTGTGTGTTAGCAAGCCACTGCTTGTAAGGATGCTTCTGCGCGATCTGGGACTTGATTTCCTCGTCCGAGACAATGCGGCCTTCTTCCATATCGATAAGCAGCATGCGGCCCGGCTGAAGACGCCACTTCTTGACGACCTTCTTTTCTTCGACTGGCAGAACACCCGCTTCAGAAGCCAGAATGACAAAATCATCATCCGTCACAAGATAACGGGCAGGACGCAGACCATTGCGGTCAAGCGTAGCGCCAATCTGGCGACCATCGGTGAAAGCAACCGCAGCAGGGCCGTCCCATGGCTCCATGAGCGCTGCATGATATTCGTAGAACGCGCGGCGTTCATCTGACATCAGCTTGTTGCCCGACCATGCTTCCGGGATCAGCATCATCATTGCATGCGCAAGGCTATAACCACCCTGATGCAGGAATTCGAGCGCATTGTCGAAGCAGGCCGTATCCGACTGACCTTCATAGGAGATAGGCCAGAGCTTGGAAATGTCGTTGCCGAACAGCTCCGAGTCCACCGATGCCTGACGAGCAGCCATCCAGTTGACGTTACCGCGCAGCGTGTTGATTTCACCGTTATGCGCGACCATGCGATATGGATGCGCCAGACGCCATGATGGGAACGTGTTGGTCGAGAAGCGCTGGTGAACCAGCGCCACAGCGCTTTCAAAGCGCGGATCCTTCAGGTCGTTGTAATAGCTGCCGACCTGATAGGCCAGGAACATGCCCTTATAGACAACCGTGCGCGCCGACATGGAGACAATATAGAAGCCCTTATCGTCGCCATCGTTTTCCTGATAGATGCGGTTGGAAATGACCTTGCGCAACACGAACAGTCGACGTTCAAAATCATCATCGGATTCAATTGTTGCACTGCGTCCGATGAAAACCTGAACGTGGAATGGTTCTGTCGCGGCGATATCGGGTGCCTTTGACAGCGAAGAGTTATCGACCGGAACCTGACGGAAACCGATGAACGTCTGGCCTTCAGCGGCAATGACTTCCTTGACGATCTCTTCGATGTGCGCGCGCAATTCTGCATCGCGCGGCATGAAGAGATAGCCTACGGCATAATGGCCCGGCTGTGGCAGGTCGATGCCCTGACGCGCCATTTCTTCGCGGAAGAAACGATCCGGAATCTGGACAAGCATACCCGCTCCGTCGCCCATCAAAGGGTCGGCGCCAACCGCACCACGATGGGTGAGGTTTTCAAGCATCTTGAGACCGTTTTCAACGATCTGATGAGACTTCTGGCCTTTCATATGCGCGATGAAGCCGACGCCGCAGGCGTCATGTTCATTACGCGGGTTATAAAGGCCTTGGGCGGGGGGAGTACCTGCCGAAGTTCGCGCCGTTTTTCGGGTTGCGTTGGTGGAATTGGTCGCAGCTTTGACCGTTCCGTTCTGACCGTTGTGTAAATCCACATGCGATACAGATGGCGTCAAATGCGGCATCGTCATTCCCTCCAGTGAGCGCGCAACCCTGCGCGATACGATAATGAACCGGAACGGCTATTCGTTCCGAACTGTTTTAGTTGCGCATCTCATCCGAAAACCGCTCTGCACTTTTCGGGATGCGCTTTGACTTCTGTGTATGGAAAGCCTTATCGAAAAGGCGGTGGACGACGTTCCATGGCCGATGGCTGAACCATCGAGAGGAATATTGCTTTCTCGCCTTAGTCTTTCAGGCTCGACAAGCGACCTCGGCCCACCATGGCGGCGCACCAAACTCCCCTGTCTCATTAAGCATCGCATTCTGCCGGGTTATCCCGATCTGCGCGGCACTTTCTTTCTGCAACTGACGGAAGCTTTGACAAGAAACCTGACGATCACAGTGATGAATTGGACAGCAAGGGTGAATTAGTCAGCATTGCTGTCCTAATCACGTATGACAGAATTCAAATTCGCTCACAAGATGGAAACATGATTTTTTCGAGCCGCTTGCGAAACAAAGTGTCGCAGACGTTCACTATTGCATTATTTAATTACGTTTGACGCCGGTTGCGTCAGTTTGGCGCGCCTGGCGCTGCTCACAGGAAGCTCTAAAAAGTGACAGACGCTGCTCGCTTTTTAGCGTCAACAGGCCTTACGCCTGTTACCGAGTCCGGTTATAGACCTTTGCTATAAGGTCCTACCGCCAGCGGAGAACATCGTGCATTTTGCTTCAGACAATTGGGCAGGCGCCCACCCGAAAATCGCTGAAAGTCTTTCACTTCACGCCAACGGCTTTGCAGCTGCCTATGGTGCCAGCGAAATCGACAAGCGTGTAGAGCAGCGTTTCAACGAATTGTTCGAGCGTGAAGTCGCGGTCTTCTTCGTCGGCACAGGCACGGCAGCCAACTCACTCGCACTTGCCAGCGTCAATCGTCCCGGTGGCGTCTCGCTGGTACATCGCGAAGCCCATGTGATCGAAGATGAATGCGGCGCGCCAGAATATTTCACCGGCGGCGCACGTCTGCATCCGATCGACGGTGCGATGGGACGTATCGATCCTGAACTCTTGAAGCGCGAACTCAAGCGCTTCAATCCTGCTTTCGTTCATGCCGGTCAGCCGATGGCTGTCAGCATTACGCAAGCAACGGAAGTTGGCACGCTTTATCAGCCTGAGCATATTTCCACGATTTCCGAAATCTGCCGTGGCGCCGGTCTGCCGCTGCATATGGACGGTGCACGCTTTGCAAACGCACTTGTATCACTGGACATGTCACCTGCAGAAATGACCTGGAAGCAGGGCGTCGATATCGTTTCCTTTGGCGGCACCAAGAATGGCTGCTGGTGTGCAGAAGCGCTGGTGTTTATGGACCCTGCCCGCGCCAAGGACTTGCCATTCATTCGCAAGCGTGCCGCACAGCTTTTCTCGAAAACACGTTTTATTGCGGCCCAGTTTGATGCCTATCTCACAGATGGTCTCTGGATTGAACTGGCGAAGCATTCCAATGCTCTTTCTGCGCGCCTTGCCCGACATATCGATGCATCGAGCCAGATGCGACTGGCATGGAAGCCGGAAGCCAACGAGGTTTTCGCGATCATGAAGCAGTCCGTCTATGATCGCCTGCGCGATGCAGGTGCAATCTTCTACGACTGGAACCCGCCGCATTCAGAAGTCAATCGCATCAGCGAAGGCGAGATTTTTGCACGTTTCGTGACAAGCTTTGCCAACACGGAAGAAGAGGTCGATCAGTTCGGCAAGCTGATCGCCTAGCATCCGTTCTTGTCGCGCATCTTTGTCGAAAGCCGCATCACCCTTTCCGGAATGCACTTAACAAAAAAGCGGCGCATTTTGCGCCGCTTTCTTTTTATAGACCTTTAAGCAGTTAGTGGGCGGTCTTCGCTTCAATCTGCTGGGCATCAGCCGTCGATGCCTGACTTACTTCGATCTTGCGCGGCTTCATCTGTTCAGGGATTTCGCGCTTGAGATCGATATGGAGCAAGCCGTTTTTAAGGCTGGCACCGGCAACTTCAACAAAGTCTGCAAGCTGGAAGCGACGCTCAAAGGCGCGCGAAGCAATGCCGCGATAAAGCACTTCACCGGCTTCCGATGCGTCGTCTTCGGCCTTCTGACCCTTGACGGTCAACTGATTGCGGTGTGCTTCTATCTCGAGTTCACTTTCCGAGAAACCGGCAACGGCCATAGTGATGCGATAAGTATTCTCACCGGTCCGCTCGATATTATATGGCGGATAGGAAGACTGCGATCCTTCTGGCGATGCGAGTGTGTCGAGCATCGAGGAGAAGAGACGGTCGAAACCAACGGTGGAACGATAGAGAGGGGAAAAATCAACGTGACGCATATGTAAGCCCTCCTTAAGAGCGACAAGAATGCATTATATTGGCGGCAGAATTCCCGTTTTGGCGAATTCTTAGGTGCCGGCGGCCCCGTTGTCGGCAACCGCAAAACTCATTTGGGAATGCTGCTTTTTCATTTCAAGGCTGATTTGAATGTACGTTGCAGAAAACACCGCCGGCCTTGCTCGTATGACCGTAGAATATAGTTACACGGCTTATCACCTGCCGTAACAACTCCTGATCGCTTGGGACCCGGAAATAGGGGGATTCGGCATGCAATGAACCCAAAATGAACATCATCTTCGGCGAGCGTTCAGGTGCTTGGGGCTACATATCGGCCCAGAAATCGAAGTCGATTTCTGGAAAGCTCGATGTGTAGTTTCAAACGTCAGAGCTTCCTTTGTGCGCCTGGAAGGACGCACGGCGCTCTGATGTCCCACTATGCCTGCTGAGAGGCGGGTTCATCAAAGGATTACGGTTATGAAAAAAGCTTTTCTTGCTTTTGCCGCACTTGCCACCGTCGCGACAGGGATCGCGACGACATCCCACGCAGCCGATAATGGGTTGCGCGTTCAGGTTCAATACTACGACGATGATGGCTATCGTCCGCCTATGCCGCCACGTGGTGGACCACGTCCGGATTGGGACGGCCCAGATCGTGGACCTGATCGCGGATATGATCGTGGACCAGGTCGTGGACCCGGCTGGGGTGGCGATTATGGACGCCGCGACACGCTCGGCCCCCGTCAGGTTGCTCGTTCGCTGCAACGCCGTGGTTATGATGTTGGCGATATTCGCCGTGATCGCGGTGCCTATTTCGTCAAGGCTACGCGTCCGAATGGTCGTCGTGTGATCGTGGTGGTTGATGCTTTCAGCGGTCGTATCATTGATGAACGCCGTGCTGGTCGCGGCTGGTAATTCCAGCCAGAACGAACAGATCAACCTGTGCAACGTCCCTTGCACAGGTTGTTTCCTGAACCGGAAGTTTGCGAGCAAACTTCCGGTTACTTTTTATCATCCTTTGTCCCATTATATTGCTGTGCGAAATGTAACGTGGGACAACAGCCTGAATGCCAGATTTTCTTTTTGAGACCGATGCGAATCCCATACCGCCCGGAACGCAATCTGGCATGCTTGAAACGCGGGACGGCAAGAGCTTGCGCTATGCGCTCGTCAAGTCACAAACCAAGCCATCGCGCGGCACGATCATACTGCTGCAAGGTCGCAATGAGTTCATCGAGAAATATTTCGAGACCATGTCAGACCTTTCAAATCGTGGCTTCACCGTCGCCACACTTGATTGGCGCGGACAAGGTGGTTCGCACAGGCTGCTTAAAGATCGCTTGCGCGGCTATGTCGGTCGTTTTAGCGATTATACCAGTGATCTCGACCAGTTCCTGACAGATGTCGTTCTGCCCGATTGCCCACCGCCATTTTACGTATTTGCGCACTCTGCGGGGGCATTGATTGCCTATTCGTCGATACCGAAGCTTGCCTCGCGAATTACCCGTATGGTGCTTTGTGCACCATTGATGGGGCTTGGGGGATCGAAGTCCAGCGATGACAAGATGCGCCGCATCACGACCGGCCTGCGCTGGTTCGGCTTCGGCAGGCTCTATGCTGCGGCTGGACGCAAGATGATTGACCGGCCGTTTGCAAACAATCCATTGACCAGCGATACCGCGCGCTTCACGCGCAATATGGAAGTTGTTCGTAACAATCCTGATCTGGCGCTTGGTGGCCCAACAGTGCGTTGGCTTGCCGGTGCACTCGAAACTGCGTCGCTCATCAGCCGACCCGATTTTTATCAAGGACCGGCCATCCCGGTATTGATAATCGCGGCGGGTGCCGATCAGGTCGTTTCCACACCGGCCATTGAGCGCTTTGCTGCAAGCACACGCAATATCTCGCTGGTCGTCGTTGATGGCGGACGCCATGAATTGTTGCAGGAAGCCGATTTCTATCGGGAGCAAGTTCTGGCGGCCTTTGATGCTTTCATTCCCGGAACCTCGGAAATTGAAAAACCACCAGAAACCACAGAACCTGCAAATCCCGATCAGACGTAATTACCCGTTAATGAGTTCAAGCGCTGCCTGATGCAAGGCGGGAGATGCGGCAGCGACAATATCGCCACCCTTTTCCGCCGGACCACCATCGCGCTTTGTAACAATACCACCAGCCTGCTCGATGATCGGGATCAGTGCCACGATGTCATAAGGCTGGAGGCCTGCTTCTACCACAATATCGGCAAAGCCACCTGCAAGCATCGCGAAAGCGTAGCAATCGACACCATAACGCGACAGACGCACCGAGCTTTCCAACCGATCAAAACCTTTGCGCAGATCGCCCTTGAAGAGTTCAGGTGTTGTCGTGAACATCGTTGCGTCTTCAAGCTTGGCTTGAGAACGCACTGTCAGTCGACGTTGCTCTCCACCATCGCGCACCAGATAGGAACCGTCACCGTCGCTGTAGAATAGCTCACCCGTGAAAGGCTGTGACATCATCCCTGCCTTGGCATCACCATCGACTGTCAGGCCAACAAGTGTTCCCCATACCGGCAGGCCGGATATGAACGCACGCGTGCCGTCGACCGGATCGATGACCCATACATGACTGCGATCAACGTTTTCAGGGCCATATTCTTCGCCAAGAATGCCGTGGTCGGGAAACTCGCGTCCAATTACAGCACGAATCGCGCGCTCCGCTGCGCGATCAGCTTCGGTCACCGGATCAAAGCCAGAGGTGTATTTATTGTCGATCGCCGTGAACTGGCGGAATCGCGGCAAGGTTTCAGCTGCAGCAACCGAAGCGACTTCGGAAAAAAATGCCCTATCGATCAGCAATCCCAATCTCCCGTTTCCATAAGATGATGCATTCATATGCAACCTGTACTAATATTGCCCATAATTTGAGCTGTCTATTTTTTAGCTCAATAATTATGCGTAATTCCTTGACGCATAAGGCTTTGCAGCGTAGCTTAAAGGTCAGACAGGCTGTCCTGTCGATGCCTTTCGGGGCATTTCCTCCCTAGTCTTTGGCCGCGCTTTCTTCATTGGAGCGCGGCTCTTTTTATCTTCCGTTGATGATAGATTTTCGCATTTAGCTGAAGATGAAAAGCGCGAGGCGGCTATTCAGCCGCAAGCGGCGGCACGACCAGAAGCTCATCAGGCAAAGACGTCAGATCGCTCAGGAACTGATAAAGGTCCGCACAAAGCGCATCGAATCCAGCCAGCTTCTGCAAGCTCTGTTCATTCATATAGAGACTGCGGTTGATCTCAATCTGCAAGGCATAGCAAGCTGCTGCTGGCCTGCCATAATGCTCGGTGATGAAGCCGCCTGCATATGGCTTATTATGCGCAACCGTATAGCCGAGCCCCTGAAGCAGTTCGATAGCAGCTTGCGTCAACTGCTCACTGCAAGAGCGGCCAAAACGATCACCAATGATGAAATCAGGCCGACCGCCAATATCGCCCGATCGCGTGCCGCCCGGCATGGAATGGCAATCGATAAGAACGGAATAGCCAAAACGTTCATGGGTCGTGTGCAACAGAGTGTCGAGCGCATTGTGATATGGCTTATAAAGATCTTCAATCCGATAGAATGCTTCCTGCAGTGATATGCGCCCCGGATAAATAAGCTGCCCTTCGCCAACCAGACGAGGAATTGTCCCCAGGCCACCTGCCACGCGTGCAGACTGGCTATTTACGAACGGTGGCAGCGGCTCCACGAACATGCGTGGATCAAGTTCAAAGGGCTCGCGATTCACATCGAGAAAAGCACGCGGGAAATGCGCCTTGAGCAAAGGCGCACCCAGACGCGGCACGTCTGCAAAAAGCTCATCAACATAACAATCTTCCGAGTATCGGATTGCCAGTGAGTCGAGCCGTGATTCCTCAAGAAACGACTTCGGATAAGCACGTCCGCTGTGAGGTGAATTAAAAACGAAGGGAATGCGCTGCTGCGCAGGCGCGCAAACCTCATAAGGGGGCATCAGATGAAAATCGCGTTCCAGACTCATACTTCAACCCGTCTCGACTGTCTTTTTTTGACCTGCCATATTGTAGTTCTGCTTTAAAAGCAGCATCTTATGTCAGTCCGGCCAGAAACAATATCCGAAATTGCAGAGCTCGCCACTCCCTCTATGGACCAGCCCGCAAAACTGTGAAAAGCTGTAACACATAACAGCTTGTTGCCAAACAGTGGCCATACCAATTAACATTTGCGAGAGCATTCATTTCATATTTACCAAAAACGCGTTTTCTAGTGCGAGAGCTGAGTCGTTACCTGCGCCGAAATGCGCGAACGAACGACATGAAATTCGGACGGACCAATGAAAAGAATTCTGCTAGCTGAAGACGACAACGATATGCGTCGCTTCCTCGTGAAAGCACTGGAAAAAGCGGGCTATCACGTCACCCATTTCGACAATGGCGCCAGCGCCTATGAAAGGCTGCGCGAAGAACCTTTCTCGCTGCTTCTGACCGACATTGTCATGCCGGAGATGGATGGCATCGAGCTGGCGCGTCGCGCGACCGAGATCGATCCCGACCTCAAGATCATGTTCATTACCGGCTTTGCAGCTGTCGCGCTGAACCCCGATTCGGACGCGCCGCGCGATGCGAAAGTGCTTTCCAAGCCTTTCCACCTGCGCGATCTGGTGAACGAAATCGAAAAAATGCTGATCGCCGCTTAAGGCGATCAGCGGCTTTCCCGGCAGTCGATAAGTTATTCAACAACAAAGACGAATAAACTTCAAAAAAGGGCATTGACGGGCGCAACGCGATATGGTGTATGCGCCACATCGAATGGGCGTATAGCTCAGCGGGAGAGCACTACATTGACATTGTAGGGGTCACAGGTTCAATCCCTGTTACGCCCACCATTCGATCTCCAGGACTGAAATTGTTAAAAGGAATGAAGCGCTTAGTCCGTGGCTAGTGCCAAGGCTCGTTTTATTATCGGCTTTGAGATGAGCCCTCCCTTTTGCAATTTGCGCACTGCATAAAGCAGCTTTATTTTCAGCTATCTCTTAAATTAATTGGAACCAAGAGCCGTCAACCGCGTTATTGCGCGCGGAGATATGCGCCTGAATATTGCTCATGCACATGATCCTTTCTGAAGCGGAGTGAATTTCTTTAATGTTCCAAAAAACAATGTCGGGACGGTACTGGCGATTGAAATCGGCAACCAGCCCGCACCATAATCGAGTTGATATATTGTACAGCGATCTGGCCATGCTCGGCACAGAAGCTTCATACAAAATCTATTTGCACGCTACCCTCGCAAGCTGCCTGCTTCTGGAATCGATGCTGGAAACGAGCCATATCGAAGCGCTCGTACCAGACTGGAATGAACGCAAGCTCGAACCATCCCTTGCTCGTGACATCGACGACCTCAATGTTGATCTCGGTTCGGATATGCTGCGCTTCAAACGAGCAACTGAGCCCGTCGACTTGCCAACTATTATTGGAACGTTTTATGCTCTGGAAGCTCTCGCAATTCTCGCGCAGGAGCGGGCCGATCAAGTCAATAAGCTCGGCTTCACCGGAGAGTTCGGAGCGCGGCACGTTGCCAGACGGATCAGCAATTTGCGTTCATGGAATCAGACCCTTAAACTAATCGATATCACGCCTTTTGATGACGACGATGAAGAGCGTTGCACGTTTGCAGCCATCGCTGCATTCGGTGCCTTTGAGTATAATTATCAGAAGGTTTTCAACCATGTCGCCAGACAGCCCGCTTGATCAGACTGCCTGCGACCGCGAACCCATTCACATACCCGGATCTATTCAACCTCATGGCATGCTACTGGTTGCGGAACTGACCAGTGGCCAGATCGTCGGCGGTGCCGGACATCTCGAAAACTATTTCGGCGAGGCTTGGCCCGGCCAGCACATCAATTATCTGTTGCAGTTTGATGTGCTGGCGATGGCTGCAGAAGCTCCAAGAGCCGATGAAATCATTCTTGGCAAACTTATCATTGGGGATGAAGCCTTTGATCTGCTCGGCCATATTCTCAATGAATATCTGCTCGTTGAAATCGAGCCAGCATTACAGTCGTTCATAACGCCAGAACAGTCGCTGTCCGGCCTTGAAGCCGTCGCGCACCAGTTTGAAGCGGCACCGGATGTCCGAACGCTGTTTCAGAAGTCCGTCGTGGCTTTTCGCAAGCTGACAGGCTTTGACCGTGTCATGATCTATCAATTTCTTGAAGATGGATCTGGCGTTGTGCTGGCTGAAGATGGCAACGACAACTATCCGACCTTTCTCAATCATCATTTTCCATCAAGCGACATTCCCAAACAGGCACGTGCGCTTTATCTGCGCAATCGTGTCCGCGTCATACCGGATTCCACCTACATTCCGGCACCGCTGCGATGGTATAAGGATGAACCGCAACAACCGCTTGATTTGAGTGATGTCGCCTTGCGCAGTGTTTCTCCCATACATCTGCAATATTTGCAGAACATGGGCGTGGGCTCGAGCGCGTCTGTCTCCATCATCAAAGATGGTGTACTATGGGGCCTCATCGCCTGTCACAATGTGGCACCGCTGGCCATGCCCTTTGCTACGCGCGCCGCGGCACGCGCATTGGCTGCGAGCCTTGCCCGACAGATGAAGTCCAAAGACGAGGCTGAGAACGCGCGTGAACGACTCCGGCTGCGCTCCCACGAGGATCGACTTGTCGAAACGCTGCTGATTAACGCGCCACTTGAAGAGCGCCTTGCAGAAACCACTGAAAATCTGCGCCAGATGATGATTGCAGATGGCTTTGCCGTCGTTTCCAAGGAAAAATTGGTCGCACAGTCCGGAACGTCACCGAACATCTCCGATCTTCGTACTATCCTCGGTTTGATCCAGAACAAGTTCAAGGATGGCCTTTTCTATTCGCACGAATTTGGCCGGCATAAAGATTTGCCCGCGCATGTCATATCGATTGCCAGCGGCATTGCAGTATTCAAGTTGCATCTGGATGAGGATGTTTTTCTGGTCTGGTCGCGCGCCGAAAAAGTGCAGATCGTTGAATGGGCCGGAAACCCTCATAAGGACGCATCCAGTTCGACGTCTGCACCGTTGACGCCCCGCGCGTCGTTTGAAGCATGGTCAGAAGAGGTGCATGGCCGATCGCGCTATTGGAACTTCAACAAAACTGATGCAATGCACCGCATTGGTCGTGTCATTCATGAAGCCTATCAACGCCGCCGGATCGACAGACTGAACCGCGAATTACAGAGAACTCTGGAGCAGCAGGACAAGCTTCTGGAACAGAAAGATTTTCTGATGAAGGAAATCAATCATCGGGTGCAGAACAGTCTTCAGCTTGTCTCGACATTTCTCGGTATGCAGATGCGCGAAACCGATGACCCGTTGATCGTGCAGTATCTCACCGACGCACGCAGCCGCATCGCTGCCGTGGCGCTCGTGCACCGCCGTCTTTATTCCGACAGCTATGTCGGATCGGTCGATCTTGCCCGTTATCTCGATGAGCTATCGAACGAACTCTTCCAGTCGATGGGCGAGGAATGGCGCAGCCACCATACCAGCAAGCTTTCACATGTCCTGATCAATGCCGATCGAGCGATCAATATCGGACTGGTCTATTCGGAGCTCGTCACCAATGCCAATAAATATGCTTATGATGGCGCTCCCGGACCAACAAGTGTGACGCTCGATCAGCATTTCAATCAAGCCCGTCTGGTGGTGGCAGATAACGGCTCGGGTAAAACACGCAACAGGACTGGCTTTGGCAGCAAAATGCTCAATGCCATCGTGCTGGGGCTTGGTGGAGAGATGGAAGAACTCGACAACAATCCGGGCCTGAAGGTCGTGGTGACGGTACCTATCGAGCTTTAGATACAAATGGCTGGAATGTTCCAGCCATTTGATTTTTTACACCACGATCAAATCAGAACTGTGTCGTGAGGCCGACCATAAAGGTACGGCCGCGACCAGTCTTTTCCGCCATTTCGCCGGACACTGCCGGACTGTAGGCTACATCCGTCAGGTTCTCGACATTCATGAAAGCAGTCGCGTGCTTGTTGAACTTGTACGAGGCGTAGAGATTGTAAAGCGTATAGGATTCCTTTTTCTCAGTGTCGCCAAAGCCAACCGCATAACGGCTACCGCCGACATGGTTCATCGACCCGCCAACCGTCAGAGCTTCCTCAAACGCACGAACACCCACATCAACGGTGACATAATCCTCCGGCAGGAAAGTCGAGTCGCCATTGCCGATGCCAGCGCCCCAGCCAACCGGCTGATCGTTGCTTGCATGGGTATAAGAGAGGTTCACATAGGCAAATCGAGCATCGTAACCACCCTCGATCTCAAAGCCACGTGACTTCGTGGTTCCAGGTACGTTGACCCAGATCGCCCTTTCATAAGGATCACCGGGTAAGGTCAAGAGGTTGTTCACGATATAATTTTCGATATCGTATCGGAAATAATTGACCTTCAACCGCAACGCGTCACCAGCGATCAGCAGATCATCTTTGATGACATTCGTTCCAAACTCCCATCCCTTGGATTTTTCTGGGTCAAGATAGAAATTGGAAAACTGGCCACCACCAATGCCAGCGCCAATCGGAACCAATGCCCAAAGCGCTTCTCGCGCAGATGGTGGTCTGAATGTGTGGGCATAGGTCACATAGGGCTGCAGCCAGTCGACCGGCTTCGCAGACAGTGTGACCTTTGGGTTGAGTGCGTTTTCATTGCGCGAAACGTCCACATTACCACCCGTTGGCGGGCAGAAACCAACATTGGCCGTGCATGGGCTTTGATGCCCGCTCAGCGTCCAATAATCGTAATTCAGTCCCGTGCTCAGTTCGAAAATACCCTGCGCCAATGTAATGTCGGTAAAGGCGCGCGCCTTCTGCATTCTGCCGGGAGGGTTGGCGCCTCGATAGTTATTGACCTTGTAATCATCAGACGAATAGGCCGCACCATATTCCCATCGAGCACTGAGCTCGTCGGTAATGTCGAAGCGGCTCGTATTGGTTACATCAAATCCATAGCCATTATCCCGCGTATCACGCTGCCGGTATGAGCCACCAGTTGTGGGGTCATAAGACATGTCCGTGCGATTGTAATAAGCGTTGATCTTCAGATCGATCCAGTCGCTATCCGGGTTATAGGAATAGTTGGCGGTGTAGGTGGAATTGGTCACGCCCCACTCATAGCCGGAAACCAGAAAGTTGTTCTTGTACCAGCGTGCGCCGAGCTTCAGATCATGCACATCGTCCGGCTGGAAACGGAACTTCAACAAACCCGAACCCGGCTTATTGCTCGCGTCAGGTATGTTGTAAACACCATCGCCTCTTCGGTAATTCTCGTGGTCGCTATAGCTGAAAGCACCCACAATCGACGCCGTTCCTGATCCCGGAATATTTGTCCGCGCACCACCGGCAATCATCCCGGAAAGACCATAGCCATTGTTACCGGCTTTCATGATGGTCTTGACGCCCTGATCCTGCCCTTCAAGAACCACATCATCAAAATCAATGGTTCTGAAGTTGACGGCACCCGCAAGAGAACCCATGCCGTGCGCACCGTTGACGGCACCGCGCTCGGCACCCACGCCTGCAAGGAGATTCGTATCCATGTAAAGCAGTTCGCCACCGGTCGAAGCATGACCCGCCGTGTTTCTGAACATCTGCGGGACGCCATCGATCATGGTATTGACGCGCCCATCCGATTCAAAACCACGAATATTGACCGCAACGCCCGGCTGGCTCGACGATATGCGCGTGAATGTGCCCGGCATGGAACGCACAATCGCATTCGCATCGCCGCCATATTTTTCCTGAACGATATTACCATCGATAACGCTGACACCGCCCGGTGTCAGATAAGGTGCGTCCATATCAACGCCAGCGCTGATGATGATTGGCTGAAGCTCGACAGAGCCCGCCGCCTTCTTTGCCTGCGTCGTGTCGCTCGTCTGTGCATTCTGCTGAGTATCACTGGCTGATTGCGCATGGGACGCGATAGTTCCCGCTATGAAAGCGCTATAGGCCACACCGATTAAAAGAACGCTGTAGTGTTTTGAGTGTATTTTCTTCACTGTTTCCTCGCGAAAGTGGAAATCAGTGGCTGGCTACCTGAGAACTATTGCTTGCTGCTGATATGCTTGGTCGGTCTACAAAACGCTGTTTGCAGTTGCAGACTGACAATTTTCAAAGGTAAAGATTTGCAACGATAACGATCCCTGCAAATAAACCTGCATAGGCCACCCAGAACGCGTCTCCTTCGACAAAGCGATGGAGCGCCGACTTCTGACTATCTTTGTTATACATGATCTTACCCGCCGTCAGGGATATTCCCCGGCGCAACTTCTAGTTAACATGATAATTTGAGTCAAGTTAAATTGCTAAGATTTTCCTAATTTATGGGAGGCATAAACAGGCTGCAATTTCGACAGCGGAAACCACAATTAAAATCCAGTTCTGCCAAAAGACATTGCAGCTTCGCCCCTAATTATGAAATGAGTTACAAGTGACAGGATATGCTGCTTTGCAGTCATGCTCTCAAGGATGTTCTGCTGCGTGAAGCGACTGTTAAGGGTCAGTGAATGAACGAGAAATTCGTGTCTGTCGATGAAGAACAGGAACGCGCGCGCGTAGCCTGGCTTTATTTCATCGGTGGGCAGACCCAGCAGGAAATTGCACAGCGGCTCAACATTACCCGGCTCAAGGTCAACAAGATCATTGGGCAGGTTCGGGAATCCGGTCAAATCCAGATCAGTGTCAGCCTGCCATTGTCAGACTGCGTCGAGTTGGCGGAAAAAGTCGCAGCACGCTATGGTCTTGCAGATGCTGTTGTCGTTCCTGATCTCGATGATTTTCTCGAGCAGAAACGCGTTATCGGTGAAGCTGCCGGAACCATGGCTGGCGAGTTGATTGACGGGCGCGATATGGGCGTCGGGATTGCTTCAGGCAGAACGCTGAGTTTTGCCGTGCGCAGTTTGCGCGCAAAACCCAAACCCGAAAGCTGGGTGGTCGGACTGACTGGCGGTGTCACCAGCGGCTCATCGACCAATACATTTGAAGTCGCGACGGATTTTGCACGAGCACTAGGTGTCGAGTGTCACTATCTAACCGCACCGATTTATTGCGCCAATCGCGAAAGCCGCAATGCGATCCTGCTAAGCGACGAGCTGACAGACGTGTTGGCAAGAACTGAAATCGCCGATATCGGTCTCGTATCCTGCGGGCCGCTGACGTCAGAAACCTCGCTCACGCATATTCGCGTCGTCAAGGACAATCTCGACGCTGTGCTGAAACTTGGCGCCGTTGGTGAGTTTCTGGGATATTTTCTTGACGCTCAGGGCCGTCCGATTGACCATTTTCTCAATGATTCAATCATTGCTCTGCCACCGGACAAGCTGAAGCTCAAACCAGCATCGGTTCTGGTTTCAGGTGGGTTGAACAAAATCCCCATTATCCGGGCAATTTTGCGCGGCGGCTATGTCAATCGCCTTGTCACCAATGAAGGTGTGGCGCGCGCATTGCTACAGGGGCCGCGTTAGACACGGCCCCTGCGATTAGATTATTTCTGTGCTTGAAGGGCTTCTGCCATGGCGCGCAGCGTCACGAACGTTGAAGCTGCGCCCGGATCGATATGACCGATGGAACGCTCGCCAAGCTTCGCTGATCGACCGCGGCGGGATTCCATCGCAGCCGTCGCCTTCATGCCAGCTTCTGCACCATCACGCGCTGCAATCAACACTTCCAGTGTCGACTTACCGTTTTGGGCAGCTGCAGTTGCAGCTTCAACCGCAGGCACCCATGCGTCGATCATCGTCTTGTCACCCGGATCGGCACGACCGCGATCGCGAATTCCCTGCGAAGCTGCCGCCAGCCAATCGGCCATGCCAGTGCTATCGAGATTAAGGCGATTGCCGACCGCTGTTCCTGCACGCAGGAAGGCTGTCGCATAAAGCGGACCAGAAGACGCACCAACTGCATCGAGAAACGCCTTGGCCATACGCTTGCAGATGGCCTCGATTGTCTCGTCGCCCTGTTCATCTTCAAGTGCATGCTGAACGGCTTTCCAGCCGATCTCCATGGTCACGCCATGGTCGCCGTCCCCAATCACGCCATCAAGTTCAGACAGCCAGTCTTTTTCGGCGATAATCTGATTGCCGACATTCATCATCATCGCCTTGAAAAGTGCAGGCGTGACATCACCATCGGTGATAAGCTTGCGCGGCGCTTCCTGCGCTGCTTCCTTGTGCTCGGTGGCCCGGACTGCCTTGCGATGGGTCGCAGGCTCCCTGTCGCCAACCTGTACCGCGCCAACTGTCAGCGCCGGAGTGCGGCAAGGGTGATCGAGCAGTGTTTGCAAGGTATCATCAAGCTTCATGAGCGTGATGGACGCGCCTGCCATTTCAAGCGAGGTGGCATATTCGCCAACCCATGACGCGTGAATGAGAACGCCCTTGGCGTCCAGCAACTGCTTCGCACGACGGAACACCAGATAGAGCTCAATCTGCGAGGTCGCACCAAGCCCGTTGACGAGAACTGCTACGCGATCTCCGGCCTTGAGTGACAATTCGCCAATAAGAGCATCCATCAGCTCGTCGGTAACTTCATCGGCCGGCGCAAGCTTCTGGCGACGGATGCCCGGCTCGCCATGCAGCCCCATGCCGATTTCCATCTCATCGTCACCGATAGTGAAATTCGGCTTGCCGGTCTGTGGCAGCGAGCAGGGGCTCAATGCTACGCCCATCGAACGGGTCGCTTCATTGGCCACCTGTGCCAACGCTTCAACGCGCGCGAGGGATTCACCCAAATCAGCAGCAGCACCTGCTACCTTGAAAACGAAGAAATCACCGGCAATACCGCGACGTTCCGACTTGCGATCAATTGGAGCCGAAGCGACATCGTCCGCAACCGCGACATGACGCACATCCATGCCGTCCTGCGCCAGCTCTTCCGCAGCCATGGTGAAGTTGAGAACGTCGCCCGTGTAATTGCCATAAAGCATCAGCACGCCAGCACCGCCATCAGCAGCACGTGCCGCTTCCGCAATGTGAGCGGGTGACGGTGAGGCAAACACATTACCCACGGCTGCAGCATCCGCTAGGCCGCGTCCAACATAGCCTGCAAACGCGGGTTCGTGACCCGAACCACCGCCCACCACGATACCGACCTTACCCTCGCGCGGACCATCAACTGCCACAACTGCACGACCAGTTTCGCCTTCAACACGCAGCATATCGGGATGCGCGCCGACCATACCTTCGATCATTTCTGCAATGATGTTTTCCGGCGCGTTGATCAGCTTTTTGGTTTTGACTTGTTCATTCATATTACTGGCTTTCTAAAACGTGTCAGGTCGTCAGATCAGTGGGCATCCCGGCGCAGATAACGACGCGATATGGCATCGAACGAGATAGCCAGCACGACGATTGCACCTGAAACAATGCCCTGCCAATAGGGGGAGACACCGAACAGAACGATAATGTTTTCAATAATGGCGATGATACCTGCACCGAGGATCGCACCAATCGGGCTGCCGATACCACCCGTTGTGGCAACGCCACCGATGACGGATGCAGCAATCGGAGCCAGAACCCAGCTGTCACCAATGGAAGGCTGTGCAGTACCCAGACGCGCAACCATCAGCACACCGGCAAGGCCCGCAATTGCACCCGCAGCACCAAACACCAGAAGACGCACGCGATCCACGCGAATGCCCAGCATGCGTGCGCCATCGCGATTGTTGCCGATGGCATACATATAGCGACCAAAGGGTGTTTTCAGCATTACGAAAGTCGCAATTAGCAGCATGGCAAACATGATCATAAACGGCACTGGAATGCCGAAGAAATCACCGCGCCCAAGGAAATGCACTTCACGCGGAATGCCGGTGATGGCAACACCACGCGTCAGCACCAGATTGGCGCCTCCGAAAATGCCGGCCGTACCAATCGTGAGCACCAGCGAATGCAGGCGCAGGAAAGTGACGAGAAAGCCGTTGAACAGCCCGAGGCAAAGCCCGAGCAGAATGGCCAGCAGCATCGCCGAATAAGGCTCAAAGCCCATGCGCATCATCAGAATGCCGGACACAACGCCACTCAATCCGCCAATCACGCCGAGCGAAAGATCAAGCTCGCCAAGCACCATAAGCATGGACTGGGCGATGGTAATGAGGCCAACGAAGGCAAGACCGCGTGCGACCACCGACAGATTGTACGGCGTGAGAAAATATGGCGACAGGATCGCCGAAAGGGCAAATATCACCAACAAGGCTACGAAAACGCCTGCGAGAGGTGTGCGAATGAGATTGGAAAAGGCTCTAGTTTGCATCGGCTTTTACCTCTGTTCCAAAGATCGCGCCCACGAGTGTTTCATTGTTGGTATCGGTGGTGGAGAACTCACCGGTGATATGACCGTTATGCATGGTGATGATCCGGCTCGCGCATTTCTGGAGTTCGTTGAGTTCAGAGGAAACGAGGATAACGCCCACGCCCTCTTCGGCGAGATTCTTCATGATGCGATAAATCTCGGACTTGGTGCGTATATCGATGCCTTTAGTCGGCTCGTCAAAAATCAGCACACGCGGGCGGGTGGCCATAGCGCGCCCGATGATCGCTTTCTGCTGATTGCCACCGGAGAGCTGCGAAATACGCTTGCCCATGCCGGAGGTGCGAATACCGTAATCATCGATGATTTTCTGCACGATGTTGCGCTCACGGCTATCGCTGATACCGAGTTTGCCACTCGTTAGAGAGAGTACAGAAATGCCGATATTTTCGCGCAGCGACAGAAGCGGGAAAATTCCGTGATGCTTCCTTTCTTCCGAAAGATAAAGCATACCGCCCGCAACTGAGCGCGACGTATCGTTAAGCGTCCAGCTTTCGCCTTCAACCTTCACTTCGCCTGCTTTGGCTTTAAGGAAACCGAAGATCGTCTGCATAACCTCAGAGCGCCCTGCCCCAACCAGACCGGCAAAGCCCAGAATCTCGCCTTTGCGCAGATCGAAACTGATATCTTCAAAGCGAGAGCCGGAAAGTCCACGCACTTCCATGATGGTTTCAGTTGTTGGTGCAGCTGGACGGAAATGCTCATCAAAAGAAAGATCGCGGCCAGACATGGCGCGGATCAGATCGGCTTCCGTCACGTCCTTGATGTGACCGCTTTCGATCTTGGTGCCATTACGAAGAACGGTATAATCATCACCAATCTGGAAGACTTCTTCCATCTTGTGACTGATGAAAACAATGGCATGATCGCGATCAAGCAGACCACGGATAACCTTGAAGACGCGCTCCACCTCGACACGCGTCAAGGATGAGGTCGGCTCATCAAGAATAAGCACTTTCATCTGCTCATTGGTGCAGGCGCGCGCGATCTGCAAAAGCTGCTGATCGGACACCGAAATATTGGCGACCAGATCATCTGCCTGCGCTTCGATGCCGAAGCGGTCAAGATAGGATTTAGCCTCTTCCATCAACGTCTTGCGGTTGACGAGAAAGCCGCCATGGCCGGTTCGGCTGAATGGCATGAACAGATTTTCAGCGACACTCATCTGCGGGAAAAGCGTCAGCTCCTGCGGAACATAGGCAACGTTTTTATAAAGAGCAGGATCGGTCGTCGGGTCGCGACCATCGATCAACACCTGACCGCGCGAAGCGCTATCGGTTCCGGTCAGAATTTTAACGAGTGTGGATTTGCCGGCGCCGTTTTCGCCAGCAAGAATATGCGTGCGACCCAGCTCGATTTTCAGGTCAACACCGTCCAGCGCGGTTACGCCCGGAAAGTCCCGGCCTAATCCGCTTGTTTCAAGATAAGCCATGATGGACACCTTGGGAAGCTATCGCTGCGTGTCCGGCAAGCTGCCGGTCAAAGCCGATAGGACAGGAAAGAATGGAGCACGGGAGAACCCGTGCCCCTGCAACAAGATCGGACCTGAACGGGATCAGATCAGTTGCCTACGTTTTCCTTGGTAAGGAATGCATTGCCGGTGTCGATATAGCCTGGAACCGGTGCGCCGGTTGCCTGTGCCCAAAGCGTCATCACCGACCAGTAGCCCTGAAGTTCGGGCTGCGAGGCAGACGAGCTGTCTGCCACGCCATTGCGGATCATGTCGAGCATTTCCGGCAGATTATCGAGACCGACCAGCGTGACCTTGCCCTGCTTGCCAGCTTCTACGATTGCCTGACCGATGCCAATTGGACCAGCCGCATCCGATGCAACCCAGCCCTTGAGGTTAGGATTGGCCTGCATGATTGCTGCAGCCTGCTGCTGAGCAATTTCGATGCTGTCATTGTCGATGCCTTCAGCAACGACCTTGATGCCCGGATGTTCTTTGAACACTTCGCGATGGCAGTCGGCGCGGATCGAATGGTTTGGTGCGGTTGGCACGCCCATCATGATCGCGACTTCGCCTTCACCACCCAGAACTTCGACCAGACGACGCGCAGCAATCTTTGCCTGCTCGCAGAAATCGGAGCCGATATGGGTGATTGTCATGCCTTCAGGTGGCACGGAATCGAACAGAACCAGCGGAATTTTCTGTCCCTGCGCTTCCTCAAGCGAAGCACGATTGCCCGATGGATCGAGCAAATCGAGAGCAAGGCCGTCAGGACGCGTGGAAAGAGCACTGTCGATGATCTGGTTTTGCTGAACAACGTCTGCGCTCTGTGGTGCCGAGTAGACGATTTCAACATTCGCGCCGGTCTGAGCCTTCAGTGCGGCAGCTGCCTGCTGGGCACCGTCATTCACCTTGTCAAACCAGGGATGAACGACCTTTGGAACGATCACGAAGCGATAGCTGTCTTTCTTCACCGTACCTGGCGCATCCTGTGCCATGGCGGAAATAGGCAGCGAAAAGGCAGCGAGAGCCGCCAGCGTAGCAAGCTTTTTCATAAATTCCTCCCTTGGAAACCAGACGAAACATCCTCCCGCCTGGCCGCTTGAAAGATCACCCGGGAAGGCTCCTCTGCCTCCAGCCCATAGCGAACTCGACTCTTGAATACATATGTATAATTAGAATTACAAGAGTAATTATCTACGTAATAGGGAGGTGTGGACAGTGGACTGCGCAGCACTTTGGACAAAGCACCGGAGGGATCGCTCGGTCATGAAAGGAGGCATCAAGCACAAAGACGCGCAAAATCAGCGACTGGTTTGCACCTGCCGCCGATTGAGTTTTATCGATTTTTTATCGGGTTAGCTTGTAAAAGCGCCGGTCTTTGGGGCCACAATCTTTGTAGCAACACCGGAATCGCTTGATCTAATGACGAGGTTCGCTCCGACCAGGATTTTGACCGGCGGTTGCGTATCAGCCGTATTGATCAGATCATCCAAAACGGTCACTGCAAGATTACCGATCTTGCGTTTAGAAACTTCAACCGTTGTAAGCCCCGGCTCCATGGTCGCACTTTGCGGCAAATTATCGAAACCGATGACAGAAACGTCGTCTGGAATGCGAATGCCCTTACCTTTCAGCGCCCGGATGAAGCCATAGGCTATGATATCGTTGGTGCAGAAATAGCATTCAGCGAGATCGAGCCCCGAATGCAACATCGCACAAGTATCGCGATGCGCGCCCTCATAAGTTGATTCGACCGAGAGAATGTCACGCTCTTGAACGTTTAAGTCCAGACGCTGCATATTCTTGAAAAACGCATCGCGGCGAAGACGGAAATTCGTGGTCTCAGTATGACTGGCGACAAAACCGATGCGCGAAAAGCCAAGCTGCTTAAAGCGTGACAGAACTTTGAACACCGCATCTTCATTGTTCATGTCGACGAAATTGGCTTCGATGACCTCGTAAAACGTATCGATGAAAACAGTGGGCAGACCAAGCCCCTGAATCATGTGGATATCTGCCGCAGACAACTCGGTTCCAAGCGCAATCACGCCCCGGATCGGCGCACCGGCCAGCGATTCAGCAACCGCACTGATCGGCTGCCCTTCAAAGCTCACCACTTCAAGCGTGTAATTGCGGCGTGTCGCTTCCGACGACATGCCGTCGATATAATCGGAAACGAAAACGCTGTGATCGCGATTGACCGTTTCGCCATGCTTGGCAATTTTCAGAAAACGGATCGTCTCGCCGCCGCCGGACCCGGTTTTGGCTGCGCGCGGCACGTAATTGAGACGGGACACCGACTCAAGAACACGCGCACGCGTTTCCCCTGAAATCTCGCCTTTGCCGTTCAGAACAAGCGACACCGTCGCAGGTGAAACACCCGCGTTCTCAGCAATATCTCTGATCGTAAAGGACTTTTTCTTTTTCATATTTTCCGGGCGGCACTTCGATATTAAGGGCGAATTGGACTGTCGTTTAGTAAACAGAAACGCCGCGATTTAAAACGATTAGGGTAATTCCCTGTGTTAGGCAACCATAATTCCTCGATAATACGCTTGACAAGCCCCAACCTCTTGGTCATTTATTTAGTGAATAACAGTTTTGTTTACTAAACATGGTAGGAGGAGACCATGCAGAAGACAAGCAATCAGCTTGCTATGCTTGTTGTCATCAATCTGGGATTGCTCGCGCTTGGCGCGTATATTTCGGGGGGATCTTTCCTGTCCCTGTTCAATCTGCAATCGATGGCAGGTCAGGTACCCGAAATCGGGCTTCTGGCTATCGGCGTTATGCTGGCCATGTGCGCTGGCAATGGTGGGATTGACCTTTCGGGTATTGCGCTGGCCAATCTTTCCGGTGTGCTTTCCGCAGTCGTTGTTTCGACATTCATCTCCAGTGCCGAGAACCAGCTTGGTTTCAGCCTCGCTTTCATCGGACTGGCATTGGTGATCGGTCTTGCGGGCGGCATCGTCAACGGTGTTTTGATTGCGCGTTTCAATATCACGCCGATCCTCTGTACGCTTGGCACTCAGATGGCTTTTACGGGTCTGGCAGTTGTCGTTTCGAGCGGTCGCGCTGTCATGGTTGGTAGCCCAGATCTTCTGTCGCGCATTGGCAATGACATGTTTTTGGCTGTTCCGATCAGCTTCCTGATCTTCATCGCAGTTGCGTTGCTGATTGCTGCAGTGGTGCGTTTCACGCCTTATGGCTATTGGCTGATGTTGATGGGCACCAATCCGAAAGCTGCAATTTTTGCAGGCTTTCCACGCAATGGCGTGTTGATTGCGACCTATGCAACCAGCGGTCTGCTGGCAGGCATCGCGGGCATCATCATTGCGGCACGCAACGTCAATGTGAAGTTCGACTATGGCAGCTCATATCTGCTGGTCGCCATTCTCATTGCGGTGATGGCGGGCGTAAAGCCTGAAGGTGGCTATGGCCGTGTGATCTGCGTGGTGCTGAGTGCCATTGCGTTGCAGCTCATGTCGAGCCTGCTCAACTTCGGCGGTCTTTCCAATTTCGTCCGCGACTTTGCCTGGGGCTTGCTGCTGCTCGCCTTCCTCGCAGTCGGCAAATACGACATCGCGGGCTTCTTTACCCTCGGCAATCGCCAAAAGGGAAATATCGGTGCTCAACCCTCAGGCACCCGAACATAGACATTGGGGGAAAGTTAGCGTGGAGGAAATCATGAAATCAGTAACGAAAAAACTGCTCGCTGGAACTGTCATTGGCGCAGCGATTGTAGCAGGCAGTGCAAGTGCGCTCGTCGCACAGGAAAAGCCGGTCATCGCAACTGTCGTCAAGATCAGCGGTATTCCTTGGTTCGACCGTATGAACACCGGCGTTGAAGCTTATCAGAAGGCCAACCCTGATGTGGTTGCGACACAGAGCGGACCGGCAACGGCAGACGCAGCACAGCAGCTTCAGATCGTACAGGATCTCGTTGCCAAGGGCGTGAACGCACTTGCAGTCGTCCCCATGGACCCGGCTGTTCTTGAAGGCACTTTCAAGCGCGCAATCGAACGCGGCATCGTTGTTGTGACCCATGAAGCCGACAACCAGGTCAACACAATGGCCGACGTTGAAGCCTTCGACAATGCGGATTACGGCACGGCACTCAATGAGCGCCTCGCAGAATGCATGGGCAAGAGCGGTAAGTGGACAACTTTCGTCGGCTCGCTCGGCAGCCGCACCCACATGCAGTGGGTTGGTTCGGCTGAAGAAAATGCCAAGAAATACGCTGACATGCAGCTCGTCGATCCAAACAACGAATCCTTCGACGATGCCAACGGCACCTATGAAAAGGCCAAGGAAATCCTGCGCAAGCACCCTGACCTGAAGGGCTTCCAGACCTCTGCCGGTAACGACGTTCTCGGCGTTGGTCGTGCAATCGATGAAGCTGGCCTGAGCGGCAAGGTTTGCCTCGTCGGCACCGGCCTGCCGAATCCATCGGCTGATCTTCTTGAATCAGGCGCGATCACCGCAATCGGCTTCTGGGATCCGCAGAAGGCTGGCATGGCGATGAATGCGGTTGCCAAGCTTCTACTCGAAAAGAAGGAAGTCACAGAAGGCACCGATCTCGGCGTTGACGGTTACAACAAGGTCAGCGTTAAAAAGGGTGCCGGTGAAGGCCTTCTCGTCATCGGTAACGGCATGGTTATCGCTGACAAGAGCACTTACAAGGAACACCTGTTCTAGGCGTTTCTGCACAGGCTGACTGACTATCGTGCGGGGACATCGTTCAGCCTCGCGCAATAGTGTCAAAAGCCCGGATGCGCTCTGATTGGAGCCGCATCCGGGTGGCTGAACCCGGCTGATTGTCGATTAATTTATCACGGCAAATCATTTGCTTAGAGCGCGCTTCAAAGAGTTAGCGCGGCAAGCCAAAGCCGACCGATCCTACAGCTGTAGCGCCAATCGTAACCTCGCGCGACGGTGCAGCGACAAAGGAATTTAACGTGTCAACTACGATGAACAATGCGATGGGCCATACAACGGGCAATGACCGGTCTCAGGATCGCTTTCTCGAATTGCGCAACATCCATAAGCGGTTTGGCGGTGTTCACGCGCTGCGCGGCATTGACCTGACCATTGATCTCGGCCAAGCCTATCACCTTCTGGGCGAGAACGGCTGTGGCAAGAGCACCGTCATCAAGATCATGTCCGGCGCCCACGCACCAAGCGAAGGCGAGATCATTCTCGATGGAAAAACCTATCCGTCGTTGAACCCGATCCAATCGCTCGCCGCTGGTATCGAGACTGTCTATCAAGACCTGTCGCTTATTCCCAACCAGACCGTGGCCGAAAACGTAGCGCTGAATGAGCAGCTTGTTGAAGGCAATGGCCGACTGTTTCGCAGGGTCAAGCTTTCGCAGCTTCGTGAGACGGCAGAACGTGCATTGGGCACGGTTGGTCTTCCGACCGACAAGGCTTTTCTCAATACAATCGTATCAGAGCTGCCGCTTGCGATGCGCCAGCTGGTTGCCATCTCGCGCGCCATCGCGACCCGCGCCAAACTCGTCATCATGGATGAGCCAACCACATCGCTGACCCGACGCGAAGTGGACAATCTGATTGCGGTGGTCGAGCGTCTGCGTGCTGAGCGCGTTGCCGTGCTTTTCGTGACGCATAAACTTGATGAATGCTACCGCATCGGCGGAAACGCGGTTGTCTTTCGCGATGGCCAGTGCGTGGCACAGGGACCAATCGAAAACTATACCAAGAAGCAGCTTTCCGAGCTGATGATCGGTAGAGAAATCGATGCCGAACGCTACCGCACGGGCCAACCGGGTGAAGCAGAACTGCTGAAACTCGACAGGCTGACGGCTTCTGGCTTCAAGGATATCGGGTTTAGCCTTCACAAGGGCGAAATTCTGGGTATCACCGGCCTTGCCGATTCAGGGCGCAATGAGCTTGCCATGGCGATCACAGGTGTCGCTCCGGCAAATTCCGGCACGATCCGCCTCGACGGCAAGGCCACTCAGGTTAAAAGCCCGGCAGAAGCGATTGAGCGTGGCATTGGCTACGTGCCGGAGGACCGACTTGCGGAAGGCTTGTTCCTCGACAAGTCGATCTTTGAAAATGAGATCGCGCTGATCTTTAGAAAGCTCTGCAACAGTCTCGGCATTGTTGATCAGAAAAAGGGCCGGAATATCGCCGCTTCGCTCATGCAGGAAATGCGGCTCAACACCACCAATCTCGATCTGCCTGTTGGCGCGCTGTCAGGCGGCAACCAGCAGCGTGTTCTGATTGGTCGTTGGCTCAGCATCGCACCCAAGCTTCTTGTTCTTCACGGGCCGACCGTTGGCGTCGATGTGGGATCGAAAGATACGATCTATCGGGCAATTCAGGCGCTGGCTGAAGCTGGAATGGGCCTCATCATCGTCAGCGATGATCTGCCGGAGCTCCTGCAAAATGCGGACCGCATTCTCGTCATGAATGCTGGCACCATCGTTGAAGAATTTGATGCGGCAAAGGCCACAGAAGACCAGCTCTATCAAGCCATGATGTCGTCGCAGAAGGAAGTTGCCCAATGAGCGCGTCGCAATATGATCCAGATTTAGGCCGTGCCCAATCCTTCAAGCCGGGTGAATTCATTCGCAGGCGCCCTGAATCGATCACTTTCCTTCTTTTGGTCGCGATCTGCACCATTGTGTCGATCGTCAACCCAGCCTTCCTGCAACCCTCGACACTGATCGATATTGGCCGTGCCAGTGTGGTGATGGGCCTGTTTGCGCTTGGCGTTTTCATCATTCTCGCAGCGGGCGGCATCGACGTTTCCTTCACCGCGATTGCAGCCACGACAGTCTATTCGCTGACGCTTCTGGTGCAGTCCTATATGCCGGAACTGCCGATCATCTTCATCATTCTGATGGCCATTGCTGGCGGTATTTTCCTTGGTGTTCTCAACGGTCTGCTGGTGCATTACCTCAATGTGCCATCATTGATCGTTACCATCGGCACGCAATATCTGTTCCGCGGCTTCCTCTTGGCTTTTGTCGGCACGGTCTGGATTATGTCCCTGCCTCCGACAATGGGTGCTTTCGGTCGCCTTCCGCTGTTCCAGTTTGAATCGGCAACCGGTGCCACCATCACCATGCCATTCTATTTTCTGGTGCTGCCTGCGGCTGCTATCCTAACCTGGTGGATATTGAACCGCACTTTGATGGGCCGGGCGATTTTTGCGATGGGTGGTAACAGCCAGATCGCAAGCCGCCTCGGCTATAATCTGCGCACCATCCATATCTTCCTGTTCGGCTATGCAGGTGGTCTGGCCGGACTTGCAGGCATCATCCATGTCTGCGCCAATCGCCAGTCAAGCCCTTTCGACTTTGTTGGCACAGAAATTGCGGTCATCGCCGCTGTGGTTCTCGGTGGTGCGCGCATAACCGGTGGCACCGGCACAGTCTTCGGCACCCTGCTCGGTGTGCTGCTTATCACCGTCATCAACAGTGTTCTGGTGCTCGTGGGCATCCCCAGCACATGGCAGCGTCTCGTCGTAGGCTGCTTCATCCTGCTGGCTGCCGCCTTCTTCGTCACCCGCCAACGCAAGAAATAACCCGATACTCTCAAGAGGAAATCATGAAGAAATTCCTGAACGATCCCGTCAATTTCGTGGATGAGATGCTCGAAGGCATCTATCGGGCACATCCCGAGCTTACCTTTGTCGATAATGACAAGCGTTGTATGGTCACAGCCAATATCAAATCCGGCAAGGTCGGCATTGCAACAGGCGGCGGCTCCGGCCACCTGCCGCTGTTCCTCGGCTATATCGGCGAAGGCATGATCGATGGCGCAGCTGTCGGTGGCGTCTTCCAGTCGCCAAGCTCTGAGCAGATGTATCAGGTGACGAAGGCTATCGATCAAGGCGCTGGCGTTCTTTACATCTACGGCAATTACAGCGGCGACATCATCAATTTCGATATGGCTGCAGAACTTGCCGATCTCGATGGCATTGCAGTCAAGCAGGTTGTCGGCAATGATGACGTGGCTTCCTCAGTCGTCGGTGAAGAACACAAGCGTCGCGGCGTTGCAGGTATCTTCTTTGTTTACAAGGCAGCTGGTGCAGCCGCCGCCAATGGCCTGTCGCTTGATGAAGTGACACGCCTTGCCGACAAGGCACGCCTGCGCACACGGACCATGGGTGTTGCGCTTTCAAGCTGCGTTGTGCCGGAAATTGGCCATGCAACCTTCTCCATTGGCGAAGACGAAATGGAAATCGGCATGGGCATCCATGGCGAACCCGGCATCAGCCGCAAGAAGCTTGCCAGTGCAGATGCAGTCATCGATGAACTGATGGAACGTATTTTCGCTGAGCAGACCTATGCCAAGGGCGATGAAGTTGCCGTTCTGGTCAACGGTCTTGGCGGCACGCCGCTGGAAGAACTTTACATCATGTTCCGTCGCGTTTCACAGCTCTTCGACGAACGTGGCGTCAAGGTCAAGCATGTCTGGATCGGCGAATTTGCTACTTCGATGGAAATGGCTGGTGCATCGGTTTCCGTGCTGCATCTGGATGAAGAACTGGAGCCACTCGTTGCCGCCTCCGCTAATACCCCTTTCTTCAAGCATTTCGCGGGTTGAGGTGCGGTCATGAACGTCATTACATCATCTGATCTGATCAACCTCTTCGACAGCTGGAAGCAGCTATTTGCAGAACAGCGCGAATTCCTTATCGCGCTGGACGGCAAGGTTGGCGATAGCGATCTCGGCATCACCATGAGCAAGGCCTTTGCAGCAGCTTCAGAAGCTGTCCATGCGGAAGGTGAAGCTGCAGGCATCGCCAAGCTCCTGCGTGTCGCTGGCACCACCATGGCCCGCGTTGCGCCATCAACCATGGGTACGTTGACCGCAACCGGCTTTTTGCGGGCAAGCAAGGCCTGTGACGGTATCGACGAACTGGGAGCCTCAGAAATTGCCGCCTTCTGGCGCGCCTATCGTGATGGTATTGCCGAGCGCGGCAAGGCAAAGGTTGGCGACAAGACGCTTCTCGATGTGCTTGATCCAATCGCCGTAACACTTGAAGCACAGGCCGCAGCGGGTGCATCACTTGCAGATGCGCTTGCCGCAGCAGCAAAGGCGGCCGAAGATGCGCTCGAAGCGACCAAGACCATGGTCGCCCAGCACGGCAAGGCAGCCGCTTTCCAGGAAAAGACCATTGGTCTTCAGGACGCAGGCGCAACTGTCGGAATGCTGCTGATTACCAGCATGTCGGCTTTCGTTTCGGCGCACTAATAAGCCGAGAGCATTTGAAACAGAATATGGCCCCGAACTTACGAGATCGGGGCTTCTTTCATTGCGTTGCGGATACGCTTGACGACGGTGAGAACCAGAAGCGCACAAAGCACCGGTTGCAACCAGAACATCCATTGAGGCAGCATACCATCAATGGCGATCCAAGCACCAAGCACACCGAATACCACAGCGCGGTCGCTCTTGCCCATGGGGCCATCGTAACGGCGGCTTGATCCGAGCGAAGCCGCAGTCACTCCGACGAATTCGGTCAAAGTGGCGATAAAGATAATCGCGAAAATCCAAACCGCAGAAAACGGCGCGATGATCGCAAAGGGCGCATAGAGCGCGGCATCTGAAATTACGTCACCGATCTCATTGAGATAAGCGCCCAGCACCGACTTTTGACCATGTTCGCGCGCCAGCATTCCATCAACTGCATTCAGCGCCATGCGCAGGAAAAGCCAGATCGGCACCAGCACAAACCAGATCGCATTTCCACTCCAGCCAAGAAAAGCACCCAGAACGATGGAAACCAGTGCAGCTGCAATCGTGGCCTGATTGGCCGTCACACCTTTTGCTGCAAGCTGCACGACAAGAGGTCTCAGCAAGTTCTGGAAGTGGGACTTAAGTTGATAAACTGACATAAGAAACTTTCGCGAAACTCTTGGAAATGACGATTATGTAGAAATCAGCTATTTGCGACCGGCCCTAGCTCGTTTATTCAAACATTCTATTCTACTCAATAGTAATTGGGTCGAATAACTTGGAGTGCATCCCGAAAAGCGGGAGAAGGCCTGTTGAGAGGAGAACTGATGAACCAGCGTGCAGACATGCCGGGGCATGAAACGGCTTCACATCGTGAGCCGGCTGAATCCCAATTCATCACCCATGACGGTACATCGCTGTTCTATCGCTTCTGGCCTGCACGGTTGCAAACGCCAAAAGGCGTGATTGTTCTCCTGCATCGAGGACATGAACATAGCGGACGCGTGGCGCATCTCGTTGATGAACTCGGCCTTGACGATTATGCTTTCTATGCCTGGGACGCACGCGGCCATGGTCGCTCGCCGGGCGAGCGTGGTTTTTCGCCAAGCTTTGGCGCATCGATCCGTGACCTCGATAGTTTCGTCGCGCATATCCGTACTGAAACCGGCGTCAGAATTGAAGACGTGGCACTGATCGCACAAAGCGTTGGCGCAGTTCTCGCGGCCGCATGGGTGCATGATTATGCGCCCAATATCCGCGCGCTGGTGATGGCGTCGCCTGCCTTTGACATCAAGCTTTACGTTCCTTTTGCCAAAGAGGGTATTGCGCTCTGGCAAAAGCTAAAGGGCACGTTCTACGTCAATTCCTATGTCAAACCGCAGTTTCTCACCCATGATCCAGAGCGCATTGAATCCTATCGCACTGATCCGCTGATCACACGTCCCATCGCCTCGCATATTCTGCTTCAGCTTTATGAGGCGGCAAAGCGCGTGGTGGACGATGCACGGGCCATTACCGTTCCAACACAGCTGCTCATTTCCGGCAGCGATTTTGTCGTGCGGCCAACGCCGCAGCATCGCTTCTTTGAAAACCTCGGCAGCCGCATCAAAGAGCGCCATGTTCTCAAAGGATTTTATCACGATACGCTGGGCGAGCGAGATCGCAAACCAGCACTCGCGTTGATCCATGATTTCATCGAAGCGCGTTTCGCTGAGGAGCCGCAACCCGCCGATCTGACTGACGCCCATATTGTTGGATACACGCGTGACGAGGCTGACAAATTGTCGAGCCCCTTGCCACTTCTCTCGGCGCGCGGTCTTTATTGGGCTTCAACGCGCGCATCAATCGGCTTCGGTTCGCTTTTGTCCAACGGCCTGAAAGTCGGTCGTCGTACTGGTTTCGATTCCGGCTCCACACTTGATTATGTCTACGAGAACGAAGCGCGTGGCTTAGGCCCCGGCGGCAAACTCATCGACAAGCAGTTTCTCGAAGCCATTGGCTGGCGCGGTATTCGCCAGCGTAAGGTGCATCTGGAAGAGCTGATCGGGCAGGCCATCAGACGGCTTAAGAGTGAAGGGCGTTCGACCAATATCCTCGATATTGCCTGCGGCCATGGTCGCTATGTGATTGATGCTGTGGCCCGCGCTGGCGATATGCCGGACAGCATTCATTTGCGCGATTATTCGCCGATCAATGTTCTTGCCGGGCGCAAGCTGATCAAGGATCGCGGACTTGAGGCAATCGCTCATATGGAAGAGGGTGATGCGTTTGACGAGGAAAATCTCGCCACCGTGACACCGCAACCCGATCTCGCAATCGTCTCCGGGCTTTACGAACTGTTTCCTGACAACGCGCTGATCGCTCGTTCCTTGTCGGGTCTTGCACGCGTTCAAAAGCCGGGATCGCTGCTGATCTACACCAACCAACCATGGCATCCGCAGCTCGAAATGATTGCGCGTGCGCTGACGTCACATCGCGGCGGGCAGGCCTGGGTGATGCGTCGCCGTACGCAAGGCGAAATGGATCAGCTTGTTGAAAAGGCGGGCTATCGCAAAATCGAACAGCGCACCGATCAACGGGGCATCTTTACCGTATCGATTGCCGAACGGGTCGGAGACGATCAAGCGTGACAGCGACCATTGACAGGATCGATGGAGCATCGCGGCGGCTAGTAATCCGCCGCGCGATCCTGTGGTTGCTGTTTCTCGGCCCATTTTTCTATCTCACATATGGTACAGCAAACTGGCTTGCATCGCTCCATGATGACGTGCCGAACCTCGCTTTCAACTGGGAAGGCCATGTTCCCTTTATCGAGTGGAGCATCATTCCCTATTGGTCGGTCAATCTGTTTTACGCGATAGCACTTTTCGTCAATGACAGCCCGGAACAGGTGGACCGGCTGGCTAAGCGTTATCTCACCGCGCAGATTATCGCCGTACTTTGCTTTGTCGCCTTTCCGCTGACAGCCACATTTGTCAAACCTGAGACATCCGGCCTGCCGGGTTTCATGTTCGATGTGCTGGGCGGGTTCGACAAACCGTTTAACCAGGCGCCTTCGCTGCATATCGCGCTTTTGATCATTATCTGGGATCAGATGCGTCGCGTGATGGGCGATGCAATACGGATTGTCTGGCATATCTGGTGTCTGTTGATCGGATTGTCGGTGCTGACCACCTACCAGCATCATGCAGTCGATATACCTGCAGGCGCTTTGCTCGGTTTTTTTGCCCTATGGCTTTTCCCACGTAATGGGTCATCACCACTTGCCGGTTTTCAATTGACGTCAAACCCAACGGCGCGCCGACTGGGTCTATATTATCTGGCAGGCGCTGTTGTTTTACTCGCACTCGGCATCCATGGCCTCAGTATGACTGGCTACGCGATTTTTTGGTTCTGGCCTGCCACCGCATTGACGATTGTTGCGCTCGGTTATCTTGGTGCCGGCGTTGTGATATTCCAAAAACAGACAGATGGAACCGTCAGCCTCGCAAGTCGCTGGCTTCTGGCTCCCTATCGCCTCTTTGCGCGATTGAACATCAGATTCTGGACGCGAAAACTGCCTCCACATATCGAGCTGGCCGACGGTGTGTTTCTCGGACGTTTCCCGAAAGCTTCAGAGCTTAATCATTTTAAGACAGTCATAGACCTCGCGGCTGAAATCGTGGCAGCGCGCAATGCTGTCGAATGGAAAAGCTTCAGCACAATGGATCTTGTTGCGCCTGTTCCTGAAACCGTGCATCTGGCATCCAGCGCAGTTGAAGCTGCACGGCATCACGGCCCGGTTCTTATTTGCTGTGCGCTCGGCTTTCAACGCAGCGCAACAGTTGCCGTGGACTGGTTGATCGGGACAGGGCGCGTTGCAAACGCACGTGAAGCCGAAGCGCTTATTCGCGCCAAAGGGTGGCCGGTACATCTACACCACGTCGAGGTGTTGACATGAATTCGCGAGTACTCGATCAGGCCCTCGACATTGCAGGCCGTTTGCGCCGAAATGCGTTTTTCGGCATTGGTATTGCAGTGGTGATACTCAGTTCCGCACCATTCTTACGCTCAATCCACGACCTTGCATTCTGGCTTATCTGGCCGCTATTGTTTGTAAGCGTTCTGATTGTTATGGGCATCGCGACGCATCTGCTTTTTGATGCCGCACTTTTTCGACTACTCGCGTCCAGTACGGATGAAAAGCAAGGCCTCACAGAGCTAGACACCATTCTTGCGCGGATGGGTCTGCGCGCCAAGACCGAGACCTTGCGCCCACTCAACGACCGCATCGCAGGGTCGAAACGCATTCTTGGTCGTCTTCGCGTCTTTCTGGCAGCCGCAATCGTCTTAACAATCCTGATGGCTGTCTTGCCGATCGGGGTGGAGCTGTAGTATGCGCGAACTGATCCGCCACCATGTGCAATCGATTTTCGGCTCGCTTCTGGCAATTCTCTCACGCGGGATAACCGGCGTGCGGCCAATCTGGACCGGCACTGGACCATCGCTCAACCAGCGTATCTATTTCGCCAATCACACCAGCCATGGCGATTTCATTTTGCTTTCTTCCTGTCTCAATCAGGAGGAGCGTGCGCGCACACGAGCAGTCGCCGGGGCCGACTACTGGCGCGGAAACCGTGTGCGCCAATTCATGGCGGAAGTGTTGCTTCGTACCGTGCTTGTTGAGCGCAACTGGGTGGAGCGGACGCAAGATCCAATGGAAGTGATGCTGAAAGCATTGGCCGACGGCCATTCTCTCATCATCTTCCCGGAAGGCACCCGCAACATGACCGACGAAGCGCTGCTGCGCTTCCGTTCCGGCATCTATAATCTGGCACTGACACGGCCCGATGTTGAACTTGTTCCATGCTGGATAGAAAACATGTCACGCGTGCTGCCCAAAGGCGCAATGCTGCCTGTGCCGCTTCTCTGCCGTGTCATTTTTGGTGCACCTGTTCAGCTCCGCGAGGGCGAGGACCGCAAGGAATTTCTTACGCGCGCGCGGCAAAGCCTTCTCGATATTCAGCCTCAAAACGGTAATCATCCATGAGCGAAACGACCCAACTCTTCCTTGGCCTCATGGGTGTGCTGGTCACAGCCAGCGCCGTTGCCGGCGTGTTGTCATGGCGTGCGCCAAAACCGCTTTCATCCACGCTGGTCAACCTCAATGCCCGCATCAAGGCATGGTGGATCATGGTCGGCGCCATGTGCATCGCCTTCTTGTTTGGTAAAGGCGGCGTGATCGTACTATTTGCACTCATATCGTTTGCATCATTGCGCGAATACGCCACGCTCACCCAAACCCGTCGCGCCGACCACCGCGTGCTGCTTGGCATGTTCCTGCTAGTCATTCCGGTGCAATATTATCTGATCTGGATCGACTGGTACGGTCTCTATTCCATCTTCATTCCGGTCTATTGCTTCCTCGCCATGCCCGTTCTGACTGCCCTTTCCGGCGATACGTCGCGCTTTCTGGAACGCATCAGTGAACAGCAATGGGGCATCATGCTCTCGGTTTACTGCATCAGCCATGTGCCTGCGCTGATGACACTGGATATTCCGGGCTTCGAAGGCAAAAAACTACTGCTGATCGCATTTCTGGTGGCAACCGTTCAGGGCAGCGACGTGCTGCAATATGTTTTCGGAAAATTGTTCGGCAAGCATCGCATCGCGCCCAATATATCTCCTTCAAAGACGTGGGAAGGTTTCGTCGGCGGAGTTGCGGCTGCATCATTGCTGGGTGCCAGTCTTGCATGGCTGACGCCGTTTTCGCCGCTTCAGGCGGGTGCGTTAGCTGCAACTGCCTGTGTCATGGGCTTTTTCGGCGGGCTTGTCGCCTCTGCCATCAAGCGGGATCGCGGCGTCAAGGACTGGGGGCATATGATCGAAGGTCATGGCGGAATGCTCGACCGCGCCGATAGTCTGGTCTTCTCGGCTCCCGTCTTCTTTCATATCGTGCGCTACTTCTGGGCGTAACTCTTCCAAACCCGAATGTGACGAAACAAAGCCTCGGAAACCCCAAGAGCAGTAAAAACTTGTTACCCCGATTAGCAGGTCTTTATTTCGCGATGCCTTTTATGAGCTTTAAGCCTTTCAAAGCGGGTTCCGTTTTTCCAAACCCGCTCTATCTGTTCGTTCGGGTGGGAAATGCGATATAATTGAAAGGTTGAAACGATGAAAAATGCAGGTATCTGCGCTTTTATTCTTGCATCGGTCACCGCAGGCAGCGCCATGGCGCAAGGCCAGGCCACACAGCAGATGACACCGGAAGCGCTCTATAAAGCAGCACAGAACCAGCTGGGTATCGTCGAATATTGCAAGGACAAAGGCTTCGCTACACAGGAAGACATCGACAGCCAGCAGTCCATTATGAAGATTATGCAGGCTCCTGCCGACAAGTCCGGTCTTGAAGAGGCGCAGGCCGCTGGCAAAAAGGGCGTTGTTCAGTCGATGGGTCAGGAGACCGACGTCGAGGATTACGCCAAGACCTCTGGCAAGAGCGTTGAGCCTTTCTGCCAACAGATCACATCGGCCATCAAGCAAGCCGCAGCTCAGTTGCCGAAATAAAACTTCGCTCTCGTTCGCAGTGGTGGAGTGCTCTCCACCGTTGCGGCGAAACAGGAGTTGTAGGCGAAATGCAACAGCGCTCACGTAAGATGAGTATAATGCTCATATATTATTGCGTTTGAATAAGCGCATGCCTATGGTGCCGCCACAAAAATGTGGTGCGAGCCGTGAACCAATCTGACAAATCCAAGCTGATATCAGCTTTTCCTCTACAGGAAATCGCTGACATCGATGCTGCCATTACAGATTATTATGACGAACTGTGTCGTGCAGTCCGTCGACGCGGACACGTATCTTCAAACGCCAACGAAATCGTCCACGATCTTTATGTGAGATTGAAGGACCGCAGAACAGATCTTCAAGGCAAGTCGTCGCTGCGCGCCTTTCTCACACGCGCCGCGATCAATCTTGGTCTCGACCGCTTTCGTCGCGAGCACTTCGAGGCAAAGCTCTTTTGTGGCACTGAAGACGAAGCCTCAAATATCGCAAGCAAGGATGCAAACCCTGATCTGGCACTGGATATGCCGCGCCGTCTCGCCTGTCTGCGCGATGCGATAATGGAGTTGCCGTTGCGCCAACGCCGCGTGTTCATCGCCAACCGAATTGGCAATCTGTCGCCGGACGAAATAGGCATACGCTTCGGAATCACCCGCAATATGGTGGACAGACATCTCCGGAAAGCGCTTATGCACTGCCTCATTCGGCTCGACGAACTGGATCAGGCATAATGCGCGCGGCGGCAAAGAAGCAAGACAAGACCCAGCCCCTCATTCAGGAGCAGGCTGTTGATTGGCTGATGCAGCTTCAGGCTTCACCCAAAGACATGGCAATTGTCGAAGCGTGTGCACTCTGGCGTGCCAGCGATGCGCGGCATGAGTTGGCGTTTGCCAAAGCCTCGCGCGTTTTCAGCGATTCCCGCTTTCTACTCCTGCAGGATACAGATTTCGCTCGAACCGCTGCAAGAAAGCCGCGTTATCCGGTACGCGCGGCTTTAAGTTTCATGCTTTTATTTGGCGTACTCGCAGGCGGATTTATTGCTTTTGATGGCCCGATGCGTCTGCGCGCAAACGCCATGTCCGCCAGCAGCGAAATGCCGGTCATCAAACTTGAGGACGGCTCGACCGTCCAGCTCAACGCAGGCTCGGCAATCGCTTTCGACATGACAGAGGGTGAACGTCAGGTTCAGCTGCTTCGCGGCGAAGCCTATTTCATCGTTGCGCCAGATCCACAGAGGCCATTCACCGTCCGAGCTGCCAATGGTGAGGTAACCGCACTCGGCACCGAGTTCGACGTGAAGCTGAAAGATGGCGGTGCCGATGTTGTGGTCACTGAACATGCCGTTCAGGTGCAGACCAGCGCCACCTCATCAACACAAAGCCCACTAGACACGCTTCGCCTTGAACAGGGTCATAGCGTTGTCTACGATAATGAGAACGGCATCGGACAGGTCGCCGTAATCGACCCGGAACTCGCCGCATCGTGGCGCAGTGGCCGCTTGATCTTTGAAGATCAACCGCTTGGTCATGTGGTCGAGGACATTGCTAGACATCTCCCGGGTCGGGTGATGATTGCAAGCAGTGATCTCGCAGAACGTCGGATTACCGGCACCTTCGATTTGTCTGCCCCATCGACAGCACTTGATGATTTTATCAAGGCTTTCGATTTGAAAGCGGTACGGGTGGGTTCATTGCTGACAGTGCTGCATAATTAATTTTCGGCCAAATGTCCCAAATACCTCAATTCATTCGTCCAGTTGGTGAAAGGCAATTTGCGCAACCCGTGCGAAAGCCTCAACACCTAAACGCCCGATACCAACGCCTTGAACGTTGAGACTGGAAACGACATGAAAAGCCCATCCTCGCGCATTCTCAGTGCCTGCGCACGCCCTCTGTTTGCATCATTGCTTTTGAGCGGCACGGTTTTAAGCCCCATCCTGACCACACCCGCATTTGCACAGGCTGCAGCACAATCTGTCGCTGTCAACATTCCCTCAGGTGCGCTTTCAACTGCTCTTAACCGTCTTGCTGTGCAAACGGGTCTGCAAATCGCATTTGATGCATCCGTCACCAGTGGGCTCAACACCTCGGGCGTAAGCGGCACCATGGCGCCAGCCGATGCTCTTTCCGCTTTGCTGCGTAACACCGATATCCAGTACCGCTTCACCGGCAACCGCACAGTGCGGCTGGAGCGTGGAACTGGAAACAACGCGGCTTCACCTGCAATCGAAGGTGCTGTGCAGCTCGATACAATCAGCTTTTCGCAAATTACCGGCGTGAACTTTGTTGATCTCGACCCCCGTGTGTCTCAGATTACATCGGAACAATTGCAGCAGGCTCAGGCTTCGACAATTCCGGAACTCGTCAAAAAGACGCCGGGTGTCACAATGCAGGGTGGCGTTCGCACCGAAGGGCAGTCGATTTCGATCCGTGGTTTCTCACGCCAGACTGACGTGCGCATTTTGCTGGACGGTGCGCCGAAGAATTTTGAGAAATACGATCAGGGCACAATCTTTGTTGAACCTGAATTGCTCAAGCGCGTCGAAATCGAAAAGGGCGCGACTTCCGTTCGCTACGGCAATGGCGGATTTGGCGGCACGATCAAGCTCGAAAGCAAAGACGCGGCCGATATGCTGCGCGAAGGCGAAAGCTGGGGCGCTTGGGGCAAGACAGCTTATCAGACGGCCAACAAGCAGTTTCTGGAAACCGGCGCTGTCTATGGTCGCTCCAATCTCGGCACCGGCATAACTTTCGACGGCCTCGCAAGCCTGACCTGGCGCAAGGGCGATAACATGCGCGTCGGCGGCGGCGAGGTCTATAATTACTCGAGTTCGGAACTGACATCCTTTTCCGGCAAGCTTTCCGGCGAGTATGGCGGTCACAAGGTAAAGGCTTCGGTTCTTTACGGTGAAAGTGCTAATTGGGGACCGTTGGCAGCAATTCGCGGCCAGCTTCAGCCAAGCAGCAACAGCCTCGTTCCCGGCACACCAGCCTACAAGGAAGCCATGCGCAGACTTCTCGCATGGCGCGAATTGAAAGACTTCACGTCCGTTATCGAGCACACCTATGATGGCGACAGCGACCTCGTAAACACCCGCATCATGGCAAGCTATTCGTCAACTGATATGCATGCTGAGCGCGCAGCCGGTGTGAATGGGACGGCCTCTCTTGGCGGCACCGAGAATGATGCGAAATATTCAGATTTCCATATTGAAGCCGAAAATACCTCCAACTTTGAACTAGGCGGCATCGACCACAGCCTGAACTACGGTGTGCAATATAATCATCACGTTCGCGATGTAACGATGTTCGACATCACCAAAAAGAACGACAAGAACTATAATTACGGCTATTACGCGCCGTGGATCATGCCGGGCGGCAAACAGGACGTTACATCTTTCTTCATTCGCGATCGCATGGCTCTTACCGACAAGCTGACTGTCACGCCTGGCGTTCGTTATGATTATGTTCGCTCCGAGGGCGTGCCAAATGCGGCGGCGATCTATAACGATCCGAAAGCCGGGCACGACTATTCGGCGACGTCACATCATGGTTTCACGCCTGCTCTCAGCGCATCGTATCAGATAACGCCGACCACCCGGCTGTTTGCCGATTGGGCTTACGCCATGCGCGCGCCCAACATTGATGAAATCTATTCGGTACAGAGCGGACGCACCCAAACATCGGGAACCAGCCCCGATCTTAAAGTCGAGCGCAACAATACGATTAACATCGGTGCCGACACTTCATTCAGTGGCATATTCACTGGCAGCGACGTGTTGATGGTGCGTGGCTCGTTCTTTAACAACCACGTCAGCAATCCCGTAGCGCGGCGTGTGGGCAGCGCAAACAAGGTCGGACTGAAGGACGGCGAAGTACCCTTTTACTGGAACATGCCTTCCTATTATTCACGCGGCGTGGAACTCGAAGCCCATTATGAGAACGACTTCATGTTCGCAGATGCCAGCCTCACTTACATGATCGGCAGACGTCAGGGCACGCTCAACAATATCTATGGGCCAGACAGCTACATCAATGACATCATGCCGACGACAGTCGTAACGACGCTGGGCTATAAACTTCCCGATCAGGAGATCAATTTTGGCTGGACGGGGACCTTTGTCGACAAGCAGGACAGAACCTCATACGTCAAAGGTGATTTGAGCTATAATCGGCCAAAGACCCCCGGCTACGCTGTGCACGATCTGTTTTTCAACTGGACACCGACACAGGGCTTCATGAAGGATTCTGAGCTGCGGCTCGCTTTGGAAAACGTGTTCGATAAGGAATACGAGCCTTATCTTAGCGACGGCATATCGGCCATGCCGGGCCGGAATCTGAAAGTTTCTTTCAGCCGCAAGTTCTAAAAATCAAGTTCAGAAAATGAAGATGCGCTGGAAACTCTTCCAGCGCATCTTGCTTATCGCCTGCTGAATTTGACTGGTGCCGTGATTGTCTTATGGACATCCGGTGGCGGAGCGGGAACCGGAGAGGCACGCTTTACAAGCGAAAGCACCTCTTCATCAAGCTCTGGCCAGCCCGAGGATCGCGCAAGCGAAGCGGACAGCACTTTGCCCGTGTCGTCGATGCGGAAGCGGACATAGACAACACCTTCTTCCCGGCGAGACTTCGCGCCAGAAGGATATTTCTTGCGACGTTCCAGATGCGCCATCAGACGCGACTGCCAACGCGCCGGCGTCATTGATGAGGCAAACAAACCGGATGCCGATTGCCGTGCTGCATTGCGATTCGTTTGCACAGCTTGCGCCTGTGCTTTGACTGCTTGTTTGGAAGATGCCTGTTCCTGCTGACGCTGCCTGACGGGCGGCTTCTTTGGTTCTTTCTTCTTGACGATTTCCTTTTTGGGCTCTGGCGGCTTTGGCTTTATCACGGGCAGCGGAACCTCGACCTTGTCGAGTTGGGTCAGTTCTTCCTGAGTTTCCTCTTCAACAGGCTCTGGCTCGTCCTGAACCACTTCCTGCTCGACCTCCGGCTCATCGACCGGTTCTTCAACCTTCTCAGCCGCAGCACTCGCATCCGACATCACCTCGTCGGGTGTTATCTCGTTTTCTTCAGTCTCAGTTGCTTCCGGTGTTTCAGCCAGTTCAATCATGATAGCGGCTGGTGGTGCATTGTCGGCCGCTATCATTTCCGGCTCACGCAAAAGCCACATCGCGCCCCCCACATGCAAGGAAAGCACGAGAAGGCTTGCGCCCGCCCAAAGTGCGAGTTCACTCACACCCCCGTGCAGAGTGCTGCTATCGAGATCGCCATTCATGATATGCTGGCCCAAGCAGGCACCTCTGCGTGATCGCTTCTGCGACGCAACTCAGACAGCATCTGCCCGTGATGGATCAGACTACGCAGATCGCAATCAAGACACGCTAACCGCCCGTCGCTGCTTTCAATCGCAAGATCGGCAATGGTGAAATCATCGAACGCCGCCACAAAGGAGCGCATCGCCGCCTGCAACAACATGCCGAATGCTGAGTCTGATCCCGATTGCTTTGTCGACTGCTCGTTGAAGCCCGGCTGCATCAGCCGCAAAACCGTTCCTACATTGATTGTCTTTGCGGGCCGCGCAAGGCGAATGCCGCCCCCGCGCCCGCGTGAGCCAACCAGAAAACCATGATGGATAAGTTCGGATACGATCTGCGCAGCATGATCTTTCGTCGTACCCGTTGCTTCTGCCGCGGTGCGTGTCGTCACAGCACTGCCTGCTGATGCCCGAGCGCAAAGAACGAGAAACTCAATCGATAGCTCAGCCTGTCGGGTAAATCGCATCGCAACAATCTTTATTCTGAAACGTGTTTAAGCTGACGGCTTTGAGGCCCCACAAAGAGCAACAGGCCTGCGCAAAGTATTCCGTTGATTGCAAATTCCAGACACAGCGCTTGAGGGACAAACATGAGCATCGTCAGACAAATCACAGCAAAGATGGCAAGCAGATAGATCCGATATAATCGCGGCCATGCATTGAGCCTGCGCCACGCGCCCATAACGCGGCGCGTGATCCTGTTTGTTTCCAGCCAGCACAATGCTTTGGGCGAAAGCTGTACGAAGCAAAGCAACGCACCAAATACAAACAAGGCAGAGGGCATCAGCCGTACCTGACAACCGACCAAGGCTGCAGCGATCAGCAACAACCCCAACGCGAGATAACCAGCCCGCTGACGTTCATCGGGATAGGCGCGTGATCGAGAATTCGGGGCAGTCCTGCCGTCCACTGAGTTTATGTCAGAGACGGTCATGAAAGATTGTCCGCACCAGTGCATGAACACGGCGGAAAGCAGCTTCCGCACCAGCGACCACGCGTTCTTCCTCAGCGTCAGAAAGCTCGATCTCATCAAGCGGCCCAGTGAAGGTCCGCCAATGCAGTCCGCGACCTTCAGGAGCACCGGCCAGATGTCGCGCACCAAGTTCTTCAGACAAGCCCAGCTTCAGCGCTTCTTTGAGCAGGAAGGCCGCACCGAGGTTGGAGCCTTCAGCCACATAGAGCCAGCCAAGTGCAGTCGGCAAATCGACATCGTTGCCAACTGGGAAAGCAGGCGCTGCGTCTGCTGCAGGCAGATCGTAACCGAGATCAATCAGGTCCTGTCCCACCAGTGCCAAGCGACGACGCCCCTGCAAATCGGGCAGCAACGCATCAAGTGCCGCCGCATCGTAAAGAGCGTCAATATCGCGATGGAACTGATACTGAACTTCGACAAACAGAGCATAGCGCTCACGGCTCGCAAAGGGGTCGCTTGCCATAATGCTTTGATCAAGGCGTTCATGCGTTCCAGTCGTGCGTGCCTTCAGGCGCTTAGAGCGAGGAAGAGCAACCGATTGCTCAAGAACAGTGGCGTCAGTCATTTAGTGTATCCCTGTTGGCAGGCGAGGTCTGATCAGTATGAACAAGACGCTAGCCTTTCTCATTACTAAGACGATTGAGGGAGCTGTTTTTTGCAGTGCAAAGGCAGAAAAATCTGTCTTTGCACAAAATGACGCATCCCGAACGCATTAGAAGTGGAAATTAAGCCCCAACTTGACCGTATGGGTATCGAGTGAATTAGACGCCTTACGACCGTTTACGATATTCGAACTGCCCGTATGATCCGTATATTTGTAGACTGGTGTTTCGGTTGGATCGCAGAAAGTATCTCCCAGAAATTCACACAGGAATGGATCGGGTGGTGTAATTTCTATACCTGTCTGCTCTCTGGTCGTGTAGTTGCCACCCGTTCCCGCACGTGCATTTTCGAAATTGAAGCTGCGATTGCCAAAGCGGCTATAGGTATAGTCGGCGTTTACCGACCAGCGGTCGTTGATTGCATATTCCACACCACCGCCAACAGTGATACCCGCACGTGTTCCCGATTGTTTGTCGATTGAAAAAAGACTCGATTGCGGCTTGCCCATGATATCTTCCGCATAACGATACTGGTCGCGGGTCATTTTTTCATGGGCGAAGGCGATACCTGCAGTACCATAGACGAGCCAGCGATTATCCAACGCATAACCGAGGCGACCGCGAATAGATCCGGTCCAGTCGATATCGTAGTGCGTATTGGCCTGAATGCCGGCAATGTCCTTCTGTGCTGCAATCCAGTCTTCCTGCATAAAGGCTGCCTGCGCACCCTTCATTCGGGTCTTGCTTACATCGGCTTCAATACCCACCACTACGCGATTGCTGAACTGATAGTTATAGCCAGCCTGCACACCGAAGAGCGCAGAGTTACCAAAGCCACGGTCGGCAGATTCACTGTTTGAAATCGGATCAGCTGTGCCGTCTAACGCGGTCGTGGTGCCCCATGTACGACCCGACGTCATGCCCGCATGAACACCACCATAGAAACCGCTCCAATCGATACCGGGCGCACCGGTTTGCGAGCGCGAGAATGGCGAAAGCTGCGGCAGACGCTGATCACCACCGAAATTGCTTGTGAGCCCGGCATAGAAAGTGCGACCTGGTCCCGGCTGATTCACCAGACCGAGCGGATCGACATAATATTGGTCCGTCAGATTTTCGATCCGCGCTGTCGCAGTCAAACTGTCAGTAATTTTGTATTCGGCAAAAATATCGACCAGCGTATAAGGCTTCCAACGGGTCAGCGAGATAAACTCACCTGCACCAACCGCTGTAACATCGCCATGGCCGATAGCGCGCGGGCCAACATAGGAAACACGCCCGCCGAGCGTCAGTCTGTCTTCCAACATCTTCTGCGAAAGTGTCAGATCAACACTGTATTTTGGCGGCACCTGATTGGTTGCATAGTCGCCATAAAGCGATTTGGCTCCGCAAGTATCAGAAGTACGGCAGAACTCTACATCAAGATAATAGTTGGCTGAGAAATCGGCAGTGAACCCGCCAGCCTCATAGCGGCTCGAGAATTCAAGACCTGAGAAGCGTGCGCGATCAATGTTGTAGACCTGCATACCGCTGTAGACAAATTTCCCGCTGTCATCGTAGAAATCGCGGAATGCCCGTGCAACGTAATCTTTAACGTCCCAGTTGAAATAACCAAACTTGACCATGCCGCGATCATCGTCATTGAGCAGACCGTCCTTGGTGAAATTGGCCCCCACTTCCCAGTTGCTGGAACGCTCCGGTTGCAGTCCGGCATTGGGAATGACGGTGAACGCAGAAACAGATTCAAACAGGCTCGGATAACGCAGCGCGTGGGAATAATTGACATAGAGCTGGCTACCGTCGAATGGCTCAACCGTTACGCCGACTGATGGACTGAAGCCGCCCGAATCCCGATTTGGTTCGGGGTTTAGCTGTGCCGAGTCATTGGCTTGCGTGCGTCGGTCATGCGACCAGTAATGGGAATAACGCAGGCCAGCATTCAGTGTCAGCCAGTCAACCGGCTTATAGGCTGCCTTGGTGAAGATGCCCATTTCATCACGATAGGCGTCACGTAGATTAAGCCAGCCTTCAAGTTCGTTCGTGTAGGCGCTCGGACGGGTATCCTCCCTGAGATAGGAGATGCCATAGTTCAGATCGAGATCGCCATAATCGCCAAACGAAAACTTGGATTTATTGGCAACATCACCACCCCACATGATCGTATTCGACCCCGTACGGAAGTTGGGCGAAAGGCCAAGTGACTCCGATGTCGGTATCATGTTGCCGCGCCTCGGATTGCGCAGTTCCAGTTTTGTTACCCAGAGATTGGCTTTCAGATCAATCAGCTCGTTGTCATCCGGGTTCCAGTAATAACGCATAGTGCCGGTATCGAGCTTGGAACCGGATGTCAGCTCCTGTTGCATCGGCTGACTGCGATCCCCTGTGAAGCGGGATGCCAGCAGATCGCCTGCCTCGCCCCGGAAGCCGGTATAGCCGAGCTTAAGCGTGTGACCGCCATCAAAGCGGAGCGTCGCTTTTGTCAGGAAGGATTTTGTCTCAAGCTGTGTATTGAGAATCTCTTCGCCAGCACGGTAATTCGTAAGCCCACCGTTTTCGATATATTCTGGCCAGTTCTGGCACCAGGAGCCAGAGGTATTGCACGTCCTGGCAGGTCCGATATTCACCGGATCAGCCGATGGACCATGCTTACCGGCGTGATAATTACCGCGCTTGCGATAGGCATAACCCGCGAAAATATCATAATTTTCTTCCTTAATCGCAGCAACAACGCTTGTTGAACCGTTGGTCGGCGTCAGGAAAGACGGTCGGTCCATGCCGTCCGGCGATCCAACAACTTCCGGGACATCGCTTGGCGAATAGGGCCATGAATATCCACCTTTCGCACCCGCATGAGGCGAGGAGGAGTTCGATCCATACTCACCTTTCACACGCATACCCCAATTATCGCCTTCCTTGACAATATCGTCGGCATCAAGGGTTCGAATGGCGACATTGCCTGCAATACCGCGTGAGGATGCGTCCGACCCCTTGTTGATATCGATGCCGGCAATCAGATCAGGATCAATGTAGGTGCGGTTAGAAAGGCCCTGATAACCCTGATAAACAGTCACGCTGTTTTCAGCACCATCGATGGTGGTCGCAACTCGGCCCATGCCTTGCATGCCGCGAATGTTGACGTCCACTGAACCTGCGCCATTGCGCGCCTCGCCGGACATTACACCCGGTGTGCCACGGAAGATATCGGCAGGGCTTGAGCCGCGAAAACGCTCGATGGTCTCCGAGGAAATATAAGATGTCGGAGCAGCAGTATAATATGGAGCATCTGCTGCCACCGCCCCACTTCCGCCCGTGACGGTGATTGTATCAAGCAACGTTGTTCCATCAGCTGCTAGCGGGGCTTGAACGGCTACCGATGGAGCGGAAAGTGCAACCGTATTGCTTCCGGTGAAACGATAGGAAACACCAGATCCCGAAAGAATGCGCGACAAAGCATCTTGTGGCGACATCATTCCCGATACAGCTGGAGCCTGCTTGGAAGCGGCAATTTGCGGCTGATAAGTGACCTGCATTCCGGCCTGACGACCAAAGCTTGCCAGTGCCGAGGCCAGCGAACCTGCGGGAATATTGAATGAAACCTGTCGTTGGGCCTGTGACTGAGCATTTGTTGCCACCGAAAGTGACAAGGCATAAATGCATGTCGACCCTAAAAGCGCGGCCGTCAGAACTCGCATTCCCAGCCGCCGCACAACATTATTACCGACACGAAGCCCCATCGCTCAACCACTCCATCAATTTGTGAAAAGGCGGTTGCATGGCAGCAGCTAACTTCCGACCCTGTTGCTTAAAACGAATGGAGCGCGGCGATTTTCTCCCCCGCTACAAAAAAATCAGGAAAAAATGTAATTCTCAAATTGAAGAGATGACAGTCAGCCAAGGCGATATCTGGCGGACCTTTCCGCCATAAGGCTCGACAACAGCTTCAAGTGCAGAAACAGGATTATTGAGATCAAACACACCACTGATCCTCTGCGCCCCAAAGCCTGGTTGAGCGAGCAGCACACGACCCGACTGCCAACGTGCAATGCGGGCCACAACAGAGGAAATGGTATCGCGTTCAGCAACGATGATGCCCTGACGCCAGGCAGCGATTTGCGATATATCGCGATTACCACGCTCAAAATCATGGTTTCGCTCATTGAACGTAAGCCAGTCGCCCTCACCAAGCGGGGTCAGCGTGTCGCGCGCACCAGTTGGTCTGACCGCAACCAGCCCATGATCGACGGAAACTGTGAGATAGCCGGCATCACTGCTGACATCAAAGGCAGTCCCCAAAGCCGTCGCAACCAGATTTCCGGTTTCGACGCTGAAGGGGCGCGCGGGATCGGGCTTTACGTCGAAAAAAGCCATCCCTGCCAACAGCTCGACATGACGGGCATTTGCATCGAATTTCAAGCGAATGGCACTATCAGGGCCCAGAGTTGCCCGGCTGCCATCTGAGAGTGAAACATCCTGCAATTGAGCAGACGCAGTCATATAATCGGCTTGTGCCTGCAAAATGAGCTGTGGTCCGAAAAGCGCTCCGCCTGCGACAACGGTAAGTCCTGCCGCCCCGCCAGTCAAAATCGAGCGACGCGACATCTTCGAGCCACGGCTCGCACGGCGCTGATCCTGCATGACCTTGCCAGTCATGCCATAAATATCCATAGCCTCACGCCACGCTGTTTCATGCTCGGGACTGCGCGCACGCCAACGCTGGACCAGTTCAAGCGCGACCGGATTGTCCGGGTCATCCTGAATGCGGATGACAATATCCAGAGCTTCCTCGAACAGCTTTTCGCTTTCCGATAGTTTGTCATCCATTCAGCGGCGATCCTCATGATTCAGCCGCTTCACACAGCTGAACAGCTTCTCATAAAACAACTCTTATTGATTATAACGAATGAAGAGCGAGAATTTTCTCCCTCATGTGTCGGAAGAAACATCCAGCAAACGCGCTCTCAAATGCACGTAACCGCGTTTGATCAGCGTCCATGTCCGCGACACAGAAAGCCCCAATTCGCTCGCCACCTCGGCAATCGTCTTTTCCTCGAGACGATGGAGCTCAAATGCCCGACGTGTCTGTTCAGACAGCTCAAGCAGCGCTTTTTCTATAATCATAAGGCGCTGCCTGTCATAGACGATTGTCTCCGGCGTCGGTGTCGCATCGGCAACGCGACGCCATTCCTCGTCCGGCATATTGACATATTCGACAATACGCTCACGCCTATAAAGGTCGATGGAGAGATTGCGCGCGATCTGGTGCAGATATGCACGAGGATTGTTATCCTTGCCCGATGGCCCAGATGAAGATGCAGACATAACCCTGACGAAGGTATCCTGCGTCAGGTCAGCAGCCGTTTCAGCATTATGTCCTCGACGCCGGAAAAAGCGGTTCAACTCCCGCGCATGGTTTTGGAAAAGGCGTTGCAGATTCCACATCAATCGAAACTCATTCGAAACGCACAAATATCACCGCAGCGGACCGGCATCTGTGTCAGTCGGGATTCAAACGCCGAATTCAATCCACTGACACGCCTGTTGCAGCAGTGTTATCTCTTACTGTTATATATGATTAAAATAGTCAACTTAAAATTGCTATATCCCGCCGTCAAACGTTCGGGGCGACCTGGGGCAGACCCCAAGCAGGCACTGGCCGCCCAAAGAGCCAACCCTGCCCCACCGCCTCTGGATGTAGGGCCAGAACGTAATCTGCCTGCTCCTGTGTTTCCACGCCTTCAACGATGAGCTTAAGCTCAAGTCGTCCAGCTATATTACAGATGTTCTCAACAATCTCGGAACTGACAGCCTCGGTTCCGATGGCCTGCGTGAACATGCGATCGACTTTAATACCGCTGATCGGCAGCTTTGCCAGATAGGCAAGATTGGAATATCCGGTCCCGAAATCATCGATGAAGAACTCATAACCCCTTGCCCGAAATGATTTCATGCTCTCAATGAGGCGTTCATGATGGGCAGTCGAGCGCTCGGTGATTTCCAACACGATTTGTCGTGATGAAAGATTGTGTCGCTTGACCTCTTTATCCAAAAACTCAAGCGTTTCCGGATCGATCACATCATCGACCGAGAAATTCAGGCTGAGATAAAAATTCGTGTCATTCTGCAAGCGCACCTGCATTTCATCGAGCGCCTTGCGTACAATGATGCCCGTAAGGTCTTTGATAACACCGTATTCTTCTGCAATCATAATGAATACATCAGGCGCAATCGGAGTTCCGTGATCGTCCGACAAACGCGCCAGCACCTCGACACCATTCACATGCCCGTCATGCAATCGCACCAACGGTTGATAAACGACACTTACTCGCCCCTCCGCAATAGACCGCTTAACCTGTTGCGGAAGTGAAGAATGGCCGCGCCGCCATTGGACAGCTGCCACGCCTAACCCGCTGCCCGCGAGGCCACCAAATGCAACAAGTGCCAACAAAACACCCGGTGCCTGCTGCAATATGCTGACGCCTGTAAGCGCTGCGATCACACAAATATCGAGGTCATTGGAGCATCGTGACGCAAGCCGGTGAGAGCGCAAATCGTACCAGGCGAGCTTTTCCGGCCGCTGTGTCGTTAACTGGCTCGCATCCCCAAATGTCCGGTAGATATACTGACCGTCCTGGCTGATGACATGCGCGCTCAGATTGGGCTGCGCACGTTCGTATAAGGCAAAAGCAACCGGCGATGTGAAAACCACTGCTGACCCATGCATAACCATATCGACCGCAGTCAGATGGCTACCGATACCTGCGGCCTGCCCCCACAAACGATGGCCACCGTCCACTTCCCTGTCTGCCGTGGGCAGTTCAGCAGGTGGAGACAACCGTCCCCATAGTGCGGTGCAGACAATATGATTGTTCAGCACCCGACCTATATCGCGCAGGTAATGTGCTTTGAATGTGAGAAGGCGCAACTCTTTCAGGTTGTCATCGGAGCACAAGGTTTGGCTCGTATCATTCACAATGCTCAGAGTATCACGGCCAGATTTCGCAACATTCACAGAATGGGACAGAAGATTATCCCGATAGTCGTTAAGCCGGATATATGAAAGCCGGACAAGTTCCATCTGTCCTAAGAGAATGGTTATTGCGACGCCGATACACGCGACGAATGCAACAAACCACCGATCCCCGTTGGTACGCAGCTTTATCATCAGGATGAATGTCCCCAAGCAGCAAATCAACGCCCCCGTTGTTTTAGCAAAGCTACACAAGTCATAGCGCGAAGCCAATGCTTAAGGTGCCGAATTTATCAAGAAAATCAAACCAATCGGCAAGCCTGCCGCACGAATGATATCGTCTTAGTTTCAGGATTTCAGTTTAAATCCACGCCTGAGGTTGACGTTGAATATCCGGGCCGTAGATTGACTCACCATGACAAATATTGCGATTGATCAAAATTACCTGCTCGAAAAACTGGGCGCTCTGCTGGCAATTCCAAGTCCCACGGGCTTTACAGATGAAGCGGTGCACTATGTTGCACGCGAACTGGAAAGGCTCGGCCTTGAGGTGATGCTGACGCGGCGTGGTGCTATTCGTGCCCGCCGCAACGGCAATTCCCGCAAACCAGCGCGCGGCATCGTTTCCCATCTCGATACACTCGGCGCGCAGGTCAAATATCTCAAATCAAACGGGCGGCTCGAGCTTGTTTCCATCGGAAACTGGTCAGCACGTTTTGCAGAAGGTGCCCGTGTTTCGATCTTCTCATCCAAAGGCACTTATCGCGGTTCGATCCTGCCGCTGAAAGCCTCCGGCCACACCTTCAACGACGAAGTGGACACGCTGCCAGTTGGCTGGACCTATATCGAGTTGCGTGTCGACGCGCTCGCCCGCAACAAGGAAGATCTGATCGAGCTGGGGATTGATGTCGGCGATATTGTTGCCGTCGATCCAATGCCGGAATTTATTGATAACGGTTTCATTGTTTCCCGGCATCTCGATGACAAGGCAGGGGTTGCCATCATGCTGGCTTCTCTTGAAGCCATGCAACGCCTCAAGGTCGAAACACCGGTCGATACATACTGGCTTTTCACCATCGGAGAGGAAGTCGGTGTCGGTGCGTCAGCGGTTGTGGTGCCAGACATAGCCTCACTCGTTGCTATCGACAATGGCACCACCGCGCCTGGACAGAACTCATCGGAATTTGGCGTAACCCTGGCCATGGCCGACCAGACCGGCCCCTTCGATTATCACCTGACGAAAAAGCTTTACGAGCTCTGCGGTGAGCATGAAATACCCGTACAAAAGGACGTTTTCCGCTATTACCGCTCCGATGCCGCGTCAGCCGTAGAGGCTGGACACGACGTTCGCACAGCTCTGCTGACATTTGGCGTCGATGCCTCACATGGCTATGAGCGTATTCACTTGAGCGCATTGACATCAATTGCAAAACTCACCGTTCACTATGCAATGAGCGACGTTGAGATCAAGCGCGACGCCGAGGAAACAGCCAAGGGAATCAAGGGTTTCACACATCAGAAGTCGACAACCGCCGAGCAGGATTTGAAGCCGGAAGATATGCCGACGGAATAGGCTCCAAACGTATGGAAAATGAAGGCGGGGTTCACCCCGCCTTTTCTATGCGCGCAAATTAATTATGATAATTTATTGATATACGTCATTTTCTCCCTATAAATTAAAGTCTGACAGATTTGGCCTCAACGAAAGGAACCGCTGATGAAGAGGTTATTTCGCGCCGTTTTAACAGCGGCCACTCTGGTTCTGGGCACAGCGATTTTTCAAGCTGCCGCGCAGACACCGCCCGATGTACTGATTGTCGGGCAGATTGCGGAGCCTCAATCGCTTGACCCGCATACAGTCACGGCGACGAACGATTTCCGCATCCTCGTCAACATTTATGATGGTCTGGTTCGCTACAAGGACGGCACGCTCGAAATAGAACCCTCGCTCGCTGAAAGTTGGACGATTTCCGACGACGGTAAGACTTATACGTTCAAGCTGAGACAGGGCGTAAAGTTCCACGACGGTTCCGATTTCAACGCTGAAGCCGTCAAGTTCAACTTCGAGCGCATGTTGAACAAGGATCATCCTTTCTACAATACAGGCCCTTTCCCGCTTTCCTTCAATTTTGAATCCATCGAAAGCGTCAATGCCATTGATGCAAGGACGGTTGAATTCAAGCTGAAAGAGCCATTTGCGCCCTTTCTTTCAAACCTTGCCTATCCGACTGGCCTTATCGTTTCGCCAGCATCTGTCGAACAATATGGCGCTGAATTTGGCCGCCATCCATCTGGCACCGGCCCATTCAAATTCGCTGAATGGCGGTCAGGACAACGTGTCGTAGTCGAGCGTAATCCAGACTATTGGGATACAGCGCCTATACTGAACGCTGTCGTTTTCCGACCGATCACCGATGCTAACACGCGGGTTGCTGAAATGATGGCTGGCGGCATCGACATCATGGTCGAAGTGCCGCCAGACAACCTCGCAACTTTCAAACAGGATGCGAATTTCGCCGTTGCAGAACAGGCCGGGCCACACGTCTGGTTCAGCATTCTCAACACCAAAAGCGGACCATTCGCGGATAAGAAGATACGTCAGGCCGCAAATTATGCAGTCAACAAGCAGGGCTTGGTCGATAATGTCTTGCAAGGTTCGGCCACTGTCGCAGCCGGTCCTGTGCCGCCCGCATTCAATTGGGTTGAGGACAAAACCGAGCCTTACGCTTACGATCCTGAAAAAGCCAAAGCACTACTGCAAGAGGCCGGTGTCACCAATCCTGAACTCACATTCTATGTGACAGAAGGCGGCTCGGGGATGCTGGACCCGATCAATATGGGTGCTGCCATTCAGGCTGATCTTCAGGCGGTTGGTTTCAAGGTGAAAATTGAAACCTATGAGTGGAACACCTTCCTTGGTCGTGTGAACTCGGGCCTCGATGGCAAAGCCGATATGGCCGAAATGGCCTGGATGACCAATGATCCCGACACCGTTCCGTTTCTAACGCTGCGCACCGAAGCGCTGCCGGATAAAGGCGGCTTCAATTCCGGCTATTACTCCAATCCGAAGGTCGATGAATTGCTGACCAAGGCCCGCACATCAACAGATCAGGCGGAACGAGGCAAACTCTATGGTGAAATCCAGTCGATCGTCCACGACGATGCGCCTTGGCTCTTCGTTGCCAACTGGAAGCAGAATGCGGTCACAACAGCAGCCGTGCAAGGCTTCAAACTCCAGCCGTCATTCCTGCTGAACCTCAAGGAAGTGACTAAACAATAAAGCATTGCGCCAGCAATCAAAGCCGATGGCGCATATCCCGAAAACTGGGAACCGGTTTTCGGGATAAGATGTGCGCAAAAACAAAAAGGGTTAGAGCGCTGATTTGATTCCGTCAGATCGAAACGCGCTCTAAACGAAGCGGAGGAGGGCCAATGCCAGCCTATATCTTCAAGCGGCTCGTCGCAGTTATTCCCGTGCTTTTCGGACTATCCGTCATCGTCTTTCTGGTGATGGCATCAATTCCCGGCGATACCGCCACAGCCCTGCTCGGCTCTTACGCGACGCCGGAAAATGTCGAGCGGATCAACCGCGATCTCGGTCTCGACAAGCCACTGGTGCAGCAATATTTCATCTGGATCGGCAATCTGTTGCACGGCGATTTCGGTCGCTCCTTCGTGCTCAACCGCCCAGTTCTCGATGAGGTGCTGGAACGGTTTCAGGCTACGCTCATTCTGGCGGGTGTAGCCCTCGTGCTTTGCTCGATCTTCGGGCTTTTCGCAGGTATTATCTCAGCCGTTCGTCAGTTCGGTTGGGCAGATCGCACGATCACATTCATTGTATTGGCTGGCATTTCGATCCCGTCATTCTGGCTTGGACTTCTGCTGATTTATCTCTTCGCCGTTCATTGGCGTATTCTTCCGGCATCCGGCATGTATGCGGTCTATGGCGGCGGTGATCTCAAAGATCTGATCTGGCATCTGATCCTGCCTGCCTCCACCTTGGCCGTGGTTGCGGCCGGTGTAATTGCCAGACTGACGCGCGGCGCAATGCTTGAAGTGCTGCGTCAGGATTATATCCGCACCGCCCGTGCCAAAGGGCTGAACGAGCGTCGCGTGATTTACGGCCACGCCTTCCGTGCAGCCCTTGTCAGTGTCATTCCCGTCATCGGCATTCAGGCAGGTTTTGTGCTGGGCGGTGCGGTCTATATCGAGACCGTGTTTCAATGGCCCGGCATCGGTGCGATGCTGGTGAAGGCCATTTCTACCCGCGATATTCTGCTTGTTCAGGGCGGCGTGCTGATCGTGGCAGCCAGCTATGTATTGTTCAATCTACTCGCCGATGTTCTTCAAACCATGCTTGATCCGAGGATACGCACATGAGCGCCCTTTCGGAAACCTACACGCCCGCAACGCCTGCACGCCTTTCTTCATGGCGCCTGCTGATGAGCAATCGTCTTGCAGCTTTCGGCTTCTTTCTACTCGCTCTGATCTGTGTGCTGATCCTCATTGTGCCTATCCTGCCATTGCCCAATCCGGATGCAACGGCACCTGCAAGCAGGCTGCAACCGGTCTTCTCTGCTGGCCATTTGCTTGGAACCGACCAGCTTGGGCGCGATATTCTGAGCCGCCTTCTCTGGGGCGCACGTGTATCGGTCGCTGTCGGCTTTGCAGCCACCCTGATTGCCGCCGTCATCGGCTCGGCCATTGGTCTCGTCGCCGGCTATGTGGGCGGGCGAACGGATAATCTCATGATGCGCGGCATCGATATGCTGATGGCCTTCCCCTATATTCTGCTGGCGCTGGCAATCGTCGCAGCGCTTGGACCGGGGCTGATGAATGCGCTTTATGCGATTGCCGTGGTCAACATTCCGTTCTTTGCGCGTAATGTGCGTGGCACAGCGCTTGGCCTTGCCAATCGCGAATTTGTCGATGCTGCACGGCTTTCGGGCAAAGGACATATTTCAATCCTGCTCAGCGAAGTGTTGCCGAATGTTCTGCCGGTGATCGTCATCACCATGTCGACCACTGCAGGCTGGATGATCCTTGAAACAGCGGGGCTGAGTTTTCTGGGCCTTGGCGCGCAGCCGCCGCAGGCCGATCTCGGCTCGATGCTGGGCGAAGGCCGCGCGCAGATGTTCACAGCACCGCATGTTTCCATCGTGCCCGGCCTGATGATCTTTCTCATCGTCATCAGCCTCAATGTACTGGGCGATGGTATCCGCGATGTGCTTGATCCCCGCTTGCGTTCCGGCGCTCTGGCCCGCCCCGGTTCTGTAACGGCAATCGCCAGGAACAGAACCACCCCTAAAACCAAGATGCTGGATGCAGCTTTGGCCGTTGAGAAACTTGAGACCGGCTTCGTCAATAATGGCAGCTATACCCCAGCAGTAAGCAATGTCTCGCTTCATCTTAATCGTGGCGAATGCCTTGGCCTGATCGGCGAAAGCGGCTCGGGCAAAAGCGTGACTGCACTGTCCATCATGGGTCTGGTCGCCTCTCCGCCCGGGCTGATCCGCAGCGGCGCCATCTATCTTGACGGTAAAGACGTGCTCGACATGACAGAAACCGAGCTGACGGCAACGCGCGGCAGCAAAGTAGCTTATGTATTTCAAGACCCGTTGACGACGCTGCACCCGATGTACTCGATTGGCAAACAGGTTGAGGAGGCCATTGCAGCGCATAAATCGATCAGCTCATCCGAACGCCGGGCCGAAGCCGTCGCATTGTTGGAAAAGGTTGGCATTCCGGACGCAAAAGAACGTGCTGATCATTATCCGCATCAGCTATCGGGCGGCCAGCGCCAGCGAGTCGGCATTGCCATGGCACTCGCCAATGATCCCGACATCATCATCGCCGACGAACCAACCACAGCGCTTGATGTGACGGTGCAGGCGCGCATTCTGGAGTTGCTGCGCGATCTGCAGCGCGAGCGTGGCATGGCGCTGCTGTTCATCACCCATGACTTTGGCGTGGTCTCTGAAATCTGTGATCGCGTTGCCGTCATGAAGGACGGAGTGATCGTCGAGACCGGAACAGCCGAAACCGTGCTCGCTAACCCACAACACAGCTATACCAAGCGGCTGATTGCCTCTGTGCCGGAACTTGGTCAGGGCAAGAACTTCTATGAACGCGTGTCAAAGCTGTTCAGTCGCAATGAGACGGAGGCCGCAACATGAGCGAAGCAGCAATCACCGTTCGTAACTTGAGCAAAACCTTCGGCGGCGGGCGCACACTTTTCGGCAAACAGCGCCATACTGTTGAAGCGGTCAAATCCGTGTCGCTCAACCTCGCGCGCGGTGAAACGCTGGCCATTGTTGGCGAAAGCGGCTCCGGCAAAAGCACCTTGGCGCGGATGCTGGTAGGGCTGACAGAGCCAAGTGATGGCACGATGGAAATTGCCGGTCAGGATGCAAGTGCCCTTCGCCGCTCTGGCCCGCGCGCTTTTGGCAAAATCATCCAATATGTTTTTCAAGACCCCGTGGCCTCGCTCAACCCGCGCAAGACCATTCGGCAAATACTGGAAACACCACTGAAACTGCTCGGCGAACTTGATCACAACCAGCGCCAGAAGCGCATGGGAGAACTGCTCGATGCGGTGCAGATGCCAAAAGATACCTTGTTGCGTTATCCGCACGAGTTTTCAGGCGGTCAGGCCCAGCGCATCGCCATTGCGCGCACACTTGCAGCAGATGCCGAAATTATAGTGCTGGATGAGCCGGTGAGCGCGCTTGATGTTTCTGTTCAGGCGCAAGTGCTTTTGCTGCTCGAGGAGCTCAAACGCCAGTTCGGCCTCTCTTATCTGTTCATCAGCCATGATCTTGCAGTGGTGGAAGCGATCAGTGACCGCGTCGCCGTCATGTATTATGGGGAAATCGTCGAAGAAGCCACGGCGGAGGCTCTTTTTGCCAACCCGCAACATGCCTATACACGTCAGCTGATAGACAGCGCACCGCGTATGAAAAGAGAGTAACTAGGCATGGCCCGGAACAGCCGCAGCAAACCAGAACCTGCATCGCTGACCAAAGCGAAGCGACGACCGGAGATTATTGCTGACCGCATCAGGCAAGTCATTCAGACGGATCATTTGCAACCCGGCGACCGGTTGCCACAAGAAAAAGATCTTATTGACCAGTTCAAGGCAGCCAAAGGCACTGTGCGCGAGGCGATGAAGGCGCTCGAAACCCAAGGGCTGCTCTTCACCCGCACCGGCCCCGGTGGCGGCGTCTTCGTAGCCGAACCATCTGCGCAACATGCGATGGAGATGCTGGGCAATTACTTCTTCTTCGACCAGCCGGGTCTTCAGGAAATTTATGCCATCCGCAAGCTGCTTGAGCCGGAAGTTGCAGCCTCGCTTGCGGGCAAACTGAGCCAGGACGATCTGGAGAAGTTAGACAACACGATGCGGTTTTATGATCGCCCACCGACCAATCTGGATGATCAGTTTCAGCAACGCGTGGCAGAGCTGGACTTTCACACGCAGCTTGCACAACTCTGCCCGAACCGGCTTCTCGGTTTTATGAGTGGCCTCACGCACAATCTGCTGCGCAACATGCCGGTTGCTCGCTCGATCTATGCCGACCCGACGCCTGCGTCGCGTGAAGAAGGTCTGCTTTTTCAGCATCGGCTGTTGACCGCTCTGATCGAAAACAGAGCCGAAGATGCACATAAAATCGCGCTGGAACACATGATTTCTGCCGAAAAATATATGCTTTCCAAGGAAAATGAGCTGAAAAAAGCTCCACCGGCATAAAAATTAGAAATTTCGGAACCATCCCGACGCGCATGCATTAGCAAATATACAGGCCGCCGCCAAAACTCACGCGACGGCCTTGCTTGTTATGAATGACAATGGAGGTTTTGACCCTTTTTATGTGTGGAATTTGCGGAGAAGTCAGGTTCGATGGCGGTATGCCGTCGGTTACGGCAATCTCGAAAATGGCGGATATTCTTGCCCCCAGAGGTCCAGACGCGTCTGGCATCGTGGTGCGTGGTAATGTCGGCTTCGGACACCGGCGACTGAGAATCCTTGATCTATCTGAAAAATCCCAGCAGCCCATGATTGATGCCGATCTTGGCATCAGTGTTGTCTTCAACGGCTGCATTTATAATTTCCGCGAATTGCGCGCTGAACTCGAAGCTCAAGGCTATCGGTTCTTTTCCGATGGCGACACGGAAGTCATCATCAAGGCCTGGCACGCATGGGGTGAGGAATGTGTTTCCCGTTTTTACGGTATGTTCGCCTTTGCCATCCATGAGCGCGATACCGGCAGAGTGATCTTTGCCCGCGATCGTTTTGGCATCAAGCCGCTTTATCTAGCAGAAGTCAGCGGCGCTCTGCGCTTTGCCTCGTCATTGCCCGCGCTGGTAAAAGCTGGCGGCGTTGATACGTCAATCGACCGCGCAGCACTGCACAACTATATGAGTTTTCACGCTGTGGTTCCGCCGCCGCGTACCATTTACAATGGCGTGCGCAAGCTGCCGGCGGCTACCATCCGCGTCTATCAGGCCAATGGCGAATTCAATGACCGTATCTACTGGCAACCGCCGCATAGTCGACTGGCTGGCGACAGCACCATGAGCCGCGAAGACTGGCAGGAACAGCTTCTCGACATGCTGCGCGTTGCCGTCAAGCGCCGCATGATCTCTGACGTGCCTGTTGGCGTGCTGTTGTCGGGCGGCGTCGATTCAAGCCTCATCGTCGGTCTTTTGGCGGAAGCTGGACAGACCGGGCTTATGAGCTTTTCAGTCGGCTTTGAAGAAGCCAACGGCGAAAAGGGCGATGAATTTGTCTATTCTGACCTGATTGCCAAGCATTTCGGCACGGACCATCACAAGATTTTTGTGCCGAGTTCTGATCTGATGGATGCGCTTCCCGGCACCATTGCCGCCATGTCGGAACCAATGGTTTCCTATGACAATGTCGGCTTTTATCTACTGTCGAAGGAAGTTTCCAAGCATATCAAGGTCGTGCAGTCCGGCCAGGGTGCCGACGAGGTCTTTGCCGGTTATCACTGGTATCCTCCTCTGGTCGATTCCAACGATGTGGTCGGCGATTATGCGAAAGCATTCTGTGATCGCTCGCATGACGTGCTCAGAACTCAGCTTGCGCCCGAATGGATGCAGGATCGCGATTATAGCCGCGAGCTGCTCGAAGAGCATCTGCTACGCGATGGCGCCGATACGCCGGTTGACCGCGCGCTGCGTCTCGACAGCAACATCATGCTGGTCGATGACCCGGTCAAGCGCGTCGATAACATGACCATGGCATGGGGACTGGAAGCCCGCGTCCCGTTCCTTGATCATGAACTGGTCGAACTGGCTGCCCGTATGCCGCCTGAAGAAAAGCTCCGCGATGGCGGCAAAGGTATCTTGAAAGATGTTGCGCGCAAGATCGTGCCAAGTGCCGTGATCGACCGCAAGAAGGGATACTTTCCGGTTCCGCAGCTCAAATACATCGCCGGACCCTATCTCGACATGCTGCGCGATGCGCTGTCATCACAAAAGGCGCGCGAACGAGGACTATTTCAGCGCGATTACCTTGATCGTCTGTTTGCAAATCCTTCCGATCACATCACGCCTCTGCGCGGTTCAGAACTCTGGCAGGCCGGACTTCTGGAAATGTGGCTGCAGACGCAGGAAGCCCAAGTTGGGGAAGCCTGAAATGAAAAAGACAGGTGAGATTGAAATGACCCGGCAGAAAGCACGAGGCAGAAACGCTTTCTCGCACAGGCTCACGAGACTGCGCACTCCTGAAAGCGCTGGTTTTTACCAGGACCATTTGCATGGGGGTAATCAGGAAGAAGGTAGCTCCGCCAACCGCAACGTGGTTCTCGATTGCGGTTGGGGGCGGCTGCTTTTCGCGCAAACCTTTGAAGGTAACGAAGCAATCATCGAAGCGCTGCGTGCCGAGGCCCCCGCAAGCCGCGATATCCTGTTCTATGTCAGCGATCCGCATGTGCTGCTCTCACAGGCGCCACAGGAAATCTTTCTCGATCCATCGCACACTTTTCGGCTTGAACTCTCCAATTATCGCGCCGGTGGTCGCCAGACACGCGGCATCAGCATTCGCCGCGCTGTATCTGAAATAGACGCAGACGGCATCAATGCTGTCTACGCCGCCTGCGGTATGGTGCAGTTGCGTGCCGATTTCTTTTCCTGCGAGCGCGATAATCGCGCCGTCACCTATTTTGTGGCGCAAGACGATGCAACCGGAGAAATCGTCGGCACCGTTACGGGCATCAATCATCAGCGACTGTTCAATGATCCCGATCAGGGCGGCTCACTCTGGTGCCTTGCAGTACACCCGCAGGCACGACAACCCGGTATCGGTGAAAAACTCGTGCGCAAGCTCGCCGAACATTTTCAGGCGCGCGGGCTCAATCACGTCGATCTGTCGGTTCTCTATGACAATGACAATGCGATCAGACTTTACGAGAAGCTGAAGTTTCGTCGCGTTCCGCTTTTTGCAATCAAGCGCAAGAATGCGATCAACGAGAAGTTCTTCGCACTCCCAACCAGCTCGGTGGAGGCACTCAACCCTTATGCGCGCATTATCGTCGATGAAGCACTACGGCGCGGCGTACATGTGGACATCACCGATGCCAAGGGTGGCTTTTTTCGACTGTCCCATGGCGGGCGGTCAATCCATTGCCGCGAGAGCCTGTCTGAAATGACGTCAGGTGTCGCCATGTCAATCTGCGATGACAAGGCAGTCACGCGCCGCACGGTGGCCAAGGCAGGGCTTGTCGTGCCTGAGCAAATCCCTGCTGATGGCTCGGACGAAACGCTCGAGACATTCCTTAAAAAGCACGGAAAGCTGGTTGTGAAGCCTGCACGGGGGGAACAGGGACGCGGAATTTCGGTTGGTATTTCGACTATGAAAGACCTGCGGGCAGCGATCAGGCAGGCGCGAGAGGTCTGCGAAAATGTTCTGCTCGAAGCCTGTTTCGAGGGCGAAGATTTGCGGCTGGTGATTATTGATTACAAGCTGGTTGCTGCCGCCGTCCGCCGCCCACCCCGCGTGATTGGCGATGGAAAATTGACCATACGCAAGCTTATTGAAACGCAGTCCCGCCGTCGCCTTGCCGCAACGGGTGGTGAAAGCCGTATTCCGATAGATGCTGAAACCAAGCGTTGTCTTGAGCAGCAAGGTCTGCTACTAGACGACGTGCTCGCAGACCGACGCGAAATTACCGTTCGTAAAGCGGCTAACCTACACACCGGCGGCACAATCCACGATGTCACGACAATCGTGGACAAGACATTGGTTGATGCTGCGTGCAAGGCAGCGCGTGCAATTGAAATTCCGGTAGTCGGCATCGATTTCATGGTGAAATCACCCGAGACACCGGAATATGTGTTTATTGAAGCTAATGAACGGCCTGGCTTGGCCAATCATGAACCGCAGCCCACAGCTGCGCGTTTTGTTGAATGTTTGTTTCCGCAACTGGGAACCAATATTCCATAATAGAAGTTTGTATTGCACTGAAATTGCCATTCACAATCCGGTAGCACAAACGTGACATCGGATTGTCGTGGATTTGGTCTATATTGCGACCTTCGCCCAAGATTCATCATTCGTGGAGCAAAATATATGCTGGCAGAAGCCAAAGTAGAACAGCTGGGTATTACGATCGATGTATATCAGCGAGAAGCACGTCACTGGATCGCATCCGGTGTATTTGGTGGGAAACACATTGTTGTAGAAAATGTAACTCAGGGAACTGCAGTCAGCGACTGGAGAGACTGTGCTCTGGCTCTTTCAAACCAGGCGGCATAAAAATTAGATTTTTAAATTACTAAGCTAGAGCATTTCCTTTTGAAGATGAAACGTTAGAAATGCTCTATTTATTTGTTTTTAAACGCATCTTATTCCGAGAACCGTTTCATATTTTTCGGGATGCGCTCTAGGTTACTGGGCGGCTTCTGCGATGATTGGTATCGCAGGGGCCTTTCTCTCGAGCGTCATGGTTTTGAGATTGCCTGAAAAGAGAATGCCGGTGATAGGCAGAACCGGTTCCGCAGGCAGCGCTTCATGATGGATGCTGTCTTTGGGAACATGCAGCTTGTACTCGGTTCCATCTTCAGCACCAGACATGACAAGTGACACATTCCCGCGTGCTTCCAGAAGTTTCGCTCCATAAAGAAACTCGAAACTCAGCATCGAAACGAGGAATTTATAGGTTCCATCGCGTACGCCTCCCTTCATCATGGCGGCGCGATGGACATCCTCGCCCATCGTCACATCCAACGGTGGAATGCGCGGATCGCAGACATAGCCAAGCGCAAGCAATTGCCCGTTATCAACCTCAAACCGCATCCTGTCTGAACCAAGGTCAAGCGCTGAAATTGAAAACCGGCGATTGCTGTATTGGATCGGCACGCGCCCCAGCCGTTTGCAAAGCTGTTCGCCACTCAGCGCGCGCGCATTAGCAAAGTTGTCCGGATCAATGGCGAATGGCAACGCCTTGGGACGATGCGGAACAGACAAAGCCGGTTCGAGAACATCGGCAATCAGGTTCGCAACAATCGTCGTCGAAACTGGTCGGGCATAATGTCCCTGATCAAGATAGAAAGCCGGATTGCTCACGACATCGCGGCCATATTGCTGCATCAACATTCGCGAGACATCCGCTGAGATCGTGCCGTACCATTGCGAGATGTAATTGATGCCAGCGTCAATCGAAGGAACAGAATTCAGGAACGAACCGTTGCGTGCACCAAACACGAGCGTCGCAATCCGCAAGTTCGGATTACGCTCGAGAGCGTAGCGGATAATTCCTTCATAGAACCGTGCCCAATGGCGGAACGGGCGCCGCTCATCACCATAAACGAAGGCGTCATTGATGGCATATTCGATCAGCAGCAGCTCACAGTCTTCGAGCTGTTCGAACTGCTTGAGCTGATAAAGGCCGAGCGCGCTTGTTGTACCACCCACCGCGAGGTCAGCGACGATATCAAGCTCCACGCCGCGTCGCGCCATCGTCGATAAAAGTGTCGGCAGATAACCGGGCAGCATGACGGTATTGGAACCGCCGATAATTACAGTCTTGAGTTTCATTTTGTCCCCGTTGCAGCTCGGGTTGCGGCTTTCCCGGCAGGCGTTAGCGATCCGCAACGCCACACACCGTAAGCGCTTGCATCCCAATCAAAATAATAAGCCGCAGCAATCTGGCCGCTATCCATCATCTGCCGGAAACGGTCGCGCGCCTTCTCGACCAGTTGTTCGCGATTATTGTCATTGGCCGGACAAGCTTTGGACGTGTTTGCAAAGCCCCATTCCGTAATCCAGCATGGCTTGCCATCCGCTCCGCCACAGAAAGAAAGCGCGTTGCCTATATGTTTTGCGCGCGCCGCGCGCGTGCCGCTGCTGCCAGGATAGATATGAATACCATAGCCGTCGGCGGCATTGTCTAGACCATATTTCTTGAGAAGATCGGTAAAGACGGCTGGATCGACGCTGTCTATTCCGCGTCGGTCGGCATCGAGAAAGGGGATATCCGAAAGACCCGCCGATATGACCTTTGCATTGGCACTGTGTTTGGTTGTTGCCAGCTCCCCGCGCACAATACGCAAAAGTTCGACGTATTTCTCGGTACCTTTTTCAACCAGCGGAAGCTCTTCCATCTCGCTTAAAGAGCGTGCAGTCTTCATCTTTTCCTTGGGCAGAATGGCGAGATCGCCGTTATAAGCGCCCCAGTTAATCTCATTACCGGGTTCAACCCCGACCAGCGGCACGCCCAGCGCATCGACCTTCTGCAAGGCATCACCTATTGCCTGCTGAAAGCGCTCGGGCGATATGTCGGAAAGCCGATACATGTCCCATATACGCCCGCGACCAGAACGGGGTTTGGTTCCTTCGGGATAAAAATCCGCGTTGTTGAGCGAGATTTCGAGCAGGATGGCGAGACCTTTTTCATGCGCAAGACGCACAGCATCAATGCTCTGATCAATCGGTCGCGTGAGCGACAGCCGAACTGACACCACGCCGTTTTTGACCATTTGATCGAATATCTGTTCGCGCTCTGCCGGTTTGAGCCAGGCCATATTGACCCGGTTGACGCCAAAGCGCGTATCGGCAAGAGCGCTCTGAGGTAGGGCCGTTAGCAACATGCCGCCTAAAAGCGCAACCGCTGCCACCATCCCACCCCCGATGCTCTTGCGAGTCTTCATCATCGGATGCCTATATCCTTGAGAGCGCCGTTGAAATTGGCTTCACATTCCGAATAGCGATTGATGGCAGCAGGCACATCGATCTTGGAAAGGAAGTCGCGCAGATAGGCCTTCTTCTGCGGCTCACGGTTCCAGACGCTTGCATCAATATGTGGAAAGCCGACAAAGCTCAGCATTTCGCGCATACGGTCATCGACAGCGATCATCAGCCCCGGAATACCCGACTGCATGCCGATAATCGTGCCATGGAAGCGGCGGCTCAGGCCAAAATCCTGACTGGAAATCCAGCTACGCCATTTATGCGTGTCAAAAAACACCAGCAGCTCATTCTTGCGCTGCCATTTTTCCATATGCTTGTAATCGACAGGTGCCGTGATGCGGCTCGCAGCCTGATCATAGGCTTCTGAATGGTCTTCGCCCGCCATGTTCATATTGTAGACAATGACTTCGTCCTGAATGACATAGCTTGCAACACTGTCTTTTTCGAGCAGCGCGTGCGCGTCCACAATCGTATCTGCAACGCTTCCGAGATATCCGCCAAACGAGATTTTCTGCGCGTCTGCAAGGCTTGGATCGGCAAGGCGGCTCAACGAGAGCTTCATCTGATCGGGTGCATAGTAAAGCGATGGACAGCCCGTCGACCGAACATATTTCATGCCCGCATCCTTGAGGAACTCAGCCGTGAAATGACCACGCGTAAGGAAGAAGCTTTCCTTGCGGCGCAGAATTTCGAGGAACCGGCGCGTGCCTTCGGGCAGCTCGGCTTTCAGATTTTCCTTCTTCTGGATACCAATTCCCATGACCACAATCGGCATGTTCAGCTTTTCGAAGACGAAGGATTCAGTCGTTGCCGCATAGCCGGGACGCAGCAGATTTGCCGAAGCAAACAAGCAGAGATCGAAGCTTTCATTGAGCTTCGCATACGTATCAGGCGAATTGAGACTATTGGCCAGATGCCAGAACGGCACATAGGTCACATCATGACCGCGCACGGCATTTGCGGCACCTTCACCAATGAGATAATTGCCGGTATTGGCGATTTTCTTAACCTGATCGATCACATCTTTCTTGCTGCGAATGGGCTCGAAATATGGGCGGTGTTTGACACTCGCCCCTGAAACGCTTTCGACTGTCCGCATCAAATAGGACGGAATGCCGGTGATCATTATGCGCATGGTGATCCATCTTCGCTGGAGTTATAAAATGACTGTCGGATATGGGAGTTATCCAACGCCAATCTCTGAAAGCACGCTTCGGAAATTGCGTTCGCGTGCGGAATATTTCTCGATCACGTCAGGAATGTTGATTGCCGCGATATGATCGCTGACGAAGGCGCGGCGATCATTGGCAGCGTTGAGATCACGCGCATCAATTTTCGGAAGGCCTGAGAAATTCAGCATCTCGCGCATACGATCATCGACGGCGACCATCAGGCTTGGCACACCTGCCTGCATGGAGATGATGTTCCCATGGAAACGACGGCCAAACGAGAAGTCCATCGTTGAACACCACGCACGCCATTGATTGGTATCAAGGAAAGCATGAATGCTGAGCTTCTTCTTGAGATCACCCGATCCCTTGTAAGTGAGCGGACCAACGAGCTCGCCGGTTGTGGAATCATAAGCGCGGCCGTTTGCATCCTCTTCGATCTGCATGTCGAAGTGCAGCAGCTCGTCCTGAATGACATAGGCTGAACGCCCGTCATCGGAACTCAGCGCATTCATATCGCCAATGGTTTCAAGCTCCGCACCCATATAGCCGGTGAAAACAGTGCGTCCCTCGCCAACCTTGACGTCCGGCAGACGATGAATAGCCTTGCGCATATTGTCGGGACGGAAATAGAGCGACGGACAGCCAACGGGTCGGACATAGGAGAAGCCCTGATCACGTAAATATCCGGCTGCATCTTCCCCACGTGTGAGGAAATAATGTTCGCGGGTTTTCAGCACTTCCAGAAGCTTTTTTGTGCCTTCTGGCAAGCCGTCATCTGCTTCGATGTCAGGTCGGTTCTGGATGCCGATGCCGAGCATCACAACCGGCATATCGAGCTTGGACAAAACAAGCGCTTCCGCATCTGCTGACAGGCCCTTACGCAAGAGATTGGCGCAGGTGAAGACGCAGATATCGTACTCCTTGTTGATCTCCTCCATGCCAGTGCCGTTGTTGACGCAATTATACAGATGCCAGAAGGGGACATGCTTGGCCGATGGCAGAAGGGCTGTCATTGCACCCTCACCGATCAGATAATTTCCGGTATTGCTGATGTTTTTCAGCTCCTGAATAAACTTTTCCTTTGGCTCTGAAATCGGCTGCTTTTCGGAATAGTAAATCTGTGCCTTGTCGGCGCGCTGGATAAAACGCGTCAGATAGCTTGGAATACCAGTGACAAGAATACGTGGGCTCTTGCTCATGAGGCGGCCTTTCTGAATTTCAATAAAATGCACTTAAGCGACTGCGCGACCTGGGAGGATGGTGACAGAGCGTGCATCATTGGGTGTTTCCGGCTGGGAGGGCCGGGATTGCGGATAGACCGGGCTGATTTCATTGGCCCAGTCCGTGAACTCGGAAAATGCGGATGACCATGTGCGGTGTGCTGCCGAAGCGAGTGCACCCTCCGCAGTCCGCTTCAGTGCCTCACGATCCTGCGCAAGGATTGTGAGGATGCGGGTCATATCAGCAACGATCTGCGCATCATTGCCATTGCGTATGAGAATACCGTCGCGACCATGATTGATAAGCTCATCAACCGCACCAACCGCAGTGGCTACCGGCACACAGCCAAGTTGCTGCGCTTCGGCGATCATCAAAGGCGCGCCTTCCCAGCGCGACGGCATCAAAAGAACGTCAGCCCATGCGAGATGATTTGCGATGTCTCTGCCGTCGAAAACCGGAGGTGAAACCTTCACGCCTGCATCTTTGAGACGTGTCATCCATGAAGCACTTGGATCGTCAGAGAGAATTTCACCTCCGATCGCCTGAGCCTCGAACAGGATGCCCTGTTCTTTAAGCTTTATAATCGCATCATGCAGGCGATCGATGCCTTTCTGGCGATCAAGGCGCCCCATATAGAGCATGCGTATTGGTTGGCCTTTGCGCTCTTCCTTACGCGCCGATGTGACTTGCGCGCGCAGCTTCGCATCGATGGAGAAACTCGCACCATTGGGGACCGAGAACACTTTCTCGAACGGAACACCAAAGCTGTGCAGATAGATTTTGAGCTGGTCCGAACAGGTGAGAAAAGCGTCATAGGCATGTTCAAAGGCAATTGCCGCATAGGGCTGTCCTGCCTGACGGCGGAAAACCGTCTCGTCAACCACATGGAGATAACACGCAGTGCGCGTGCCTTCAGAACGCAACTTACCCATAAGCGGGTGCGCTGCCATGACGTGGTTGTTCACCACAAGATCAAAGCCTGAAAGCTGACCGCGCAGAATACCCCAATCAAGCGGATGTTCGTCGGTGATAAAATCCTGCCCTAGGAAGCGATTGGTATCGCCCCATGCCGGAATGCCATCTTTCCAGAAATGAAGATAGTCGAATGCCTGATCAAATTCGTCCAGCACATCCATGCGTTCATTGCCGAGAACGAAAAGATGGGTCTCAAAACCCTGGTTTTTCAACTCGCGTCCAGCAGCATAAGCGACTTTCTCAGCACCCCCGAAAGAGGCATTGGGAACCAGAACGGCCGCTGTCTTTTTCTTTGCACTGTTATGGGCAAGCGGCAGCACCGGCCCGCCGCCAAGCTCATCGCGCAGCACCTGATACATTTCAGAAAGGGCTGGCAGACGACGTGGGCGCCATGTCCAGCGCATCGCCGCACTTTGTTTGAGCGGACTTGTGGCAATCGACGTCACCAGATTGAGCATCGACTGCTCAGGCCGTGACAAAGCGCGGCGCTGACGCACCCTTGGAAACGGGAACCGTACTTTCATGCGCGCGGATGTCGGCCACAATTGCTGCGTACCAAGCGAGGCAAACCAGCTCAAAGCATCGTTTTCGATAATCTCACGCATGAGCCGCGTTGAAACAAAGATCAGATCGGCAGGTGCCTGCCGCGCACCCGACGGCATGATCTCAGTATCAATCCGCCGCTCGTCCTCGACATTGGTGAGTTCCACAAAAACGATATTGGCCTGCTCGGCCAACGTCTCCAATCGTGATAAAATATTTGGCAGCAGCCTTGAGCGCGCCAGAAGCTTCAGCGTCTCCGTGTTCGACGAGGCCAGAAACGGCGGGAAGTGAAAATTGTCCGGCTCGGACACACTGCCCCAGAAGGCGCGAATTGCATCGTCAAACTTGAGATCTTTCGTTCCGAGGCTCAAATCAGTGAAAAGACTGACAGTCCCCTCGCCTGCGCGGATCACGCCATAACGCGGGCATTCCTCGTGCTCAAAACCCACAAGTGTCGGGCGGCGAAACAAAGCTTTGTGCCGTTTGCGCAGGAAGTTGATTGATCCTGAACGGTCGCGATTGGCTTCCTTGAAACGGCTCTCAGCACGCAGTCGATATTCAAACCCGGTATCGTGGCATGGCGCGCCGACAAAACCCGCTTCAATCGCTGAAAGCCAGAATTCCCAATCCTCAAATCCGTTTTGCCTATCATCATCAAAACGTACACCGCTTCTGAAAACCTCGGCCGAGATCATCGATCCGGTATCGCAGATATTGTCGGTAATGCAGTGGATCAGCCGTGAGTAACTGTCACCATAATGGGCGCGCCAGTTGACGGAGAACGTGTCGATGTTTGTGTAAACCCAACCAGCGCCGCTCGATAAAAGTTTGCGGTAGAGCGTGTCGATCGTGTGCGGATGAACCCGATTGTCGGCATCCACGAAATAGACCGCTTTGACGTCCGGCATTTCTTCCAAAATGTATTCGACAGCGCGATTGCGTGCGCCACCGGGTCCCGCATTCTCGCCGAAAATGACATGGATATTCGGATGCGCTGCTGCATAAAGCGCGAGGCTATCAAAAACCTCGCGGCGTGGGTCACCATCCACCGAAACTACGATCTGCGTACGGAATACCGTTTCCGATGCCAGCAGAGTTTCCAGCGCCTCAAGTGCCAGCGCCGCGTGGCCGTAGAGCGGCATTGCGACGACGATCAAATCCTTGGATCTATCGTACATTCGCAACCTCTTTGACTATTGTCTGCACGGCGCGCGCTTCAACATGTTTCACGAGGCGGAAATTGAAGAGTTTCAGCCAGGAGAAATCGACAGAATCTCCTGCAGCCTTACTCAGCACGATTAAATCCATCGTTCGATCAATCGGCTCTTCAAGCATGAAGTTGATATCAATCGGACGATTGGGTGCCACTTCCGACCAACCGCTGAACAAAACCTGCTGGCGACGGCGATCAAGGTTGGAAATCGCGTCGATTTCTTCTTTCACGTCGGAAGCAAGGTTGACCAGCAATAGCCCGGCCACACAGGGCTGGCCTTCCGGATGATCAATGACCGCACGTGCGGAAATGCGTACTGTTCCGGGAGCGACAACCCTGCGGATCGCTGCTGCGGTAATACCTTCCTCGAGCGGATGGCAACCGATGGCATCTTCGTGCTCCAGAAACCGCACAGTCGGAAAATCTGGTGTGAGCGGGGTAACAGACACATTGGCCACATTGCGCAACAGCTCAATGGGCATGCGATAATCATCGACCTTGCGACCATTAATGAGCGAAGTCGGCACGATGGCGTTGGGCAACGATGCAGGCCGAACGCCCGGAAGCCCCGTAAAAATACGAAGTGCCAGCGGACGCATATCAAGATCGCCATGCGGGATGCGGGCACGTGCCGCATAGCGTTCATTGGCAATCACATTGCCCAACGAGAGTTCTGGTGGCACACCGCCTGTCGCCGAAATGCGCAGGCGCAAGGTACGGTGACTACCATCGCAAGCCTTTGGCAGCGAGAAGAAATTCCATTCCGAATGCAGCGTGGCGTAAGGTACGAGCCATTCAGCGATGCCTTCGCCATTTTCGAGATAGTCGAGTGTTACGATCAGCTGACCGTTGCGATTGGCGGGCAGATCGCGGAAATGCAGTGCAAAGCCAGAAACCGCATAGCTCGAAACCGGGAACAGCTGCTCAATTTCCGATTCGCGCAGCAACTTGGCAAAGCCTTCATCCTTCGGATCAACCAAAGGCGCATGAGAGAAAAGCTCTGTCGAAGAGTCCCAGTTGCGTGCGTGGAATGCATCTTCGATGGCCCGGTAATTCTCGAACATGGTTTCGCGCTCACGCCGCAACATGGCAAGTTCGGTATGAACTTTGCTGACATGACTGACCAGGCGATCAAGGCTACTTTCAAGCAGTTGCGAAACCAGCAGAGGAATGCTTTCAGGCGATCCCTCATCAATCCGCACCACAGGTACCTCGGGAATGGTGCGCATCCGATAGAGCTGCTGCAGAACGGAATTCAGTTCTTTCGCACCTTCTTCGGAGGCCGCGACAGCAACAAGGGGAAACGTGTTCGCCATCCGCAGAGGCTTGCCATCGTTTTCGACAAAACTAGTCAATGCGCCAAGAGCAGTCGATTCCAGCGCTTCACGATCACGCATCGAAGCAATGGCATAACGGCGGGCTTTCCGCGCCGAGATCGCAGGAAGTGGTGTGCTCAACATAGTCATCCATTGTGTAAGAGCCAACTTGGGAGGTTCGGCCTCTATGCGCAATCAGAAAATACAGACCATGTATTGTCAACAGTAATATAACGAAGCCTATATGATAATATTACGAATATTTTGAGCTGTTTTAATTCAAAATTTGAAACAATCTGATTGTATATTGGATATATGCGATAAACACGCAGAAATACGGGCTTTTATATTATATTATTAGGTCTTGAATGCCCGATTGTCGCCACATACTAATTATCTGCCGTTTAATACTGCATCGATCAAGGTTTTTTGCTGCTGTAAACATTCCGACAACCGAAAGCGTTTTTCGACCGTTCGGCGCGCCGCTGCGCGCATCTGAAGACAAGCATCAGGATCTCTGAGGACATTGAGAATGGTTTGTGCCAGCACATCAGTATCGTAGAAAGGAACAAGCAGACCGTTCTGGCCCGACCTGATGACTTCGCGCACTGGCGGCGTGTCCGAGCCGATAATGAGTGCTCCACAGGCCATGGCTTCCACCAACGACCATGACAGAACAAACGGATATGTGAGATAAATATGTGCGGTGGATATCTGGTAGAGCTTGCGCAATTGCGCATGGGAAACTGTGCCGGGAAACACAATGCGATCGGAGCGATCAGGTGGCAAATCCATCTTGCTCAGCAGATGTTCCCGCCATGAGCCACCTCCGGGCGGTGGTGTTCCATAGCTTACGCCATCACCACCAACGAAAACAAAGATTGCATCATCATTTTGCCGGATAACCTTTGCCGCAGCTTCAAGCGCTTGCGGGAATCCTCTGTAGGGTTCGAGATCGCGAGCGACAAAGGTGATGACGCGTGAAGACCCTGCCTTCAACGTCCGCCCGTCTGGCAACAGGATTGAGGCATGCTTGTCAGGATAAAATAGCTTTGTATCGACGCCTTCATGCACAACGGCAATTCGGTTTTGAACGGCTTTTGGATAAAGGCTCTTCTGCCAGTGTGTCGGGCTGAAGCCACCGTCCATGCCATCAAGCGTCACCAGCTGAGCCATATTGCGAAGACGAAGACGCTTGCGCATTTCGGCATCCGGCTTGTCGTCTGGTGCAAAACCTACATCGGCACCGTGAGCGCGATAGAAAAACTCGCAATAGCCCAGCGCGGGCGTTGTGGGCAGTACGTCTTTGACGAACATCATACTGCCCCAACCTATGTGACCGATTACGATGTCAGGTGCCTGACCATGGCGTGCCATGGACTCAAATGTTTCAGCCACCCGATGCCCGATCCTGGTGTGATGATCGGGCACCTCCAGATATCTGGCCATCACACCCTTGGTGCGAGGAGCAGATTCTACTCGGTGGCGGATGACACGGACCGCTGGGAGGCGACGGTCCACTGTCTCGCAAATCAGGCTGACATCATGCCCGCTGGTAGCCAGATGCTCGGCTAACGCAGCAAACTGACCAAAACCGCGTCTGTGCACAAAAGCTATACGCATGTCACAAAAAGTGTCCGGTTATCGGCCAAAAACCTGCCGTTATGCATCAGATGCCATAACGAGCAGCATTGCCCCACACGAGCTCAAGCCTGTGCAAGGTCTGGTAAGCGATCTCAAGATTTCGAAGATCGTCGTCATCACGGGCCAGTACATGGCTGTAAGTTCTGCTCGCATTTCGCAAGCTTGTGCACAGCCGTTCACCCTTGTCTGTCAGGCGAATTCGGGCCGATCGTTTGTCCCTCTGAGAGGCAACGCGATCGACATATCCGCCGTCCGTAAGTTGTTTAAGATAATAGGAAATGTTGGATCCAACATAATGCCCACGATCCAGTAGTTCACCCACAGTGAGCTCGACATCACCAATAGCCATCAGAACCAATGTCTGAGCAGGCCCGATATCTTCCACGCCCAACTTGGTAAGCTCCGTTTTCAGAAGGCTTACAAAGCGGCGGTTCACTCGCTCTATCATCCGCGCCAGTTCGAAATGCGTAATTACGACAGTATGGACCGGATGTCTGCGTTCCTGTTTTTCGGCGGTAACTTCAGGAAAGTCAACGGAAGTAAATCCATCAACTGATGTTTCGACTTCCACTCCCTCGTGCAGAAGTTTTTGCATCTCTTGCTCTCCATTTTTCAATTTTACTTCAAATTTTGAAGAAATTTGCAGTTATATTTATTTGGCTCCTTTCGCATTTCCCCGCCGCAAAAACTTTTTTCTGTCACATTCTCTGCAGTATTACTTTACTGATCTTGAGAACTAGACCACACTTTTTAGGGATATCCGCCACCTGTGACCATTACAAGGCAGATCGCGTATGAATGATACTCGCGAAAACAATCCAATTGGCAAGAGCCCGGCGGATAAAAAAAGGCCAGACGATTCTGTAACTACGTCCAAAAGCCTTATTTTCAAGGCCCGGCGCGTTTTCCTGTCAGGTCTTCTTTATGCAGTGCTTTTGAGTGCCTGTATCAATTTGCTACAACTCACTGTGCCCCTCTATATGTTGCAGGTTCATGATAGGGTGCTGAACAGCCGAAGCATGGACACACTGACCATGCTGACGATTCTGGCGGTCGGCGCCATGCTGGTGTTTGGTGTGCTGGAGTACATCCGGGCCCTGTCGTTCCAGGCTATGGGCAGCGCACTTGTTCGCCGGCTAAACCTCGCAGTTCTCACGGCAGCCGTTCAGGCTTCGGTCAATCAGGGACTGCCAAAAGCCACCCAGACACTGCGCGATCTGACGGAACTGCGCAGCTTTCTGACCTCGCCTGCGATTAACGCGCCGCTCGACGCTGCCTGGTCGCCAATCTTCCTTGGCGTGCTGTTCATGCTGCATCCACTGCTCGGTCTGATCGGCCTTGTTGCAGTGATCATTCTGGTCGCTTGCGGCGTACTGACCGATCTTCTGACCCGCAATCTCATTCAGGAAGCCAATCAGGCGAATGTCGAATCCATTGCCAAAATTGGCAGCAGCCTTCGTCATGCAGAAGCAATCGAAGCCATGGGTATGCTCCCCGCACTGGCGAGACGCTGGCGCACGATGCAGGTGCAGGCGCTGGAAGTGCTTGATCTCGGTGGAACACGCGCACGCGCCATGTCGTCCATCGCACGCACCGCACGTTTCATCGTGCAGATCGGCTCGCTGGGCGCTGGCACACTGCTCGCCATGCAGCAGGAAATCACACCGGGCGCGATGATCGCGACCAGCATTATCATCGGGCGTTTGCTGATGCCTTTCGACCGCATCGTCGAAAACTGGCGCCAGTGGGTGAGTGCGATCGCGAGCTGGAAACGGGTTCAATCGCTGCTTTCTGAAAATCTCGCTGTTCGCCAGACCATGCCGACTCCTCGCCCCAATGGTGATCTGGTTATCGACAAGCTGATTTATGCGGCCCCCGGCGTCGATGTCCCGATCATCAAGGGGATTTCCTTCGCCATTTCACCCGGCGAGGTTCTGGGGATCGTTGGGCCTTCTGCCGCAGGCAAATCCACCTTAGCACGACTGTTGATTGGCATCGTCAAACCAACGTCAGGCGGCGTCTTTCTGGATGGCAACAACGTCTATCTCTGGGAACGCGGCTCGTTTGGTGAGATTGCGGGCTATCTTCCGCAATCGGTTTCTCTGCTGGACGGAACGATCAAAGACAATATCGCACGCATGGGCGACAGCGATCCGCAACGGGTTCTTGAAGCAGCGCGCCTTGCCGATGTGCATGAAATGATCGGGCGCATGCCGCTCGGTTATGACACCCCGGTTGGCGATGGCCGGTTGACACTCTCCGGCGGACAACGTCAGCGCATCGGACTAGCACGCTGCCTTTACAATCGCCCCCGACTGATCGTTCTCGATGAGCCGAATTCCAATCTCGATGCGGTCGGTGAACGCGCGTTGATGCGCGCCATTGAACATGCGCGCGACGATGGCGCTATCGTCATCATGATTGCACATCGCCCGTCTATCATGCAGGTGGCAGACAAGCTTCTGGTGCTCGACAATGGGCGTATCACGCAGTTCGGTCCAAGAACGGATGTGGTTTCCTCACTCACACCGGCCAGCAATGGCCCTCAAATGGGAGCGGCAAGCGCATGATAGGCAAGTCCGTTATTCCGCGTCGTATTTCCAGTCTGCTCGCGCCACGTGCAGAATCATCCGATCACAAGTCGCTCACCCGATTTGGCTCCGTAAAGCCTGAATGGGCGCATGACATTGAACAGGAAGACTCCAAATCGCCTCTGCGGGGTCTCATCATCGCAGGTCTTGCCACGATAGGCGTTGCGTTTGGTGGCTTCTTCGCCTGGGCATATTCAGCAAATCTGGGCAGTGCTGCAGTAGCGCTTGGCACCGTCATTGTTGATTCCAAGCGAAAGACCATCAGTCATCTCGAGGGCGGAATTCTTGATCGACTGCTGGTGCAGGAAGGCGATATCGTCACCGTTAACCAGCCACTTCTCAGGCTTGATGCAACCAAAGCACGCTCAGAACTACAATCGCTTGAAAGCCGTCGCATCGGATTAATTGCCAAGCTTGCACGTCTTCGTGCTGAACAGTCAGGTGCCAGGGAAATCACCTTTCCGGACAAGTTTTCCGAGGGCGGGGAAAATGCGGAAAACGCAATTCGTGCCGAGAATATCTTCTTTCAAAAGCGCCTTGCTCAGAAGCTGAGCAGAATCGACATTCAGCAGAAAACCATTGAACAATATACCGAACAGGAGAAAGCCTCGACCTCGCAGATTACAGCCACCGATCGCCAGATCGAGCTTATCAGTGAACAGCGGCGGGCAATCGCGAGCCTTGTCGAAAAAGGTTTCGCTCAGAAGTCGAAGCTCACCGAAATCGACACGCGCTTGAGCCAGCTTGCAGGTGATCGCGGCGAATATGCTGGCGACAAGGCAAAAGCCGGACAGGCAAAAGCCGGTGCGGAATTTGCACTGACTGGCATCGAGAGCGACCTGCAGTCAGAAATAGCAGGCGAAATCACCTCAAGTCAGGTTGAGCTTTCGGACGTGCAAGAGAGGATCGTTGCAGCCAAGGACGTCATGCGCCGTGTCGAAGTTCGCTCTCCACAGCAAGGCTTTGTCGCCAATATCCGGCTTCGTACCCCAGGCGGCGTTGTGGCACCGGGCGAACCCATCATGGATATCGTGCCTGAAAACGAACCGATGGTCGTTGAGATGAAGATAAGCCCACGGGATATCGACAGTATCTCGGTAGGCGCGAGCGCGCAGATCCGTCTGACCGCTTATAACCAGCGTTCAATGCCTCCACTTGATGGCAGACTGACCTATATAGCTGCCGATCAATCGCTCGATGAAAAGACAGATACCGCTTATTTCGTGGCGCGAGCCGAGATTACACCTGAAGCGATGACTGCCAATCCGACGGCGAGGCTTTATCCTGGGATGCCTGCCGAAATCATTATCGTTCACAAAGAGCGTCGGGCAATTGACTACCTCGTTTCGCCGATTACCGACAGCCTCAACAGGGCCTTCCGTGAAGACTAGCTATCTGGTTGTGAGACCTCATTGGCATAGACTTTTCGCGCAACCTCTTAAATGGGTCGGCACATGAGCAGTTATAAATCATACCCTCTCATGAGCGAATTATAACTGCTCTTGTTCCGGCCCCCGACGCCGGGAGAGAGTCGAGCATCCGTTCGGCACGATAAAACAATGGATGAAACGGGGCGCGCTCCTGATGCGAAGACTGGAGAATGTCCGCGGCGAATTCAATCTGACGGCGCTAGCCTACAATATCAACGTTGTCCCCGTTCCGGGGATGATTTCCGCATTGACGGCGTGAGAAGTTATGATTGCGGCCAGTGAAAACCCCGCGCCCGCGCAAAAATCATGAAGTGGCGAAATGTGGGGCGGCTGACGAGTCCCAGCACCTCTTTGTGTAGAGCTGGACGGATTGGCCGAAGATTCGCCCCTAGCCAGCGCCGATTACGAGTTTCCACACAGTCTGTAGAATTTATGCGACAATTCATGACCGTTCTAATGCAGGAAGGGCCATGCCCGCAACCATGGTCGATGGCCAAAAATTGGGTGAATGTTGGAATCTCTCCGAGAACGAATACGCCGGTCACGGTCGCTGCGGGTGAGCCCCAAGATCGCTGCCCTTCTCCCACCGCGCGGCTCCGGCCCCACCGATGCTTCATCGGATTCACAGCCGCCGGGTGGTGTGTCGCCCCCCGCTCGGCGACGCTGGCCAATTTGGTCAGTTCGTGCGCTACAATGTGCACCACTTCCCCCTCGCGATGGATCCTGCCCTTCACACCGATCATCCCGGAACCTAACCTCAGCGCCTGCTATGCGTGCGGCGACGCGTACAGATTTGCCCGATGGGCAACATCGATGAGGCGGTCGGACTCGGGAGCGCCGCTGCGGAATCCCAAGCTGTCGTAGATGCTCATACCTCAACGAGAATACCGGTCGCGATGATTGCCAGTACAAGTGCCGCAATAGCGGTGTAGGCGTAGTCGCGTTCGCGCATAAAGATGGTCAGCATCAGTGCAACCCGGGCAACCGGCAGGAGGATGAACACCGCAACGCCAGCTTTCACCGCGTCGTACCCGCTCAGCGGAAGGGCGAGCCCAACCGGAAACGGCGGGATAAACGTTAAGAGCAAGCCGGCAGCAATCAGCGCGGACGCAAACCAAGTTCCGTACCAGAGCAGCCCCGCGATTATTTGGTCGCAACGCTCAAAATTGTCTACTGTCGGCTTCATGCTGAACCTCCGAGAATATGGATACCGAAGGCGCTCAGAAGCATCTGAACCGCCAACAAAGTGAGAATGATCACGAAGAAAATGCGCAACTTGTCAGCGGGAAGCCGCATCAGCAGGCGTGCACTGACGAGCGCACCGCCGACCGAGCCAAGTGCGATGGGACCGGCAATGCTAATGTCGATATCTCCCCTCACGAAATAGGCACCCGCGCTGGCGGCCGCTGTCACTCCGATCATGAAGTTCGACGTGGCGGAGGAGACCTTGATGGGGAGCCGCAAGGCGGTGTCCATCGCCGGAATTTTCAGGACGCCGGAGCCGATTCCTAACAGCGCAGAGATCAGGCCCGCCCCGTACATCAGCACAAGGCCGAGCGGGACGCGACCGACCTGATAGGGTACCTCCTGTCCCGACACATAGTCGGGAAAGCTGGAGTGCAGGCGCAGGACCGTAGCCCAGCTCCTTGCGTTCGGAGCGCTCGCGTCGATCACCTCGCGCCGCCGAGCCAGCATCTGCTTCGCCGAAAGCACGAGGATGGCCGCGAACAGGCCAAACAGAACCGACGTCGAGACGATGCCTATGAGAAACACCCCAGTCAGCGCGCCGAGCGTGGTGGCTGTCTCAAGGACAATGGCAAGCCTGATGTTGGTCAGGCGACCTTTCAGGAACAGTGCCGCGCTGCCGCAGGAGCAGGCGATTACCGAAATGATGCTCGCGCCAATCGCGACATGGATGTCAACGGCGAAAAGCAGCGTGAGGATCGGCACGATGAAGATGCCGCTTGCCATGCCAAGCACCCCGCCGAGGGCACTTGCGCCGAAAGCGGCCACAAACAGCCATAAGGTTTCCATTGCCGGCCTCCGCGTTACGAACGTTCGCGCGGACGTCGGGCCAAGCGAGTTACGAATCTGATCAGGTCACCGCGATAGTGGAGCCTTTCGTAGTCGATGGGCCGATGCCCCTCGGTGTAGGACGTGCGCTCGATCAGGAAGACCGCACTGTCGCAATCGACGGCAAGGGCATGCGCTACATCTGGTGTGGCGGTGACGGCTTCAAGCCGATACTCCGCCTCTGTGAGCGGCAAGGCGTATTTATCTTCTAATAGTGAGAAGATCGGCTCGGCGTCCAGATCATGCGTGATGACCTTCTCTCCAATTTCGCGGGGTAAATACGTCTCATCAAAGGACATAGTGACGCCATCGGCCAATCGGACGCGTTGTATCCGCATGACGAGGCTGCCAGGTGGCACGGCCAGTTGCCGGGCAACGTCCGCATCGGCAGGCACAAGCCGTTTATCGAGCAGCTTGGCGGTCGGGCTGCGGCCGAGCGCCTGCATGTCCTCGACAAAGCCGGTCAGCTCGGTCAACTCCTGGGTGATCTTGGGTGGCGCAACGAAGGTGCCCTTGCCGCGCCGGATTTCGACCAGACCGCGTGCCACAAGGTTTTCAATCGCCTTGCGCACCGTCGTACGGCTGACGTTGAAACGCTCGATCAAGCGATCTTCGGGCGGGAGCTGGGCCCCTAAAGGAAGGACTCCAGTTAAAATGTCGGAGGTCAGGGCCGCTTCGAGTTTTGCATATAGTGGGCTGCGGTCATATTCACTGCTCATAGCGACATCATGACATCATGACATCATGATGTCAACCACTCCCCTTCGCGACAAGCAACGAAAATGCGGACGTCGCCTATTTAGCGGAGACATGCGAGAACCGGAAAATATTTAGAACGGGCACAAAGGCGAAACTGGCTGACCTATGGAGCTTCAGCTAGGAAATCGGACGGGCGGATAGAACGAGAAAACGATCCAGACTGTTCGCCCGGACCACGTTTCTGGCTGGGCGGATGCGCGGAGGGCAATATCTTCGGGGTACGCGCCGATTTGCCGGAGAATCTCGTCGCAAAGCTGGAAGACCTTATAGCAACCGAACCGCCATTTATTCATCTGGCCAAACCCCGACATCATGATCGCTATCTCGCGTTGTTCGACGGAAATGGCGCTGTTGAGCCCGAATTCGGTCTGATCTACGAGCTGCCTCACTCGCACCGGTACCAGAGCAATGCTCATCTAATCAGCAACGACTCCGAAGAAGGCCGAAATCTGATTCTGTTCTGGGCGGTGGACGGCGGGCCGTAACGACTTCATCCCTGATCTAAGCGAATGCGGTCGGCCAAGCCGGGTCACACGGCAAATAATGACGGGCTTGCTCACGTGGATTTTGAATCGTCCGTTCATCGCGAAACCGGTTTCTGCATAAAATTGAATCGCAGGATTGGGCCTCGGTGACACGACTGTTCAGAAGGGCGGCATCCGCTGTCTCGATCGCCACTCGGTGCCGCCCGGCTTGCGGCTGCTTTGCAATGGGCAGCTGATGGCGACATTGGACAACCATCGAACTTTATCGTTAGGATCAATCGCGACCGATGCGTTGCACTATCCTATGCCACTCCATAGATGGGCGGTAATGCCTTATCAATAGACACTTCGTCGTCCACCTAGGCTCCCACCGCCATCGACTGACAGAATCTGTCCAGCCACGAAGCTGGCATCGCGGGAAAGAAAGTAGCGGATCGCGGCTGCAACTTCATCCGTTGTTCCCAGCCGTCGCATCGGAATTGTAGCTATTATGGTCTTCTCCGCTTTACCAGCGACAGGTCGAGTTTGCGAAGAGTTCCGTTTTCGTTGGTCCTGGCGCGACCGCATTGACAGTTATGCACAGCGGACATTTTCTTCGAATGGGCGGAATCCGTAAATCTATTGCAGTTCTACCGAGTGCTGACAGCGCGTCTGCCGACGTGTCGCATAATCAAGCAACGCTTCTTCAGGCAGCCCAAGCTGCGCGCCAAGGAAACGCAGAGCACAAAGCTGGAGAGTAAAGCCGAACCCGTTCTCGGGGCGGCGGCGGTGATGAATGTGTTCCAGATCATCGTCAGCCAATGTGTAGAATCTAAGCAGAGAAGCCTCATCTGTTGGCAGGTCCAGAAGGGTAGAACGTTGCCGGTCAGTCAGAATTTGTCGTCTTGGCATGCAGGATTGCCCCTGTTGAAGTATAGTCTGTTTTGGACAACAATTGCCCCTTAAAAATGAAGGCCTTCCGGCATCACGAGGGTTCAATTGGGACAGCGCGCCGCACTTTATTGCCGTGTTTCGACCGCCGACCAGTCATGCGAGCGCCAAGAGCGCGACTTGACTGCGTTCGCCGACCTCGCAGATTATGAGTTGGCCGCGGTATTCAAGGAGACCGGTTCCGGCACTAAGCTCGACCGTGCCGAGCGCCGCAAGGTTATGGCACTGGCGCAAGCTCGGCAGATTGACGCGGTGCTTGTTACCGAACTTCCGCGCTGGGGCCGCTCCACGGTCGACCTGCTTAACACTCTTCGCGAGTTGAAGGGTGGAAAGTGTGGGTGATAGCCATGAACGGAATGGCGTTAGATCTGTCTTCGCCACATGGCCGCATGCTTGCGACGGTTCTCTCTGGAATCGCCGAGTACGAACGTGACCTCATCAGTCAAGGGGTCAAGTCCGGGCTAGCCGTTGCAAAGGTGATGGGTAAAGCGCTCGGTTGTCAAACCGGAGAACGCCCCAAATCCGACAGGGCTTATGGCTTAATTGCTGAGGGCCGCAGCTACCGCTGGGTCGCATACGATCTAGGCATCAGTAAAAAAACACCGTTGGCGATATTATTAAAAGTTACAAATAGATGAGGTCGATGTGAATATCCGTATCGGAAAAGCCAACCAAGATCACTTTTCGGCGTTGCGCGCGATAGAATTATCTTCGTTTGAGACCTTGCTCGCAGCCGGTGCTGTTACTGGGAAAGCGACAGCCAGTAGTGACGAAGAATTGCAACAATATCTCGATGCCGACTTCCTATACGCCGCATTCGATGAGGCGGCCATTCCGGTTGGCTATGGCGGAGGGTATATAGCGGAAAACTGGCTGCATATCGGCGAAGTGGACGTGCATCCAAGCTGGCAGCGAAAGGGCCTTGGAAGGCAAATAATGAATGTTATGCTGAATGAAGGCCGCACAAAGAAACTCAGAGGTTCAACTCTTACGACCGATCGCCTGGCGCCCTTCAATGCGCCGTTTTACACGTCGATCGGGTTCCATGCTATTGAAGGCGATGCATGTCCTGAACGGCTTGGCGCAATTCTCGCAGCGGAAAAGACCCAAGGGCTGGACCCGCTTCGTCGGGTTGCCATGATGCTTGTCTTCTGACGCCACCCTTAGACAGGCTTCAATTTCACTTTTCGGAGTAGCCATCTTTGCGGCAGTCAAACGCGTAGGGTGTCATTTCGCCCCCTCCCGCAAATGCCCGGAAAACCTCCAGCTCCGTGCTTGAGCTTTGGGATATCAACTTTATCCCATCCCCGATGCAGTGAGTGTTTCTTAGGAAAGTGACGACCTTCTTCGCTCGGGAGACAAGTCGATGAAGTTTGCGTTCATCGACACGGAGAAGGCCCACATGTGTCTGTCACGGCTATGTGCCTTCGCAGGCGTCAGTATCAGCGGTTGTTATGCATGGAAGCATCGCGGCCCCAGCAGCCATCAGCTTAATAATATGATTATCCTGGCGCACATTCGCAATCAGTTTGCGCTGTCGCGTAAAACTTCTGGCAGCCCTCGCATGCATGTCGAAATAAATGAAGACGGTATTCGAGTAGGACGTCACCGCACAGCGCGATTGATGCGAGAGAATGGTTTGAAAGCAAGGCAGAAGATGCGCTTCAAGCGCACGACCGACAGCCATCATGGTGAGCCCGTCGCTCCCAATCTTCTGGATCAGGACTTTACCTGTGATGTAACCGGTGTCGCATCCGCACCTTCACCGCCGCGTCCTATGTTTTGTGGCTGGTTCAGACCGAGACATAATTGCAAAACTGGTCTGCGTGGGCTACTTAGCGTCATCCACAAGGACCCGGTGAAACTCCGGGTGGCTCTTCTGGCCGCCGATCCGCCAGACAACACAGCAACGCAACCTATTCCATTTTCGAGGACCGAGTTTTGCTCGGCCCGTTGCCTCAACTGTGAAAAATCTCCCATGCGAACTCTTTCAAACTACCGTCAGGAGTGGTTCTCCAACATCCGTGGCGACGTGTTTTCGGGTATCGTCGTCGCTCTCGCGCTTATCCCGGAAGCGATAGGCTTCTCGGTGATTGCGGGTGTCGATCCCAAGGTCGGCCTGTACGCCTCCTTCGCAATCGCCTGCGTGGCGGCCTTTGTGGGCGGTCGACCGGGCATGATCTCTGCTGCGACTGCCGCGACCGCTGTCGTCATGATCTCGTTGGTCAAAGAGCACGGCCTTCAGTATCTGTTCGCCTCCACCATCTTGATGGGCGTCATCCAGATCGTCGCGGGATGGATGAGGCTCGGTCGCGTGATGCGCTTCGTCTCACGGTCGGTCATCACGGGCTTCGTCAACGCACTTGCGATCCTGATCTTAATGGCCCAGTTGCCTGAACTTATTGGGGTCCCGACGCTCACCTACGTGATGATCGCGGGCGGCCTCGCCATCATCTACCTCTTTCCATACGTGACCAAGGCGATCCCATCGCCGCTCGTGGCCATCGCGGTCCTCACGGCCATGGCATGGTGGTTTGGCATGGACCTACGCACCGTCGGCGACCTCGGCGAACTTCCGTCTTCGATCCCATACCTGATGCTTCCGCAGATTCCGTTGACCTGGGAAACGCTGCAGATCATCTTCCCATACTCAGTGACGCTCGCTGCCGTAGGACTGCTAGAATCGCTGCTTACCGCGCAGATCGTCGACGACATGACGGATACGCCCAGCAACAAGAGTCAGGAATGCGTTGGACAGGGCGCGGGCAATATCGCCTCGGCACTGATCGGCGGCATGGGCGGATGCGCCATGATCGGACAGTCGGTCATCAACGTAACATCTGGTGGTCGAGGACGGCTTTCAACGTTCGTCGCGGGTGCTTTCCTGTTGTTCCTAATCGTCGTCCTTAATGACCTCGTCCAGATCATCCCCATGGCCGCTCTTGTTGCGGTTATGATTATGGTTTCCGTTGGCACTTTCTCCTGGCGGTCGATCCTCGACCTGAGACGCCATCCGCTTCCATCATCTGTCGTCATGCTGGCGACGGTCATCACCGTCGTCGCAACGCATGATTTGGCGAAAGGCGTGATCGTTGGCGTCCTGCTGTCCGGTATCTTTTTTGCTGGCAAGGTAGCCCGTCTGTTCAGGGTCACGCGTCTGGAGAAGCCCGAACAAAACAGTGTCACCTATGCAGTGGTGGGGCAGGTTTTTTTTGCGTCGGCGGAAGCCTTTATCCATGCGTTCGACTTCACCGATAAGGGTAAGCGGATCATCATCGATCTCACAAAGGCCCATCTCTGGGACATCACCGCAATTGGTGCGTTGGACAAGATCGTATTGAAGTTCCGTCAGGCGGGCGACGAGGTCGAGATTCTCGGCTTCAACGAAGCGAGTGCTGATATGATTGACCGCTTCGCGCTGCACGACAAGGATGAGCGGCTTGCGGCAAGCGCCTCACTACACTGAACAATTTGGCTGCGTACCTTCGTGCGCAGCCCTCTGTCCTACTACTGTTGCCTGTTGCTCCGCTCTAAGGGTAAATTGTTTCAAGGCAAAAGCTCATGCATCTGGCCCTGCTTGTGGCCGTTGACGATGGCAGTGAGTGTGGCGGTCAGGTAGGCGAATATCTGTGTTTCCGGAAACGCGGTCATCGGACCAGGCACTTCATGTAGGCCGCAAAAGGCTTCACGACCGATAGCCGTCCAGCGCAGGTGAAAGGGTTAGCGATGCGCGACCAGTCCTTTACCCCTTGGGTGACAAGTTCGTTGGTCACCGTTCCGCTGTCCTGCTCGTCAGCGAAACTTGCAAAGGATCTCAGTTGGCGAGCGTCGGGCCCGTCTACGTTGAAGCCGAGCAAGGAGCGTTCCGCCAGATAGGCAACGACATGCTGCGTCATTGTTGTCTGCATCACCATCACTCCCTCCCTGGCCAAGGAAGAGCAACAGCCGAAAGACGGTCGAGATCGATCTTGGTATAGATCTTTGAGGTTGAGACTGCGATGGCGTAGAATATCTGCAATGTGCTTCATCGGTGTGCCCTCTCGAAGCAGTCTGCTCGCCACACTATGGCCCAGAACATGCGGGTCGCATCGATCCCAACCGCATAGGCGAAGCGCCGCGATGACTGCCCGCTTGGCTACACCTGCCTGAACAGGACAATCATAGGGCGCAACATCGCGCACGAAAATTGCCCGGTTTACCGTTTCGGGCCGTTCATGCCTCAGGTAGTCGGCGATTGCCTCTCCGGTCATCTTTGGCAGCGGAAGGCAATCCGTGAAATGCGTCTTGGAGCGAGCGATTCTGATAGTCCCCGTTCCGACAATCAATCCGCGTTGCCGTCGCGTGGTCTCAGCCAGTCCTGCAACATCACGCATGTAAGCATCGAATGCAGCCAATTCCCTCCTTAACCCTTCCTGCTTGCCGGCAGATCGAATGCCCCCTTCGGACTCCAGCAGCCTCAATAAGTGGCGAATGGCGGTTCGCAGTTCATACGTGTCCGGCGCACTGGCTGAGGATAACTGCAGACCGGTAGACGGTTGTTAAGAAAGTGATCAAGCACCGCAGTGCCGAGCGATGAAAGATCGACTCGCTCTTCGCCAAGCCAGCGTGCGAAATGGGCGACCCTTGCAAGATAGACGCGGATTACATTGTGCGCATATCGATCTTCTGGCAAGCGAGTGACGTAGCTGTCCCGATAGGCGGATAAAACACTGGACGACAGCCATGCTTGAGGTCCGGGCTGCAAAATAACAGGCTTCATGGAAAAGCTCCCTTTCCTTTGATTGGAACAGGGAGAATGAAATTATGCCTAGTTGAATTCGTCACGCTGTTTCTGTGACTGCCGCAAACCCAGGGATACTTACTCGTAAGACTGTGAACCTGCGTATAATCCCGAGCTTCTCATAATTCCAGTTGGGGTCGTTTGCGGGAGACGGCGAAATCCTACGTCAGCGGCTATGCGATCTCCTGGAAACGGGACACGTTGAGTAGTGAGGTAACCTTTTTGTAAAGATCGCTCTCGATAGCAGGGGGCGCGAAAATCTGAAACCTGCGCCACGTCCGCAGCGACCCGGAATCCGGGCCGCGACGTGTCGCAAAAATCAGTCGACCAAGTTTGACTTTCGCACCTGATTTTTGCGACCGGTTGTCCCTGCATAATTGTAGCCCAGGTATGACCAGAAAAATACAACAACCCCGAACCAAACTAGCGCTACACGGATGCACTGGGCTGAGAAACTCAGGAACGGGAATGAGTTCATAGGCTCTTCTCCCCGTAGCAATGGCCAGCCCTCGGCCTGCCAGAACGACAGATATGCGTTTACGCCGAGAAGCAGCGGGGCGATCCATCCGGCGGATAGCAGCGCAACAATAGCGGCAAAGATTCTATGTCTTGTCATAGCGGCCTAACAATAATTTGGCCCCATTTGCGGGGCGTTGTGCGGGATATGTGGGGCTCCGCGGGAATTTCTGCAATAATACCCGCTAAGAGCCGAACCGAAAATTAAGTCGAGCGATTTCAGGAGTTTATGATTCTCTGTGTTTGCAAAGACTACGGAGGATCAGATGGCCTGGACTGAAACCGCCCGACGGGACTATGCCAGACGAGGTTTGCGCTATGCAAGTGACTGCACGGACGATGAATGGGCTATTATTGCCCCGCTTTTACAGCCGATGGGCAAGGTCGACCGTCCGCGCGAACATAATCCACGCAAACTGTGGAACGCAATCCAATACATTGCCACGACGGGTTGCCAATGGGCGCAATTGTCGAAGGAATTTACGACGGTGCAGTACCATTTCTACGGGATGCGCGATAACGGCTTGCTCGATCTTATCAATGAAATGCTGGTCGCGGTGACACGGCTGGCGGAAGGCCGCAAGGTCGAGCCGACGGCAGCTGGCGGACCACGCGGCTATGATGCAGGCAAAAAGATCAAAGGGCGCAAGCGTCATATCGTCACCGATATGAGCGGCGATATGCTGGAAGGCATCGTGCATGGTGGCGACGTTCAGGACCGTGACGGTGCGCCCGATCTGATCGAGCGCACCTGCCAGACTTATCCCACCGTGGCGAAGCTCTTTGCCGATGGCGGCTATGCTGGCGAAAAGCTGGCAATCGAAATCGTCAAGCGCTCCGATCAGGCCAAAGGCTTTGTAATTCTATCCAGGCGGTGGATCGTGGAGCGAACCTTTGCCTGGCTCAACCGCTGTCGGCGTCTGGCAAAGGATTGGGAGACCTCCATTGCATCGTCAGAGGCATGGATCTTCATCTCATCCATCAGGCGAATGACACGCCGTATCGCAAAGCTCGAGTTTTGAGTCGCGCTGTAAGGGAGAGCGAAGTTGTTTGGATTGAATCGGTTAGTGCGGAGTGGCCTGAAGCGTTCGAGGGGGCGGTCAATTTCGTTCCAGAGATAGTCGCCGGTGAGTGCGATATGCGCCCAGGGAGGCGGTGCGGCCTGGGAGAGCAGCTCGGCGGGGATATCGATGCCTTGGGCGCGCACATAATCGACAGCGCGGCTGAGATAGATGGTGTTCCACAGGATAATGGCGTTGACGACGAGGTTGAGACCTGACGCCCGATATAGCCCCTAACGTACGGCAGGCAGCCAGGCCGTAATCGATCAGATTCTATCTTTGGTCTGTGAGTTGGCCATTTTCCCAGCTTCGGGCCAACCGGGCCTGTTAACGTCAGGGGGGCGTTGCGAGAGAGGTCTTCAACCAGGGCTGCACTTCCAGCTCTGCAAGCTCGGCCTGTGACGCGGGAAAAGCTTCATAGTTTGCGAAACAGGTTCCGTCTGCTCCCACCATGTCGCTGAGCTTGCCGCCACAAAGCTCCAGGGTCTTATCAATTTGTTGCCAGCCTTCCGCGCAGTCGCTGTCGGTCTCCGAGCCCGGTCGGCCGCAAACTTGCGTGCGCTGCGCTTTGGTCTCCGAGCTGGCATACGCTACACCCTGCCTTCAAACGCCTGGCCGGAGGCGAAATAGGACTAGGTCCCGCAGATGCGGTCGCCACTCTGGAAAAGAAGTTAGCGGCTGTATTCGCCAGGTGCTTCTTGTGCCTGGGAGCGATGGGAGTTGTGGAACGGCTGGATACCCGCGAGCCAAAATTGAGGGGCTGTAAAGGCGAAGTTCAGACTTGAACGTTTGATGATACAGCGTAATTTGGGCGGACAACTCGGGAAAACACCTCATCTGCCCCGATTCTAATTGGTTTTGGAGATTACATGATCAGAACATCGATATTGGCTGTATCGCTTGCGGTCCTTGCCATGCCAGCGTTGGCTCAGGGTGACGAAAACAATCGCTCAGGTCGTTACGAAAGCGAAGGTGGAGCGTCTCTCACCGTGGAGCTGACCCATAAGTCGGGCAATGATTATTCTGCCGCTATTTCGACGACGGTTGAAATGACCGATAAATTGCCCGGTTGCGGTGGAAGTCTGAAAGGCAATGTCACCATTCCCGGTGCCAGCGCGACCATGTCGATCCCTAACGAAGGGTTCATTGAAAGCAAAAAAGAAACCCTGCAGAACAGTCGTTTTTGCAAGGTGAATTTTACGTTCATGGATCAATACACGTTGAAGCTGGAAGAAGTTTCCGGTTGCTCTTACTACCATGGTGCCAGCTGCGATTTTAATGGCACCGTCATGCATGAAGCGAGCGGAATTTAGCCAAGGCCTGCAAATCGGCCACAAATCAGAACTTTAGAGGTTAAAAGAAAAATGGCGGCTGTCGCATCGACAGTCGCCATTTTTGCCTTGGTACCAGTCGTACAAAAATCCAATTACGGGCCCACCGCCTTGGCCGACAAAGTAATCGTGAAGTACTGATCGCGCTTGTTTTTCTCAACGGTCGACAATTGGGATATGCCGTAATCGGCGAATTCCCCCTGCTCAAACTGCGGATAATACCCTTTCCAGAAATAGCGCCGCTGCGTATCACCGGCGCGCATCTTTTGCGCAGACAAGCCAGCGACAAAGCGGGTGGCATTTGCTTGATTGCGTGCTGAGAGCGCGACGCGAGCCTCGGTCATTTGCCAGTGGCACACGCCACGCCCATAGTAATCCTCATCCAGAATCATATCGGTATACACTGTACCGACATATTCGGTCGCCGAAATCGGCGAAAGGCGGAATGGTTCGTGGCTCGATATAACGGGTACGTTGCCGGCGAGCCAACGGGTCTTACCACATCTAGCCGCATTGCTGACATCGAACTGCATAGTACCCTCTACCGTTGCAAACAGCGCGCCACCTCGATCCGCAGACGAGATATAGGAAACATTTTCAAGTTTCATGCGAATTTCATAAGCGCGCTTCGGGTTCGGATTGAGTTTGCGCAAAGGAGGCTTGGAACCGATGACTTTGGTATCAGGGGCTGTCTGCCCTGCGGCGTAACCTGGAATACCAGAACCGATAGCGAAAAAGATCAACGCCAAAAACAATCCGCGTAATCCAAAAACAAAAAATGAGCGAAAGGCACGATTCAATTTGGATCTTTCCTGTCTGTGAGAATTCGATAACACTTGGTCCTTGATTAACACGTCATCCATTATTGCAGAAAATATCTTTCTGCCCTGCGCATCCCAAGACAGTCGCATCGATATTTCCTGAATGTGGTATTAATCGTTCCCAGGGTTTGCTGCGACGGGTAGCGGCCCGAACGTGCTCTGCGTATAGCCATCCTCCCGGTCGTCCGCATGACGTTGCCCTCACAGATGCGCAACCGGCGTGCATAGCTGTTGTTGTATTCCATTTACTTGAGATCGTCACGGCGGTGGCCGTTGTGACACCAGATGGTGGCGTCGTAAGTCGCACTATCATGGGCAGTGTGGCGAACTCCGTCAGTGATCAGGCGTACCTCCGACACGTCACCGTTAGGCGCGGTTCTGTTTGACCTGATCTGTGCCAGATTTTCCTTGTGATAGGCGTCGAGAGCAACGACGCACGCACTGTGGGACCCGTATTCTTCGCCGACCGGTGGCAGTGACAACTGGCCGCTGGCATGGACCACCGTCGACGAGCCTAGCGCCACGCAGAAAATGATTGTTTTCAGCTGGAATTCGAATTTTGGCATTGTTCCATCGCTGATGAGAATCTTCGGTCATGACTGGTTCTTTAAGCGGAGTGTCGTCGGGCCGCGCACCCGGCCATCACCCCATGTCTGAAACTGTGAGCTGGTAATGCAGGAGACGATTGCCCCGTTTGAATTCCCAGGTTCCTTGGACTTCCCCTTCAAAAGTGGAGGGCATCTGTTAGATAAGACTGACAGGAGACATAGAGTTGAAGCAGCGAGAATTTACAGAAGAGTTCAAACGCGAAGCTGTTCGGATTTTAACGACGAGTAATCGAAGCATTTCATCGGTTGCCGAGGACCTTGGCATTGGCAAATCAACACTTGACCGCTGGCGTCGTAATTTTGCTGAGAAGGGTCTGCTTTCTGGTCCGCATGAGGACATGAGCCAGTAGCTTACCCGTCTTCGTAAAGAAAACGAACTTTTGCGAAAGGAACGTGATCTGCAAAAAAACGACGGCCTTCTTCGCTCGGGAGACAAGTCAATGAAGTTTGCGTTATCGACACGGAGAAGGCCCACATGTGTCTGTCACGGCTATGTGCTTTGGCAGGCGTCAGTATCAGCGGTTATTATGCATGGAAGCATCGTTTGCCCGATCGTCGCAACTCGACGATATGATCATTCTGGCTCACATTCGTAATCAGTTTGAGCTGTCACGTGAAACTTATGGCAGCCCTCGAATGTATGTTGAACTGAATGAAGAAGGTATTCGAGCAGGACGTCACCGCACGGCGCGACTGATGCGCGAAAACGGCCTTAAAGCCCGGCAGAAAACGCGCTTCAAACGCACCACCGACAGCAATCATGGTGAACCCGTCGCTCCCTATCTTCTGGATCAGGACTTTACCTGTAATGCACCGGATCAGAAATGGGGTGTCGATATCAGTTACATATGGACCGCCGAAGGCTGGTTATATCTGGCAATCGTTGTCGATCTGTATTCTCGTCGCATTATCGGCTGGGAAGCGCGGGATCGGATGAAAAAGGATCTGGCGATAAGTGCTTTAAAGAAAGCTATTGCAATCCGGCAACCAAAGCCGGGGCTGATCCAGCACTCGGACAGGGGAAGCCAATATGCCAGTTATGAGTATCGCAAAATCCTCAAAGCTCACAAAATGCTTCCATCCATGAGTGGAAAAGGAAATTGCTATGACAATGCAATGGTGGAAACCGTCTTCAAAACGATCAAGTCGAAACTGATCTGGCGCACTGTATTCCAGAACAGAAATGACGCAACCAAAGCCATTGGCGAATATATTGACGGGTTCTATAATCCCGTGCGCAGACATTCTGCCCTCGGGTATAAATCTCCGATCCAGTTCGAGATCATGAACCGGAATTTTGAGACAGATCCTCTCCACTAAATAAGGGCAAGTCCCCTTATATACTAATCTAAACGGCTATAGGAAACTTAGCCGACGTTGCCATGGCTGGCTACTCGCTATTTGATGAACGTCCTCCATAATGCAGAGCTCGCCGTCTACGATCTTTTCCGACCAACTGGCAACGTACGACAATCAATTGCGTTTACCAGAGATCACTGCAATACCTTTGCAAAACCGCACTACACGCCGCTGCTCCGAATTCAACGCCCAAAGTTGACACTCTAAACCCTATATTACTTGGGCCGAAACCGCTGTTCCGTTGACGGAGAAAATATGCATGTCCTTCGTCGAAGCTGTAAACGTTAATGTATCTGATAGCCTAAAATCCGCTTCCTCAGGGGTTTTGATCAGATATTTGGTGTCGGAACCGACCATGTCGATATAAAGGATTTGCGCCTCGCCCAGATGCTCTACAAGATCCACGGTTCCCGAAAAGAGGAGGCCGCCAGTTTCCTCGCTCGCAATCCTGGTATTCTCGGGTCGAATTCCAACGCTAACTCTATCATTGAGTGCGAAAGTTCCATCACTGGCTTCAAGGGCAAGTTTCGTCCCGCAATCAAGATGACAGGTATAACTACGTCCCGAGGCCTCCGCTATGGTGCCCGCGAGTATGTTCATTGCTGGGGAACCGATAAACTGTGCTACGAAAAGATTGGCTGGCTTTTTGTAAAGCTCTACCGGTGTTCCAATCTGCTCGATATTGCCATCCTTGAACACAACGATCCGATCCGCCAGTGTCATCGCTTCCACCTGATCGTGGGTCACATAAATCATCGTGACATCGGGCATGCTTTGCTTGAGTTTTGCCAGCTCGATGCGTGTGGCCACCCGCAGGGCTGCATCAAGATTGGACAAGGGTTCGTCAAACAGGAAAACACGCGGGTTTCTGACAATTGCACGTCCAATCGCAACACGTTGTCTTTGTCCTCCCGAGAGAGCCTTTGGCAAGCGTTGCAGATATCCACTAAGCTGGAGAATTTCGCCGGCTTTCTTGACCCGTTTGTCTATCTCTGCCTTCGTCACGCCGGCAATACGCAGACCGAAAGCCATATTCTCATAAACTGTCATATGAGGATAAAGTGCATATGACTGGAAGACCATCGAAATACCCCGATTCGACGGAGCGACGTTGTTCATACGTTCCCCGGCGATGACAAGATCACCCGACGTTATCGTCTCAAGGCCTGCAATTGAGCGCAACAGCGTTGACTTTCCACAACCGGACGGCCCGACGAAAACGACAAACTCCCCCGATGTGATATCAAGGTCAATGCCATGGAGTACTTCCAGATTGGCGTAGGATTTACGTATATTCTTCAGCGACAGGTCGGCCATCGTTCCCGTTCCTTTTATTATTATTTCGCTTGGGTTGTGTTGCTCACGGAGCCAAATTTGCCAGAAGCCTTGTTATGGGACCCGGGACTCGGTTGAGGATTTCGGTATCGTTCTTTCTTCGAATAGCCGCGCGGACGATTTTAGCACCCAGATAACGCACAGGTTCGGGCGGAAGCTTGGTGCGGTTTTTGATCCCCACCAAACCACAACTGCTCCATTTATCCACGCGTCCCAGGATCAGGCTTGCGAGGATCCGACCTGCGACAGGCGTCTGGGCAATGCCGGTCCCATTGAAACCCAGAGCATAGAAAATATTCGAATGGTGTCTCAAATGATCGAACACCGGCAGATGCTGCGCCATACAGTCAATCGGACCGCTCCAGTCATGAAGGATCGGCACGTCCTTTAGCTGAGGATATACGCGGTGCAGTTCACGTCTGTTGTCTGCACCGCCGTCGCCGCTGCGATTAAAACGCTCGTCAATCCGATCATTATAGGCAATTCCACCCGTTCCCCGTCCAAATACGACCTGATCCGACGTCGTGCGTTGATAATAGAGCACGTGATGCTGCGCATCGCAGATCGAAGCACCATCAGTCCATCCAATACGCTTGAGTATATCTCCAGCAGGCGCTGTCGCAACGAGCTGACTGCTCACCACATAAAGATAGGGATGAAGCTCAGGGATCGCGGAGGCCCAAGCATTGACCGTTAAAGCAACTTTGGTGGCAATCAATGTCGCGTCTGGTGTTTTAAGTTCGGGCCGCTCGCCCGGAACGATCTCCAAAACAGGGCTTTTTTCATGAATGACAATCCCCTTGGAAAGCGCGAGCTTGCGAAGGCCAAGAGCAAGCTTGGCGGGCTGGACAGTCCCTGCCCGCTCCTCGACAATACCGACATATGATGCGCTAGAGCCAGTTCGCCGTTCAATGTCGTGCGCGTTCAGTGTCTGGAACGGGTTGAACCCGGATTTCTGACAAATATCCAGTGCTTCCGCCCATGCACCTTCCTGTGCGACAGAACTTGCGGTCCACAGCCAGCCATCAAGACGCAGATCCATGTCAATGGTTCCGCAATCTTGCAGCGCTTTCAGCTCATCAATTGCATCGCAGGTTGCCTGACAAAGCATGCGCGCATCTTCGTCGCCCACAAGGTCCCGCAACATATCGATTTCAGCATACCAGCTGTGGACTTGCCCGCCATTACGCCCGGATGCGCCCGAACCGCAAAAATCTGCTTCCAGGATTGTGATACGCGCATTTGGTTCTCGTTCTCTTATCCGCAGTGCCGTCCAAAGCCCGGCATATCCCCCGCCAACGATTGCAATATCGCATTGCTGCTCACCCGTTAAAGGTGCGGTGACAGGATCGGCGCCAATACTTTGCAGCCAGAAGGAACGATCCTGCTTCGCCGCGACAACGGGGGGTCTCATTGTGATAGAGCTCATAGTCAGACCTTCTGCGCTGTTGCAATCACTTCGTGGTATTTGTCGAGCAGCCATTGCGGGATTGACTGCAAGGGCTGGGGAAAGCCCCCCGGATGTGTGCATGTTTCAGACGCACTGACAGCTGCCTTTTGCAGCGCCTCTTCTTCAGAACAACCTTCGAAGAAAAGCGCCACCAGAAATGAGGCGATAAAACTGTCACCAGCTCCACAAGTGTCGACCACGTTCACGGGTACGGAACCTGCGGAATACAATTGGCGTCCATTGTCATAGAAAGAACCGCGTTTGCCGCAGGTAATAACGACCTGTTGAGCCCCAGCCCGTTTGAATTGTGTAATCAATGGCTGCACCGGCTCGTTCGGATCGTCTGGTCCTGATGCAAAAACCAACGGGACGCCCTCAAGCGTCAAGTCAAAATGCCGGGTAGAGACATCCACACTGAACCTGGCACCATCCTCTACAAGCTGACGCACCAGTTTTTCACTGGAATTGGTCCCAAGATGGGTCCAATCGGATGAGAGCAATGCCTGATATCGCTGCTGGTCTGGAATGTAGCTTTCGCCGACACCCAGAGATTCAAACAGGAAATGCCTTTCACCGTCATTATCGGTCAAAAGCGTGACCGCTGAATTCCCCTGAATAGTTTCAATATCACTTGGCGCAAGTCCGACATCTTCGATCACACCAAGCATGATCTCTGCTTCCCTGTCGGGTGCCAGTGCGCCCATATAACGGGCGCCGACCCCAAGCCGTTTCCACTGCACAGCAACATTAAGGGCATTTCCACCAACAGTAAGGACCCCCTTATTCAAATAAGCATCAAGGCAGTTGTCACCCACAGCAACAAGATTGAGATTTGCGTTCTTCATCATCATTCCGCAGTATCAAAGTGGGGGGAAATCGCATCAAGGCAGCGCCGCCAGACTGCAACCGGATCCAGTGCATATGAGCCGTTGCCAAATGGCTCGAAGGTCAATGTACCCTGGAATGAATGATGGGTGATTTCAGCAAGGTAGCCGTCAAGTGGCAAATTTCCGTCCCCCCATGCCAAATGTCCCGTCGGTGTTCCATCGACGACATGAACATGGACAAGACGTTTGCTAAATCTCGAAAAGTAATCACCGACCTTATCTTCGGCCGCTGCCATGGCAACCAGATCAAGTACCAGATCGACATTTTCCGCATTCAGATCCTGCCAGAGACGTTCAAGAGCGGCGGCATTATTGACGATGTTGCTTTCAGTGCGCTGTAGGGGCTCAAGCAAACATCGAAGCCCCAGATTTGCCGCATGTGCCGTAATTTTCTCCAACGACTGAAGGGAATGGCTCCACGCGCTTTCGCGGCTCTCGCACTCAAAACCCCGTCCGGGTGTCAAGAAGAGGTAGTTCGCACCCAGTTCGGCACTTAAATCGGCTGCTCGCAGAAAGCATTCAACACTCTTTTCACGATAAGCTTCGTCGCCTGAGGCTATGTTGACCGGATAGAGAACCTGTTCCGGAGTGAAGCAATGCACGCTGATCCCGTTATCATTCAGAATTGACCGGACACCTGAAAGCCGTGCCCGGTCAGAATGAAATAGATCAAGATGGGGCGCTATTCCCCATAGTTCCATACGTTGAAAGCCCATCAGCCGAAGCTGTTCGACAACCCATTGAAAGGGATGGTGCTGGAACGAAAAGTTGGCACCGATCAACTGTTCACGTTTTAACATTTTCCACCACGCTATTTGCCGATGCCTTCCGCCAGCCCGCGAATGAAAAAACGCTGTGCGGCGAAGAAGACGATCAGGATCGGAAGTGCCGAAAGTGTCATTGCAGCAAAGACAACGGCATAATTGGTTCCGTGTTTTGCCATGATCGATGTAAGGCCGACGGGCAGGGTCTGCACATCCGCACCGCTGGTGAAGATCATGGCGAAGAGGTATTCATTCCAGGCGAACAGGACGTGCAAGATTACGCACGAGACGAGTATCGGCTTGCAAAGAGGTAAGGTCACACGCCAGAAAATCTGACCTTCACTTGCTCCGTCCATAACTGCGGCTTCGTCCAGATCGCGCGGAAGACCAAGCATATAGGCGCGAATAAGAAACGTGGTGAACGGGATGCGAAACGCGGTGTAGAGAATGATAAGCGCCCAATAGGTGTTGTAGAGACCAAGCTTTTGCATGATCCGCACCAGCGGAATGACCGCAACCGTTGGGCTCAACATCAATCCGCCAAGCACCAGACCGACAAAGAACGGCTTGCCCGGCAGTTTGGAACGCGTCAGGCCATAAGCAGTCCAGGCGCTTACCAGTACCGTACAGACAGCCGAAACCAGCGTGACGATGATGCTGGTTGCAATATAGTTCCTGATGCCCTGGTTCCAGGCTGAGATATAGTTGTCGAGCGTGAAGCCAGTTGGCAGCGCAAAGGGCTCACCAAATATCTCGGAGTTAGTCTTGAAACCATTCAGGGCCATCCACACCAGCGGATAGATTACAACGATACCAAGACTAATGAGGAAAGTAACCAGACAGACACGTACAAGCGTCTGCACAAAATCCGTGGGTTGCATCTCGCGCGACTGATAGGAGGCGTTGCTCATAGTTCCACCCTCCGCTTTCTGGTATACCAGAGCTGTCCAAAGCCCGTCAGCAGTGTGATGATAAAAATCACCGAAGCGATAGCAGCGCCATACCCGAAGTCATTTTCAATAAAGCCCTGTTGATAGAGCCATGTTCCCAACACCTGACTGCTGTTGTTGGGGCCACCGCCTGTCATAACCATGACTTCGTTGAAGACCTGAAATGCTCCGGTAATCGTAACGATAACCATGAGACCGGTCATTTCGCGTGTCAGTGGAAAGGTTATGTTCCACAGCCGACGCCACATACCGGCACCGTCCATAGTCGCCGCATCGTAAAGTTCGCGCGGAATCTTCTGGATCGCTATGGCAAATAGAAGGGTCGAATAACCAAAGCCTTGCCACTGGCTCATGGCAATGATCGAGTAAACCGCGGTCTGTTCTTCTCCAAGCCATGACCGAGACCACGCGCCAAGTCCGAGATGGTTAAAAGCGGAATCCAGCAGGCCGATATCGGGCTGATAAATAAAGTAGAACAGCAGCCCCGTGACTGTAATCGATATCGCTGATGGTATGAAATAAACGGCGCGCCAGAATCTGCGCCAGGCCTCATGCTGCAGACCTTCAATAATCGCTGCGAGCACGAAAGCACCGAACACCTGGAACACGACCGAGACAACCGCATAAAGCGTGTTGTTCAAGATTGCCGTCCAGATCACCGGATCATCTTGAAGACGCCTATAGTTATCCAATCCGACAAATGCAGTTTCACCAGTAAAAATATCCTGATTTGTCGTGCTAACGATAAAATTGTCGATAATGGGATAGTAGACAAACCATAGGATCAAAACGAACGCGATCAGAACCCAGCGGAACGACAGCAACTTCGCCAGCAAACCGGACTTGTCGAGTTGCGACCCGTCCGGCAGGAGGAAGCCGTTTTTGGCCGCCTCCCCTCTATATTCACGCTTCATGACAGTCATCGGCCAATAACATCCTTATCGGGAAGAGGCGGCAGCCTTTTTAACCTTTTCCATGACTTGCTCCGGTGTCATGGATCCACCAATCAAGGCTTGGAGGCCCGAAAGCCAGACAGATGCAACCCGCGGTGGATTAGCGGTATCAAGCCACGGCATCAGATAAGATGAATCCGCGATAACCTTGAGACCTTCAACAACAGAAGGGTTCATGCTTTCAGCAGAGTAGCCACCAACAGTGGCGCTTGGCTGCCCATAAGGTGGAGCTGACAAAACCTTCCCATTTTCGGGCGAGGTGACAAACTTCATGAAGTCCAAAGCCAGCGGAATATTCTTCGACGCTGAATTGATCATGTAGCCTTCAGGTGCACCTTCGATTGAATTGACATCACCTTTTGCGTCTTCTCCTGCCGGCAGCTTAAAGAAACCAAAGTCTTCCTTCTTCAGTGCGCCATCGGCCGTGCTTTGATCAAATTCGATAATTTCTTGATAGTACATTGCGGATTTGGCGTTGCTGAACTGCTGCAACGCAGAAGCATAGGATGAGCCGTTTGTACCTGCGCCGTCCGAACAATCGTCGATGAGGTTCTTCAACTGTGTCAGGCTTTCAACATAGCCTGCATCCGAATATTCGGCTGTCTTTGGGTTGAAATCTTTTTCCAGCGTTGCTTGCGGCACGTTATAGGCGAGCAACTGTCCGGCAAAATGCACAGCAGGCCAGCCTTCTTTGTTACCGAACGAAATGGGTGTTACACCGGACTTACGCAGGGCAGCACACGCACGGATTAGTTCATCGAAGCTCTTCGGTTCTGCTACACCGGCCTTGTCAAAGAGGGCCTTGTTATAACCCATGAACTTTGCATCCAGATAAAGAGGAATACCGTATAATTTGCCATTATACTGGAAGGCGCTGACGGCAGCATGGGCGAACTGTTTGCCCCATGGCGTGTCAGGACCAATAATCTGGGACAGATCGACAGCTCGATTGCCTCGCACAAAATTCTCACCCCAGCTCCCAGTCCAGGTGAAGTAGATATCTGGCAATGAGTTAGATGCAACGAGAGCCTTGGTTTTGCCCTTCACGCTATCGTCGCTTTCCTGAATAAGCTCGACTTTGACGCCAGGGTGAAGCTTCTCATATTCCTTAGCGGCATTGACGAAATAGGGCGAAAGCTGCTGAAGTCCAAACTTCGTCAAAATGCTCAAAGTGCCAGAATATTCGACGGGAGCATCAAGTTGGGCAACGACGGCATCACCGGCGAGAGCAGCATTTATGTTGACAGCTAACAATCCAAACATCAGGAGTGACGCAAGGCTTGTTGTGCTCAAAAACGTTTTGCATTTCATCTCGAAGTTCCTCTCTTTTAGCTATTGTTTTTTATTTCGTCAGAATGCAGGAAACCGATCCGGTGGAACCAGATCGGGGAAGGCTCTTAGTACTCGACACGTTTGTAATAGCGCCGCGTGGTCAACGGGTGATCGCGCAGCACTTCCAGATGAGCACTCAACCGTTCCAGCATGGTTGCCAGGATGATTGGGGAGATCAGGCTGCGTGTCTTTTGGGAGATGCCTGGAAGACTCGCTGAAGCGGCGTCCAGAATACGAACCTTATCCGTGTAACGCTTTGCGAAATTCTCGACCCGGTCCGTCAACGGACGGCATGCATCCTCGCCCTTGAATATGAATAGGCTGACGCCTGGCTCAACCAGTTCGAGCGTGCCGTGGAAGAAGTCGGAAGCATGAACCGGACGCGTGCGGATCCATTGCATTTCTTCGAGAATGCACATGCCGTAATAGTGAGCCTCTGGCCACGCAGTGCCAGCGCCGGTGAAGATGTGATATTTCTCGTCCTTGATTTCCTGCGCGAGTGCGGCTGCGCTCGTTTCAAAGTCCTCCTTCACCGAAGCCAGTAGTTCTGGAAGGCGCTTCAATTCGGAGACGGTATCATCGAAGTCTTCAAACTCGCCGCGCTCGGCCAGGAGTGCAAGCACGATCAACAGGGTCTGCAGGTAAAACGATTCTGAAGACGTGTCGTCCTCTGCAAAATTGGTAAAGTTGTAATCGGCATCAAGGCCCAGGGGCGTATCCTTGTGACCGGTGAGCGAGAGCGTTTTGACACCCTTCTTTTTCAAGAATGCCAGAAGCTGCACGCTTTCCTTGGTCGTTCCGGACAATGACGGAAGGATGACAAGCGCCTTTTCGTCCAACCCGGCGGGTGCTTCTAAAACAACTTGCGCCGAAAATGCCGATGACACTGGGAAAACGGTTGCGTTGCGGGCAATCTCGATTGCGGGCTGGGTCAGAAACTGCACGCCGCCCGTGCCCATGAAAAAAATGCGTTCCAGGCCATCATCGAGCAGCCCGCGCATCAGAGCGCGTACATCCTCTGCAATTGCGACCGCGCCGCCCTGTATTTTCACAAAGCGATCTTTATCAAAGTTGAGCATTACTACCTTCCCGTTTGCGCAGTTGAAACCTCGGGACAAGCCCGAACCGGTTTTGCGCCTGTAACCCGTTGCGACAATATGAGATCGATCTCATATATATTTAACGCACAAGAATTTTCTCATGACAAGTAGGTTTTTGAATTTTTTTGAAGACCGGTTTTTCGACGTCGTCAGCTCATCGACGGCTAACTGAACCCCTGATTATCAGCTTGGTTTCAAAGCTTATTTTCTGAGAAGGCCTCTTTTTTCCTGCAATTTTTTCCAGCAAAAGCCGCCCTGCTGCCCGGCCAATTTCCGACACCGGTTGAGATATGACAGTGATCTGCGGATCGGTAAAAGTGGCCAGATTAAAATCGTCAAAACCAATCAATGACACATCGTAGGGAATCGTTATTCCCATGGATCTGAACGCCAAAAGCGCACCTTGCGTCATCAAACTGTCGACGGTGAACAACGCCGTCGGAGGATTTCTGCGACTGAATAGACGTATGGTCGCATCAATGGCGTGCTCAACCGTCGACTGCGCGACTGATATCATTTTTTCACCAGGCTCAATGCCATGGGCAAGCAACGCAGTCTTATAGCCGTTGAAACGCTCACGTGATGTGAAGATGCGCGCATCATCCTGCAAAAGAGCAATATCGCGATGTCCCATTTCGATCAGATATTCAATGGCCTTGCGCGCGCCACCTTCATTGTCGACCACAACACTGTCGCACTCGACACCCTGCGCTGCGCGATCGATCAGGACCAAGGGTACGTTTTCGTCGATCAGACGTTGCAGATGCGAACTGTCTTCGGCTGATGTCGGCGCCACAATGAAACCGCGAATGCTCAACGACTGCAGGCTGGCCAGAAGCGACTTTTCCTGATCCAGCTGTTCTTCACTGCTCGCAATGATGAGATTGTGCCCTTCTTCTCGCGCCAGCACTTCGACATCATGGGCAATTTTTGCAAAAAACGGATTTTGTATGTCACCAAGAACGCAGCCAATAATCGGTAACTGCCCGCTGCGCAAAGCCTGGGCCAGTCGATTGCCTCTGTATCCCAGTTTCTCCGCAGCAGCCTGAACCTTCTGTGCCGTTTCATCACCAACATAGCCGTAACTGTTGAGTGCGCGGGCGGCAGTGGCGCGCGATACGTTCGCCAGTGCCGCCACATCTTTAAGGGTCGTCGATTTCTGAGCCATGCCACTTTCACAACTGATAAGCCTTGAAAGTTGTTATCATCCGCAGGGACGTAAGAGTAGTACCGTTTTTCAAATGGTATGCATGATGATCGATCGAGAATTTTTAGGTTTTGATCTAATGCGTCGTATAAAAAATGAGTACATCAATGCTGTCCTCGTCGCACAGAATGGTACCGGCCAACTAGCCATTCAGACACTTTCGCGATGCGTTGATGCCAGTCAAGAAGATGAGGATCGGCAATCATCCCGACGCTCACTGATGACCTTGAACGGCACTGTTACTTTAACGAGAGTGTAGACGTAACTCATACTTTGACGCCTCTTTTATGAGGACTTCAGGCAAGCGATTTCACGCCACATGTTATTGGCGGCTTGTCGTAATTCACGGTGATCAGCGGCATTTGCGCGGGAAGTAATTTAGGTCGTAAATCGGATCATGTATCGACGTAAACCGTTGCACATACCGTGATGATTTAAAGCGCTTCATAATCCGCTCTCGCCGTCGTATCGGCTGATGAGAATTCTAGGCCCGATTGTTCAAGCCTTTGTGCTGACGATGACCGCTACGCACCTTTGCTGGAAATGCTTCACCTCAATCAGGCTACTGTTCTGAGCTTCAGATCGATAGCCCGTCAGGAAGAGTATTTCACAATACAGATCATCCATAGGTTGAAATTCTCCGCCGCGCTCAGTTAGCATGTGACGCGATGCGCCTTATACCATGCTATTGAAATATATTAATTATTATTTCACATGATCGATATTTCAAATTTGGAAATAATTTACAGCGAAATACAATGTAAATAGAAATTATAATGATTTTAAATATACATTATATTTCTGTTTATAGAACTGTAATATAAATTATTCGTAATAATTTGTTACTTACAGCTGCCAAATTTATACCAACTAATAATGTTGCAATTGTAAATGATGCGGCGCAGACTACTACAAGCATAATGGTCGGACCATTTTCCGGCCTTTTTGTAAACCCATACAGGAACACCCCATACAGGAACACAAGGAGAAGCAGATGGCCACTTTAGAAGGCGGCGCCTACGACGACGTGTTGTTCGGTTCCCGCTTTGACGATTTCATCCGCGCCCATGGCGGTGATGATCTCGTTTTCGGAGGTGATGGCAATGACACCATCTTCGGCGATAACGGGAATGACATCCTCTTCGGCGGAAACGGTGATGACCTCCTTTTCGGCGGAAATGGTAATGACGTTCTATTCGGTGATGCAGGAAATGACGTCCTAAGCGGCGGCAATGGGAATGATGTGCTGTTTGGCGGTGCTGGAGACGATGTTCTCCAGGGCGGCAACGGCTCGGACCTCCTCTTTGGCGGCGACGGAAACGATGTCCTGCAAGGTGGAAACGGCGACGACATCCTTGATGGCGGTGCCGGAGATGACATCCTTATCGGCGGCGCCGGTAGTGACGTCTTCTTGTTCAATGGCGGCGGCGGAAACGACGTCATCCTTGATTTCAACCCAGGTGAAGACATCCTCCAGATTCAGCAGGGCATTAACGGCCTTGATGTCAATTCGGCGGATGACCTCGCAGATCGCGTCACGCAGGTTGGTGGAAATGTTGTTGTCGACCTCGGCAACGGCGACACCGTTACCCTCGTGAATACCAGTGCAGACGACGTACAGGCTCATCCCGACCAGTACTTCACTGTTCACTGATTGAACGATTGAGTTCGTGCCCGACATCCTCCCGTCGGGCACGTTCCTTCCTCAACTGCCTTCTGACCTCAATCTTTGGCCTGCCGCATTCTGCCTAGCAATGCGTCCGGGTTTGCATTTCCAACAAGAATGAAAGGGCGCTCGCATTGAACCTCGACCATTCGGCGGACACTGAAAGCAAAACTGAGAACCTCTCCATTTGCCGTCTTTGCGCCGATGTGGCTGTGGTCATCTGGGATATTCCCGGCCCGGCTCGCTCAACGACCAAATGCACGCTGGACATGCCTGTCCAGCCCGTTCCCCTACTCAGCATTGGCATTCCGCTCGAAAGTGGTGGTGTGCGCATGTTCTGGGCCATGCGGACTGGCACCGAACCAATCGAATTATCGCTGTCGGCAGGCTCACTCGGGCCTACGGCGCAAGCGATCCTTTATCCGGCGAATGAACTTGCAGCTTTCGACGTGCATCACGTCGTCAGCGACCTCACTTTGCTCGGCCATATCAAGCTTCTGACCAATGTTCTTACGACATGGCGCAGCACATTCAGGCTCTCGCGTAATCAGACATTTGCATCCCTCGTGCGTGATCTGACCTTCGCGCTAACACCAGAACCGCGTGAAGCGCAATATTGCGGCGAACCTGTTCAAGGGCATCATCTGCTGGAGACCGCTGTTGATCCGATGCTCGGCGAAGTTTCAGCTATTTACGGCGTTACAGCCGGCAGTGTGATGGTGATCCCACCGCGGTTTGTCGCGGGTAAGCAAGCGCGCAACGCGTGGCAACCGTGCCATTTGCTGGTGGAAGCTCCCCAGGATCTGCCGTCTTCACTGTTGCTGATCCTGGCGGGGCAAAAAGGTGTCGCCGTCCGCAAATTGGCGGCACGCTCAGCTGAACAGACAAACTTCGCCAAATGGTGGAGCAAATGGCAGGGAAATGGCGATTTACGCGAGTTCCTTGTTCGCCAATTGGGAAAACTCAGTGCTGCGGGCACTGCCGTGGCGATTGATTTGCAGACACGTTCTCCGCTCCCTGTTCGTCAAATCGCACAATCAGCAACCCATCCGGCAGCCGAAATCGACCTTGCTCTGGCATTGGATGGCGGGCTGATCGTTGGTGGTTGGATGCACGATCCTGCCAATTTGCTTGCTGATATCGAATATCTGCCTGAAAGCGGTAGCGCAGTTTCCTTGAAGCCGCATTTCCATAAATTCGCGGTCAAGATTGCAAAGCGTGAAGATACGCCACAGCAAGATGTAACGGGCTTTGTTGCCTGGTTGCCATCGGCTAAAAATCTCGGGCCGCTTTTACAGCCGCGCTTTCAGATGCGTCTCTCATCCGGCGCAACCGCACCTCTGGTCCCTGCGCCGCAACCCTTCGAAGCTTCAACCCAACGCAACAGAATTTTGCGTTCGGTTCCGCCACAGCACGCGCGGCCCCATGTGTTTGAGCAGATATTGGCTCCTGCCCTGACGGAAATTGAGAAGAAGCTTGGCGCGACAGTAAGAATTGCTGAAATCAAAGAGTTTGGAGAGACGCCCGCTTCTCCGCTCGCTTCCATCGTCATCCCACTTTATCGAAATCTCGATTTTCTGCGGTTTCAGTTCTCGTCGATGGCAACCGATCCCTGGCTGATGGAAAACGCCGAATTCATTTTCGTGCTCGATTCTCCTGAAATTCAGGATGACAGCGAGCACATGCTGGGTGGCCTGCACATCCTTCATGATATGCCCTTCAAGCTTGCAATCATGAACCGCAATAGTGGCTATGCTCGCGCCTGTAATGCGGGCGCAAGCCTTGCAACCGGCGCCACCATCGTCATGTTGAACTCCGATGTGGTGCCGTCCGAACATGGGTGGTTACAGCAGCTGATCCAGCCCTTGTTTGATGAACCCAAGCTCGGCGCAATCGGCCCGCGCTTGCTGTTCGAAGATGGTTCTTTGCAACATGCCGGGCTCTATTTCGCCCGTGATCGTCAGGGCATCTGGCTCAATCATCACTATCACAAGGGTATGCCCGGTAATTATGCACCTGCGCGCCGTGCGCGCTACGTTCCGGGCGTCACCGGTGCATGCCTGATTACCCGCAAGGATATCTTCGATCTCGTGGGCGGCTATAGCGAGGATTATGTCATTGGTGACTACGAAGACAGCGATCTGTGTCTGAAAATCCGCCAGCTTGGCTTCCAGATATTCTACGAACCAGGTGTCGCCCTTTACCATTTCGAGCGCCGCTCCATCCGCCGCAGCGTCGACTACATGCGCGGCCTCGCCAGCCAATATAATTCCTGGCTGCACACGCAGCGCTGGGACCAAGAAATCACAGAATTGATGACGCCACCCCAAGATGAGAACCCAATGGCGGTTCCTTCGAATGTGATCGTGGCCAAATCTGAAAGGAGCGCCGCTTGACCGAAGTGGTAATGCTGAAACAGCCAGAACCTGAAGCCAAACCAGCAATACCCGAAGAACAGATTGACTGGCTGATGCAATCTGTTTTGAAGAACCGCTTTCTGCCTTCACCCGACCCGAGCAGCGTTTTCGTTGGCGATGGAGATTATCGTGCGGTCGGCGCGGAGTTTCTTGGCCATTTCATCCGCAAAGGCGGCCTGAAGCCCGACGCACGCGTGCTTGATATTGGATCGGGCATTGGCCGCATGGCGGTGCCACTGACCCAATATCTCGATATGGCGAAAGCGCGCTATGCCGGTATCGATCCGGTATCTGGCGGCGTCAACTGGTGCCGTCAGAATATCACCGTGCGCTACCCGAATTTCGAGTTCCGTCATATCGATATCGCGCATGACCTCTACAATCCGAAAGGCACTGTGAACGGTCTGAGCCTAACACTTCCGTTTGCGGACAGAAGCTTTGACTTTGTTATCATGACGTCTGTGGTCACGCATCTGCCGTCTGATGAAGTGAAGACTTACCTCGAGCAGGTATCACGCGTACTTGCACCGGGCGGCAAGCTCTTCATGACCGCATTTGTCGTTGATGATATCGCCGCCCGCGACCGTTTCGGTAAGCGTGACAAGCGCCTCGCCTTTGAACGTCATGGAGTCGGGCCATGCTGGTTTGTGCCAGAGCTTCCTCCTCTTGCAGCTGTTGGTTTTGAGAACGGCTTTCTCGACCGCGCTCTTGCAGGTGCCAAGCTGGAACTTGAAACGAAATCCTTCGGGCATTGGCGTGGCATCGATGCCGATCATTATCAGGATATTTTCATCGCTTCGCGCGGAGGTGCCGCCTGATGGCTCCTCGCGTTCTCATCGCAGCTCACAATCATCCATCGCTTCATCCGGGCGGAACGGAAATTTTCGCCCATGACCTGTTCCGCGCTTATCAGCGTGCAGGATGCGAAGCGATGTTTATGGGTGCCACCAACAAGGTGCATCGTGAAGCACGTCCCGGCACAAGCTTTCAGAGCATCGGCAATGGCAGCGATGAAATTCTGCTCTGGTCGGGGCACTTCGATCGCTTCTACATGAGCCAGATCGATCTTTACGGCATTGTGCCGGATATCGTCGAACTGCTGCGCGATTTCACGCCGGACGTAGTGCATCTGCATCATTTGTTGCTGCTGGGTGCAGAGTTCCCACATATCGTGCGCCGCACACTGCCAGATTGCCGCATCGTTCTGACTTTGCATGACTATTATCCCATCTGCCACCATGATGGGTTGATGGTACGCACCACCGGCAAAGAGCTGTGCCATGGTGCAAGCCCCGACCGTTGCCATGCCTGTTTTAAAGACATTGCACTCGATAAGTTCGTATTGCGGGAAAGGCACATCAAATCGCTGCTCAGCGCCGTCGATGCCTTCGTCTCACCAAGTGAATTTCTCAAACAGCGCTATGTCGAATGGGGTCTTGCAGAAGATCGCATTGAGGTCATTCCCAATGGCCAGCCCGAACGGCCAGCAGTCGAATTTCGACAGCAGGAATGGACAAAGCCAACCTTCGGTTATTTCGGCAATCTCAACCCATGGAAGGGCGCAACAGTCTTGCTGGAGGCAGCTCAACAACTGATTTCCGAAGGCTTTGATTTCGAGCTGCGTGTTCACGGAGCAGCACCTTTTCAGAGCGAAAGCTTTGTCAGCGAAATCGACCAGCTTTTTGCGAATACATGGCCGGTCGTGCAGCGTCGCGGCGCTTATCGCCGCGAAGACATCGCTCAACTCATCCAGTCTGTCGATTGCGCAATCATGCCCTCGATCTGGTGGGAGAATGCGCCGCTCGTCATTCAGGAAGCACAGGGACAGAACCGCCCTGTCATTTGCAGCAATATTGGCGGAATGGCCGAGATGATCACTGATGGCATCAATGGCCTCACTGTTCCGCCCAATGATCCGCTGGCGCTTGCCCAAGCAATGCGACGCATGGCGGAAAACCCGGACCTGCGCCAATCGCTTGGCGAAAATGCGCGGCACCCGGACACCATCGACACCACAGCAGTCCGCTATCTCGACATGATCGGGGCATTGCGCGCGGCTCGTGTCGAGGCAGCATGAGAGGTAGATCATGAACATCGCGACCCAAATTCCATCCGAGGGGGCACAAAAGCCGGTTGAAGCACAGAGTGCTTCGCCGACACCTCAAAGGACCGAAGCCATGAAAGGACGCGTTGACGCCATCGAAGAAGGCCGCCTTTACGGCTGGGCGTTCGATCCTTCCTACCCGACCGAGCGGCTCATTATTCGGGTTCTACTTGATGACAAGCCAATTGCCGAAGCGCCTGCGGACAAGGATAGGCCTGATCTGAAGCGCAATGGCATCGGCGACGGAATGCACGCATTTGAGGTGATGTTACCTCAGTTTGCAGCAGCCCGCGCAGGTGAACTGGTCGTGATTGCTGCCAATGCAGCGGGCATAGAACAGAAGCTGCGCGTACCAAAGCCCGATGAGCAGGCGGCAGAAGCGTTGATCGCAGCGCCAATGACACGCATTCTCGATAAGCTCGACATGCTGATGGCAGCCCAGCGCCAGTTGCAAGTGAATCAGCGCTCGCTGCAACGCGCAGCCCCTACCATAGACAGCACCGGCAATACTTCGCCCACTGACCTCCTCGACATTGCTGGTTCAGTCGATACCCTGCGTACCGATCTGCACCAGCGCATGACCGAGCTTGATGTGCATATCATGCGCATGGACGGCGTCGTTGCCGGTCTTGAACAGCGTATGGAAGACGTGCGTAAAAGAAGCAGCGGAGATATCAAAGTCCTTTTCGTGCTCGCCGCCGTCTTGACCGGTTTTGTCGCTGGCGCTCTCCTCACCCTCGCAATCATGCCGTGAGGATTGTTGCATGACACAGGATGAAAGGCCAAACATACAATCCGCTGCCAGAAATGGCCGCACGACCGACCGTCCTCCCATGATTATGGAAGGCGAAATGGTGGTGGGGTGCGTGATTGAGGAGACGCTCGTCCTGGTGCTTGGCATCGGAAGTGCCACCACTGATCAGGTTACAGCGTTTCTCAATGGAGACCCGGCGATGAGCGTGAAAACGAGCCTCATAACCTGGCCGTTGAAAGAGCCATCGCCCGCCGGAACACATGGCTTTGTTGCCATCGTGCCGACGAATGTGTTGCGTCGCGGTATCCTCAAGACCATCATGTTCCAGCATCGGGCAAAGGTTGGGCGCTATAATTTTGCATCGCGCTCGGCATCTGTTCCAGATTTCGTGGCGATGATCGGAGATTTATCCGGGCAGAACCTTTCAGGCGTCATCGATGAACTCGTTGAGGGATTGATTTCCGGCCCTATCAGCCGAAAAAAGCTATCCGCAATCACCGTTCTGCTGCAGGCGGGTGCGCGCTCGGATGGATGCATCGAACTGATCGGCGGAAGCGACGAAGGCGATATTTTCGTTCAGGGCTGGGCGCAGGATTTGACACCTGCGGTAACACGCCTTCTGATCAGCGGTAAAAACTCCTCACTCGCCGAATGCTCGATCAGTGTTTTTGCGCGCCCTGATCTTGAAGAACAAGCCTCTGGCTTTGCCGGGCTTCTTCTCGCCAATGAGCCAGTGGAAGCCAATGATATCGAGCGTATTTTGTTTCGCGGTCGACGCGGCTGGCGCTTTACTGAAGTCTATGATCGCAGACTTCTCTCAGGTTCGCGCGAAACACCGGCCCATATCCGCGCGATCCTGCCGCGCGTACGCAGTTCAACCGATATTCTTTTGCGCCTGCGTTCTGCCGCCAATCGTTTCGATGGTACAGATACCGTCTCCGCCCTGCCGTTTCCCGTTCGCATGGGCATCGACAATGTCTTTCGGGTTGAAGGAAGTGGCATCCTGATTTCCGGCTGGCTGCTTGATCCCGACAGTCACGTTGAAAGCGTGCGGCTTCGACGTCATCGCGGCGACATCCAGATCGACACGACGTGGACGCGCATCGACCGCTCCGATGTGACACGTGAATTTGATAATCATCCTCCCTTTAATGCGGGGCTTGACCCAAACCGCCATGCCCATGGTTTTGTGGCCTTTGCCCCGGAACTTGCAGGTGACAGTACGTCCCCCTTCTATCTGGAGCTCGCAATCAGCGACGGGCGGCGCGCATTCTTTCCGCTCACTCCAACCCGTGTAACGTCGCGCGATGCCATCGTCCGGCAACTGCGTGCCACCGATCCGAATGCATGGGCGTTGCGCCACATCGTCGATCAGCAGCTTGTGCCATTGTTGCGCGGCGTCAACCGTCCTGCCCCGGAAGTCTTTGGCGTGGTCGAGCTTGGTCCCTTTGAGGACGCGATCGGGCCAGCTATCATCATTGGTATTGACGAACGCGTCGAAGAAATCGAACCGCTGCTTGCTCTGCTGGCGCTTGATCCTGAAACACGGATCGCACCGATTGTGATTGCAGCTGCGACCGAAATCATTGACCGTATCGGCGTACAGATCAGACGACTTGCCGATTTTTATCGACTGCGCATCCGATTGGTTTCGGCCAATGGATCAGAAGATCTTTATGATGCGCTTGAAGTCGGGGCGCGAACGGTTTCCACCGATCAGGTAATCTTTCTCGCTGGTTCGCTGTTGCCGCGCCGTTCGGGCTGGCTCAACAAATTGGTCAGTGCCTATGAGACGCATAAGGATTGCGTGCTTTCGCCGACGCTTGCCTATGAGGATGACTCGATCCGCTGGGCGGGAACATGGGTGGCAGGGCCACAGTCAGACCGCGCCCTCATCAGCCGTTATGCCGGCTACCCGATTGACGCCATATCGGGCATGCAGTTGACTGAGGTGGCAACAGCAACCTTCGAATGCTGCATCATGCCCCGCGAAGCTTTATTCACCGCTGGTGGTTTTACCCGCGGCTATCTCGGCACCCATGAAAAGGGTCTCGACCTTGGCTTGAAGCTCAAGCAATCCGGCCTGCGTTCTTATTGGCTGCCTTCCGCACAGATGCTCGGCGCGGATGATGTTTCAGTAACAGATAAAGCATCCACCATCGCGCTTATAGAACGTATCGATCGTCAGGTTTTTGACGCTCGCTGGTCTGCAATTCTCGCAGGCAAGCGCAAGGTCGCGATGGAGGAAACCGCATGAGCGAAAAACTCCGTGTTCTCGTCATTTCCCATGCACATCCGTCAATCTCGCTCGGCGGCGGTGAAATCGCATCCTACAATCTGCACAAGGGATTGAATGCCACACCAGGCGTACAATCGGTTTATCTGGCGCGCGCCAGCCATCCTATCCCCCGCCACGGCACCACGGCGCTGATGAGCATGCGGCGCGCCAGTGACGAGATTCTGTTTCACGCCGACGAGTATGATCACTTTTATCTGTCCAACAAGAATACCGACGAAATCCGCCGCGATCTTTTGCGGTTCGTGCGCGATTTCGATCCGGATATCGTTCACTTTCACCATGTGCTGGGTCTCGGTCTTGAAACGCTTTATGCCATCCGCGAAGCGCTGCCGGATCGCATCATTCTGGTGACGTTCCATGAGTTCCTTTCCATTTGCAACAATGACGGCCAGATGGTGAAGGCGGGCTCGTCAAAGCTCTGCAATGAGGCGTCCCCAATTGATTGCCACGCCTGCTTTCCGCAGATACCCCCTGCCCGTTTTCTCAAACGTGAACGCTTTGTACGCGGCATGCTGGAGTTAGCTGATGCTTTTGTGTCGCCGAGTGAATTTCTGGCAAATCGCTATCGCGAATGGGGGATCAATCCTGACAAGATGGCGGTTATAGAAAATGGCATCGCGATCACACAAACAACACCGCCTCGCGAGCTGACGGGGCCCGATCCACGCCGCAGCCGCTTTGCCTTCTTCGGACAGATCAATCCATTCAAGGGCATCGATGTGCTTATTGATGCGGTGTCGCGCGTCCCCGAACAGGTCTGGGGCGAGGACTCCCGCCTGATGATCTTTGGCGGCAACCTCGAAAAGCAACCGCCAGCCTTTCAGGAACGCATGCAGAAGCTGATTGAGGAGGCAGGTCCGCGCGTTCGCTTTTATGGCGCTTATCAGAATGCGGAAATGCCGCGCCTCATGCAGTCGGTAGATTGGGTAGTCATGCCCTCGATCTGGTGGGAAAACTCGCCGATCGTCATTCAGGAAGCCCTGCACCATCGCCGCCCGGTCATCTGCTCCAACATTGGCGGCATGGCTGAAAAAATCCGTGACGGTGAAGATGGTCTTCATTTTCGTGTTCGAAGCGCAGAAGATCTGGCCGACCGCTTTACAGAAGTGCTGAGCGATCAGAACATCTGGAACCGCTTGCATCAATCCATCCGAAAGCCAGTTCACTACATCGACTGTGCCAGCGCACATCTTGATCTTTACAACCGGCTTCGCGAGGCCAAGCCTCGCAGACTGAAACCTGCGGTCACAGAAACCGCACTTTCTCAGGCAAGCTGAGCCTGGCTCGCCTGCATCTGTTTATAAAAGAAGGAATAGCCTATGGCACGCGCCCTCGTCATGATCCCGGCAGGAGAAGTGTACGATCACGACAATGTCCGCTGGTATCGTCATACTGACGTGCAGGGCAGCATCAATCACTATCACAATATCGGCGACGCTTTCGTTTTCGAGTCGTCGCTGAAGCTGATGAATTACGAGAAGGCGTCCGAGCTGCCGATTACCAATTTTTCACCCGAAAAGATTGATCAGCTGCGGGAAGAATATGATTATGTGATCCTGCGCGGCTCTAATTACATCAATAAAGATATGAACTGGCGCGACACGATCCCAGTGCTCCAGCGGTTGAAACTCCCGGTTATTGCATTTGGCGTTGGCGCGCAGGCTCCGGTGCGGGGTGAAATCCAGCTATCAGAGGAAACGAAGGCAGTTCTGCGCATGATCGCCGATTCAACCGTCTCTGTTGGCGTGCGTGGGGCCTATACGGCTCAGGTACTCAACGATATCGGCATTCAGAATGTGCGTATCATCGGTTGTCCGACGGCGTTTCGCCGCAACAATCAGCATCTGCGCATCAAACTGCCCCCGCTCGAAGCGGTCAAACAGGTGGGTGTTACGGTCCGCCGCGAAGTTTCGCCAGCTTATGCGCAGGATATTGAGCAATATCTGACCCGCCATCGCGATCTTATCCGCACAATGGCTGGACGGTTCGATGTGACATTGATGGCGCAGGGCGAAATAGAAGAAAAGAAGATGGTGTTCGGCACGCCCGAACAAAAAGAAGAAGCGATAGAAGCTCTCAAAGCACATCGCTGGACGGCTGACTGGTATTTCGATGACGATATCGAGAACCTCTATCGCCATCGAATGTTCTATTCAGATGTCGTGGCGGATTACGAAAATCTCGTGCGTGAGCAGCAACTAGTCCTTGGCTACCGCCTGCACGGCAACCTGATGGCGCTCGCCAATGGCATTCCGTCTATCTATTTCACCTATGACAGCCGCACGGCTGAGTTTGCCGAAACCTATAAAATCCCAAGCTATGATGTCTTCAGCGAAAAGCCATTTCGTCTGGAAGACTATTGGGATCAATCGCTGTTCGACAAATATAACCGCGCCTGGTTTGAGACCTATGCCGAAATGAAGCAGTTTCTCGATGAAAACGGTGTGGATAACAAAATGACCGACACCGGCTTGCCGATCGGAGAGCTGAAAGTCGCTTAGTCCTATTCCGCCTTCGCGGGATTGCTTGTTGTTTCTGACTCGGGCTTGTGGAGACGAACCTCGAACGGGGCAATAAGCTTTTTAGGTTTGTCACCCGCCATGTCTGGAGTGAAGGGTGGGAAGGCCGCACCAGCAGTCGGAACTTTCAAAGCCGCCGCGTCAACCAGATCGTCGCCCGAACTTTCGACAAGTTTGACATCCGACACAGTACCGTCTGGAGAAAGATAGAAGCTGATTTTCGGCTTGAAAACACCGTCCAGCTTCAGAGGAGCAAGCTCGCGCGCCAAAAGCTGACCATAGCGTTGAAGAATAATCACGACAGCATTCTGCCATCCTGCCTGATTGGTAATGGACGGCACGTCTGCGGTTTCAGATGCGGCGGGCGTCGTTGTAACACGCGGTCCAGTCTGCGCAACTGACGGCATGGTGTATGCCGTCACCGCCAGTACAGAACCGAGCATCATGATAAGGCGGAAACTGGTACGATCTTGCATTCTCATGATCCTCAAATTCTCAATCATTCGATGTTTTATGGTCAGCGACAACCGTGCTCTCCAGCAATGATGGTCGCAATATTCCATCAGGAATCGGCCAACCCAAAAACTGCATCAGCGATAGCCGGAAGTTCCGCGACTTTCAGCGTCGATGCCGCATCCCCCACATCTTCTGTCAGGAGAACACCAACCTGATTGATTCCAAGGTCATCAAGTTGATCGGGCGTGCCAAAGCCATATTCCATATGCCCGCGTCCGATGATACCGACAACCAGTGCTTCCGGCTTTTCATTGAGATAAGCCGCAATATTACAGGCGAAGGCACGATCCCATGTCTGCTGGGCGCGGACAAAGCGGTCAAACTCAGGTGCGTCAGCAGATTTTCCCTGCATGACCGGCGGCCCGCCATTGGTCAGACGCAGAAGATGTTCGCGATGCGCAAGGCTCGCAGGACGTGCCGGGGTCAAACCGTCGCGATCTTCTTCCACAATCGCTTCCCAGCCTTCTTTGCCTACACGAGTTACGAGGTCGCGACGACAATTGAGCGCCAACATTTTAACGCGAAACTCGCGGCAGAAGTGGAAAAGCGGCCAGTAAAGATCTGCATCAAAGCCCCAAACTTTGCCCCACTCTGCGCGTTCCAGAAACGTCTCAGCATCGAGCTTGCCAGCGACCCATTCGTCAAGCACAGGCTGGAGCCGTCGTGGAAACATTTCAAAGCCGACAGCCAGATCATCACGAAGTGCGAGGAGAGAGGCCGAGATGTGCATCTGCCAACGGTGAATATCATACCGGTCATGCCGTTCGCCGAGAAGCACAACGCGCTTCTGGGCCATTTCACGCATGATCGATTGATGCGTGCGAACTTCTGGCGACTTTGAATCAATCCATTGCCCGGCTTGTACCGATAAAGGCTCTAAGCTCATCGAAACGCATCCTTTTTCCCCGACACGACGAGACCCGTTTGCTGACCTGTCTCATTGAGAGCGTAGAAGCGATACTCATCCCCTTCTTCTACCTCATGCCACGAAGCAACGTGGCCCGCTTTGAGATGCAGATGGAAATCAGGCTTCATCACATTGATAAAACCGCGGGATGGCCGTACCTCTGGCATCTCACCGCTCCACTCCTGTTTGAAAGCAGGCAATTCGAGCGCGACGCGTATCTCGGCCTTATTGCGCTGAGCTGCCGCAAAAGGCTTCAAACCGGGTTCATCATCACCGACTTCCAGCGCTTCGCCAGTACTGCGATCTTTGTCTTTGGGTGGAAGAGCCAAGAACGCAAAGCCATTCAGAGCCTTATCGAATGGCTCCGCGCCATCAAAGCCGATCACGCTGCCAATCACACTCTCATCTTCAGCAAGCAGGTCGATACGCGGATAGACTTTTTCCTGCATCACACTGCTGCGATCCGCGATAAGCGACGCAATTGCTGAAAGATCGATGCGCGAATGGTGCTCGCTACCGGAGAAGTAAATCCAGCCGTCACGAACTTCGACCTGTTCTACGACGCCGATACGCTCATGCGTCGCGCCACCACTTTTGGAATTGATCATAAGCTTGCCCATGGCTGGCAACGTTTTGAGAACATCAGCGGCATCGGCCAGAACTTTTACGCGGATTGGTTGTTCGCTCATAATTTCCTCATGCTGTTTAGAGATCAGACAGCTCGGACCGCTTTTGCGTAGTGCTAAAAGTTTCAAGGTCGATGACGCTGTCTATGACAAGATTTGCAGGCTCGCGATGAGCCAGAATGACGATGGTTGAAGTGGGCAGTTCTTTCCGCAAGAGCTCCAGCAGCTCGGCCTCAGCAATCTTGTCCAGTGCACTGGTGGCTTCATCGAGAAACAGCCAGTCAGGCTTAATCAGGATTGCACGCGCAAGAGACAGCCTTTGCATCTCACCGCCAGAGAGTGCTCCCGGCGCGATATGTTCGTGTGAACGTGCAGGCGGCGACAGTTTTGAAAGTCCGACCTTTGCAAGTGCTTCAGCGATTTGAATCTGATCAAAGTTCTCTGCTGGAAGCGGATAGGAAACCGCATCATATAACCCCGAGTTTGGCATGTAAGGCTTTTGCGAAAGCACCAGCATTGAGGAATCAGGTCGGTGAATTGTTCCACCTGCAAAATGCCAGGCACCCGCAATCAAACGGAGCAATGTCGTCTTTCCAAGGCCTGAGCGGCCACGCAGCCACACAGTTTTGCCGCGTTCGATTTCAAGCTCGGATATGTTCAGGAGGTTCTGCCCATCAGGCGTTTTCAATGAAACATCGCGCAATTGCAGCGATGGTTGTGTCGCGTCAACAACAGTGTGTTTGTGCGTTGCCCCAACCGAATTGGCTGCGTTCAAGAAATTGGACAAACGCGATATCGCCGATACCAGTTCAGCAAGAACGTGATAGCGGAAAATAAACCATGACAATGTGGTTGCAACCTGCTGTGAAGCTGTACCCAATTGCATCAAGCCGCCAAAGTTTACCGCTCCGGCAAAATAACCCGGCAGTGCTAGAAACATCGGAATTCGTAAAATTGTTGATCGATAAGGGTAAGTGAAAACACTCAGAAGTGTCTGTCTGCCAATAAGACGAAACCAGTTGGAACGAACACCGACAAATCGCCTGTCCAACAATTTTCGCTCTGCTTCTTCACCATTCAAAACAGCAATTTCACTAGCGTTCTGGCGTATATTCGCCATTCCGAAACGAAAATCTGCTTCCTTTTTCTGTTGCTCGACAAAAGTTGCCTTGAGGCGGTGGCCAAACATATGGGTCAAGATCGATGAAAGACCAACATAGGCGAATGGCGCCCAAAGCATGTATCGTGGCACTTCCACATGAAAGCCCGCGATTGAAAAACTAAGGGAAAAAGTTGCCAATCCCGCGAGAACTGCAACGTAAGAGAACAAGCCTACCGACCGTGTTATCAGACCCACACCTTCCGCAAGCGTGTATTTCACAAACAAGGCGCAATCTTCGGAGATGCGCTGATCTGGATTGTCGGGTGTTTTACTGTCTTGCCCGCCTTTCAAACCCAAGTGCCAGTAAGCCTTATTACTGAACCAAGTTGATAGCGCGACATTGGTCAGGCGCTCGCGCCATCGTATTTCTAACCACCCGTTCGCATAATAGCCAAACAGATAAATCAGGGTGTTTCCGGTTACGATCAGTCCAAAAACGCCAAGTTGCGCCAGTGTTTCAGCCGCATTTTTTTGTTCAACCGCGTTGTAGAACGCGGCAGTCCAACCGATTAACTTGACGCCAAGATAAATGCCTATGAAATCAAGTGCGAATATCAAAGCCAGAAGCAGCCAGCCGAGGACTTTCCCCTCGCCGGAATTGCAATATTTGAGCAGCTGCCAAAATTGTTTAAGCACAATAAGCATAATCAACCGATACTGACATGAGAAAGCCGGAGCAGCTGTAAACCTGCTCCGGCATGTTGATCATCAATGGCGATCAGAAACGCATCGTCGCGCCAACCTTGAAGGTGCGGCCTGGCGCAACCTGCATCTCAAGCGGATTGACATTGGCGACCGAGGACGTCTCCGGCGAATTGGCATAACCTGTCAGCGTATTTGGGAAATAGCGCTTGTCGAAGATGTTCTCGACACCGAAATTCACATCAATATGTTTGGTTGGAGACCATTTCGCATAGGCATCAAACACCGTGTAGCTTGAGGGTTTGAAAGCATTCTCGTCAGCGCGACGTTTCACGCCCGATGCAAAAGTGCCGACAAACTCTGTTTCCAGATTCCAATCGGGGATGATGTAACGCAGGCCAAGAACGGTGGTTAGTGGCGACGCACCATCAAACGGCGTCTTCTCGGAACCGGCATCAACACGCTGATCGCCACGCATATAAGAAAGCGCCGCATTGGCGAAAACGTTGTTGTAAACCTCGTATTCACCGCCGAACTCAATACCCCAGACCTTTACGCTTTCCACATTGTCGGAGGTGTATTTGTCGGCTTCGCCCGGAACGGGCTGCAGGCCACGGATAAAGTCCTTGTAATCCGAATAGAATGTGGACGCGCTGAAATAGCCGCGATTAAATTCGCCACGCAGACCAGCTTCATAACTGCGCACGAATTCCGGTCTCAAGTTTGGATTTGGAATGACTTCGACCATGCTCGTCGCACCGATTGAAGTGGAGGAGACAAAAAGCTGCTGCGCCGTCGGCATCTTGAAACCTTCGCCATAGGAGGCGAACACCGAATAGGTATCGTCTAGCTTATAGATTGCACCGAGACGCTTGATCAGACGGGTCTTGTCCGTCTTCTCAGGATCAAAACCTTCGAGCGGGACATAGTCACCATCCTGGGTCGGATCGATTGAGTAAGTTGCAAGACGCAGGCCCGGCGTAAGCGTCAGACGCTCATCCAACAGCTTGATTTCATCCTGAACATAGAAATCGGCGCGTATGGTCTCAACTTTGGGGAAATTGAACCCTTGTCGCAGCGCAACAGTCGTAACGCCCGTATTCAGATTGGTGGTGATATTCTCACCGTCATAATTGCTCTTGGTGATGTCACCCGCAAAACCATAGATGAATTTATGGCTTGTCTGACCAAGATCAAATGACGATGTCAGCTGAACGTCGGCCTGTAGAAAGTCTTCGCTATAATTGCGGATCTGGATGCGCTTTTCGCGACGCGGTGTGGCAAGAAGCGGATAATTGCGGATCTGATTGCTCGTCGTATCGCGCTTCTGCGGCGAATAGGAAATGTTCCATTTCACCTCATCCAGCCACGATGCACCCACCGTCCAGCGATGATCAAGGGCAAACCTTGCCCGCTGCATTTTCAGCGAACGGTCCCAGCTCTCGTTCTCATAATAAAAGCTATAATAGGCTGGCATGCTTGCATAAAGCGGATTGGCAGCACCGGAATCGTATTTCTGATCGACATCGGTATTCCGCTCAAACCACTCGCCAGTCAGCTTGAATTCATGATCGGCAGACGGATTCCACTGCAGTTTCATAAGGCTGTTATAGGAATCCGTATCCATGGGAGAGGCTTTATTGCACGGCCAGATGGATTCACGCGGACAACCCCAGATGCCGCCGTCGGCACGCGCCTTACGCATGTCCGGTTCTGACGCACTCATATGTCCGAAACTACCCAGGACCTTGAAATCGCCAGCCTCAGCCGCGCCGGTAATCTGCTTACGGAACGACTTGTCGAAACTGTCATAGCTGAACTTGGTTTCGACGGCCCAAGGCTTGGTACCATCAAGCAAATCTTCAGGGTCCAGTGTCCGGAAGAACACAACGCCACCCAGAGCATCAGCTCCCCACAGAACTGAATTCGGGCCACGTGTGATTTCTACAGACTTCATATTGAAGGGATCAACGAAATCTCGGCTACCATCGGTAATGCGCTCTTGAACGCGTGCGCCGTCGACCAGAATTTGCACACGGTTGCCACCAACACCACGAATATTGAAGCCGTTGAGCTGTCCAAAAGGATTGGTGAGCGATGTCTGACGATCAACGCTCACGCCCGGCTCATACCGCACCATATCCTGAATATCGCGCACTTGATGCCGGTCGAGCGTATCACGATCAATCACACTGATGGACATTGGAACATCAAGCAGGTTTTTGGCAGCGCGTTCCGCTGAAAGTGTAATTGTCTTGAGCTTGATAGGCTCAGAACTTTCGCCATCGTCGTGCCGGTTCTGCTGAACAGCTTCGACTTTTTGGGCTGTTTGAGCATGTGCCTGCGAGGCCACGCAGAGCGCGACAGAGGCAGAAAGCATCTTCAACCAACGACGGTTGGCGGTTTTTTGGAAAGACGAAGTCCCCAGCATGATGTCCCCGAGATAAGCATTGCATGATCGCTGGCTTGCCTATCGGGACTTGCTGGCTAAAAGTTGAGTGAATCGCTCAATATATCATTTTCAGATTGTTGCAACGATTTCGGGCCGTTGCTAACAAGAGTTGAAATTTTGAAGATGACGGAGAAGCAATTTTGCAACACTTAAAGTAGGTAAACGCCGTGCCGTAAAGGCGAAGTACAAGGGTATTTCTTTCTTTAAAAACGAAAAACACGACCACGCCTTGTGAGCGCTGTCGTGTTTGAGGCCATGCAATAAAGGGCTAAACTAACCTAGCTACGAAGCTTAAGTGTACCCGTTTTCACCGGAGAAGTCGGCTAGTTTGATTTAGCCCTTAAGAACTGCCGAGGGTAAGTCATGTTGAGTGCGGAACGGAGCTGGCCTCTCACAGAAGAGCGAAGAATGCCGCCTTCAGTGCTTGTAAAAGCCAACATTGTTACGGGCAATCGCCATCTCTTCCGCACGACCTGTCTGGGTTAACGTTCTTCAAATCTCTGGCATCAATGTCGGGAGAAAGGTCTACACCATGGCCTTTTCACAGCAATTTCCCTTCCAGACATTGAATTTATGATGCCATTTTCTCCAAATGCTGAGAACATATTTCTTCGATTTCGGCGATGAGCAGGTTTGTTTGCTGGAGGAGCCAGCGCAAGGCTTCTTCGGTTATATTGAAATGTGGCGAATAGCGGGCCTTCACATAGGCCTCGTTGACGATGTTGAACCAAGCCTTGTAGCGCTGCTGATCCTGCGGCCAGGCCCTGGCGAGCTCATTCCTTTGCCCTTCTGACAATCGCCGCAAGAATTTAAGATTATGCGAGGCTGGTGAGTAATTTGTGGTTACCAGCAGAAAGCTTGAATAAGCCTGCTCGATTGCCTGATGGAGTAAAAAGGCTCCTTCTTTGAACTTTCCTTTGCCAAGATAGAAGTTTGCTCCATCCGCAAAACTCTCCGCATGCGGCAACCTATCATTGAAATACTCTTTCGCAACGCGATAGGCGTCTTCCCGATTGAGAACCCCAGACTGGGCGAGAGGTTCGGCGTCGAGTTCATAAAGCACAATACCCTCACGACGAATATCGGTGAAGAAGTACCGTCCTTCCTTAATGCGTGAATTTACCTCCCGCAGTGAATGCACAATGAAGTTCACCGGCGTTTGCACATCGCGCATGCGCATCAGACGATCTTCTGCTTTGTGCCAGTAGGTTTCGAAATCCGCGAGTTTACGATTATTGACAATGATCAGCAGATCGAAATCGGAGCGATAACCTTTACCGGTATGCGGCTCATCAACCTGTGTACCGCGAGCGTATGATCCGAACAAAACAATCTTCAGGATACGACCGCGCTTCTTGAAATCAGCAGAACCTTCCTTGAGCGCATCCTCAAACTCTTCCAGAAGCACCTCTACCACGCGCCGCAGCTCGTGCTGCTTTACATGGGGAAGGTGATCTATACGGTCTTTCATCAGCACTGGCGCACCTGTCAATTTAAAGGAAGGCCGAACAACAGTTTTGTGTTTCGGTCAAGGATGCAAAATTCGAAGCCGGGGATCAACAAAGGCTTTGCAAAGGTTCGGCTAAATTTGCTCCCAAATGATACCTTCGAAGAAGCCACGTGATGAAAGACACCCCCCGGACATCTTTCAGTGCATTTCTAGAGCAAACGGCAGAACTTCAAACCTCTCTGAGCTGGTCAAGATAGTATAACGGGAGGTTTCATTTCTTGCCACAATTAATTGATTCTGTTAGGATAGGAGGATCGAATTCATGACACATGCCAGGGACGATTTCACAGCCTATGCTGTTTCAAAAGCCACTTGCGGCTTCTCCTAACGTCCGGCTCAAAACAGTTCATCCCCTGCGCCGGACGCAGGAGGAAATGATCGTGTTGCAAATATCGAACGTCAAAGCCGCGCGGGAACTTTTACAAGAAGATGTCATCCTAAAGGGAGCAGATGAAAGTCTGATCGCCGATTCAACGAGACGAATTTATGCCGACACAGCACCAACCGCTGCGGCACTTTTTGCACTCGACGCGTGGTTTGAGGACGACCAATGGAATTTTCAGTTCTGGACGCGGATTTTTCAACGGCTCATGAACTAGCAATCACGGCCACGGCTCGGCTGATTGATCCAGAGCATACCCCCGTGCGTGAACGGTCCTGATTAGGTTAGGGCCATAGTCGGCCAAGGCCCGTCGGAGGTGGCCGATATGAATGTCGACCGTGCGGGGCTCGACGTTGGCCCCGTTCACCCAGACCACATCGATAAGATCTTGCCTGTTCCAGACAACCTCTGGTTTTTCCATGAGCGTTTCAAGCAGTCGAAATTGCAATGGGGTCAGATCTATATTGTGTCCATCGCGAAAAACCCTGAACTGTGGGCGGTGCAGCAAAAGGTCATAATAAGTCAGGACGGTTTGGGTTGATCCAGGTTCATTTTGGGGATTCAAACCCGTGCGCTGCTGCTGGAGAAATCGCAACAAAACGAGCGGCTCGAATGGCCATTTCAGTATCAGATCAAATCGATCATATATTTCAGTCTCGTCCCTCATGTCTGCTCTCGTCAGAAGGACGCTCGGAATGCCGGAAACGAATTCCTTGAAACGTAGAAATTCGGAAAACCGATCGCCGGTTTTGTCTAACAACAATACGGGCGGAGTTCGCTCACTCTCGGTTTCAGTCGCGATATCCGCATCGATACCTGCCGAAAGCTCTGCTTCAAACCCTTCCACTGCAAGCAAGTGGCGAAGCAGCAGAAACAATTGCGGATCTTCGGTGAATATAAGAACCTTGTGCATCACATTGGCCGTCTTTCAGAGCCGTCACAGCGGGACGAATTCCCCCCCATTCACATCGATTGTGGCACCATTGATGAAGCCAGCATCGTCCGACACTAAGAACGCAATCAAATTCGCCACGTCTTCTGGGTTTCCCAATCTTCCGACGGGAATGCGTGAACGCGCATGCTGGTTCACATCAGAATCAATTGGACCAGTCATTCCGGTAACAATATGCCCAGGCGCGACAAGATTAGCCGTCACACCGGTTCCGTTAAGTGTCATGACCAAAGAACGAAGACAGCCCGCCAGCGCCGCCTTCGAGGTTGTGTAAGAAGCTCCTGCCAGTTTCGGTATCGTCCTACCAGCTATAGAGCCGATCAATATAATTCGACCGAACCGCCTTCTCATAAGATCGGGCAACACATACTGACAACAAAGGACCGGTCCCATTAAATTCGTAGAAAGGACCTGATTCCATTCCTTAAGTGGTGTTCCCATAAATGGTGTAGCTTGGCCATCTGCATTTTTTGGCGATATGCCAGCGTTACAGATCAGCGTATCTGGCGACCCCCAGTGGTTCCGCACTGCATCAAAAAAGTCAGCAATTGCTGTCGGCTCGCTTATATCAACACAGCGATGAAAGATCACATCTTTACCAAACTCCGCAGTGAACGTCTCAGCCGCCGCGTCCACGCGGCTAGGAGTTTTTCCAAAGAAAGCTACTCGGTAGCCTTCCATCGCCAGTCGGCGGACCGTCGACAACCCAATTCCTGAACTTCCTCCGGTTACCACTGCTATACGTTGATCGGTTTGAGCAATCATGCCGCCTGGTCCATTGCGGCAAAGAGCGAAAGCGGCGGATGAGCCTCGGGGTCTGTAACGACTTCAATCAAAGATGGAGTGGCGCTTTCAATGCTCAGTCGCAATTGCTCGGCAAAGTCAGCGGCGTTATCTACCGTTGCGGATCGACATCCACATGCCGATGCGATTGCTGAATGCTTTACGGGTGCGAAATGACATGCCGTGGTGTACTGACCGAATTTGACGGTTTCGGCATCTTTTTGGAAGCCAAGGATGCCATTGTTCAGAAGAATGATGGTTACGGGCAGTTGCATGCGCGTCATGGTTTCAAGTTCGGCCCAGCTATGCGCAAACCCGCCATCGCCAACGACCGCTATAACCGGCTTGTCGGGCCGGGCGACTTTTACGCCCATAGCCAGTGGCAGCCCCCAGCCAAGACCGGCCAGCCCGCGCGGTGTGATGAACCTGCTTCCCACTTGTGGGCAGCGCAGCTGGCCAACGACCCACATGGAAGAATAGCTTGCATCCGCCACAACCGTCACGTCGTGATCGAGCCAGGGTTGCAATTCCTTCATGATGCGCTCAGGTCGCATAGCGCCCACACGATCAGCCAGAACCGGCTGGCGTGCCGCATCATATTTCGACCAGAAGCCCGCAATTCTCTCTTCATAGGCCGTGCGCGACGTATTTCGATGCAGGAATTTCTTCTTCGACAAGGCATCGCATAGGGCAGTCAGCGTTTCTCGCGCGTCGCCTTGTAGACGTAACGCCTCGAAATTGCGTCCGATTTCTACAGGATCGATGTCGATATGTATGACCTTCGCTGAGACTGGGATCTGCTGCCAATTGTCGGTCCCGTTTTGATTGGTGCGCGTCCCCACTAGGATAACGAGATCGGCTTCATCCAAGAGCGCGCGGCTGTGGAATCCGAGCGATCGTGGGCCGGTCAATGATCCGAGAACCCCGGCAGATAACGGGTGGAACTCATCAACTGAGCCTTTCCCCATATTGGTCGTGAATACCGGAAGAGAAGCGATTTCCTGTAGTCTAGCCAGTTGTTGAGCGGCACCGCCAGCATGGACACCACCACCGGCCAGCACAACAGGATTATTTGCCAGCGCAATAGTCTCTGCTGCCGCTTCGATCAATTCATCGGATGGACGAAAGCGGTCAAGTGGCCAGTTGCCAAGACATGATGTTCGTGGGTTGTCGCTCTTTAGAGCCGGACTGCGCAAAAGGTCTGCGGGTAGCAACAGTGCAACCGGACCTGCTCTCCCGCTCGTAGCCGCGGTGAATGCTGCATCAATATAGTCGTCGACCCGTTCCGCAACATTAAGTCTACGGACCCATTTTGTGCAGGATTCAAAAAGCGCTATCTGATCGATATCCTGAAAGGCATTCTTGTCCGTCTGGTTTCGCTCCACATCCTGAACGAGTGCAACCACTGGAATGCTTGCCTTCATGGCCTCGGCTAATGGTGGAACAAGTAATGTTGCAGCAGGACCGTTCTGCGCCGCCACAACACCGACCTTTCCTGAAACACGTGCATAGCCATCTGCCATCGCCCCGCCCATATTTTCCTGTCGATACGCGATCTGACGGATGCCTCGCGCTTCGGCGGCGAGAATTACGGCGGACGGCAGACTTTGTGCAAAGATTGCTTCGACGCCGTGTCGGATGAGGGCTTGCGCGATACGATCAGCCACACTTTGTGTAATTTGCGTATGTTTCATGGAAGGTCCTCCCGAACCGGGTTATTTATGAGGAAATCATCGAATAGGGACGCAATAAGATCGACTTCTTTCTCAGTCATTGGGGTCGACAGGCTGGCCGCAGCGCCAAATGGCAACAGCACCCCATTCCTTTCAAAATGCCGCGTTAGTTCCCGCATTCGCAAAGCCTCATCCTTTGACACGATGGCATCGCGGTAAGTGGTTGGCGTCACACGTTTGGGATGAATACGAAAGAGTGAGGCAGCACCTGTCACGCTGTAGGGCGCCTCCCTGGACTGGGCGATCAGTGACAGACGCGCACGCAAGGAAGAACCAAGATTTTCGAGATGCGCGAAGATACTGGGGGTTAATGCACCCATCGTAGCGATACCTGCAGCCATTGAGATTGGATTTGCTGAGAATGTTCCGCCTTGCGGAAGTGCTACATTTCCATCCCGCTTCTCAAAAACAGACATCACTTCGGCGCGCCCACCGATCGCGCCGATAGGAAAGCCACCGCCTATGATCTTGCCCGTGGCTATCAGATCCGGTTTGAACCCGTAACGGTCGGAAGCACCCGCATAACCCTGCCGTATGTTCAAGACTTCATCGGCTATGATCAGAATGCCTTGCTCTTTTGCAAACCCGGTCAGCGTTTCAATAAATCTTTGATCAGGTTCAAAGAAACCAGCTCGGCTGGGCATCGGATCTATCAATATGCCAGCAATCCGCTCTTTGTTTTCTTCAAGGCGCGCAACCATGCCCTCAATCTCATTAAATTCAAGCACAATGACGTCGTCGCCGACACTTGCAGGAGCACCATTATAAACAGGGATGGGGACGAACTGACCGGAAGTATTGCTCTTGTAACTACCAGCTTGGCCGACTTCCGCCCAATCGTATGCGCCGTGATAGGCTCCCTCAAAACGCACGATCGCAGGCCGACCAGTAAAGGCACGCGCCGCCTTGATCGCGAACATTACGGCCTCGGTCCCGCTATTTACGAAGCGTACCTTCTCCATCGCTGGAATACGGGAAACAAGTAGTTCAGCAAGAGCAAGCTCGTGCTCGGTCGGATTGGAGAAACATGTTCCGTCCCGCAATAGCTTCGCGACCACTTCAACCACAGGTCGGAAGCCATGTCCGTGAATAAGCGTGGTGAAATTGTTGTTAAGGTCAAGGAGTCTGTTATTGTCCACATCGACCAGATAGGCGCCTTCACCACGCTCAATGTAAATCGGCACTGGATCTATATCAATCGTGGCACGTGACACACCTTGCGGCATGAGATCCAGACCGCGTGCGTAGAGACGCGACGATTGAGCTTTGCGTACTGGATCATCACAACGTTTTACGTGATTGGGTATCATTGTGTGGGCCCTTCAAAAAAGCTTTGGCCAACGCGTTTGCGTCAGCTTTGCATTTTTGTTGCAACAAAATTGCAAAACGTCAAGCCCATACAACAAAATTCTATTTTGAAGCGCTTCGTGCCCGAGCAGCCTGGCGCAATCGGCGATAGCCATCGCGAATGTCGCTTTCAAATGCGGCCCGCAACGAAGCACCATCCTTTTCCTCTAGGGAATCAATGGCCAACTGGTGGTTTCGTACTCCGTATTTTTCCTCCGCAAACTCTGGATAAAGATCATAAAGCGACGGACCGACCCGTAACCAGGCCCCTTCAATCATGGACAAAAGGCGAGGCATTCCGGCCATATTGTAAATATGAAAATGGAAATCCTTATTATGCCGCAAGACCGTTTCGTAGGCGCGTTCATCAAGTGCATTATTGATTTTATTCTGAATGTTCTTAAGTTTTTCAATATCTTCGTGGGAAACCTTGTCGACTGCCAGCTGCGCAGCCAGTCCTTCCAGGGCAAGGCGGATTAAAGTGATCTCCTGCAGATTTTCCTCGCTGAGAACCGGGACAATAACTGTTTTAGGACCTGAATAAACCAGTGCCCCCTCGCCGGTAAGCCGGTTTATCGCATCGCGCGCCGGAGTCGAGCTGAATCCAAGATCCTCTGCAACTGCGCGTACGGTGAGCTTTTTACCTGGCTTATAGTCTCCGCGTATTAATCGCTCTTTCATTTCGCGATAAGCGACGTCCCCAAGTCCCGAAGCCTGCCCCTCACTGACGGTATCCTGTATTTTTTCTGCACTCATTTAGACCTCTTACACTGTTGACACGCCATTTTTTTGATGCAACAAAATAGCAATGTAAAGTTTTTGCAAAGATTTTGTCGCATCATAACAGATTTTAACAGCGCGCGCTCGTGGAGTCACGCGATGGCTGAGCAAGCATGCATTCATTTGGGCGAGGCACAGGATACCTGCAGTTTAAGCAGACAGCGTGAACGCAGCATTTCGAAGATATCAACTTTGCTTTGGAGGAGGACAGATTGATCGGTCAAGAATTGGTACTAACCGGAATCGAGAAAAGATTTGGGGAAACGTGGGCTGTTCACGATACTTCGATCAACATTCAGGCAGGCGAATTTGTCTCAGTAATTGGGCCCTCAGGATCGGGTAAAACAACTTTGCTCACGATGATCGCCGGGTTTGAACAACCTACGAAAGGTCGCATTATAGTAGGCGGCGAGGACATCACCGCATTACCGCCCAATCGCCGAAATATCGGCATGGTGTTCCAAAAATACGCACTCTTCCCCCATCTGAACGTTCGCCAGAATATTGCCTTTCCTTTGAAAATGCGTCGGCTGGGCTCAAAGATGGAGATCCGCTCTCGCGTTGATGAGATGCTCGAACTGGTTCGCCTCAAAGACTTTGCTGATCGCTATCCAAACCAATTGTCTGGCGGTCAGCAACAACGGGTAGCCGTTGCAAGGGCTCTGGTTTTTTCTCCACCCGTGATCTTGATGGATGAACCCCTTGGCGCCCTCGATAAGAAACTGCGAGAGACGATGCAATTCGAAATCAAACGGATACAGGAGGAACTTGGAGCCACCGTGATCTATGTCACTCACGATCAGGAAGAAGCTCTAACCATGTCTGATCGCATCGTGGTTATGCATGACGGACGCGTGCAGCAGATCGGCACTCCATCTCAACTCTATAAAGAACCAAATGGCACCTTCGTTGCAGATTTCATCGGTTCAATCAATTTCATACCCGCAACCTACCGCGGAAACAAAAGTGGTAAATGCGAACTTGAGATCGCAGAAGGTTTCACCTTGGAAGTAGACACGCGGTTGCATCCTCACTTAAATGAGACAGCCCCCGGCTCCGAAATCCAGCTGGCCACGAGGCCCGAACACGTTCTGATTTCACCCAATGTTGAGCAGGGTCAGCTCGCGGGCACGGTGAAAGCGTTTGTTTTCATTGGTTCCAATATGATCGTCTTGATCCGCCTCGACGCTTTCCCTGATATGGAACTGCGTGTTCAATTGCCAGCGCGCGCATCTTCTCCTGACTTCAGCAGGAATAGCCGCGTGGGCGTATCCTTCGACGAAATGTCGCTCCTTACGTTCGTCCAGGAAAAGAGGTGGGCGGCATGAGTTTGGCGATTACTGATTTCAGCAAGATCCTGCAGGGAAAGTCCGCGCACCAATATCCGCCGATAACATCCTGGCTGTTGGTGCTTCCATTGCTGCTTTTGTTGGCTATTGGCTTTCTATATCCGATCGGCAGGCTGATCGCTCTAAGCTTTGACGAAGATGCAATTAGTTACTCTCGCATAGTAGAAGGGAGCCTATATCTTGATGTATTGGCTTCTACTGTTGGGGTCGCATTGTCCGTAACCGCTATTGGGTGCTTCCTTGGGTTTCCTGTCGCCCTCGTCATGGCGAAAGCAGGCAAGGTTGCAGCGGTCATTGCAGCCATTTGTGTCTTTATTCCCCTCTGGACCTCGGTCCTGGTTCGCTCATATGCATGGATTGTCCTACTTCAGCGAAATGGGATCGTGAATGGTCTTCTCAGTTTTGCAGGCATAACCAACGAACCTCTCAAGCTTCTCTACACACAAGGTGCAGTTATTCTGGCGATGTCGCATGTTTTGATGCCATTCGTCGTACTTCCTATATATGCCGCGCTTAAAGCCATACCACGGGACCTTGATCGCGCCGCGCTCAATCTTGGCGCAAGCCCATTGAAAGCCTTTTTTGTCATTACATTTCCCTTGTGCCTGCCGGGAATATTTGCCGGAGCCACATTGTGCTTTGTTCTGGCACTGGGGTTTTATATAACGCCCGCTCTGGTAGGCGGTCCGGATTCCATGTTGATGGCAACGCTTATCGGGCAGGAAACCACTGTGACGCTTGACTGGCCATTCGCCGCGGCGCTTTCAACTGTGCTGCTCGCCATGACAATTATCTTTGTCGCCTCGTTTCGACGGGTGCTCGCGCTCAATAGGGGATTTGGCAGTGTTCATTAATCAGCCCTCCACTATCACCTCACATCCGGTGATTTGCACCTCACCAGTTTCCATTAAAGGAGCACGCCTGGGTAATCTGATGTTGAAACTTTTCGCGGGCTTCCTGGTGAGTGCCATATTGCTGTTTCTCATCCTACCCACTCTGATCATTATGCCAATGTCGTTCAGCCAGACTGAATATCTGCAATTCCCACCTCAAGGATTCTCATTGAAATGGTACGTATCGTATTTCTGTGATCCTGACTGGATGGCTTCAACCTGGTTCAGCCTGAAAATTGCAGTAGCAACGGCGATAACATCAACCATTATAGGTACGATGGCAGCTCTCGCTATTGTTCGCGGCGACCTGCCCTTCAAGGGGGTATTTCAGGTGCTAACGATCGGACCCATGATCGTCCCGCATATCGTTCTTGGTGTCGCTCTGTATTTGGTTTTTGCGCCCCACCAGCTGACCGGCACTTTTCTGGGATTCCTTGTCGGTCACACGGTCCTGTCTGTTCCATTTGTGATGATTACCGTCGTCGCCGCGTTGCAGCGTTTTGATCCGACATTGGAACTTGCGGCTCTTAATTGTGGCGCCGGACGAGGCAGGGCATTTTTCCACATCACCTTGCCTATCATCACACCCGGCATTGCCTCAGGATTCGTCTTTGCTTTTCTGGCCTCATTTGATGAGGCAACGGTAGCATTCTTCATTTCTGACATAAACGGAAAGACGATCGGTAGAAAAATGTTTGAAGATATAGATTTCAACCTGACCCCAACCATTGCCGCCGCCTCTACCATCATCGTACTGGCGTCGATATGCCTTATCGCTCTGTCATTCATGCTCTCGCGATCCAGACAACACTAAAAGAAGGCGAAAAATTATGAGAACGAACAATGCCTACAAATCCTTTCGCCGCTCCATGGTTTTTGCAACAGCACTCGGCGCTAGCTTATATGCCGGAACTGCTTGCGCCGAAGAGGTTATCATCGCGTCAACCGGGGGCGCCTACGACCGCGCACTGAAAGAAGCATGGTTCGATCCGTTCACGGAACAGACAGGGATCCGCGTAAAAATTGTCTCCGCAACCAATGCGGAAATGCGCGCTAAGGCTTCCGCCATGGTCAAGGCCGGAAATGTGTCATGGGATTTGTATCTCGATGGAGAAATCCAGTCAGAATCCGATGCGCATCGACAGGTTACCGAGGACTTAAGTGAATTCTGCAAGACATTTGCAAACAGACCCGACCTGACGACGAATGCCTGCTCACGCGGCGGTGCTTTGCTCCAGTCGACAGCAACATTACTGGTCTATAGAAAGGACGTTTCGGGCGTGCCGGAGCCGCGAACCTGGGCTGACATGTGGGATATCTCCAAGTTTCCTGGCGGTCGGGCGTTCCCGAACTTTGACGATCCCTGGCGGGTACTCGCTGCGGCATTACTTGCTGATGGTGTAAAACGCGATGACCTTTTTCCACTTGATGTTGAACGCGCTTTCAAAAAGCTCGACGAAATCCGACCATCTATATCTTTATGGTGGAAAAGCGGAGATCAAAGTGTGCAAGGCTTCCGCAACAACGAATATTCATTGGGGCAGATATGGCTCACGCGCGCGCGCGCCCTCCAGACTGAGGGACTTCCAATCGGCTGGTCTTATGAAGCATCATTTCTTGTCGGTGATCGCATAGCTCTCGTTAAGGGTGCTCCCAATCGCAAAAATGCACTCAAACTGATGGCTTACTGGCTCGACAACCCCAAAGCTCAAGCCAAAGCATGCGACATTCTCGCTTGCACACCACCCAGCACAGATGCGATCGCTATCATGTCCGAAGAAACAAAGCGTTTTATGCCATCAGATGAGCAAGTACGCGACAGCGTCGTTGTTCCAGACGCTCAATGGATAAATGAAAATACCCGCATGCTGCTACAAAAATGGAACGTTTGGGTGCGGAGTTAAACTTCATAACAAACCGAAAGATGCCAGAGAATTGCAAGCTTTGGCATCTATACATGTCGCCATCTAGCTCAAGCTGATTGAAAAAAGATCTCGTGTTCAAGGTATTATCCAACGCCCCTCCTAAATCGGCGTTGTAATTGAGTTCCAACGTTAAAGTAATAATTCTTCTTATTTCTAGAATAAAAGATTGCAATAACAAACATCAAAAGCGCACATAAAATTTATTATTATCCATTTGTTAACAACCGATTGAACAAATGACGTCAGCATCAAATTGCGCTTAACAATTGAACGGGAGTTTGAGAAGTTTTACGGTTACTATTGCTAAATATCGTTCGTTGACAACGTGCAGTTCGCTATCCTGCTCGAAGCTAATCTTCTTAGTTATTTTGTTGCAACATTTATATGTATTTTTGTCTATATTAAAACAAAACATATGAAAAATATTGACGTACTTTAAGTTTTTATTAATATGGCACACGACAATCCATTATTATGTCGCAACATTATTCTGCGTTGCCGCCACCGGAGAGCTCCGATTGTGAACTGCAGTGTGCCAATATTTACCCAGAATCCTCAAACGTATCTACTTTTAGGTCATATTCTCAGCGTTGCAGGTTATACGCCAAGTCTTATGAAACTGGACAGTCTGACGTGTTCAAAGGATGCGGCCATTCCCTTTGCCGTACTGTTTGACACAGCTGAAGACACCGAGCCGATATTGGAGCTGTGCGCTAAGATTAAACACAACCCCACCACTAAAAATATAATTCTTATTGCATTGCTTCCACCATGTAACACAAGGAATTTTCTGCGTTTCCTGCAAGCGGGTATAGATGAATGCTTTGCTAATCCATTCGCGCCGGAGCGAATCTTGTCGTTTCTTCAAAACCGATACCCTCTCAGTATCGATCATACTTCTCCACATCCTCTTCAACGGAATGAAATCCATGTTGGCAACCTCGACATACTCGCCGATAAAAGGATTTTGAGATACGGAGAAGTGGAAATTCAGCTAACGCCTATCGAGTTCAGAATCTTACAGGGACTGATCGATGCTCCAGGTCATGTGTTGAATCGAGAGCAGATCATCAAGGTCGGCTGGCCGCCCCACCATTACGTCCAAAGGCGAACAGTAGATGTCCATGTGGGCAATTTACGAAGGCGCTTACGCAAATTAACCGGAAAGAACCTGATAAGAACGGTACACACGACCGGTTATGCATTTGAATATTCTCACTAAAATTGCTCTTTGTTAGATCTTCATATTTATGAAAACATTCTTCTAAAACAATTCATCGCAGCTTTGTTGATAAGGCAATCGCAAACCGTTGCAATAGCGGCAGCATAATGGAGGACGTGATGCCGCATAATTCATTTGGAATAACCGAACGCAGATCAACCTTGCGAACACGCAATACCACAAAGATGATAGCAGCCGCCGACTCGCATTTCGATGCCGCCAACCTTCAGGGGATTATGGCACTGTATGCTACTCCAATGTCAGGTCGCCAAGTCACGCTATTGAACCAAAATAAGCCAATTGTTGACTTTGTCCGGTGTTCCTATCTCGGATTAGACAACCACCCTAAAATTGTTTCCGGCGCAATCGAAGCTATTCGCCAAAACGGTAGCCTACATTGGTCATGTGCTCGAACCCGGTTAAACTTTGCGCAGCTCGCTGAACTCGAAAAATCACTTTCCGAACTCTTTGACGCACGCACCATAACCTACACGACAGTTCTTGCGGCGAATATGAGCGCGCTTCCACTGATCGCATCAGGGCATCTGACAAGCGGGCTGAAGCCGATTATGGTTTTTGACCGTTTCGCTCATGCTACCCTTGCTTATCATAAAGGCACCGTGGCCAATGAAACATCCGTCCAGACGATTCCGCACAACGATTTTGAAATGCTTGAGGCGATATGCAAGCAGAACCCATGCGTTGCTTATATCTGCGACGGCGTCTACTCTATGGGCGGCAGCACGCAAATCGATGAACTGAAGAGATTGCAAGAGAAATACGGTCTGTTTCTCTACATCGATGATGCACACGGAGTTTCGATCTTTGGAGACAAAGGACAGGGCTATGCTCGGACACAGTTTCAAGATCTAGGAGACCGTACAATTATCGCTACGTCATTAGGAAAGGGGTTTGGGGCGTCCGGTGGGTTGTTGATGCTGGGAACCGCTACACAGGAAACTCTCTTTCGACGTTTTGCGATTGCACATGCATTCTCGGCATCCATCAATACTGCCGCAATTGGTGCCGTCAAGGCCTCGCTGGAGATTCACAGATCACCAGAACTTTGCAACCGGCAGACTTCATTGCGAAGAAATATTGCGCTGTTCGACAGCTTGATGCCGACCGAGCAGCATGGCTCAAAGATGCCAATTCGCACGATCAGGATAGGTAACGAATTGGCGTCCATTTCTTGTGCGCAGCAACTCCTCAAGGACGGGTATTATGCCTCGGCCATATTCTTTCCAACTGTCGCCAAAGGTGAAGCGGGGTTACGGATCTCGCTTACGGCGAGCCATGAAGCTGATCAAATTCGGCGTTTTTGCGAGGCCGTTCAGAACATCGTAAGCCACAATCTCCGGGATGAGATAAGCTAGCAATTACATCGGCAGTTGGTACGGCATAAGTTCCATACGTCGTCATGTGATCGAAAGCACGTTCGCATTCGTACGCAAAATGAAACAGTTGTCTGAGCCAACTGCGCGGTTGTCAGTTAGATTTTTGGAAACCACGGTCGCTGTCGCAAGCAGTTGAGCTGGCGCAGCGCGTCAAAGCTTTCCGTTCGTTGGAAAACAGGAGGATTTCATTATGACGGAACCAAGATATAAACACGACACCGAAGCGTTCATTCCAATTCCGAATGCTGAGAAAGTCGGCAAGACATTCTGCCTTGAATACCGCGCGTATATTGTATCAGTCGATTTTTCAGGCCATGATAAGCTGATTACATTTGGCGACGGGCGCGCGATCCTCAGTCCCACTGCAAACGGCCTTCACCTGCGTGTGGAAGCCTTTGATCTCGCCACGTTCCATGGAATTTGGTCTCTCCTACAAGTAGGGCTCGACCTATGCAAAACGGGGCCTGGAGGCCAACTTGAATGGACCCCGTCGAGAGACGCGTTATTCCCCCCATTCGAAAGAAATACTGGCCAATCAAACTAACAAATCCTCACCTTTATTCTGAAGCAAATCGTAGCGTTTTCGCACTATCCTGATCACTGCATGGAGCGTTAAGACCTTCGATCACAACGCCAGGCGCTTGGCTAAATATCTCGGTAGTGCGTTTCTTAGGCTGGCCGCAATGAGATACTTTCCGTTAATGGCGTTCGCCGTTTTTTCTCCTTAAAACTCAGTGCTGAATACTCTGACCACGTTGCACGACCCGGCGCTGACGCTCTGCTACAATTTGCTCCGCACTTCCCATGCGAACGACCTGTTGCAAGGTTTTAAGTCGCTTTTGCATGGCCTCGAATGCTTGGCGCTGCTGTGGTGGTACGACGTTGACGACCGACTTCTCACCGCGCAAGATTGCATCGCGTCCAAACCTGAGATCGAGCGCCCGGCTTACCCGGGTAAATTCCTGCCAGGTTCTGGCATCGAGTGAGCTTGCGGCAATATCGAGCTTGGTGTCCTTCGTTTTGATCCCCGCTGTAAGCTCACGCAACGCATCTTCAGCCGCTGGCGACATTCCGGGAATTGCAGTACCCATACGCCGACGCTCTTCGACGATGACCTTGAGCTCGCTATCGAGAGCGGTGACATAGGACGCTGCCAGCGATCTGATACGGCTTTCCGCCTCCATAACGGCCTTAACGGCGTTCTTTCGCTCGCGACCGCCTGCCAGTAGTCTGTCGATAATGCGCTCAGAACCGCGCAACGCGCCGTAGGCTTCGGGATGGTTTGCCACAGCCGCAGCGATCCGCTCGCCAGAAATGCCTTTCAGGATCAGACCTTCAATCGTGCTCGCGGCGCCAGCTGGATCACGCCAGATGCTGGACGCTGTTTGGGCCAGGGCTGCGCGATTGTGTCTATAATGGTTTGCTGCGAGCGCCCTCGTTTGAGCCTGGTCTTCAGCGCGCGTTTTGAACTCTGTCACGGCTGCAAGCATCGGAAGATGCAGAGTGCTCTCTTTGCCAGGCTCAACGCTGGCAGCTGCAACCAACTTCCTGTGGTCTTTCCTTTCAGCAATATGCTGTTGCTCAGCAAAGCGACGCACAGCGCCAAACAGATGTGTCAGTTTCTCTCGACGTTCAGGGGTAAGATCGTCCGGCATGCGCTCAAGCCTATTGCGCTGAACAACCCCATCCACTTTATCCGTAAAAGTGGAGTAGCCGAAGCGGACCGTCAGCGCCTCATTGACGGCTTTCACTTGCTGAACCAGCAGACGATCCTCGACGGCATAGGCAAAGGCGGTCTTGTAGGCATCAGGCCCGCCGCTCTTGCGGACCGCTTCGATTTCTAAGAGGCGCGCCATTGCCGGTTTCGAAAGCGCCGGGATCGACAATGCCATATGCGCTCGCCGTTGCTTCTCGCGAAGGCCAAAGCCTTCGGCCTGACGCCGGAATTGTGTGGCATGAGCACGCGCGAGAGGGCTGAGTTCTGACAGTGCAGCGCGTGCTTGTTTATGCTCACCACGGGCAGCACGGCCGTCAGCGAGGCGATCCGATCCTAACAGGCGACCAAGACGCTGCGGCGTGGTCGCAAGATCCTCCGCAAGGCGGCGGGGTTCTATGTGCCTGTTCGACGCAAGCGCATTGAGCCTGGCCAGCGCACGGTCGGGATCGCGATAGATCTTCTCCAATACAGGCCGAAGAATGGCTTCTCGTTCCCTCCAGCGATCCGAGTGAAGCTGAGCACGTCTGGCGTCCTCCTCGACGCTGCGTGCAAACCGGGTTGTGGGTGCAATAAGATATGGCCCGCCGCCGCCCCGCTCTGATGTTTCAGGTGCTCGTGCTGCAAGGTTTTCAAAACGTTTGTCATTATAGGAAACGCTTCTTTCGCGCTCAATTACGATATCAAGCGCCACACTGGCCCGCTCCCAGAGCTTTGCCACTTGTCCGCGCTTGTCATCAAGCCACACCAGCTTTTGTCCGACACGCTCTTCTATGCTCGCTACACCTCCGGCAAGCGTGTCGATACCACGCCGGCGGGCAAAATCATGCGCATGCGCCCGATAACCAGCTTCATTCTCAAAATCGAGTGTTGTGGTTTTTGCACCGGAACGGCTAAGGCGTTCAACGAGCTGTTTAAATAATTCCGGGAGATAGCTCTCACGCTCGATCCGCGCCAATCTCAATGCTGCAGTTTCGAGCTGTTTTGCCGTCCAAACGTTTCGCTCGACCTCGCGTTCCTCGAAACTCTTCCGGCCGGTTTCCTTATCTATGACAGGGATTTTGACCTTGACGATTTCAACGCCATCTTTTTTCAAAAGAACAGTATCGCCTTCCGATACGCCTCCGTCGGACAGTGCTTGGGGCAGGCTGACGCCCCAGAGCCGATGCACTGTCCCGTCATTCGTCTTCACATCAGCATATGGACTTTCATCCGCATCCTTATCTTGAGGCCGGAACTTCGCAATTCCGGTTTCAACCAATTCCCCGGAAACGCCAGCGGCATGATCGATACGCGATTTCCTGCTCCATTGCGGTTTTGGCTCAAAGTCCTCACGCGCTGCATAAAGATCAGCCCGATCACGATGGCGGGTCATCGACACATAGGTCAGATGCTGATCCATCATGCCGCTGGCGAGCACAAAGGTCCGATCGACGGTCGACCCTTGCGATTTATGGATCGTCGCCGCATAGCCATGGTCAATGTTGCGATAACTGTCCTCACTAAGGACCACATCGCTTCCATTGTCGAGACGGATTGAAAGCAGTGGGCCACCGCGCTTGCTACCGGTGGAAACGACCGTGCCGAGCATGCCGTTCTTGACATAATGTGGACCAGGGCGGGTTGCACGCTTTTCAACAAAACGAGCATTTTCCATAAAGATAATGCGGTCACCGGAGGCAAACTCCCGAACGCCGCGCTCCGTGCGAAACTCACGCGCGTTTGTCAGAGCACCTTCCCTGTTCATCACAGTGCGAAGGGAGGAATTGAGCCGCTTTACATCTTCATTGGTATGGGCGAGCACGAGCATCTCATCGCCGCGCAGTCGTCCGCCGTTTCGCGCGGCAACACAGTTCGCAATTGCCTGTTGGCGCGCCTTGCTCCAGTCAGCGACAATACGCTCTATGGCCTCGCTACGCCGCTCAGCTTCGAATATATGCCCGTGTTGCGCATAAGCATCCAACCCCTCCCCAACCTTGCCCTGGGCCAACATTCGTGAGGCATCACGTGCCCATGTTTCCCGCTGACGGCGAACACCGGCAAGCTCAGCGAAACCAATTCGCTCCGCTATGGCCCGGAAAGCAGCACCCGCCTGAATGGGCTGAAGCTGCATCGCGTCACCGACCAAAACCACCTTCGCACCAGCATTCTCTGCCGCCTTCAACACGCGCGCCATTTGTTGCGAGGAAACCATACCGGCTTCATCAACGATCAACACGTCGCCGTGTTTGAGCAGATCACGACCATTCTCCCAGGCGAGTTCCCACGCCGCAAGGGTTCGCGATTTGATACCAGAACTCTCCTCCAGTCCTTCAGCCGCTTTGCCAGCGAGTGCCGCGCCAAAAACACGATGATGTCCACGTTCCCAAGCGCTGCGTGCAGCACAAAGCAATGTCGACTTGCCAGCCCCGGCAAGCCCCACCACGGCCGCAATGCCGTTCTCCCCCAAAATATGACGGACGGCTTCAACCTGTTCACGATCAAGCACCAAAGGCTTGTTCGGATCAGCCGTTTCAAAACTCCGGACAGCCTTGGCAATCTTCGCCTCAGCAATCCCAAACCCCTTGCGCTGTGACAAAACTTCCGCCGAGCGCGCCATGTCATATTCGATGCGCAAAATTTCGCGCGTGGTGAATATTGCGGGTTCAGTCACCTTGCCAGTTTGCCAATCCACTTGCTGCGCCTTTAACAAGACAAGATTGTCCGATGCCATTAACCGCGCACGGATATTGGCAAAATCGGATGGATCGTCGACATAGCGGTGCAGAATTCTCGCCATATCCTTTTCGTCAAAGGTCGAGCGCTCGTTGCCAAGTTGTTTCAGCAGCAAGCCGGGATCGGCCAGGAGCCGATCAGCCATCTCCTGTCGATGGGCAAGGGCCGCCGGTGCAAAATACATCTCAATACCCTTGCGTACCAACGCCGCCTTTTTCGGCCCAAGATGTTTCTGGGCAAATCCATCGAGGCCCTGCTCAGCATAGGAGCGTCCATCAAGACGAATGTCATGGCCAGCAAGTGTCAGATGCCGATTGGCTGTTTGCGCCCAGGCGATCTTCCAGGCTTTCATCGTCTCCTTGTCGCCAGCCCACTGCTTGTAAACGATCTTCCCATTCTGTCGATCCGGTCTCATAACACGCAGCGGCTGGCCATCACACCCAAGCACCTGGACATTCTTTCGCCCGAACCCTTCTTCGGTCAGCGGCCGCAATGCCGTCATCAGGTGGATGTGAGGATTGCCGTCCTTGTCGTGATAAACCCAGTCAGCAATCATCCCCTTTGAAGTCAGATTGTCCCGAACAAATTCCTGGACAAGGGCTATGTTCTCCCCCAGTGTCAGTTCCTCCGGCAGCGCAATAATAAGTTCACGCGCAAGCTGTGCATCCACCCGCGTCTCGAACGCATCAACCGCGTTCCATAATGCCTCACTTGATCCAGCGACACTTCTGCCGTCGATTGCGGACCTCAGCCACGCTGGGACCTGGTCCGGAAGCGCCAATTCTTCATGCTTCAGTTCACTAGCGCCACCACGATAGCTGAACGCAGTTCCAGACTGTTCGTCAAACATCCGAGCGCGATGACGATAAGCGGCTGCCGAGACGACGCTGCGTCCCGCCCCCCGACTTATCACCTGTGCTCTTACGAACATGATCGCCACGACTGTCTCCAATCTGCCAAGCGAGTCGCGTGAGCGACATTTATTGCATCCTCAAATCGATCAGGCTTTCAGCCCGATGCTGCTTTTCAGGAAGACGGCTCAGCTAAAAATTCCGGCATCACCATTTTGGAGAGTTGCATAATGTACCTTATTTTACTATCTTTTTCTGATTAGTTAAATACCTGTTGGATAAAATCGATATATGGAGGACGAAACGTCATGGCATCCAAATCATCAATCATCGATATCGACACACAAATCGAGAAGCTGCGTGAACGTCGAAAACTCTTGATAGTCAAATCGGCTGACCGCTTTGCGCGTGCTGCAACAAAGGCTGGATTAGCAGAAATGGAACTAAGCGATGAGGACATCGATCGCATCTTCGAAGAGATCGCCGCGCGATTTCCTAAAGCGCCAACAAAGAGGACCAATGGGGAAACAGCTTGGCCGCATAAACAGACAAATGGCGAGATTGGAGCGGCGGCAGAGGCTCCTCATGGCAACTGATCGCAAAAAAGTGGCCCGAGAGAAATTCCTGCTCGGTAGTATCGTCATTCGTGCGAGTTTATCAAATGTCGATCGGGCATTCCTGCTGGGCGGACTTCTGGAACTGGCGAGATTGTCACCCGCAACAACAGAATATCAACGCTTGCAGGATTTGGGCGAGATCGCTTTCCGATCCCCTGTGTCTGAGCGCGGAGATGTTACAGTTTCAGATGCAGCCCAATGACGGCACGAGGAAAACGCTGTTTGAGTGTATTACTCATTCTCGTTCCAATCGTCCTCTCCTGCTTTTTCTTTTATGTTGCAAACTGGCGTTGGTCTGAACTGGCCAATGGCATGTCAGGCAGAGTGCAATACTGGTTCCTGCGCGCGTCCCCCATGCCGGCGCTTGTGTTTGGATCACTCACCGGCCTCTTGATCGTCTGGGTGCTCCCGCTGCATCAACGCAGACCCATTGCCCTGGCAAACGTCCTTTGCTTTTTGCTCGTGGCTGGCTTTTACGCACTGCGCGAGTTCACTCGTCTCTCCCCCTTTGTGAAGAGTGGAGCGGTGAGATGGGAAGAAGCACTATCCTTCCTCGATATGATTGCAGTCATAAGTGCGGCAGTTGGCTTTCTCGCAGTCGCGGTATCAGCCCGCTTCGCAAACGTCGTACCCCAACCGGTCAAACGCGCAAGGTGTGCAGTCTTTGGTGATGCAGGCTGGCTAACCCTGTCGGCGGCGGCACGACTTTTTCCCCAAGATGGCGAAATCGTCGTCGGTGAACGCTATCGCGTCGACAAGCAACTCGTCCATGGACTGCCGTTTGATCCCAATGACCGCTCCACATGGGGAGATGGCGGAAAAGCCCCTCTCCTCACCTACAAGCAGGACTTCGATTCAACGCATATGCTTTTTTTCGCAGGGTCAGGTGGGTACAAAACGACCAGTAACGTCGTGCCGACAGCGCTGCGCTACACCGGACCGGTCATCTGCCTTGACCCCTCAACCGAAGTGGCACCTATGGTCATCAAACATCGCGAGAAAATGCTCCGGCGCCAAGTCATCGTGCTCGATCCGATCAATCCGATCATGGGCTTCAATGTCCTTGACGCAATTGAGACATCAAAGAACAAAGAGGAAGACATTGTTGGCATCGCCCATATGCTGTTGTCGGAAAGCGCGCGCTTTGAAAGTTCAACCGCCTCCTACTTCCAGAACCAGGCACATAATCTTCTAACCGGGCTTCTGGCCCATGTGATGTTGTCACCAGAATTTTCTGGCCAGCGTAATCTGCGCAGCCTGCGTCAGATCGTTTCTCAACCAGAGCCATCGGTACTTGCAATGCTCCGAGAGGTTCAAGAGCATTCAGGCTCGGCCTTCATTCGCGAAACGCTTGGCGTGTTCGTTAATATGACAGAGCAGACATTCTCAGGCGTCTATTCCACCGCATCCAAGGACACGCAGTGGCTCTCGCTCGACAATTACGCAGCCCTCGTCTGTGGCGACAGCTTCGAATCCAGAGAAATCGCTGAAGGCAAAAAAGATGTCTTCCTCAATATTTCTGCATCCATCCTTCGGTCTTATCCGGGAATTGGACGCGTGATCATCGGCTCACTGATGAATGCAATGATCGAAGCGGATGGGACATTCCAGCGTCGCGCTTTGTTCATGCTTGATGAAGTGGACTTGCTTGGCTATATGCGCGTTCTGGAAGAAGCACGCGATCGCGGTCGCAAATACGGGATCAGCATGATGCTGATGTACCAGTCAGTCGGCCAGCTGGAACGCCACTTCGGCAAGGACGGTGCTGTGTCATGGATCGACGGCTGTGCATTCGTGTCTTATGCCGCGATCAAGGCGCTCGACACCGCGCGCAACGTCTCCGCACAATGCGGGGACATGACGGTCGAAGTAAAGGCAAGCTCGCGTCGTATTGGCTGGGAAACAAATAATGGCGCGTCGCGAAAATCTGAAAACATCAGTTTCCAGCGTCGCCCCTTAATCATGCCACACGAAATCACCCAATCAATGCGCAAAGACGAGCAGATCATCATTGTACAAGGACACAGTCCGATCCGGTGCGGTCGTGCGATCTATTTCCGGCGAAAGGAAATGGACGAGGCCGCAGAAGTCAACCGGTTCGTCAATGCGGGGAAACATAAAAGTCACTGAATATTGTGAGCGCAGCGGAGGGCAGCAACTGAATGCTGCAGGATTCAGCACCGGGCAGCGCGAACCAATCAGCGAACTTCAAATACCAGTCAAGTTGCCAACAAAGCCTTCCGCAATCAGAATGAACACCCAAAATAGCATTCCATATCGGCTCAAACGAACAGCCAAAGATGCACCAATCCGAACTCGACGAGAACGTCATGTCACTGTTTCTTGAGCTTTACGGGCGAAACGAATGCAGGGATGAAAGACAAGGTCCCTGAGGCTCTCCTTAATTCTTGTTACAGGCAGTGAGGAGCAGGTTGCAGGTTCGATGTCTGCTTTCGCTCCAGTATTCGCACAAAACAAAGCGAAGCCTGGCAACGTGGGATCTGGCCTGGTAAAGTCGGCCCCGAAATTCGGGGCCGGCTCCATTCGTGGTTCAGTTCTGGTTATTCCAGAGGATGACTTTCCTATCCGGATCACCGCCCGGGGCTTGCGCGAGGTTGCCGCAGAGCACGCCAATTTCCGGAGCTTCCAGCTTTATGGAGACGTACTCTTCACCGGTCTGACGGGCGATACGGTTCCATCCTGCGCCAATCTCGAAACCGCTTAGGCGATGAATAACCAGGAAATCGGGGGCTTCTTCACTGACCTTGGTAGCGTTCGGGACGATGGCGATCGGGGCATTGACCCGGATGGTGGCGAAGACGCCCTCGAAAGTACCGTCAGTCTTCTGCGTCAGGGTTGCGATTGTGGTGGCCACGGTTCTGTTTCCTTCGGTTGCTCGGGACCATTCCCGATGGCGCACGAAGAGACGATGGATCTGCTGCGGTCAGCTCACCCGCATTTTTTGCAAAATTCTATTTGCCATATTTAAGTGATGGCGCACTTTTGCCCGCCTGCAGGTGAAAATGCCTGCCTCGCATGGGAAAACTAAATCGAATTTTGCAAAAAATGCGGGCGAGTCTTACCCCGTCAGGGGTTGGCCGCAAAAGCTGACCCTCGTCTATACGAGCGACATAAAACGGGAATGGTGTGGAGTACCCGATGAAGCGGCTAATCATTTCTGGCCACCCAATTCGCAACCTCGCGCTTGCCGGGCCACGACTGGGCGCTTTGCCCACATCCGGCCAGCATTTCACCGTCCATTCGTTGCAGGCAGCGTCAGGTGTATAGCCCTCCTCGACACCCGTTCTGCATCGTGGGCTCGCAAATGAAGTGTAGTCGGGACGTCATCACTTGCCAACGTGAATGTAGCGCTTAGTAACGCCGTTCATGTCGCAGGCAGATCGCGATCTTTGCACAATCCGTTCTCCCGGAACTGCGTCCTGATAATAGATTTCAGTCGCTCTGAATGTTCCATCGATGCGTTTGCATTGCACGACGATATCGATGGCAATCCGCAACGAGGAAAGCACGTCTGAACGTTCAAGGTCACGTCCTGCTTCCGATTCCTTCACCAGTGTTGCCAGCTGCTCGAAGGCCAATTCTGCCGATCCGGCGTGAACGGTGGTTATCGAACCGGGATGCCCGGAATTGACGTTTCGAATGTAGTAAAAGGCGGTTCCGTCACGAAGCTCCTGCAAAAGGATGCGATCTGGTCGCATGCGCAGGCACGATTCCAGAAGTTCGCGCGGCCCCGCGCCCGAAAGACCCTGACCACCCTTGGAATAGTAAAGCCGCACATGATTGGGCTGTGGGATAACCAGTTCCGGCGTGTCCTCAATGGAGATTACCCGTTCATTTTGGGGAATATGCTTGATGAGAGCTTTGGAAAGCGTGGTTTTGGCAGAACCCGTCGCCCCTGAGATGACGATATTCTTTCGTGCAATGACTGCCTCTCGCAGGAACTGCATGTAGGCGCCGTCATGATATAGCTCAACCAGTTTCATATCCTGTGTGGATGATGTGACGCCAGTGCGCCTCGCTTCACAAAAGAATCCCTTTTCCTCAAGGTCTGTTAGCGCCAGATCCACCGATGATGGTTTGCGGATTGTGATACTGACGGTGCTATTGGTAGTGGCCGGAGGTATGACGATCTGAATGCGCTCGTCGTCTGGAAGTGTTGCCGAAAGAATGGGGCGTTTTTCATCAATGGACTGGTTGGAAAAGGTCGCAACGGCCCGCGCAAGGCGCATCAGCTTTTCGAATGTCAGGTCCGGGGCATCATGGACCTGCCACCCATTTGGTCCTTCGGTAAGTATCTCACCGGGCCGATTGATAATCACCTCATAGAGCGATTTGTCTGCAAGGAAGATCGCAAGTGGCGATAACAGTTCGCGAACGACGACAGCATCGGTTTCCTCCGTCATCAAGCACTCCTACTTCGTCACGATCGTCGAATCCGGAATAAAGTCACCCTGCACCGCCCTGTCGAAGATGCGGTTCCTCGGTTCGGTTACACGCAGACGGTAGACGCTAGAGAAGTCGAGATCACGAGCCACGAAGATCGAGACGAGTTCTCCCTGGTGTTTGTTCAAGGTCGGGGGAATGTTAATCGACTGCTCCACGGCAATTGCCGCCGCCTGCTGGCCAGCACTCGCGGTCTTTTGCGCATCAACATCACTGTCCTGCAAACGGCTGTTGGCATAGCTCGTTGCATCGCCGACGATGGACAAAAGCAGCGCACTTCCAAACCGCTCCCACCAATGCGTGTCGACATGGCCGTCAACGCCGGCACGACCGAGCAGATCCGTTGCGGGAGAGGCGAGCGTGACAATCACGCCTTTGGGTGTTTTTGCCCTGTTCCATAGCACGAACAGCCTCTTTTGGCCGCGCTGAAGGCCGCCACGATATTCCCCAACAACCTGCGTCCCCTTTTCCATCAGAACAACCCGGCCATTATCGGAAAGAACATCGCGATTGATCACACAGCTCGTAAAACCTGGCTGATCAGAGGCCAGCGCCGTTTCCAGCACGCAAGGAATGGAAGTACCCATCGCGACAATGAAATCACGATTGCCCAGCGTACCGGCACGCGAGCCTTCAAGCTTCGTCGGCCGCACGAGACCATCGAAGCGTTGCCGATCACTATTTGCCTGGTTCTGACCTGACATGTCGCTGGTAAGTGGTACAAAGTTGCTATCTATCAATTCAGATTGATTACTGGCTGCCTGTCGTGACGGCGCACTATTCTGTCCCCGGCTATAGGCAATGACTGGTGCGCGCCGCGCGGAATCAAGCAATTCGTCCTTTTCTGGTGCAACAGGCTGAAGCGCAGGTGTGGGCAGCGCCACCTTTGTCTCTGGAACCGACACAACCGGATCCGCCTTTTCCTTTACCGGTTCAAAATCATTGGTCTGGCGAATGACAATGCGCTTAGGTCGTGTCTGCTCATCATTGTACTTCTTTCCCGAGGTTGACCAGATGGCAAAGCCCACAAACGCCACGACAGCGAGCGCGACCGCGCCGCGTTTGAGAACCGGATTATTGTCTATGCGCCGACCGACAGTCGTCTCGGCGCGTTCACCGGGAATATGGGTTTCTTCTTCCTGTGCCATGACTATATCCCTCCCCTATTGCATTGCTTGATCAGTTTTCACGACGCGTTCGACCGAGGGCGACGTCGTACTGGTATCGGGATTGATGCCTACGCGGTTATAAGCTTCGTTGAAAACGCAAATGACATCCTTGCCCCGGCGCAGAATAAACTTGCGGCTGATCGCGTGGACCATGACCAGATTGCCATCGACAGATTTCGGCACCAGGCTTTCCGAACCATCAAAATTTTCCATATAGATTGCGGGCATTTCCTGATTGCCGACAAAGACAAAGGTCGTGATCTTGCCATTGTCATAGACGCTCTGCGGTTCAAGCGCCGGAGCGCCTTGCGCTGAATAGTGCCAGTTGCGCGGACCATAAGCCTCATGAAGCGCCAGAACATCGTCGGCGGCCTTCGCCTGCGCTTCGCGGGCGCGAGATTGAGCCTGTAGGCGTCGGGCCTCTGCTTCATCGCCGGGATATCGGAACTTCACATAGAAGTAAGTGTTTTGACCAGCTTCCACAGGTCCGTGGCGCACGGTCAGTTCCATCTGATAGCTGCGCGTCGAACCATCACGCCTTGTCGTCACAACGGAAATATTCGTAAGCGGCTGCTTTTCGCGCGGCTTTAAAAACAGGATATTGCCAGCAGGAGCAACTTCCCAGGCCATGCTGTTGCCGAGTGCTACATGCGCGATCTCCTCGTCGGCTGCAAATTCCACCTGCACGGAAGAACGCAGCGAGCCGACAATCTTCGTGATGTTATAGGGCTGGTAATTGACGAAGCGAACGCGACTATCTTGTGGGCCCCCGCGTGGAATATCGAGCGCATGCGCGCTGGAAATGGTTCCGACAGTGAGAGCTGTGAAAATGAGGATTTTTCGTATCAATCGATTGCCTCCCGATCGGAGCGATATTCGCTGACCACAAAACCAAGCGGATTGACCAGCCGGTCTGTCGAAGTCATCGGCGCGTTGGCGTAGGAAAAAGTGAGCGTCGCAACCCAATGGGTCATGCGAACGTCATCGCCGCGGGTCACGGTGCGCATATAACGGACAGACACGACGTTCTGGTTGATCAGCGATATAGAGGCAATGCTGATCTTCGCTGTCGCCGCGCGACCATAAGTGACCTGCGGCGATTCAGGATTGCTGCCGCGATAATGGCCCGCAAAACGATCCTGCTCAGCCTGCACTGACAAAAGTGCAATCGTCCTGAAATTCTCTTGCGCCTCGCTCCAGACATATCCCTCGCGGGCACGAACATATTTTGCAGCAAAATATTTGGTCACCGCTTCATCATAGGTGCCAGCCGTCGATGTCAGTGCGGAAACCACATCGACAATACCGGTTGAATTATCGACCCGGACAACAAAGGGTTCCACGGTCTTGAGCGGCGTCAGTCCGGCAATCGCAAAGACCGAAACGGCAGCAACAAGGCTTGCGGCAATCGCAATCGACCAGGCAATACGGTTCGATCGCTCAATTTGGATCAACCGGTCCTGGTCGAAACGGCGCGCCTTTTCAAAATAGCTCTTGAGATTATCTGTTGAGACCATGACTTCACTCCGCGCAAGGACCATAGGAGCCGTCAATGTCGAGGTGGTCGAAGGCAGCGGCTCCCTTCGAATGCTCCATATAAGGCGTGACCGGAACCGACGACCCCGCGTTAGATTGCTGCGATTTCAGGTTTCGTTTGCCTTCCCATTGCCACATCGAGCTATTGAGCGGACGGCGGGAATAGCCATTACACTTCGGCAAGGGATAGCTCAGCGAAGCGCAGCCACTCAAAATGAGCACAATCGCAAGCAACAGGGAAAGCCTGATCATTGGGGAGGACCCTTTCTGATTTTAAGAGAGCGTTATCGAGCCAAGAATGTGGAACGGGCTTGCGTCATGCCCCCGTTTCTCTGGAGCCAACCGTTCGCCCGACCAGACGAGCGGTGCGCATAACAAGACGTCCTGTGCTCCCGGTGCCACGCGCAAGCATGCCTTCATGCGCATCACGCGCCGTGCTGTATCCGTAGGCAAGCGACGCTCCTCCGGAAGCAAGTGCCGATGCAATGCCGGGGAGCTGATAAAAGACGTAAAGTGCGGCAATTCCGATGGCGCAAAGTGCAATCGGGCGCATGAGGACATCGGAATAGCCATCAATTGTCGTGAAGGTTGAATCAATACACGAGATCAGCAGCGAACCCACCGCAACAACAAGGACCTGCAGGATAACGAAATTGGCAAGTTGTCCGATCCAGGCCTCGGTAAAACGTCGGGTCGATTGGAACATGGCAAGTGCGACAAAGATCGGACCAATCGCCAGCACAATGGCAAGCGCAAGACGCGCATATAGTGACACCACATAGCCGATGCCGGCGACAAGGAAACTCACCGCAATCACCATCATCCCGGCAACACCGGTGACGATATCGATCGGCCAGGCGGCGCGTGACCAGATATCTGTTGCTGATGCCTGGCCCTTGTCGAGAAGGCTGTCAAAGGTGCTGGCGCTTGGTGATGCGCCAGAATTCAGTGCCTGCGCGATTTCATGCGGCAGCACATTGAAAAAGATGTTCGTGACATAGGTCTGATATTCGCCTGCATTTCTGACCAGCATTACGATGATCGCGAGTTTGATGGCCCGGAAGACAAATTCGACGATCGGATCACTAACCGAACCACGCAGCACCAGATAGCCATAAAGCACGATATAGAGGGTTACTGCAGCAGTGAGCGGGCCCGTCACCCATTCGGCAATGTTTGATGTACCATCGGAAACGAACGTCTCCAATGGTCGCTGGAACTGACTGTCGATGAAGTCGAATACCTGGTACATGGCATCAGTTCCTGAGCGCTTCGCGCATATTCTGGAGCCGCAGCCTGCCATCCGCAGCTTGTGCATTCACACAATTGCTTGTGGCACTGAGATCGCCTGGATTGTTACGGCATTCGGTGAGAATACGGCTCAGCAAACTTTCATCTCGGATGAGCTCTTCGACGGTATAGGTCGGGCCAATATCATCGGAACAACCGGCAAGAAGGCCAAGCACTGTCATGGTAACAAGCGCCCTCATTTCAGCGCCGCCTTCATACTGTCCATGCGCTGGCGCCAGTCTTCCGCCTTGCGCTGTTCATCGACCTCAGTTTGCGCGCGCTGCACCATTTGCAGCCCCTCCATCCGCAGGACATCCGTCTGGAGAAAAGCCTGTTCCGCCTGAAGCCGGGCTTGCAGGTCAGCGATACCTTTGGCGTCACCTGTCGATGAGATTTTCTCACGCAATTCGTCAATACCGTCGATACGTTTCGTTGCAGCATCATAGATCTGCTGACCGAGGCTCATCTGACCAGCATTCTTGTTCTGGATACGCGATAGCTCTTTCGCATAAAAATCATCAGCGCCCGTTTGATAGCTAGAATTGCTTTCGAGAAATTTTGATGCGGATTGCCCGATGCTGCCTGATCCATAGCCTTTGAACAGACCTTCAATGGAAACGAAATCTGAAGGCAGTGCCTTTCGTATCTCCGGATCGTTCAAGACATTGGCGACATCCGCCATATCAGTCAGCTTGTTGAGCGAGCTATAAAGTTGCTGTGCCTGATCAATCTGCTGATGAAGCGCATCGAGTTGGGATTTCAGCTGAGTGATGCTCTCTATCTGTTTTAGAATAGAGGTCTGGTCGACGACGGGAATCCCCTGCGCACCAGCTGCCTTGAGTGAGAAGATCATCGCGGTAGCAACTACTGCTCCACATGGTCGGTTTACCGCCATCAGCTTGCACTCCTTCGTTGCTGGAAAACCGGAAGCCAATCATCTAGCCTGTCGCCAACTTCCGCGCGGATGCTATCTGCAAGTTCGACACTGGCGATGCGTCCGGAAAGAATGGCGAGCTCGTCGTCAAAGCCATGGAGGTTTAGCTCCGCCACGACGCTTTTGTGCCCCTGTTTCAGGACAAAACGTCGGCTTTCGACGGAAAGTTCGCGCGCGATCAGTTCATATTCACGCTCTGTCAGCTTAAATCCGTCGACATAATCCGCATGGCTGCCCCGCGAATTTGGCAAAAAGATTTGCGTGGGGCATTGTTCGATGATGGTGTGGGCGATCGGCGAATTGATTGCGTCGCGCGGGCTTTGCGTTGCAAACAGCATCAGGCCATTTTGCTTGCGGATTGTCTTCAGTTTGTTTTGCGCCAGATCCCGAAAATCCTCATCCTGCAACGCTTTCCAGAATTCATCGATGACGATGATGATGCGCCGACCATCAATCAGCTGCTCGACGCGGTGGAACAGATAGGCCATCAGGGGTGTGCGGATTTCCTCATTATCCAGAAAATCGGTCATGTCGTAACCGACCATGTTTCCGCCAACACCGAACTCCCCCAAACCGATATCCTCGCTTGGATTGTCAAAGACCCAGCCAAGCGGGCCTCCCCGCTCCCATCGGCGCAACCGGGCTGCGATCCCTTCGGGGTTCGTATTGTCAAGAAAAGTCCGAAGCGCACCGATCGTGCGTTGTTCCACGGACAAATCGGCAAGTCCGTCAATTGCAGCAGCGATATCGCGCAATTCGGTGACAGATAATTCCCGTGTCCCCGATCCGACGAGCTTCCCAACCCAGTTCGCCAGGAAGATCTTGTTTTCCGGTGTCAGATCGAGCGCTTTCAGCGGCGCACAGCCGGTCGGCTTGCCATTCCTAAGCGAATGATAGACGCCGCCTGCCGCGCGCACATAAAGGTCGGCGCCGCGGTCTTTGTCAAAAAACACAACATGCGGATCATGTTTTTCGAGTTGCGAAAGCATGAAATTCAAAAGCACGGTCTTGCCGGCACCAGACGGGCCGCAAATGAACGTGTTTCCAAGATCACTGTCATGGAAATTGAAATAGTAGGGAGAGCCGGATGCAGCTTTCAAAAGGGCTACTGCAGCGCCCCATTTATTGCCGTCTTTCTGACCGACCGGATAAGAATGGAACGGCGAGAACGCTGCAAAATTGCGTGAGGTAATGGCACCGGACCGAGCTCGATATCTGAAATTTCCTGGAAGCTGCGCCCACCAGGCAGCTTCCAGCCCGAGATCCTCACGCGCTACGACAGCACCGCCATTGGTCAGACTGGCGCGTGCCTTGGCAAGATGATCAGTCAGATTTTTCACTGTTGGAGCGAAGACTGCAAGGGACAGATGATGTTCACCAAGAACGAACCGGTTCGATTCCAGATCGTCCATCGCGTCATCGAGTTCTTCGATCTGCGAAGCTGCCTTATCTCCGCTGCTCAGCATTTGGTTTTGCTTGCGGCCCATGATGGTCCGGGCATCAGCCTTTGAGACAAAGGAAAAGGACTGTGAGAGGATCAGTTCAAAAGGGCTCGTTAGAACACCATCCAGCATGCCGGGTCTGGTCGTGGCGGGATATTCCTTGAAACTCAGCATTCCCGCAAAACGGCTCTCAGCCTCATGCCGAATTTCTATTGTCTCGCGACCGACGATGATACGATCGGAATAGATCGCAGATGCAATACGCCCCTCGGTGAGCGGAACCGGTTCCGATCGTCCGCCGACGAGCTGGTGTAAAACTTCGCTCGGCTCAGAAAATAGCAGATCATCCTGTTCGTAGAGCGAGAGGACCCGCGGCTCGAACCGCTTCAGGCCCGCCGTAATGTCGATAACCTTGTCGCGGAGCTGCTTTATTGCCTCCTCATCGAGTTCTATACCTGCCCGTCGGGTACGCCGGAGATGTGACAGCAGCTTTGCCGCCTTTTCTGCAGGATCGCGCGGTGGCGACCATACGATTGCGAGATAGAGATCATTGCGGAACAGATCCTCGCGTATCATGCGGTCGCGATATTTTTCGTTGAGTTGGGCTGAAAACGGCGCTTTAAAGGTTCCGTCGGGATAGCTGTTGTCGCGTCGACGGATCAAATGCGTCCAGAGCGCAAGCCGCTCATCAGCAATGTTCCTGTGAAGCGTATTGAGATCACGATGCAGGGCATTGATATCCAGGAGATCTGCGGTCTCGAACGAAACGCCGTCGAGTGCAATGATCACCATCAGCGCTCGTGACTCCAGCGCAATCATATTCTCGTCAACGTGGCGCAGATAGGGGATGAAGGTCTCCGGGCCAAGCTCCCGGGATTTCAACGTTGCAACGCTAGGCAAAACCAAGATCCCTTTCATCAAACCGACGCGACAGCTTCATCGGAGAGATCGAGCTGCCGCCCCAATGGGACGTGTTTCGGGATCGCCCGCGTGTCTCTACCCATGCAAGCACGATGCGAAACATGTTGTGGTCATGCTTGACGAGCGCGCGGAAGATGAAGTGAAACACGATGCCGACAAGCGCATAGGCGACTGAACCTGCTGCGAGGTAGAAGATCGTCGTCGCAATGACATTGATCCCCATCGCCTCCATCGTGACGCCTGCAAACATTGCAGGCCGGGTACAGGCAATAAACAACGTGTCCTCTGCAAGCGGAGACCCTGCCGTCATCATCCGGTCAGCTCCCGACGATTGTGTTGACGAGTTCAGAGGAGCCTGCAATCACCCCGATACCGACGATCCAGTAACCGGCGCGCCGCAGGTCCATATATCCAAACATCCAGGCGATCGCGATTATGATCACTGCTATCGTCGCTATCAGCCTGAAAATATTGCCCGTCAGCATATCGACAACATTTTGAAGGATCGATTCAATGCCGGCAGCTTGAGCAAAGGCGGGTTCAACGAAGGCTGCCACCACAATGAATGACATTGTTGCGGAAGCTGCAACTGAACGCATACGAGAACGATAGTTCATTTCATTCTGCTCCATTCTTATTCTGGAAAACCAGGATCGAAGACCGTCGCCGGCTGCTGAACACATCCCACAAAGGTACAGCCTCGTCGGAGGCGTCCTCCTCCTTGGAATTCTCAGCCACAACATTCGCGACGACGTTCGGCGTGACCGCAGTTTGCATCTGATCACGACCATACTGAGAGACGCCAACAGTCAATTTGGCTATTGTTGGCTTCAATCGTTGGATTTCGCGCCGGACCTGGCTGTCATATTTGACCAGTGCACCGATGGAAGGATCGCCACGACCGTAGAACGACTGCAGCATGACCTTCCCAGCCATCGACTTGTCGTCACCGATCCTGATGGCAAACCGATAATAGTCCTCAAGCAAGGTCGCTGTGGCCTGGAGATTGGCGCATGGATCGAACGCGTCAGAAACTGAGAGCTTGAGTTTCAGCAAATCATCGATGCGGATCCCGCCAAGACCAAGCTGGATATCCTGATGGTCGGCGGCCAGTGTTGTGGCGATTTCTATCGCCTCGGCTTTCGATGCCGGCTGCTCCATTAATGGAGGACCACTGTTGATGCGAATATTGAATGGTGCAAAGCCGCTTTCCAGACTGACAATGCCAGCCAGTGTTTCAGAAGCCATCATCGGCGCGCAGCTCTGGGCAAGATCGACAAAAGGAATTGGCATCATCAAAACCACACCCGTTGCTTGCCAACGCCGTCAATCGTCACATCGATATAGTTCGGCTGTTCGCGCACAAGCGGGCGCGCTGTTACGTAGCCCGTACACTGCAGCTGTCCGTTTTCAGATCGCCATTGTGCAGCCGTGATTTGTTCATTGCTGCTCCTTGGCCAATCGCGATCATGCCTGCACAGGCTTTTGTTCACAATCTGCCTGGAAGTGGAAACACAGGATGCTTCACGCGCCCTATCTGAATAGGTAACGGTCAGGCTGTACCCGTCATTGCAATAAAGAGGTTCATAATGCGGGCGCGAACTTTGAAACCCGACTCCGCTACAGGTGGGAAACGACTTGCCTCTGGCCAGCCAACGCCATAGTTTTTGCACCGGCGGGCGACATGCTCCATACTGCATCGGCCCACCGGGATTGGATAAGCACAGGATAACCTGGCAGCCCCAGTCGTCAGCATGAGCGCTTTGACCAAAACTGAGATATGATGACACGAACCCGAAACTTGCCACTGCACTGCGAAAGAGAAAGCTGTTCATGCCTCCCATCCTCCGATTTTTTGTTGGGCACGTTATCGGAAGTCGGTGTGCCTCAACGTCATACTATGCAAATAATAGATAGTTAAAAGAATGGCAAGCAATTTAAGTGAACGGTGGCAAAATCAGGCTCTCGCGCATTTTGGCCTGCGGGAAATCCTGGAAAAGCCACTCGAAGACGAGACGCCGCAATCACGCATCAAGCAGATTGGGTTGCTGAACGTGCTCTACATGATGCATCAGGCTCATGAGCCCTTAACGCTCGCCTCCGTAATAAAAATTACCGGGATGACGCGCGGCGGAGTGATTGAGACCATGGATCTGCTCGTTCAGCGCGGCATTCTCACGGAAACGTTGGGGAAAAATTCAATGGGGCGCGGAACAGCACGGCAATTTGAATTCGCGCGGCAAGTTTTTGATCAGATCCGATCCACAGCCGAATAGCGTTTAACTTATAAGATTTTTACAATTGCAACCCATTAACCATCACCTGTCCGGTCTGGGTTCTCAATCACCGCAACCATTCCATCTGGAGGGCACCGTTCAACTTCAATCAAAGGCTATAACCGACTGTCCTCCATGAATGGCTTGAACAAGAAGGATACTCTGGACGTACAACAACGAGCGGCCCAATATGGGCATCGGCGGCAGCACACCCGTACAGAAACTGAAACAGGCTGCGTAAATTCTACTGCTGAGCTCCGTTACATATGGGGGTGTTACCCATGCACAGGCGGAAATTTTCCCTGCACGAGCGAAAAACTCGGCAACGCCCCTTGAGCGATGCCGGGTATTCCATAACTGTTCGATCACTAATGCGATCAGATTGGTTGCTATTCAACCGTCACCGACTTCGCGAGATTACGCGGCTGATCGACGTCAGTACCCATAAGAATTGCGGTGTGATAAGCCAGCATCTGGATCGGCAGAGCATAGACCAGCGGCGTGATAAATTCTGGCACGTCAGGCAGAACGATGGTTGCCATCGTATCAAGACTTGCTGCCGCTGCACCCTTCTTATCAGTAATCAGAATAATACGACCGCCGCGAGCTGCCACTTCCTGCATGTTGGATACAGTCTTCTCATAGAGACGATCCGACGGTGCAATGACGATTACCGGCATGGTTTCATCGATCAGCGCAATCGGTCCGTGCTTCAGCTCACCAGCCGCATAGCCTTCAGCATGAATATAGGAAATTTCCTTGAGCTTCAGCGCACCTTCCATCGCCAGTGGGAAGGACGTGCCGCGACCGAGGTAAAGCACATGATTGACTTTGGCCAGCTCATGACAAACTGCCGCAATCTGGTCTTCAAGCTTCAACACCTGATTGATGAAACGCGGCGCTTCGGAAAGCTGGCGCACCAGCTCCTGCTCGCGTTTGTCGTCAATCACCCCGCGCGCCTTTGCGGCAGCAATTGCAAGTGACGCCATGGTCGAGAGCTGACAGGTGAATGCCTTGGTCGAAGCAACACCGATTTCAGGACCGGCAAGCGTGGGAAACACAGCATCCGATTCTCGCGCAATAGTCGAGCCGGTCACATTGACCACAGAGGCGATTTTCAAGCCCTGTTGCTTGCAATAGCGCAGCGAAGCCAGAGTATCAGCCGTTTCACCGGATTGCGAAACGAACATCGCCAGCGAATCCTTTGAAAGCGGCATTTCGCGATAACGGAATTCCGATGCAATATCGCTGTCGACCGGCAAACGCGCAATCTGCTCGAACCAGTATTTGCCAACTGAGGCTGCATAAAAAGCGGTGCCACAGGCAGAAATGGTCAGACGATCAACCTTGCTGAAATCAATGCCGACTGCTTCTTCACGCACTTTTCCGGTGGTGAAATCGAGATAGTTTGCAAGCGTATGGGAAATAACTTCCGGCTGCTCGAACATCTCCTTCTGCATGAAGTGGCGATGATTTCCCTTCGACACCAACATATTTGCAGTCTGTGATTTTTGGACCTCGCGCTCGACCTCGGCATTGGTTTCGTCATAGACGGTTACACTCTTGCGTGTCAGCACAGCCCAATCGCCATCTTCCAGATAAGCAATTGTGTCAGTAAATGGTGACAACGCGATGGCGTCGGAACCAAGGAACATTTCACCCTCGCCGTATCCGACAGCCAGCGGCGGTCCCTGACGCGCACCGATCAGAGTTTCTTCATCGCCTTCAAACAGGAAAGCAAGTGCAAAAGCACCCTGCAACAATGGCAAGCTGTCACGCACGGCTTCAACCGGCGACTTGCCCTTTTCCAGCTCGCGCGTCACGAGGTGCGCGACAGCTTCGGTATCAGTCTCGGTCTCGAATTTGCGCCCTTCGGCTTCAAGCATGGTACGCAGTTCAGCAAAGTTTTCGATAATGCCGTTATGCACCACAGCCAGACGTGCGGTGATGTGCGGATGCGCGTTGCGCTCAACGGGCTTGCCATGGGTGGCCCAACGCGTGTGGCCAATGCCGATTACCCCGGGAAGTGGCTCGCCCGTAAGGCGATTTTCGAGATTGACGAGCTTGCCTTCCGCACGACGGCGATCGAGCTTACCATTCTGGAGCGTGGCAATGCCGGCAGAATCATAACCGCGATATTCAAGGCGCTTCAGCGCATCAACCAGACGCGGTGCGACCTCGTTATTGCCAATAATGCCGATAATTCCACACATAGGGTGCTCCGGTCTAGTCGTATTTAATAGTTGGGATAGTGGAAAACAAAAACCGTTGCAATCAGGGCGTCTTAGGCATCATCAAGTTTTGAGACCCAGGTAGTCCTTTAAAAGTAAAGCGACGATGTAGAGCCGATAACCTCGATCTGTCAAAGTTATAGCAGCTTATCGAAATGAGACCGGGACCGAAAACGGACAAATTGGCGATATGATATTATACTAGTCTAGCCACAACATTCCGCAGTGAGGAGTGGCAATGAGGCGCAGACCAGTTGAAGATTTCCTGGAATTTCGCAGTCGACAGGCGTGAGTTGGCAGGACGCACGGCTTTGGTCGGATAATCAGCTGTTGCAATATCTGTAACAGTCGTCGTCGGTCCGCCAAGTTCGGCACTCTCACTAAATATGGCGCGCGCAAAGCCGCTCCAGTTCGTGTCACCCGTACCCGCCAAGTGGTAAACGCCATAGGCGGAAAAGTTGGGCGTTGCCGTTAAATGATCTGCCACCTTAATAATCGCATCTGCGATATTGAGTGCACTGGTTGGATTGCCCCATTGGTCAGAAACAACGGAAATAGCGTCGCGCGTCTCCGCCAGCTTCAGCATCGTCTTGACGAAATTCTTGCCGAAGGGGCTATAGACCCACGCCGTTCTTAGAATGATGTGTTTTGGATTGGCTTGCGCTACCCGACGCTCACCTTCAAGCTTGGAGCTTCCATAGACGCTGCGAGGTCCAGTGATATCCGTTTCGACATATGGTTTGCTGGTATCACCCGAAAAAACATAATCCGTCGACAAGTGAACGACAGGAGCACCGCAGGCCTTTGCCGCTTCGGCAACTGCTTGCGCGCCAGTTGCATTCACCGCAAAGGCTAATTCAGGCTCATCCTCAGCCAGATCCACTGCCGTGTAGGCGGCAGCGGAGACAACGAGGTCGGGCTTGAGCGCCTCAATGGCACTGCGCACGGTTTCGGGCTTCGTCAAATCCAGTTCCGGGCGACCCAGTGCAATCACTTGCAGATTGGGTTGTTGCGCTGCCCTTTCCAAAAGGCTCTGGACAAGCTGTCCCTCTCGCCCGGTGACAACGATTTTCATGCCTTGGTCTCTTTTGCCACCGCGCTACCGAGCCGTTCACCCGCGTAATTGCCACTGCGGATCGGCTCCCACCACCAACCATTATCGAGATACCATTGAATGGTCTTTTCAAGCCCTGTCTCGAAGGTTTCCTGTGGCTTCCAGCCCAATTCACGTTCAATCTTTGAAGCGTCAATTGCATAGCGGCGGTCATGTCCAGGCCGATCCGTCACAAATGTGATCAGATCGGCGTAACTCTTGCCGTTTGCGCGCGGACGCTTCTTGTTGAGAATCGCGCAGATCGTTTCCACTACATTCAGATTGGTGCGCTCCGCACGCCCGCCAATATTGTAGCTTTCACCCAATTTGCCCGTGGTCGCGACCAATGCCAACGCACGTGCGTGATCCTCAACATAGAGCCAGTCACGCACATTCGCTCCTGCACCATAAACTGGCAGAGGCTTCTCATCGAGCGCGTTGAGAATGACCAATGGGATCAGCTTTTCTGGGAAATGGAACGGCCCATAATTGTTCGAGCAATTGGACAGCACGACCGGCAGCCCATAGGTCTCATGCCAGGCACGCACCAGATGATCGGATGCTGCTTTCGACGCCGAATAAGGCGATGATGGCTGATATGGTGTTTCTTCCGTGAAGATACCGCTATCGAAAGGCAGATCGCCAAACACTTCATCCGTTGAAATGTGATGAAAACGGAAAGCCGATCTGCGCGGCTCAGGCAGTTCCCGCCAATAGGCGAGCGCCGCATTGAGCAGGCGGAACGTGCCGACAATATTCGTTTCAATGAACGCGCCAGGACCATCGATTGAACGGTCGACATGGCTTTCCGCAGCCAGATGCATGACGACGTCGATTTCGTTGGCACGCAAGGCTTCAAGAACGCCAGTGTCATCGCAGATATCAGCCTGAAGAAAGCTGTAATTCGGATGGTTTTCAATCTGGCGCAGTGAGGCCAGATTGCCCGCATAGGTCAGCTTATCGAGATTGATGACGTTGACCTTGGGATCAGCGGCCAGATAGCGACACACCGCAGAACCAATGAAACCGGCACCACCCGTAACAAGAATGTTCATATTATTCCTCAATCAAAAACGTCTGAGTTGGCAAGCAGCGGGGCTTTCTCATCCTTATCGGACAATTGCACACCAGTTGCTGGAATAGGCCAATTGATGCCTATTGCGGGATCATCAAACCGGATTGAGCGGTCATGCTCCGGAGAGTAATAATCCGTCACTTTGTAAATCACTTCGGTATTCTCAACGAGCGTGATGAAGCCGTGCGCGAAACCCTTCGGCACCAGAATTTGGTTCCACTTCTCGGCTGAAACTTCCTGTGCTACCCACTTGCCAAAAGTTGATGAGCTTTTGCGGATATCAACTGCAACATCCAGAATTGAACCGCGAATAACGCGCAGTAGTTTATCCTGAGCAAATGGTGGCAATTGATAATGAAGACCGCGCACAACGCCCTTTGCTGCAGAATACGAATGGTTATCCTGAACAAAATTAAGATCAATACCACGGGTACGCAGCGCCTCGATCTTGTAGGTTTCGGAAAAAAAACCACGATCATCACCGAACTTTCGCGGAATTATCTCAAAAACCCCATCTAAACCTAAAGGGCGAATTTGCATTAATCTTTCCCTAATTCATCAACACGTCGACGCAGGTAAGCTGCATATTCAGTTTTGCCCAGCTTGGATGCACGCTCCAGCACGGTTTCACTACTCAGCCACCCCTTATCCAAACCGATCTCCTCTGGACAAGCTATTTTAATACCCTGTCGCTTTTCGATAGTCTGAACGAAGGATGACGCCTCGTGAAGGCTGTCGTGTGTACCTGTATCCAACCAAGCATACCCGCGTCCGAAACGCTGAACGTTTAACTCACCTCGTTCGAGATAGACATTATTGACTGTGGTAATCTCTAGCTCTCCGCGCGCGGACGGCTTGATAGAATGTGCGATATCAACCACTTGATTGTCATAAAAATAAAGACCTGTGACAGCCCAGTGAGATTTGGGCTTCTCAGGCTTTTCTTCAATGGAAACAGCTTTTCCGGTTTTGCTATCAAATTCGACAACACCATAACGCTGTGGATCATCGACACGATAAGCAAAAACAGTCCCGCCCTTCATTGGCTGAGAAGAGAGTTGTGACAGTTTCGAAAGACCATCACCAAAGTAGATATTATCACCAAGGATCATGGCTACGCTGTCGCCGCCGATGAAGTCTCGACCAATGATAAAGGCTTCAGCCAGACCGTTAGGATATGCCTGCTCAGCGTAAGAAAAATTGATACCGAAATCAGAACCGTCACCAAGCAGTTTTTGAAAAAGTGGCAGATCGTGTGGTGTCGAGATGACTAGGATTTCGCGAATTCCAGCTAGCATAAGGACGCTAAGCGGATAATAGATCATCGGCTTATCATATATCGGCAGAATTTGCTTTGAGACTGCGATTGTTAAAGGGTACAGTCTCGTACCGCTGCCGCCAGCCAGAATAATTCCCTTCATGCGTTTTCACTTCCTATCATCTTACTTCTTTCGTTTCGTTCATATAAGCACATAATATGCCTAAGATGATGGCTTCGATTTGACGACAGCCGGAGCTACCTAGCGAACCGAGAATTCAAAGAATGACCAATAGTGTTTCAGCTGCTGATCCTCAAACCAATAAGCAGCCATTGCTAACGATTTCAATCGTTACATTTAATCCTGACTTTGATGAACTCAAAAAAACACTGGACAGCCTGAAAATTGCACTGAAGACGTTCGCGCCCAGATCTTTCGCAATCACAATTGTGGATAACTCCTCTAGTAAAGAAGTCGCCTCTTTTCTGCTGCGTTACTATCCACAATTGCCAGTTAAACTAATTGAAGGTCAAGGAAATATCGGCTTTGGCCGGGCTCATAACCTCGCAATGCAGCCGATGGGTGAATTTCATCTCATTCTCAATCCAGATATCCAACTCGATCCTGATGCGCTGATAAATGCACTTGCATTTATGAGAACCAATGAAAATTGTGGACTATTGAGCCCTTATGCCGCTTGGCCGAATGAGCAACGACAATATCTATGTAAACGCTACCCAGCTATCTTTGACTTAATCATAAGAGGCTTTGCACCCAAGATAGTTCGCTCGCTTTTCTCAGCACGATTAGCGCGATATGAATTGCAGGCTGAAACGCAGAACGCAGTCTTTTGGAACCCGCCCATCGTGAGCGGGTGTTTCATGTTTTTTAGAAGCACTACTTTAAGAGATACAGGCGGATTCAGTGATAAATTCTTCTTATATTTTGAGGATTTTGATCTTTCTTTAAGATCGCGTAAAATTACTGATACAGCATATGTGCCCACAATAAGAGTGGTCCATGCAGGTGGACATGCTTCGAAGAAAGGATTTTGGCATATACGGGTTTTTACCCAGTCAGCGATGACCTTTTATGGGACCCATGGACTCAAATTGTTCTAATTATCAGTAGACTACGAACATACTCCTCTTATACTGAGTCCTAGCCTGAGGCCGCGAGGAATTAGAATTTACCGTCTCTTTTGGTGATCTTTCCCGTTTTTGTTGGAAGGGTTACGAGATTCGGTGACGCTTTCCAAACATCCGTTCGGTCAATGGGAGTCGAACAGAAGTGACACACCGGCGACAGCGTTGCCATGATAAAGATCATTTGAATTTAGAGCGGAAAGAATAGCGAAATCGAAATGCTGCGCGTATATCTTTGGACGAAAGATAGCCCGACTCATTAAACTGTTTTGTTTGTACACCAGTTGTTGTTTGATATTTGAGAATTAGTGGAGGATGGATTCTAAGATCATGAAGTCTATACTGAATAAATTCAAATCGTTAATGTCTTCTGGTTTCACTTCGGACGTCGATCACAATCCAAACCCGTTATTCTTGGTTCGTCACGCGACCGCCAGCGTAACCAATTACGAAAAGCTGTACGCTCAGAATTATTATGCTCACCAATCAGGCTCAACATCATACGATGTTGAACGATTCCCTCTTTTGCTTCAAAAACTAGCTGGTGAGATAGGTGTAGAAAGTCTTTTAGATATAGGAGGGGGTAACGGAACACTGTCTCGTATATGGCGCGGTTTCGGCGGCAAAGCTGCATCACTAGACTACTACGACAACCCTGAAGATTTTTGTAAAAAGTTTGATCTATCGCATTACGAAGTGGATGAGACAAATGATATCCAACCATTCATCAACGAGAACCTGGGAGACTCCTGGATATCTACCTGCCTAGACGTTGCAGAGCACATTGATAACGAGCATCTTGCCGACTTTCTTCTCAATTTGAAACCAATCATCGGCAAGGCTCTCGTCATTTCGATTAGTACCAGACCCAGTTCGCGATCGAACAGTTTTCATTCGAGCGTTCTACCGATTGAAACCTGGAAAGCACTTTTCAAACTCGCGGACTACGAAGTTTATTCTGATACCTATTTCGATGACCTCATTAGAAACACACGATACACCGGAACGGGTGCTGATATTATCTCTGTTGCTCATTGGCAGAGAATAAACGCCTTTCGCGATATCAAAAACCATCAACACTATCTTGTCGTTCGCAATAACGGTGTTCAATCGCCCTCTATCGTGGATTTACGAGAAAAGGTCGCAGAATATCTAGATATTGCTTATCGTTGGCATAAGCGATCCCTTGAACGTGTGTACCCAGAGTTAACCTATTCTGTTCACTTCGTCCAGGATTGGTCCTTTTTACGTAGCATTATGGACGTTTGGCCTTCCGATAGGCTGCGGGTGACACTTCGTAGTGATTGCATAAGTGAATCCTATCAAAACGTCATTCGAGGATTTCTGACACAGAAAGGAATTGAGTACACAACTCTTCGCACGGTTGACGACGCCGCCGCATTGATGACGCCATCTTCTAATGCCTCCCGGCTTTGGATGACTGCAACAGAAGGGAACCACAGCATTACTCACCAACTCAACTCGATAACAATGAGTAAGGCGCGTGACGCTGGGTTTCATACTGTTTCACTTCAGCACGGGATGACTATAGCGTCGGTATTGTCGCCATCATCAGAAGTTATTGGTGTTTGGGATGAAGGTGCAGAAGACGCGATGAGGTCGGCCCTTTCCAGTGCTCATTGCCACACAATAGAGGTGCTCGGTTCACCCAAATTCCTTGATGCTCAATTACAGCAAGCGATCAATGCAATACCACACCGTTTTGGTGAATGGACCCGCCGGTACAAGAGGCATATTCTGATTGCTCTGAATCTTCACTGGTCAGTCCATCGTTACGGATCTGACGATACCTACTCTTGGATTTCTCGAATATTGAAAAACAATAAAGATCATCTTTTCTTTATCAAACCACATCCAGACGATAACTCTATTTATGATTTTATTGCATCCACTGAGGCGGAAAACGCCATTCTAGTTGATGATATTCTTTTAACCTCCATAGATTGGCCACTCATGCGCCTTGTAAAGGCCGTCGACGGCGTTATCACTACTCATTCAACTTTAATTTTGGATGCGCTGATCGCCAGCACCCCAGTCGTTCGACTTCCAGTCGAGGAAGATTATATTTCTAGCGATGTAATCAGACTAGCATCGTTTCCATTCAAGAATTTCTCATCAATACCGACAATTACAGCCGACGAATGGGTTAACGGAGGTGTGCCCCACACCCTCTCTGTGCCTGCACTTACTTTACCGGACAACTATCACGTAAACTACGGTTTCTTTGATAGCCTTATAGAAATTGTTAAGCACCCGTCCTCAGAACGATCAAAAGAAGCGAAACAATCGCTGGCGGCAGCCATAGTTTCGTCAATGCAGCACGTCAACCTCAACCAGAACCCACACAAAAACATCGCTTCCATTGATAAAGCAATGGAGCGCTTTCTGGGTTGACGTGATGATGAATACGTAACGCTGCGGTTAAGACCGCAGCGCTCGTCTCATGCGATTGGCGAAATTCCAAGAGAACCGGGCCATTTTACGAACAGCAGAATAAACAACCGGCATTCGTTCTAATCGCGCAGAAACTGCATTCGTTATTCTGATAACTTTTCGGTTCTCTAATGCACTCAATCGCCTCTGCAGTTCGATAATTCCGCCAGTGCCGGAAGCCATGCGGGACAAGCGCTGTAGTTGAAGCGTCTCGAATCTAGATAAACCATTCGTTGTCTGATAAAGCCGAACTTGACCCGGCCACTCAGAATACGTCCTCGCCATCGAATTTTTCCGTACACGGTAGAGACAAGTTACCGTCGGGATAATCGCGATGCGAAGGCCATTGGCTATGACGTTGAGATAGAATGCCCAGTCTTCATACTTTGCTTTGGACGCGGCATTCCATCCTCCCATACCTTTCGCATGAGAAACCCTGTATCCAGAGTTTGCATGACCCAAGTCATTTTGGGCTTGAGAGGTAACGAACCCATCTCCAAGCGGGCGGTATGTATATTGTCCCATCGGATAGTATTGATTGAAGTTCGTACCAGCATCAAACGCGGTCAAATATGGCACCGCCGCAGCCGCAGTTGAGTCACGGCTCAACGCAATGACTATTGTCTTAACCCAGTCATTTAGTGGAATATCGTCCGAATCAGCGTTTAGTATCAAGTCCGTCGTGCAGGCAGATAACGCTGTATTTCTTGCACCGGCCAGTCCGCAATTGTACGCATGATCAATAATCCTGAACGGTACATCGAGGTGCTTTTGAGCCGCTTCTGCCATCTCGATCCGGCTCTTATAATCAGAAGCATCGTTTACGATGATAATTTCAGTTGGTCGAAGAGCCTGCTGGTTTAACGATTTCAGCAAGTCAGTAAACTCAGAAATATCAGTGTTATAGAATGGGATCATCACTGTCGAACTAAGAAGCTCTACTTCTTTTCTATCGACCTTTTCATACTTAATATTTTCCGCCTTAATATTAGTCCTTCGCAAATCGTCGATAAGTTCATCGACGATACGGTTCTTTTTCTCATTATCCCAATCGACCAGTTCGCGAATTTTGTGACGGAGCGATTCGATGGAAAGGTCCGCTAAGCATTCCCGCCAAGCTTCAACTTGGAACATTTCAGGGATGCCTCCTGCGTTCCCAGTCAGGAGCAAGCCGCCATTACCGACAACATCATAGACTGCGAGCGGAAAATTATCGCCCCGATATGGCTCCACAAATAAGCTATCGGATCGTTGCTCCCTTATGTACGAAACAAGTTTCGCAAGATCAAACTCGGTGTACACCGTCAATTTGAAATGACGTTTGATTGCCGCCTCGTTGACATACCCTCCATTAGGGCCGCGGCCAATAAGCGTGACCTCCTCAATTCCTTTTGCTTGAAGCTCTTTACAAAAACTCTCGTTAAAAGATTCACAAAAGAGGTCGAAACCTTTCATCGGCATGAATTTCCCAATGAAAACGACGCGTCTAATATTGGAGAATCTCAAGTTATCGGCAGTAACGTTCGCGTATCGATAAGGGCACATTAAAACCCTATCATTATCAATTCGAATGCCTGCTTGAATGTAAAGATTGCGCAGAAAAACCGACGGGAAAACGACTAGATCGCTAAGCTCTATACAAATCTTTTCTTTTACCGCGCATACTTGTGCATCGGCGCCTGACCAAGATTGGTTAGCATTTTCAAGATAATGCTGGTTGCCATGACAATGAACAACGATTGTAAGTGTATCAGGAAGAACTCCCGTTCTCTTAGCCTGAGCAATACGAGTTCCGATACCCAAATACTCTTGGAAATGAACTTCCTTAAGATCAGGACACATAAAAAGCAATTGAGTGACAGCTTGGAGCAATACGTCGGCAATTCCAATATCACCAATTTTCGATACATCTATTATATCTGATGGGCTGAAAATAACGTCGTTGGCAGCCTTCTTCTTCTTATCAAAATCGAATGCAGCAAGCACTGCAGAGCCGTCAATGGAACGGTGCCAGTCTGCTACAAAAGTGCCAATGCCACCGCTCGCAACTAATCCAGGATATTCCGTCGTCATCATTATAGAAGATACATTCTGGGACATCCCGTAGCGCGATAATACCTCTTCATATGACGCAGCATCGAATGAACATTCCGCCAATATGGTACTAGCAAGCTCGTCGTGTATATTCGCACGGATATTACCGATCTGCACCACGTGGAATCCTGATGCCATCAAGAGGTTTCTAAGTTCTCCGTTCGTCCACTCACGAATATGGGCTGGGTTAGCTGGCCTGCTTGTTAGACTGTGATACCCCAACCTGGAGCGATCTGGCGTAGACAGGAAGCATCGATTGTCGACCGACCCCGCCAATAATAATCGAATGAATGCCAACAATGGCCTAGGATCAGGTATATGTTCGATTACATCGGCGCACAAAATTACAGTCGGGACGCCGTCCCGAAATTTTTCGGCCACTGCCAGTACTTCATTCCACGATGTTAGATCGCACTCGACATGCGTTGCAGCTGGATAGTTCTCCTTGGCTGCGATCAAGGAGCCAGCAAAATCAACAGCTACAACCTCGAAATCGCTTTCCGAAAATAGACTCTTGAGCTTAAGAGCGCTGCCACAACCAATGTCAATTATACGCTTCACCCCGGAAACATCGGTATACTGCTTTGCGGAATGGTATGTATCTGGTTGCCAAACAATATCCGAAGTTAAACCATCATTGAAAATATCGTTCAGCACGCGAGCTTGGGCGTTTACCCCAAAGTTCCATTGTGGAGTTGATATATACTGATGTGCGATGTTGATATTGTCGTAAGGCCTTTGATCAACTTCTGCGGGTGTAGGCATCAAAAAATTATCCGAACTCACAATGGAATCCTATAAACTATTAACAGTAAGATTTATGCCGTCGCTCAGATCAACATTCGGATGCCAATCGAGTTCATTCCTTATTAACGATATATCGAGAACACTTTTTCTAACATCGAAACTTCTCCCTGGCAGGGCGTTTTTCTTTGCTTTTACACCCATTGTTTGTTCGATAAGGGAAATAATTTCATTAACGCTTTTCCCTTCTCCGCTACCTATATTGAAAATCTTATGAGTTCCTTCATAGGATATGGCCGCCTCCATTGCCCGAACGGCATCCCCAATGTAAATGTAGTCCCTCTGCGTTTCACCGTCACCATATATGTCGACGGCGCGATCATTTCTTATGGCATCGATTACAGCGGCTATTAGCCCGACCCCTTTGTTTACAGATTGCAGCGGTCCGTAAGGATTTGACAAACGAAAAATTAGATAGTCGAGCTTCTTAGTAGAGGAAAACACTCTGAGATAGTTTTCGATAAGAAGTTTGTGCGCCCCATATGCGCTTATTGGCATTGTCGGGTCGCTTTCTCTTGAAGCAATCATCCCATTATTGCCATACACCGTACCACCAGAGCTAACAAATATAACTTTCTTTACTTCATATTCTGCGCATTGAGAAAGCAATGAAAGTGTTGGATTAATAGTTCTTATAATGTCGCCAGTGATATCAGAGTTAACTTTTGGTGGGCTTGTACCATGAATTAAATGATAAACATAATCCTGTCCGACAAGAGCATGTCTTACTTGATCTATATCAGAGAAATCCCCGCTCAGGAACTCAATATCGTTGTGCAATGAGTCTGGTTCTTTTCTTCCGAACGCGCGTACGTTGTAACCAGCCAATAATAGTCGATTGCATAGGTGCGTACCCACAAATCCGCCACCACCCAGCACCAATACTCTTTGATTGGACAAAACCTTCATCTCCATGACTCTAAGTTTGGAGTAATTGATAGGCCTTTATCTGTCAAACGCGACAAAAGAGCATTCTTTGGAACAGACGTGTGCGATTTCGATATATAATTCAACTCGTTAATCATAATTTATCTGAGGATGAGAACGCCGCCACTCTTGAACCAGCGATTCAATCTTTCGCTGTGCATCTACGATCATTGGGGTATAACGCTCGTTCTCGAAGCCCCACAGCGTTGATGTCGCATCCTCCTTATGGCCAGCAATAAACGGTAAGGCAACAACGACCCGAAGATTTTCCTGACGCTCCAGATACCTGTCGATTGTATTCGTGACAGCATCAAAATTAAGCGGATCCCATCGTGACAATAGTTTCAAAGAACTTTCATTATATATATTGAATACCGTGCTAGTCATCTTGTCTATAGTGACATAGGTTCGCTCGCCAAATTGTTCGACAGAGATAACCTTCGCACTGGAATGAACATCTGCCATCAGGCCTGAAAATATATCCCAATTCGATTTACGCATATCGAGATATTCATTAATCTCATGAAGGATGGCAGTGAAATTCTCGGGTAGTTCCACGTCATCTTCAATAACGGTCAACCTGTCCACTTCGTTCGCAATCGCATAGCGCGATAAGGCATTAAAACTGCCCCCACAGCCGACCCAGCCCAAATTATGTCGAATGCCATCAAATAATTCACAACTATCCGGCAGAGACTGGGCTATGTTTCTCCGCCGTTGTATCGTTTCGGGCAATGAAAGAGCGAAAAAGTCACTTTCTCGGGCCACATATATTGGGTGTTCGAGAATAACATTGGCTGGAACAACTCCAATCGCCACCAGAAAGCGGTCCATCATAAAATTGAACCGTGCGGCACTAACTGAAACAGCCGTTTCAAGAGTTTTGCTTATAGTCTCCAAGTTGTTCAGCATATTCAAAGCAGAGGCCATCATGCTATCGATAGACCCCTCATCGAAGAATTTTACGGCCCCTTCAAGTTCAGGATATTCATCCTGATCAGCCGTACCTTCGGAAAGAACAGGGATACCTAAGGAAATACACTCGCATATCCGAGGCATTTCTAACAATGCACCTTCATAGTAGTGAATATTTATAACAACTTTTGATTCCTGTATAATAGCGTAAAGTTCACTTCCAAACAAATCGTTGCATATTTTTACGCTATATTTCTCCTGAAGTTTCTCAAGAAATCTACGTCGTCTTTCGCTGCTTGAACTATCGCCATAAAATACAAAATCATATTTTTTGGGCTTTGCATTCCCTTCAAGGGCTCCTTCCAGCGAAGCACCGATAGGCAGATAATGTACTTTTGGATACTTCAGTCCATTCTTGTCCAGAAAATCAATGTTCGTTAAAGAATAATCAAGTACTCCCAATGAATCAGTGAGAATTTTGATATATTTCGGTGTGAACCATCTCGAACTCACCGATTGCTCGAGCTGAAATATGACACGTTTATTTGCTGGCGGAAGTCGCCCGAACATCTGTGCGCATAGTACGATATAAAAATCATGATCGAAACTCTTCATCGAGCCAGTTACGATTTCACTCTCGATCCCGTGGAACGCCAAACGATCAGATATTGTGCGTGCTATAAAGACGGTGTGCGGAGTGCAAAGAATTCCCCACACAACGCCGTTTCCATTTGCGAGGCGTTGACGCAATTTCACATGAGAATATTCCCGACCATACCATTTCAGGCGGTTCAAAAGCCCTGATAAGTCTCCGCGTGTAAGATAGCGCAGCGCATTAGTCAACTGTCTGAAACGGCTACCGAATGTTGGCATGATTTGTACAATACCTTGTAATGGAAAACAGAAAACTCGCATGCGGGAACTATCTAGCGTTAACAATTGCCCCGGTAAGCCATTGATATGAAAGTGGCTTGGCTACTGATTTTCAAAAGCCAAAGAAATTTTCGGCTTATAAGAGACACGATAAGAATAGCGTATTGTGCTTAACCCAATTACAACGCGTTTTTGACTTCTAAAAGCGCAGATGCAAACTTGTCATTCGCCGAAGTAAGTTGTCAAAACCTCATCTGGAGAGCCATCCATTTTAACTCGTCCGTGTTCAAGCCAGATTATTCTGTTGCAATTCTTCTTCATCAGATCCTTTGAATGACTCGCGAGAACGAGTATTTTCGTGGAGTCGACAAGTTCACGCATACGGATGTTTGCACGTTCCTTAAAATCCTCGTCGCCGGTTGAAAGCCATTCATCCATTATCAGAATTTCAGGCCGAACAGCCGTTGAAGTCGCAAATGCCAGCCGTAACTGCATACCAGACGAGTAAGTGCGGAACGGAACATCCAAGAATTCTCCAAGACCCGAAAACTCAGCGATTTGATCAAACTTATCAGCAATTTCCTCAGGCGGCATACCCATCATTGCGGAACGCAGACGAATATTCTCTTTACCTGTCGCATCTGGGTCTATGCCCAGATTGATATTGATCAATGATACGCAATTACCATTGATGACTGAGCTTCCATGTGTCGGCGTATAAATGCCCGACAACACACGAAGTAGAGTGGTTTTCCCAGATCCATTATGGCCAATCAGGCCAACCCGATCTCCATCCCTGAAAGTCATGGAAACATCATCGAGTCCACGCACAATCACCAGACGATCACTGCGCCTTTCGATTTTTCCACCCGTTGCTATGCTGAGAACCCTGTTTTTGAGCGAACGGCTTGTCGAGTTATAAATCGGAAACTCGACGCTAACATTCTGAAGTTGAATTAAACTCATTTTCTACAACCAATACGCTACGCGCCAACGATAGCGCCCGAAAAATATGATTGCGACACCCCAACCAATTATCGCGCATGCAAAACCAAAGGCCCAATCAAGCAAGGATGGCGGAGAGCCGAATAGTGGAGCCCTTACAAGTTCTATAAAGTGATAAAATGGATTTAACTCAATGAATGCTCGGGAGACGTGATCAGGCAGAATCTTAACCATCCACATGATGGGCGTAGCGTAGAACAGCACTTGAAGAATATTTGTTACCACTTGGGTCATATCCCGAAATCTAGCGCATAAAATTGCTAGAATGAGCATCATCCAAGATAGGTTCAGACACAATAGAAGAAAACCAGGAATCGCCCAGAGCGCATTTAAACTGATCATCCTGCCCAAAATAAGAAGTAGAATAGGAAAAATAACAATATTATGGGCAAATATTATTACATTTCTCCACACCGCGCGCATAATATGTGTAAACAATGGCATTCTAACTTGCAGGATTATTCCATCCGAAGACGTAAATGTTGTACACCCCTCATTCAAACACGTCGAGATAAAGCCCCAAGTAATAACACCAGCACAAAGATACGGCAGGAACTCACGCATCTCGCTTTGAAAAAGCGTTCCAAAAATCAAGCCAAGCGCGCCAATAAACACAGCCATATTTAAAGTAAGCCAGAATGCACCGACGCGGGAGCGACGATAGCGCTGCGCAACATCCTGCCATCCGAAAATCAAAGCTAATCGATATTTTGACAGAGCTTCCGAGATATCACGAAGAGCGACCTTCACTCCCTTTGTAGGCTCGGGGATTACAACCTCATGGGTCACATTTGCTGTAGAAATGTCGGTACTCATGATTTTATCCGGGCCAATCTTCTATTTGTCACGACTGCCACTTTCTCGAATAATTTTCTTATCAATGCGTTATAGCGTAATTGAAGAAACAGCTCTCCTAAGTCAACTCCGTCGTTACCATTCAATAAGGCTCTTTTGGGGCCATATTCCGCTAACATTCGATAAAAAACGACCAAGCATCCTTTGAAAATTTTTATTAAGGCCCATTTTCAAACCGCCCAAGATGAGGCGGTTCAAGATATGTAGTCGTCGGTGAACAATGGCCAACCCTTTGATATTTAATATCACCTTCTCAGATTTAAGTATTGATATTTGCAAGGTTTCGTACGGAGACCGGTGAAAAGCTTGCAATTTTGTTGGTGACTTAAGGAAGGCCGTGGCTTCGTTTGCCGGTAATGATTCAATGGCTCCTATGCTTTTGCCATGGAGAGTAGTCTGTGCCGCCCAAAGTTCCTGCCGCCGATGCACTGAGCGGGGGAGACGGGACGCCAATAGAAAATATTTCCGCGCCGCTGATGATTCTGAACCTGATGTCTGACTGTCATGTCATATCCGCGGTCTGGAGCTGACACGAAACCGAAATTCACAAGAATCGGCATGTGTGATTGCTCTGTGCCACAGTTAAGTGCGCATCCGGCGAATATGAAAATAATGAGGATTCCCAGCCAGAGGGAAATTTGAACAAAATCAATAGGCCGCTGATGTTGCTCTTAATTCATGGCTGGGGCGCCTGGATTCGAACCAGGGGATGCCGGTACCAAAAACCGGTGCCTTACCGCTTGGCTACGCCCCAACAAATCAGATCTATGCGATCGATTGGGCGGGCTTATAGCCGCTCCCCGCGCCAAGTGCAATCGCCTATCGACGAAATCTGAAAAGCTTAACAAGGACTGGGGATAAAGAATTTCGTCAGAGTATGATCAGTAACGCAAATCAGCCAAGCACAGGGATTTGCCTTCGCATCCAAAGCTGGTAATTCGATGATAGAGTCATTTTTTATTGGTTGTTGCAATGATCTTGTTGCTAGTCTCCTTTCTTGCAAGCGTCATTCTTTGCGGCGTCGGGCTTTATGTTTTATCCGCGCGTCTGCCAGCAAGCTTTCTTGCGGCAAAATTCAATGCGCGTTCCAATCATAGCGTCGCCGCCAGGCAAATCGGCGGCCTTGCGCTCATACCGGCGATTATTGTCTCGCTTTTAATGTTCGGCACAGATCTTGGACTGACTATTGATCTGGTCCTCTGTCTAAGCGGTGCCTGTTTATTGCTCTGGGTTATCGGAGGTCTGGATGATCGTTTCGAGCTTTCCGTCACAACGCGCTTTGGCTCGCAGTTTGTGGCCGCATGCCTCGTGATTTATGGGCTCGGCCCCGATTTCCGACTATTGCCAGAGCTTTTGCCTCATTGGGCTGAGATCCCGCTGATCGTCATCACGCTTGTCGCTGCAATCAATGTCACAAACTTCATGGATGGCCTGGATTGCATGACTGTCGCAGGCATTGGCGTGCCCATGGCTGGAGTCGCACTGCTGGCAGCGTTTCAGCTCGCAGGCGTTGAAAGCGGCACGATCGCTGCAATCACGGCGGGCGGGCTTCTCGGGTTTGCTTTTTACAACCGTCCACCCGCAAGCGTTTTTTTGGGCGATTCCGGCAGCTTTCCGCTGGGGCTGCTTGCTGGAACCGCGCTTCTACTTTTGGCACGGGAAACGCATATAGCGGTCGCGCTTATTCTGCCGCTCTATTACGTGCTTGATGCCGGCACGACGATCATCTTACGCGGTCTGGCAGGCGATAATATCCTGAAAGCTCATTCAAAACACGCCTATCAGGTCGCCAAACGAGCCGGGTGGAGCGTGTGGAAGGTGGTGAGCCACGTTGCACTGCTCAATATCATTCTGACAGCATGTGCGGCAGCGATTATGGTTTTCGACCATATGCTTTCGCAGATTATATTCGTGCTCATCGCCGCGGTCGCAGTGCTTTTGCTGCTGCTCGATTTCCGCGGACGCTTCAGGAAATTATGACGTCAAACAGAACCTTGCGGGCAGCGTTGGCATCTTCTGTCTCCATCGCAGCCCGAAGAGTATCAAGGCTTTTAGGGACGTCCACAGCAACCTTCTGACCCTTTGGTGCACGCATAATTTTGGGGTGGCGCGTCGTCTGAGCCTGAGACGGATCGTAGAAAAGCTCTTCATACATCTTCTCACCTTCGCGAATGCCCGTCACCTCAATCGCAATATCGCCGTCGGGATTGTCGGCGCTACGCACCGTCAGTCCCGCAAGCAGGATCATATTCTCGGCCAGATCACGAACCTTGACTGGATCACCCATTTCGAGAAGCACCGTATCGCCGGATTTGGCAATGGCACCGGACTGCACGATGAGCTCGGCAGCTTCCTTGATTGACATGAAATAACGCGTCATGTCTTCGTGTGTGAGCGTAACCGGTCCACCATTGGCAATCTGTTCGCGGAAAAGCGGAACCACCGAACCGTTGGAGCCCAGAACATTGCCGAAGCGGACGGAATAGAACAATTTATGGTGCCCCGCCTTTTCAGCGAGTGTTCCGTAGTAATAAACGACAAGTTCTGCCCAGCGCTTTGTCGCGCCCATGATATTCGTTGGTCGCACGGCCTTGTCGGATGAAATCAGCACCATTCGTTCGACATCGGTCGCAAGCGCTGCCGCTGCAACGTTCAGAGTTCCAAACACATTGTTGCTGATACCGACAAGCGGATTCTGCTCAACAAGCGGCACATGCTTATAAGCTGCACAATGATAGACCGTATCAACAGCATGAGCGCGGATTGCTTTTTCGACGCAATGCTGGTTCGCGACTGTGCCGAGTACCGGAATGACATCGCATGGCGCGATCTGTCGTAACTGGCGCTCAATCTGATAGAGCGCGAACTCGCTCGATTCAAAAAGAACGATACAGCTGGGATTCCACTGTGCAATTGTGCGGCAAAGCTGACTGCCTATCGACCCGCCAGCGCCCGTCACCATAATGCGTCGGCCTTCGACAACTTCACGGAGGAGATCAACATCAGGCGGTACAGGCGAGCGCCCAAGCAAATCGTCAATCTCGACATTGCGCAGAGCGCTGACAAGATATTTGCCCGCAGTCAGATCAGCGATTGGGGGCAGAATACGCGTACTGACCGGGAGACGGCCAAGCAGACGCGCCAACTCCTGTCGCTGCTTCTGATCCAGTTCCGGCTCAGAAATGACGACCTGACGAATTCCAAAGTTTTCGATCAGGTTGGGGATCTGAGATACATCGTAAACGCGAAGCCCGATAATATCCATTCCGCTGAGCTGGCCCGTCGGGTCCACGAAACCGATCACATGCGTATCGCTATGGCTTCTCAGTGCCGTCGCCAGCTGGCGCCCGGGTTCGCCCACACCAATAATCAGCGCGGTACTTGAATAGACCTTGCTGGTTTCAGCACTGCGTAGAAGCCATTTTGCACCAAAGCGGCTCGCCGAAATAAGGACAGTACTCAAAAGCCAGTAGAGCAGCGGAACCGAACGCGGCAAACCAGCGCCGCCATAGGACTCCATAAGAAAGACCAGTGCCACCCAGAACAGGGCCGCAATCGCCGTTGCCTGAAAAATAGGCCAGATGGCCCGCTCGGCGAGATAGCGGATAATCGCTCGATAAAGACCAAAACGAATAAAGACTGGAATAGCCAGAGCCGGAGCAATAGCGATCAGGAAAATCTGCGTCTGTGTCGGGACAAAAACAAAGCCAAGACGCATAACAAAGGCGAGATAGGCACTGAGCAACAACAAGAGGCAGTCGCTCAACAGAAGTATGATCTGCTTACCGACACGCGGTAACAAAGCCAGTCTCTGCCAGGGATATCTGAAACTCATACGAATATATCCTGCCCCCTCAAGGCGAGAATGCGAACAATCGCCGTTGAGGATTCGGCTAAACCCAACTCTTTTTAATCAGTGAAATCAGATATCTAGCTCAGAAATCTGACCGTAAAACCAGCCCAATAGTCGCACCGTTAGCATGAGTCCCACCTGCAGAGCCATATCAATTGATATTTCCGGCGCTCACGAAGATTACGCGCTGACCCCTTAATTATCTGTTTTTATTCGAGTTCTCTTAAACAAGCCATCGGGTCTTGGTTCTATCCCCTTAGTACTTTCGGCTAAGCAATAATTGCAGGCGATTTTTTCACATAAACACATAAACATTTCTTTATGTAATATTGACAAGCGACGAGGCTTCCGCCAGACTAACGAGCGTTATGGTCTTCCGTCAGCCTTCAGACGAAAGCTAAGAGGGAAACCGGTGCGTTAAAGACAAAACCGGTGCTGCCCCCGCAACTGTAAGCGGCGAGCTGAAATCCATCATGCCACTGGAACGAAAGTTTCGGGAAGGCGGATCGAGGCGCTGACCCGCGAGCCAGGAGACCTGCCATGACAAAACAACGTCCACGGGCGGGGTGTCCCGGAGTGTCGCAGGTCTGGTTGCCAGAAGCAGCCTTTTCGCGCACGTCTGTGAACCCGCGCCCCCATCTATATCGGGGTATATATAGCCATGTCACAAACCACCGTCGCTACCGCCACCCTTGGTGTGCCGCGCATCGGCCGTCATCGCGAACTGAAATTTGCACTCGAAGCTTTCTGGGCGGGTAAATCGTCTGAAGCAGAACTGCTCACTATTGCCAGCGCTTTGCGCGCAGCAAACTGGGCCGAACAGCGCGATCACGGCATCACGAAAATTCCATCCAACGACTTCTCTCTTTACGATCATGTGCTTGATACGGCTGTAATGGTCGGCGCCATCCCTGCCCGTTACGGCTGGTCAAGCGGCGACGTATCGCTCCAGACTTATTTCGCCATGGCGCGTGGCAGCGAAGGCAAAACAAGCAGCGATTGCGGATGTGGAAACCAGGAACATGCACATGTTCATGGTGTGACTGCGCTTGAAATGACCAAGTGGTTCGACACCAATTATCACTACATGGTGCCAGAACTCAGCGATGATCAGGAGTTCAGGCTTTCGGCCCGCAAGCCGGTCGAACACTTCCTCGAAGCCAAGGCACTGGGTATCCACACACGTCCAGTTATTCTTGGCCCGGTTACATTCCTGAAGCTGGCTAAATCCACCGCTGAAGGCTTCAATCCTGTAGCCTTGCTGCCAAAGCTGCTGCCTGTTTATGAAGAGCTGCTGCGTGAACTTGCAAATGCCGGTGCCGACTGGGTGCAGATTGACGAACCAGCGCTGGCTCTCGATCTCATCCCAAATGAACAGGCTGCATTTGAACTTGCTTACCAACGTCTTGCCACTGCTTCCGACGCGAAAATCCTGCTTGCTACCTATTTCGGTGAGCTGGGCCACAATCTCGGCACTGCATTGGCTTTGCCGGTCGCGGGTCTTCACGTCGATCTGGTACGCGGCGCAGATCAGCTTAACGACATTGTAGCGAAAGCACGCCCCGATCAGCATCTTTCTCTCGGTGTAATTGATGGCCGCAATATCTGGCGCGCCGATCTCAATGCCATCATCGACCGCATTCAGCCCATCGTTGAAAAGCGCGGGCTGGAACGCATCGAAATTGCCCCATCCTGCTCGCTCCTGCATGTACCGATTGATCTTGAACTGGAAACCGGGCTCGATGCAGAACTTAAAAACTGGCTCGCTTTTGCAGCACAAAAGATCGATGAGATTGCTATCCTGGGACGTGCGCTTTCGTCAGGCAAAAGCACGGTTCTTTCAGAACTGAAAGCCGCAAGTGAGGCCATTGCAGCCCGCCGCGCATCGCCAAAGGTCCACAGTCCGGCTGTTGAACAGCGCGTTGCCGCTGTCACGGAAGCTCAAAAGAAGCGCAACAGCGTGTTCACCGAGCGACGCAAAATTCAAAGCGACAAGCTCGGCTTGCCCGCTTTCCCCACCACGACAATCGGATCTTTTCCGCAGACCCCTGAAGTGCGCAAAGCACGCGCAGCGGTCAACAAAGGCGAGATCAGCAATGCGCAGTATGAGAGCTTCATCCAGCGCGAAACTGAAGCCGCCATTCGCTGGCAGGAAGAAATCGGCCTCGATGTACTGGTGCATGGCGAGTTCGAGCGTAACGACATGGTTCAGTATTTTGGCGAGCAGCTCTCGGGCTTCGCTTTCACAAAATACGCCTGGGTGCAGAGTTATGGCTCGCGCTATGTCCGCCCTCCGATCATTTTCGGTGACGTTTCCCGTCCTGAGCCGATGACAGTTGCCTGGTGGAAATACGCGCAGTCACTGACGGATAAGCCTATGAAGGGCATGTTGACGGGGCCTGTGACGATCCTCAACTGGTCGTTTGTTCGTGATGATATTCCGCGCGCCGCAACCTGCCGACAGATCGCGCTCGCCATCCGTGACGAAGTGAGCAATCTGGAAGGTGCCGGTGCAACCATGATCCAGATCGACGAGGCTGCCTTGCGCGAAGGCTTGCCGCTGCGTCGCGCTGACTGGTCGACCTACCTCGATTGGGCTGTCGAAAGCTTCCGTCTGTGTTCAAGCGGTGTGGCCGACCAAACACAAATCCACACCCATATGTGCTATTCGGAGTTCAATGACATCATCGACGCCATTGCTCATATGGATGCCGACGTGATTTCGATTGAAACCTCACGCTCACGCATGGAGCTGCTCGATGCGTTCAAGTCGTTCAAATATCCGAATGATATCGGACCGGGCGTTTATGACATCCACTCACCACGCGTGCCGGAAGTCAGCGAAATGACAGACCTGCTGGCGCTTGCCCGCAAACAGCTTTCCGATGGACAGCTCTGGGTCAATCCCGATTGCGGTTTGAAAACCCGCAAATGGGACGAGGTGCGCCCCGCCCTCGTCAACATGGTGGCGGCAGCGAAAGCGCTACGCGCCGAACTCATTTAAACACAAAAGCCCATGCCGGATTGCTGGCATGGGCCAGAGCGGTTCCAATTGGGAACCGCTCTATCTTTTTCATAACGCATTATCCGACGCAAAAGGCTCACGCACTTTTGCTGGAAATTCTAGCCTCCATTGACCAACGCCAGAATGAGCTGCTCGACATTGCCGCCGGACCCCATTTCAACACGGTCGAAATCACGGCCTTGCTGGCGCTGAACCTCGACCAGCGCAGTAATGCGATTAATCAGTTCCCGGCGCATTTTCTGGCACCTTGGATCATTCGGGATCGAAAGCCCAACCGTTGTGCGGACGATTTCGCGCGTCATGTCCTTGGCGGTGTCGCCATGAACAAGCTCGTGCTTGTAGATGCCATCATAGAAGCGTTCCCAGTTCTCTCTCACCGGGGAGGACAGCTTCTGTGAAGGCTTCGGCAGCGTATAGGTGATTTTCAGCTTGGGTTTGGCCGAAACAATTGTGCAGCCATTGTTGGAATTGTCGAACTTGCGGTCCCAGGTCAACACAAAGGTCGTGTGCGCGATCACGCGGGATTTGCCGGCTTTAGGGCCCCGCTCGCCGATGGATTCATAAAGCTCAGGGCCGGTGCGGCCAGTAATTGCGTAGGGTTTTATAACTTCGACGGCTTTCCAGTCATCTTCTGCATGTGCCTGACCAGACAATAAAACTCCAAACACAACCCACAAGACCGATATACGCACGACGACTCCAACCCAAAAAATAGCCCGACCCAAAAACAGCAATGCACCAACGCTACAATATCATTACTGCAGACAGAAGCGCTTTCACCACCGCTTACAGTTTGAAACGGAAATCGGAATGAAATTTCCTGATACCCGTTTTTTGAGTAAGATTGACTATATCTTCATAGTTTCGTAGATACGTAGGTATGAATAAAGCTAACCCAATCGACCCCGGCGTAAAAACCCATCTTGCGGCCGACGAGGCAAGTGAATTCCTCAAGGCAATCGCCAACAATCACCGGCTCATGATCCTCTGCCGGTTGCATGGTGGTGAGAAGTCAGTGGGGCAGCTTGCCGAACTGATCGGCTTGCGTGCCTCCACTGTCTCGCAGCATCTGGCTTTGCTGCGACGTGATGGCATCATTGCCGGGCGTCGCGACGGGCAAACGATCTGGTATCGCGTTGAAAGCGATATAGCGCGGCAGGTGATGGCGGTGATTTGCACACATTTCCAGGTGCCAGCTGAATAGGCCCGGCACGATTATCAAGGCAACTTTGAAGAAGTGCAGACATGACCGACCAGACAATCGCCAGACGCAATATTTTCGTGCTGACTGCGGCACAGGCTCTGGGTGCAGCAAGCCCACCGATCATCATTTCGCTGGGTGGATTGGTCGGGCAGCAGCTTTCTTCTGATCCGGCGCTGGTCACACTTCCTGTCAGCCTGTTCAATCTCGGCCTGGCGCTGGGAACTCTGCCGGCGGCTTTCGTCATGCGGTCCTTCGGACGCCGCAATGGCTATCTGCTCGGCGCTGGCTTTGGCATGACGGCCGGTCTGGTCGCCGCTTTCGGTATCTTCTCGGCCTCCTTTGTCATTTTCTGCTTCGGCACTTTCATCGCGGGCTTTTATGCCGCTTACGTGCAGAGCTATCGCTTTGCTGCAACTGATGCCGCAACAGGACCGCTCAGGGCCCGCGCCATTTCCTGGGTTATGGTCGGCGGTCTGATCGCAGCCATCATCGGCCCGCAACTTGTCATCTGGACGCGGGATGCACTGCCCAACACGCCCTATGCTGGCAGCTTTCTGAGTCAGGCCGCTCTCGCGCTGATGGCAATACCTGTCTTGATGCTTTTGCGCTCACCCAAAGCCGCAAAATCTTCCAATACCGGAAGCAACGGACGCCCGCTCAAGGAGATCTTGCTAAGCCCGCGTTACATGCTGGCGGTGGCTTCTGGTGTCGTCTCCTATGGCCTGATGACCTTCGTGATGACTGCAGCGCCGATTGCCATGGTTGGCCACGGTCATTCCGTCAATCACGCAGCGCTGGGTATTCAGTGGCATGTGCTGGCCATGTTTGGGCCAAGCTTCTTCACCGGCATGCTCATCACCCGTTTCGGGAAAGAGCGTATTACTGCAGTCGGCCTTCTGATTATCGCGTTGTCTGCAATCGTCGCTCTGTCCGGCCTTGATCTGACCCATTTCTGGATTTCGCTGATCCTTCTTGGCGTCGGCTGGAATTTTGGCTTCATTGGCGCAACAGCCATGGTCGCGGAATGTCATACGCCGGAAGAACGCGGCAAGGCGCAGGGTGCCAATGATTTTCTCGTCTTCGGCACGGTTGCATGTGCTTCCTTCTTTGCCGGTTCGCTGCTGCATTCATCCGGCTGGGAGACAATCAACTGGCTGATCTTCCCGACTGTTGCCCTCATTCTCGTCCCGCTGGTCTGGCAGTCGGCCCGAAAGCAGAAAGCTCAAAGCGTAGCTTAACAAGAAAGCCCGCCCCGATTGCTCGGAGCGGGCTTTTTCTTGTTCGTCATATGATCTTGTACCAAAGTTCATTGAGTGAAGCTCATTGGACTTTGATTAAGCCCGAGCGACGCTTGAACATTCTCAAGGCGTGATGCGTGAGCATTCTAGAGCATGTCTCCCAAAAGTGAGAACCGCCTTCGCGGGGAAATCAGTCCACCGGACTGATTTCTGATCCCGCTACGATGGGATAAAGACATGCTCAAAAACAAATAATTAGAGCGTTTTCTCTGGTTCGGAGAAAATTGAAAACGCTCTAGCGCCTTGGTATTATTGTTCGATCGTACGATTCCAACGGTTGTTGAGCTGCTGACGACCTTCGTTCACGGCATCCCAATCAAGCGTGTTGGCTGTCTTCATGTAACCGTTGAACGCATCGAGCTTGGCCTGCGCTTCTGGCGAACCGGCCTTGGCCTTCTGGTTCGACGGGATCACGTTGCCATGATCAAGCGCCTTGCTCTGAGCATCGGCTGAAAGCAGATAATGCGCGAGCTTCTGGCTCAGTTCTGGTTCGTTGTTGCCAGCCAGAACGCATTCGGTGACAGCGAGAACGACTGAGCCTTCCTTCGGCTGAGCGTATTCAACCGGAATGCCCTTGTCCTTGAGGTTGTTCACACCGGTTGGTGTCAGCGGGAAGATTGCAGCTTCACCGGTCTGAACCATTTCCGAAATCTTTGCCGATGACGGGATGAATTCCAGAACGTTCTCGCCGATCAGGTCCGGGAACTTCTCGAAGCCCGGCTCGAGGTTCTTGTCGTCGCCGCCCTGAATACGGTTAAACATAAGGAATGCATGAAGGCCGAAGGTCGAAGCGGACGCAGACTGGAAAACAACAGCCTTGTTGTATTTCTCGTCGGCGAAATCCATCCATGAGGTTGGAGCGGCCCAGCCTTTTTCGTCGAACAGCTTCTTGTTATAAGCGATGCCGGTCATGCCCATATCGACGCCGATTGCCATGTCGCCCTTGAGACGTGCCGCAGGCTGAATGTCGGCGAGAACCGGATCATCAGAGATTTTCTGGCAAAGGCCTGCATTGATTGCGCGCACCATCACACCATCATCGAGCAGCATAACGTGCATCTGCGGATTGTCTTTCTGCGCAGTCGCCTTGGCGAGAATATCGGCAGATGTACCCGGCACGACAACGACCTTCACATTGTTGGCCTTCTCGAATTCCGGCAGCACGTTCTCGGTAAAAGCGCGCTCCATATTGCCACCATTCATGCCAATATAAAGCGTCTTAGTCTGAGCGGACGCGCCCGAAACGAAAGCTGCCGACAAGCCAAGCGCCAGTGCGGACATTGCAGCCATGTGTTGCTTTTTCATGCTAGTTCCCTTTGTGATTTGAGGTTGGATGGTTAAATCGATTGATCGAGAAAGCCTCGATCGGTGTTTCTGTCTCGCCTTTGACGGCCAGATCGCACAGCACAGCGCCGACGGCAGGTCCGGTCTGAAAACCGGCACCGTTAAAGCCGAAGCCATGAAAGAGGTTTTTGACGCGGCCACTTGGCCCAATAACCGGATTATCATCCGGCATCTCTGCTTCCGTCCCCGACCAGAAGCGGATGACCTGTGCATGTTGAAGATGTGGAAACAGTTCGATGGCACGCAGCATCACAGATGATGCAGCATTGACCGAAGGACGCGAGAAATCCGGGTTTTCAAGCGGTGTTGCACGCCCACCACCCATCACATAATTACCACGCGTGACCTGACGACCATAGAAACCGCCGCCTTCTTCGCCGAGACTCATCGGCAAGCGCAAAGGCATCGGCTCCGTCACGACCATCGAGGGATAAATCCGCTTCAAAGGAACCGGCTCGCCAAAGGATGCTGCAAAGCGATCCGACCAGGCACCTGCGCAATTAAAGACCATGCCCGCACGAATTTCGATGCCGTCACCCGCCAGCGCCGCGAAACCATCACCTGTTGTCTGCACTTCGTGGACAGGCGTATTTTCCAGTACCGTTGCACCCAGAGCCTTTGCAGCGCGCGCAAAGGCAGGCGAAACAAGACGCGGATTTGCGTGACCGTCTTCCGCACAAAGCGAGGCGCCAGCCACATCACCCGTCAGCCATGGAAAGCGCTCTTTCACGGCGTTGCCACCGATCAGTTCCAGCTCAAGTCCAAGCGGCCTGACCCGTTCCGCATAGGCTTCAAGAGACGCAAAGCTCTCTGGCGTGCGTGCAAGTTTCAAATGACCACTGCGAATATACTCGCCGTCGATGCCAATGAATTCAGGCAGACGCGCCCAGAGATCAAACGAGCGCTGCGACAAGGCGATTTGCTCAGGTTCGCGGCCCTGCCTGCGCACGCCGCCATAATTGACGCCGCTTGCCTGCGCGCCGCAGAAGCCTTTGTCGAGAAGGATAACCGACAACCCGGCTTGGCGCATGAAAAGCGCCGCTGAACCGCCAACAATTCCACCGCCGATAATCAAAGCATCAGCCTGAAGGCGCTTTGTCATGACCGCACCTCGTGCGCAGATTTTGCGCCGAAGCCAAGCGGGATCGGTTTGACCGGTGCCTGCGCACGAATACGGCCTGCTTCTGATGGAGATTTATCCTGCATTGCTGCCAGAAGTTCGACCGCCGCAGCCGCGCACATACGGCCCTGACAACGGCCCATACCCACACGGCTCAACGCTTTCAGTCGATTGATCTCGCTTGTATTGCCGTCACTGATGACCGCTCGGGCTTCGCTGAGCTTAATCTCTTCGCAACGGCAGAGCGTTACATCCTGCCCAACCGTTTCAAACCAGTCGCGCGGAAATGGAAAAACCTTCTCCACGATCAGACGTTGACGATAGATCGCATCAAGTTCGCCGAGCAAACGGCGTTCGAGCGTCGTGTCCGCCGTGCCACCAAGATCACGGATCATGGCAATCGCCGCCAATGTCCCACGAATTTCAGCCGCATCTGCGCCTGCAATGCCTGCACCATCGCCCGCAACATAAACCCCGGCCTGACTGGTCCGGCCAAGCGGGTCCGCGACAGGAAGCCAGGCACGGTCACGATCTTCAAAGCCAAATTCACAACCGGCAAGATCAGCAAGCTGGGTCTCGGGACGCAATGCAAAACCGTAGGCCAGTGCATCGCATTCGATTTCCCGCCTGCGGCCAGCCTTTTGATACCGAATACCCTCGACGTGGCCCTCGCCCAACACTTGTTCAGGGCGCACATTGTAATGGACCGGCACGCCACCAAGCATCAGGCGGAAGCCATAATAAGCACCGAGCGCCACAATGCGCGGCGCGTGCAGGGCCAGATGCGCGAGGTGAAATTTCGAACGGAAGGGAGCGGTATCCAGAACTGCCGCAACCTTCGCACCGGCATGGTGGTATTGCCACGCAACGAGATAAAGCAGCGGCCCGGATCCCATGAAGACAACGCGCTCGCCGATTGTGCAGCCTTGTGCTTTCAGCGCCGTTTGCGAGGCACCGAGCGTATAGACACCCGGCTTGGTCCAACCCGAAAACGGCAAGACACGATCTGTAGCCCCCGTCGCAAGCAACAAATGGCTGAAGGGAAGTTGCGTATGAACGCCGCCCGTCAGGAGATCAAGGCTGTTGCCATTGTCGCGTGAAATGTTCCAGACCAGCGTTTCGGGACGATAATCAACTGCTTCGTGCAAATAATCGAACGTCTTGTGAAGCGCCTCAGCCTTATGGGCTTCCGAACCATAACGCGCTTTATAGCTGCGCCCGTCATCGAAAGGTGGACGACGGTAAATCTGTCCACCAGCACGCATGCCCTCATCAAGCACAATCGGACGATGCCCGGCTTTCACCAGCATTTCTGCGGCACGAATGCCCGCCGGGCCAGCCCCAACAATGACAGGCGCGAGAGCTACAGTCATAGCGCTGCCCCTGTCACAAATTCCATGCCGTCTTCAAGCAGCGTTGTGCAGGCGCGCAGGCGTTTGCCTTCTACCGTCATGACATGACAATCCTGACACGCACCAATGAGGCAGAAGCCTGCACGCGGCTCGCCAGTAAATTCTGTATGACGCACTTTACCCTGCACCGAGAGAATAGCTGTCAGCACCGTGTCTCCACGGCGTCCCTCAAAGGGAACGCCATCGAGCAGGAAGCCAACCGGCTGTTCATTGAGACGATACCGCCTGCGGAACTGAGCCGTTAAAGGCGAAACTGTAACCGCCATGATATGTGCGCCCCTATCAGCCCTTGCCCACGAGGACGCGGTCGAGACCAAACAGGCGGTCGATAATCACCATGGTCACCGTCGCAACCAGGATCATCAGCGCCGACACCGCAGCCATCATCGGATCGATGGATTCGCTTGCATACATATACATGCGTACCGGCAATGTGACGGTTGACGGCGAGGTGACGAAGATCGACATAGTCAGTTCATCGAACGAATTGATGAAGGCAAGCAACCAGCCGCCCGACAATCCCGGCAGCAAAAGTGGCAGCGTAACGCGGCGAAACACTGTCCATTCACCGGCACCCAAAGTGCGGGCTGCATTTTCCGCATTGCGATCCATACCGCTCAGCGATGCCAGGATCAGACGCAACGCATAAGGTGTGACGACGATCACGTGGGTTGCCACCAGCCATGCGAACGAGCCGGTCAGGCCCATCAGCGAGAACAGGCGCAAAAACGCGACGCCCAGCACCAGATGCGGGATGATCAGCGGCGAGAGAAACAACGCATTGAGCGCATCACGGCCCCGAAACTTGTACTGAGCGATTGCAAGGCCGGAAGGAACAGCAAGCAGTGTTGAAATCGTCGCCGAGAAGAAGGCGAGCTGCAGCGAGTTCGAGAACGAAGTCATGAAATCATTATGCGCAAACACCGCCTTGAACCAGCGCAGCGAGAATCCGTTCCAAGGCATAGACAGCGTGTTTTCCGGCGTGAACGCCACGAGGCAGACCACAACCATCGGCGCCAGCATGAATATGACGACCAGCGTGTGAAAGAAGAGTGCGAAAGGACCGTTCTTTGTCATTGCGGTTACCCCAGCTTCTTTCTCGCTTGCCCTTCGAGCATGCGATTATAGGCAATCATGATGATGAGATTGGCGAGGAGAACGATGATCGCGATGGCAGCACCAAGCGGCCAGTTGAGCTCGATCAGGAACTCATCATAGACAACCGTTGCCGCCATCTTGAGACGGCGACCACCCAACAGACCGGGGATTGCGAACGAGCTTGCCGAGAGCGCGAAGACGATCAGGCTACCCGACAAAATGCCAAGAACGGCCTGTGGGAACACCACGCGACGTAGTGCTGTAAAACGCGAGGCACCCAGTGTCAGCGCCGCAGCTTCAACCGTCGGATCAAGCTTTTGCAGCACGGTCCAGACCGGGATCACCATGAATGGAAGCATGATATGCACAAGACCAATCACGATTGCCGTTTCGGTATAAAGGATCTGCGCTGCGGGCAGGCCCAGCAGTTCGAGCGTGCTGTTGACGAGACCGTTACGGCCTAAAAGCATGCTCCAGCCGAATGTACGCACCACAACCGAAACCAGAAGCGGCCCAATGATGACCAGCAGGAAGATCGAGCGCCAAGGCGCGCGCATGTTCGAGAGAATATAGGCTTCCGGCACACCGATAATGACTGCAATCACCGTGGTAATCAGCGCAAGCCGCAATGTGCGCCAGAAGATGTTCAGGTAATAGGGGTCCTGAAGCACCTGCGTGTAATTGGCGACGGTGAAGACGTCCTGAATGCCCTTGTCATAGCTGTACGAGTTGAACGACAACATGACGGTCAGCGCCAGGGGCAAAAGCACCAGCGCGAAGAACAAAAGGGTGGAAGGTCCGGTCAGGAATAACGGCAAATAATTCCGCCGCTCTTTTGTTTCCCCGGTCGTTGTCTGCGAAACGGCACTCATGATCAGTTCGCTCCTGCATTCAGGATGCGGCAATCTTCATGGTTCCAGGCAAGGCCAACCGTTGTGCCTTCCGCAGGCGGTGGATTGCCCAGATTTGGCAAAGCCACGGAAAGCTGACCAGCCTTGGTCGATACACCGAGCAGCCACTGGCTGCCCATGAAGTAGCGTGTTGTCACCTCGCCGCTGATCTGGCCTTCGCCTGCATCAACGAGATGGACTTTTTCCGGGCGAATGAATACCGAAACTTCACCCGAAACGCTCTGGTCTGCTGACGGAAAGCGAATATCGGTTTCGGCAACCGAAACAGTCGCACCATCGGCCTGCGCCTTCAGGAAGTTCGACTTGCCAACAAAGTTGGAAATAAAGTGGTTATGCGGGTGCTCATAGAGCTTGTAAGGTGCATCAACCTGCGTAATCACACCCTTTTCCATCACCACGATGCGGTCGCTTATCGACAGCGCTTCGGCCTGATCGTGGGTCACCATGATAGTGGTAATGCCAACGGTGCGCTGGATGCGTCGCAGTTCAAACTGCATTTCTTCACGCAGCTGCGCATCAAGATTGGACAGAGGTTCATCGAGCAAAAGCACCGGCGGGTTGATGACCAGCGCGCGCGCAATAGCGACGCGCTGACGCTGACCGCCCGACATTTCGCGCGGATAGCGCTCGGCCAATGCGCTGAGGCGAACCAGTTCCAGCACATCGCGTACACGCTTTTCGCGTTCCGCCTTTAGCACTTTGCGCATTTCCAGACCGAAGCTGACATTCTGCGCAACCGTCATATGCGGAAACAGCGCATAACTCTGGAACACCACACCCAATTCACGCTTGGCAGGAGCCAGCCGGGTGATATCGCGTCCATCGAGCGTAATCGCACCCGATGATGGTGGCACAAGACCGGCGATCATCTGCAATGTCGTGGTTTTGCCGCAACCCGACGGGCCGAGAAGTGAAATGAACTCTCCCTTTTCAATCTCCAGATTGAAGTTATCAACGGCTGCGAACTTGCCGTAGTAACGGGAAATATTGGAAAGGGTCAAAAAGCTCATTGCGTCTCCCTCTCGGCAAGACTTCCGCCAGTCAAAGTGGGGGAACGGAAGCGCCGCGATATTGGTTCACGTCGCCTCTTCATAGGACTGGCTGAGGGGAGCGGCTTGATCGCGCATTTGAGCGCTTATCGGACCTGATTGTTTGAACGCATGACCGTTCGACCGCTTGTGCAGCCGCAGCGTTCCCCAAGTCTGAAGCAAATACCGCCGATCCGCTCGGCATCCATTCAATGCCTTGCCTGACCTTCCCATTGGCGACGATTTCAAATGGCAGAAAATTTTGAACGATTACAAATTATAATTTTCAATTTCGGAATAAATTATATATTTCTTTCAAAATACAGAATTTGGAAGCAACTTTATGGATGATATATCAGAGAATACGAAATCTGGTGCCTCGCTTAACTCAAGTCTGGTGAAGGCAATTCATATTCTGAAAGGTCTGGCGGCAAGCACGGAAGACGGCGTTCGGCTCATCGATCTGGCGCGGGATCTCGAATTGAGCCAGCCGTCGGCACATCGATTGTTGAAGACGCTGATTGCCGAGGACCTTGTCGAGCAGCTTCCCGACAAGAAAGCCTATCGCCTGTCGCTGGACTTTTTCGCCATGGCAGCACAGGCCCGTCAGCGTGATGGCATTCTGAGCCTTGCGCGCCCATCGCTCTTAAGGCTTTCAACAACGTTCAACGATACGGTCTTCTTGCTGGTGCGCAGCAATTTCGATGCCGTCTGTCTTGATCGCGTGGAAGGTCCTTTTCCGATCCGCTCCTATACCGGCGATATCGGCGGCAAAGTGCCGCTCGGCATCGGTCAGGGCAGTCTCGCCATTCTGTCCTTTCTGCCGGAAGAAGAGCGCGAAGCCATCATTCGCTTCAACATGCCCCGCATTCTGGACAAGGCCACCATTGACGAAGTTGATCTTCGCATCATGATCGCGGAAGTGCGCGAAACCGGTGCATCCACCTTCAACTTCAACATGATCGATGGCATGGCAGGCCTCGGCGTTCCTGTGCTCAATCGCAATGGCGAAGCAGTAGCGGCACTCAGTATCGGCACTTTGGCTTCACGATTAACAGAAAAACGTCAGCACACGATCACCGAGCTTTTGCGCAAGGAAGCAGCCATTATTACCGAGAAACTCAATCCTTTTGATCCCACTCTGCGCCATCCAAGCCAGGCATTTGTGAAATAATCGAAAGCTTTAACAGCTTTCGACGCAATAGCCTTACCTTGTCCACAGCGGGTCCTTAAATTGGAGATTGACTTGCACCATGCGCCGTCGTTTGATCGGGCAAGTGTGGGGGATCTGTAGAACGAGGCGATAAGCCCAAAGCAGAAATTCCATCTCTATAGTGTTATAAAAATGGAGTTCTGTTGTGTTCAAGTCCACCAGACGGGGAATGTTTCATCTTGCTTTTGCGCTCGCTGCTTCCACAGCGATGGGCACTGTTGCCACCACGGCAGCGCAAGCGCAGGACAAGATTCTGCTCATCATCAATGGCGCGCTCGGCGACAAATCCTTCTTCGATTCCGCTGCCAATGGCATGAAGATGATCAAGGACAAGTATGGCGACGACGTCGAAACCAAGATTTTGGAAATCGGCGACGATCCGACCAAATGGGAGCCGGTTTTCCTCGATGCGTCCGAACAGGACTGGGACCTGATCATCGGCGGCACCTATCAGATGTCGGAAACCGTAGGCTCGGTCGCGCAGCAATATCCGGACAAGAAATATGTCCTTTATGATGCAAGCGTCCCTTATGAAGAAGGCGGCTACGACAACGTCTATTCGATCCAGTACAAGCAGAACGAAGGTTCTTACCTCGGCGGTATGCTTGCGGCAGAGCTTCTCAAGCAAGGCAAGCTTGGTGATGTTGGCAAGAATCTCGGCTTCCTCGGCGGCATGGACATTCCGGTTATCAACGACTTCCTCGTCGGCTATGTTGCCGGTGCTCAGGCAATTTCGCCAGACGTGAAAATCGCCATTTCCTATGCAGGCTCCTTCATGGATGCGGCAAAGGGCAAGGAACTCGGCCTCGCACAATATCGCTCCGATGTGGCGCTCGGCTTCGTCGTTGCCTCGCAGACCGGCCTTGGCCAGCTTTCAGCAGCGAAAGAAACCGGCAAATATGTTCTGGGCGTTGATTCCGATCAGGAAGGCATCTTCAAGGACAGCGATCCGGCGATGGCCAAGCAGGTTGTCAGCTCCGTTCTGAAGAACGTCGATGTCAGTCTTTTGCAAGCCTACGACCGCTTCAAGGAAGGCAATCTGCCATTCGGCAAAGCGGAAGCGCTTGGTCTGAAGGAAGGCGCTGTGGGCATCGTACAGGACGGCAATATGGCGTCCATGGCCTCTCAGGACATGAAGGATGCCATCAAGAAGGCTTCCGACGGGATTTCCGAAGGCAAGATCACGGTTCCAACCGCATTTGGCATGAGCACCGAGGATCTCAACGCGATCCGCAACAAGGTTCGTCCCTGATCGTGGAAAAACAAGCTGAAAACAATGAAGGCGACGATGCAATCGTCGCCTTCCGCCCAATCGTCGCTTTCCGCGATGTGAGTAAGGTCTATCCGAACGGCACGCAGGCATTGCGCGATGTGTCGTTCTCGATCCGCGCCGGGTCTATCCACGCCATTTGCGGCGAGAATGGCGCTGGTAAATCCACACTCATGAAAATCCTGTTCGGCATCGAGAACGCCACCGCAGGCGAAATCATCATCGACGGCCAGCATATTACCTCCTGGTCGCCGGAAGATGCCAGCGCCAAGGGTATTGGCATGGTGCACCAGCATTTCTCGCTTGTGCCGACGCTGACCGTCACGGAGAATATTATTCTCGGCCATGAGCCGGTGAAGAACGGCTTTATCGACCGTGCAAGTGCACGCAAAACGGTCGAAGAACTCATGCAGCATTATGATTTGCATGCCGACCCGGACGCGATCACGGGTACGCTGTCCGTTGCTGCACAACAGAAGATCGAGATACTCAAAGCGCTGTCGCGGCGCACCCGTCTGCTGATCCTTGACGAACCGACCGCTGTTCTCTCGCCTCCGGAAATCGAAGAACTGATGCGCAGACTGAAAGCGTTGCGCGATGAAGGCATCACCATTCTCTTCATTTCGCACAAGCTCAACGAAGTGCGCGAACTTGCTGAAAGCGTCACGGTGTTGCGCGCCGGCATGGTAACCGGCACCGAAAAGCTAGCCGACGTGCCTGATGATGCCATCATGGAAATGGTCATGGGTCACGCCGTCGACATTCCTGAGCGCGTCCATAAGCAGGGGCCGACGGAAACAGTCCTCGAAATGCAAGGCGTTACCACACAGGCACTCGATCCCGCCGACCGCATCCGCGATGTAAACCTTGAAATCGGCGCAGGCGAAATCGTTGGCGTTGCCGGTGTCGATGGCAGCGGACAACGCGGACTTGTCTCGGTCCTTTCCGGTCTTATGGAAGCAAGCAGCGGAGCTATTCGTCTGAATGGCGCAGATATGCTTGCTGCCAAAACCGCAAATTGGCGCAAAAAAGGCCTCGCCTATCTGCCAGCCGATCGCTTTTCGCAGGGCGGCGCGCCCGGTCTTTCGCTGGCGGAAAACGCTATTGCTGGTACTGGTGCCAGAACCGGTCGTAACAACAAGACCGCAGGTTCCCCAATCTATTGGGGTCCTTTCCTCCGCTGGAATGCGATCAAGGCACGCGTCAGCGGCATGATCAAACAATATTCGGTGCGTGCAGGCGCAATCACCGAACGGCTCGACTCCTTGTCGGGCGGCAATGCTCAGAAGCTCATCGCTGCACGCGAACTCGCCACCAATCCGAAATTTCTCATCGCCGACCAGCCCACACGTGGCATCGATGTTTCAGCAGCAGCCTTCCTGCATCGTCGTATTGATGAGGTTGCGCAGGGTGGCTGTGCTGTGCTTCTGGTCAGTGCTGATCTTGATGAATTGCTGCGGCTCAGCGACCGTATCGTCGTGCTTTTCAATGGTCGCATTGTTGCCGTTCTCAAGAATGGACCAGACATCACTCCAGCGGTTCTCGGCCCGTATATGCTTGGCACGAGGAATGTTGCCTGATGCGTAGATTTATATCCTATCTTATTCCCTTCTTTCTGACCGTGCTGGTAATCGGTGTCATCATGGCGGTCCTGCTGGTGCCTCTGGCATTGATGCAGGATAATCCGGCAGGCGTTCTCAGAACCTTCTTCCTCGGCCCCTTTGGCAGCATTCGCCATATGGGCAATGTGGTTGAAGCCGCAACGCCGATCATGCTTACAGGTCTTGCTATCACCATTCTGTTCCGCTCTGGCCTGTTTAATCTCGGCGCAGAAAGCGGCTTTTATCTCGGTGGTCTGGGTGCGGTTGCGGGTGCGGTTCTGCTGCCTTCGCTTGGCTGGTTCTCGCTGCCTGTCGCCATTTTATGCGGTGCGGTTGCGGGTAGCTTTGCCTGCACAATTCCAGCGGCATTGCGCCTGCGCTTTGGCGCATCCGAAATGGTGACATCACTGGTTCTGAACTATGCCTTCCTGTTTTTGGGGCTGTTCGTGCTCAATTACGTGATCCGTGATCCTGCAGCCGGCGGTATGATGTCCATGCGCATTCCGCCTGACGCCAAGCTCGAACGACTTCTGGCAGGCACGCGCCTTAACAGCGGCTCGATCATTGCGATCCTCGCCTGCATCGCAGGTGGCATCTGGCTCTACTGGACGCGCTCGGGACTCAATATCCGTATTGCAGGGTCTAGCCCCGGCCTCGCCAACCATCTTGGCCTGCCACTCAAGGGCATTGTCATGCGTGCGCAGATCATTGGCGGTCTAGTGGCAGGCATGGCTGGCGCGCTCGAAGTTCTGGGCTTGCACAATCGTTTCGCATGGCTCGATCTGCCCGGTTATGGCTGGACTGGCCTTGTCGTTGCAATTCTCGCGCGCGAAAACCCGTTTCTGGTTATTCCGGCAGCATTGTTCTTGGGCTTTGTTCAAGTGGGCGGCGATCTTCTGGCGCGGAACATGAATATTCCGACCGAAGTCGTGGGACTTGTGACCGCCGCCATCATGGTGGGTGCAACGGCCAGCGTCATTCACAATCATCCAACTGTGCTGCGTCTGATCCGAAACTTGCGCAACCGGGAAGGAGAACAGTCATGAGCGCCGTTCTTGCACAAATTCTCGATCCTTCCTTCATCGCAACAATCCTGCGTGTCGCCACGCCTCTTTTGTTGGCGGCATTGGGCGTGATGATCTCTGACCGCGCGGGCGTGCTCAATATCGGCATGGAAGGCATGATGCTGATTGCAGCATTGATTGCCGTTCTCGCAAGTGCCGCAACGGGAAGTCCTGCCATCGGCCTGCTCGCAGCTCTTATTGTGGGGGCCTTCCTTGGCTGGTTGATGTCATTCTCCGTCAATCGGCTCGGTACTGATCTCATCATGACCGGTATCGCGCTCAATATTGCAGCGGCTGCAGGCACGACGTTGGGGCTTTTTCTTGCTACCGGCGACAAAGGCATGTCAGGCGCGTTGAAAAGCGGCGCACTGCCAAGCTTTGCCATACCTTATATCGGCAATATCCACATACTGAGCTTTGCAGCATTGCTCGCTGTGCCTGCTGTTAGCCTCATGATGATGCGTACACGCTTCGGCCTTCATGTGCGTGCAACGGGCGTTGATCCCAAATCCGCACGCGCGGCAGGCATTCACGTCAAGCGTGTGCAAATGCAGGCGCTGGTGCTTTCGGGCATATTCGGTGGTGCTTCGGGTGCTTATCTTTCGCTCGGCTATGTCACATGGTTTGGCCAGAACATGACGGCCGGTCGCGGCTTCATTGCCATTGCAGCGGAGGTTATGGGACAGGGAACTGCTTGGGGGACACTGGCCGCAAGCCTTGTGCTGGCTGCCGCAGAATCTCTTGCCATTACGCTGCAAAGCCTTGGACTACCGTTCGAGCTGATGCAGATGATCCCTTATCTCGTGCCCGTCGTGGTGCTGACAGTGCATGCCGCCAGAAGACAGCGGCGTGCAAGACAATTGAAGAAATCCTGACATGCATAAGAATGAGAAAAACATGAAAGCCTGGGAGCTTACACGCGATCTGTTGCGCGACACCAAACCTGTCATACGCACAGCAGAAGAACAGACATGGGATGCAAGCGCTGTCATGAAGGCGCAGGACGACCTCATGGCAATGTTCTGGAATAGCAATGTGCCGGGATCGGCAGCGCCTGAATGTCTGATGGCTGGCGCGCTGCAATCGCTGGAGAACAAGGGCTATGTGTTGGCACCATATGCGGAGCTTCTGCGCGATGGGCTTGCAGCGTTGGAGCGCGGCGACTTTGAAACGCTTTATCGCATCGATATGCATTTGCGCGTGCTGATGCGGACGGCAAAGCCGGACCCGAGCCACCCATCGCAAAAGACTACGCGTTTTGCATCATGGGAAGTCTTTGACGCAACGGTCAAATGGCCGGAAGACGTGGCTTATGATCTTAGCTCCGATGATTTCCGCGCGCGCACCTCGGGCGCGTGGATGGCACAGCTGGTGGGGGCAGCCGCTGGCACGGCCCTTGAAGGCTATACAGCCGAAAACATCGCAGAAGTCTTCGGCCCAATCCGCGATTATGTACGCGAACCCAACACCTATAATGACGATATCACCTTCGAGATCGCCTTTCTCGAAGCCTTTGGCGACAAGGGGTCTGCCGTTACCAGTGCCGACATTGCTGAACGCTGGACGTCGCTCATCCCGCTTGGCTGGTCTGCGGAGGCAATCGCACTTTCCAACATGCGTCGGGGGCTTACAGCGCCAGAAACCGGCACATCTGACAATCCATTTGATGAATGGATCGGCGCACAGATGCGTGGCACGATCTGCGGCATGGTCGTGCCGGGACGCGCGCGCGAAGCTGCCCGTCTCGCATGGATGGATGCAGAAATCTCCCACGCCGGAAACGGAATTCTGGGCGAAGTTTTCAATGCCGTCATGGCCGCACGCGCCTTTGCAGTGAGTGACACGCGCGAATTGCTTGTCTCCACGGCAACGCTTTTCTCGACCGATACCGAATATGGTGCGGTTTTGGCGTTCGCGCTGGATGCCTGCCATACGGCTGTTAACTGGCAGGATGCATGGGCAAAATGCGATGCAGAATATGCCGAATTTAACTGGATTCACGTCACGCCAAACGCTGCCGCACAAGTGGTGGCACTGTGGTTTGGCGAAGGTGATTTCGACCGCACGCTCGAAATTGTCTGCGGCATCGGACATGATGTCGACTGCAATGCAGCGCAGATTCTCAGCATGATCGCTATTCAGCATGGCCCCGCAATCATCGCAGAACGCTGGTCGAAGCCGCTTCTGGCCGACGACATTGTCACCTATATGCGTCGTCCGGCGAAAATCTCCTTCAAAGCGCTCGTCGACCAGACCGTTGATGCAGCGCGCAACGCTCTCTAAATCTTTTTATCAGGAAGCTCTTATGGCTCGTAAAATCATTATCGATACCGATCCCGGTCAGGACGATGCAGTCGGAATTCTTCTGGCACTCGCAAGCCCGGAACTCGATATTCTCGGCATCACCGCTGTTGCCGGCAACGGCCCGCTGGCCCGCACCGAAATCAACACCCGCACAATCTGCGAAGTGGCAAAAAAGCCAGATACAAAAGTCTTCGCCGGTTCGATCCGTCCGCTGGTGCGTCCGCTGGTAACGGCTGAAAATGTCCATGGCAAAACCGGCCTTGATGGCTATGATCTGCCTGCCCCAACCATGCCGCTTCAGGCGCAACATGGCGTTGATTTCATTATTGAAACGCTGATGAAGGAAGAAGCTGGCACTGTTACCCTCTGCCCGCTCGGCCCTCTGACAAATATCGCATCCGCGCTGATCCGCGAGCCGAAGATTGCCGAACGCGTCAAGGAAATCGTGCTGATGGGCGGCGGCTATTTTGAAGGCGGCAACATCACGCCGTCCGCAGAATTCAACATCTATGTCGATCCACATGCTGCTGCGGTTGTGTTCAAATCGGGCATTCAGATCACCATGATGCCGCTCGATGTGACGCATAAGGTACTGACCACCGAGAAACGCATCGCAGCCATTCGCGGCATCGGCACCCATGTCGGCGAGGTGGTCGCGGCATGGCTCGAATTCTTCGAGCGTTACGATGAGGCGAAATACGGCACCGACGGTGGCCCACTGCATGACCCGAACGTCATCGCTTATTTGCTGAAACCAGAACTTTACTCAGGCCGTCATTGCAACGTGGAAATCGAGATCAACTCGGAACTGACGATTGGTGAAACAGTCGTCGACTGGTGGGAAGTGACCGATCGTCCGAAGAACGCGCTCTTCATCAAGGACGTCGATGCGGATGGCTTCTTTGCACTGCTGACCGAGCGTCTGGCAACACTCTAAACACATAATCGCCACAAAGCAGCCGCAATTACCATAAAATTGCGGCTACTTAGCCTTTATTTAAAGGGCTTTTTGTGCGGTTTTACTGCTGTTTTTGCAGAAGTTCCGCGACTTCTTTTGCTGTCGGTGCAGCCGAACCGGCACCAGCGCGGGTCACGGCAATCGCACCTGCGGCAGACGCAAAACGCACGCAATCATGCAGCGACTGACCTTGCGAATAGGCAACGGCAAAGCCGCCATTGAAACTGTCACCAGCCGCAACCGTATCGACCACTTTCACCTTGAACGGCTCGAAATGCTTGACCTCATCAGCGGTCACAAGCAATGAGCCGCGCCCGCCCAGCTTGACGATGACGATCTTCGGGCCACGTTCGAGAAGCTTGCGAGCAGCAGCTTCCGCAGAGGCAATATCGGTGGGCTCAATGCCGGTGATCTCAGCGGCTTCGGTTTCATTAGGCGAAATGATTTCGCTCAGTGAAATCAGATCAGCCATGCGGCTTGCGTCACCCACCGGTGCCGGATCGAGCAACACGGTGCCGCCTGCCGCCTTCACAGCCTTTGCAACAGCCAGATTGGCTTCATGCGGGACTTCACGCTGCAACAGCGTGATTTTCGCCTTGGCGATATCAGGCGCATAGGCATTAATATCGGAAGCCGACCAATTGGCATTGGCACCAGCGCAAACAACAATCGTGTTCTGCCCTGCTTCTTCGACCTGAATGATTGCAATGCCGGTATCGGCACCATCAATCATTTTAACACCGTCGGTATTCAGACCGAACTGCTGCATCTCTTTGACAGCCAGTTCGCCAAAAGCATCTTTGCCGACTGCACCGACAAAGCGAATGTCGCCGCCAAGCTTTGCCACAGCTACTGCCTGATTGGCGCCCTTACCGCCAAGGCCAATCCCATAGCCCGACGCATTGAGTGTCTGGCCGGGACGCGGCAGTGCTGCCATTCTGGCGCTTACATCCACGTTCACACTGCCGAAAATGAAAATTTTCAATGGAGTTCTCCACGATTGCTATTGCCGCCGAACATAGCGTCGCTTGTGGCAAACTTCCATGCCATGGCGCGAGCCATACACAAATACGAAAAGCGAGTTTTTATCAGGCTTGACCATGAACAGGTCCCGCCAGCATAAATGAGGTGTGGGAGATACCGCTACTTTTAACAAAGCTGCGGATTTTTAAAACACATAGGGAGGTGCTGGCATGGTATCAGACAAGCTGCAGAACATGATTTCGCGTGTTCATCAGGCACTTGAACGAGATATCCAGCCACTCAATGGGCAAACGCCTCCCTTTATTCTTTTCTTTTCTTTCACCGACACGAAATCCCGCGCACAAACACTGACCGCCACCGCCGGAAGCTTCAAAGACTGCTGGAACGCAGGCCTGGAGAAATTGCGACAGGCCATCGCCAAGTCGAAAATCGATATAAAATGGCTGCGGATCGATTGGGTGGAAAGCGTTGAAGAGATCGATGACCAGGAACTGATCAAGCGTCTTGGTCACGTCAAACGGAATTATTTCCGCTATGGCATCGCACTCGATGCGCGATTTCAGACGGCTTTTCTCGAAACTGAACTGAATGGCAACGCCATGCTTTACGGCGGTCCATCGATCCCGACCGCAATTCTCAATGAAGCGAACTTCAACCGCTATGCAAAGCGCTCGCGGGGATTTGAGAAAATCCCGGTGTCTGAAGTGGAGCAGTTTTATGTTTTCTCCACAAAAGCGCTGTTCACGACTGATGAGGAAGATACCGTCCATCTGATCCCCGGTTCGGGGCCGAACGCCGGACGCAGAACAGTCGAAATGATGGATATCGCCGATGTCGACGGGCTGATTGAACGCGGCAGTCGGTTTCTCACAAGCCAGGTGGGTGAGGACGGACGCTTTATCTATGGCTGGCATCCGTGCTTCGACAATCAGATCAAGACCTACAACACGCTCCGCCACACGAGCACGCTTTATGCAATGCTTGAATCCTGGGAAGTCACCCGAGACGACGCGCTGAAAGATGCGATTGAGCGCGGGCTTATGCATCTCACCACCAAGCTCATCAAGACAGTCGATAACGATGATAGGGAGCTGGCTTTTCTCACGGAAGAGAATAGCGAAATCAAACTTGGCGGCAATGCCGTTTGCCTGCTGGCTCTGGTCAAATACAGCGAGTTGACGAGAACCGACCGCTATCTGCCATTGCTGGAAAAACTCGCGCTCGGCATTTTGCATATGCAGGATCGGGAAACGGGAAAATTCAACCACGTCCTCAATTATCCATCGCTGAGCGTCAAAGAATCTTTCCGCATCATCTATTACGATGGCGAAGCAGCATTCGGGCTGATGCGACTTTATTCGCTAACCCACGACGCCCGATGGCTGGACGCGGTGGAAAAAGCTTTTCAGCATTTCATCGAAGCCGATCACTGGAAGGCGCATGATCATTGGCTTTCCTATTCCGTCAATGAACTGACCCGCTATCGACCGAAGCAGAAATATTACGAATTCGGCATCCGTAATTTTGCGGATTATCTGGATTTCGTCAGCAACCGCATCACAACTTTCCCGACTCTTCTCGAACTGATGATGGCAGCGCAGCAGATGGTCAAGCGGATTGAGGTCGATCCGAAGCTCGCGCCGCTTCTGGCCAAGGTCGATCTCAAGAAGTTTTATTTCGCGCTGGAAAAACGTGCGCATCACTTACTCAATGGCCATTTCTGGCCCGAACTTGCGATGTTTTATGGCAATCCGGCACGGATCGAAGGCAGCTTCTTCATTCGGCATCATGCTTTTCGCGTGCGTATCGATGATGTCGAGCACTATCTCTCAGGCTTTGTCGCCTATCGCAAATATCGTCTTGGAATGCAGTCTACGGAAAGCCTAGAGCGTGTCACACTTAATCGCACCCATGGCGCTGGTTCTGTTGCAAAAAATCGGTCAGCACGGAATACGGCTTAACTTTGGATATAGTTATACTGCGAGCGCTGTAAACTGCTGCTTGAGAGAAAGCGGTGTCGCTGAGGCGAGGGCCCCTTGTTGCTTGCGCATCATGTGAATGAGTTCGATGCCAGCGAGCGTGATGCTGGCTGCAGCTTCGGACTTGAAGCCGAGCATGAATATTATCCGGCGTTTGACGCGTCGATGGTCCTGCTCAATCGTGTTATTCAGATATTTGCTGGAGCGGATCATGATGGGGTCGCCAGAGCGTTTCAGCCTGTATCCAGCACCGCATTGCAGGATGGCAATGCGGTTGGTCTGGCTACCTTCAATGGTGATCCGCTCTGGTCTGCCGTGGCGGGCCAGAGCCTTGCGCAGGAAGCTTTTGGCGGCGGTCAGGTCGCATCCTCTACTGAAGTAGAACTCAACCGTATCGCCATTGCTATCAATGGCGCGCTACAGATACAGCCATTCACCTTTGACCTTCACATGGGTCGCGTCTAGGTTCAACTTCCGTGTCACCTGCGCTTCCTGCGATTGAAACTCTCATGCAGCTTTGAACTGAAATGAAGGACCCAGCGATGCACAGTGGAATCGTCCATCGCAATGCCCCGTTCGGCCATCATTTACTTTAGATTGCGCAGGCTCAGATTGTAAGCAAGATACCATCGCAAACATAAAAGAATGACAGACATGAAATGGCGGCCTTTAAACATCAAAAATACTCGGCTCTTTAAAAGCCAACACCCTATCAGCTCATTCTTTGACGAAAAGTTTGCAACAGAACCACCCTCAGGCAGGCTTGGCTTCAATTAACCTTACTTGGGTCAGCATGCTTCGCGTCATTATCAACTACCCAAAGACGCAATTGTATAAATCATTCTAGCCGCAGCCAGATCCGCCAGCGAAGAGCCGACCGCTTTGAACACGGTTATGTGTTGCGTCGATTTTCTTGCCAAGCGGTCAGAACGGGTCAGATCCCGCAAAGTGCCAAGAATTTCAGCTTCGGTAATGACACCATTTTCCAGAGGCTGAATGATGTCACCCGATTCCATAAGGGCTTCCGGCCGATCAACATAGATCATCGCGCGCTGCATTACGATATCGTCTGCTTCGCGCATCGTAGGTGTGAAACTGCCGATCAAATCCACATGTGTACCCTGCTTCAACCATTCCCCATGAATAATTGGTTCATTTGCCAATGTGGCTGCGCTAACAATGTCGGCCTCGCCGATTTCAAGTTCCAGATCGACTGCAACATGTGCCTTGAAGCCACTGTCATTTAAAGTTCGAACAAGGTTTTCGGCGCTGTTTTGGTCAATGTCCCAAACGGCAACGTCCGTGATGGGGCGAATGGCGCGAAACGCTTCAGGCACAAGGCTTGCCACTTTGCCAGAGCCAATCATCACAAGTCGACTGGCATCGGTGCGCGCTAAATAACGGACACCAAGCGCTGCGGTAGCAGCGGTACGGCGCGTGGTTATAGTGTTGCCATCAATAAAGGCTAGCTGTTGACCGGTCTCGGCATCATACAGCACATACGTCGAAGTCAGTCCAGGCAGATTGCGAGTGCTGTTTGACGGGCAGACGGTGACAATCTTAATACCCAGAAAACGGCAATCGGCATTCGCGACATCCCATGCGGGCATAAGTAATAGTGTCGAATCGACCGTGTCACGATTGTCAATCGTATGATGATGACGGGGCGGGCACTCGCAGCCAGCAGCAAAAGCCTGAGCAAGTGCGTTTATCAGCGGTTTATAGCTGAGTGCTCTCGCGGCCTCAACGTCTTTAATTATCTTCATTCTCGCTTCACCAAATTTAGTCGTGCGCTGACGTCTGCATGTTGAACATCTGCTGGATGGTGCGACCGCTACGGATTCCATCAAGCCAAGACTGTTCCTTGATGATATGAGCCTGTGCTGCAGCAAGAACCTCGGTGGCGCGTTCGAGCGGTACAATTACTACGCCATCATCATTACCAAGAACGATATCGCCGGGGCGTACGACTGCGCCTGCAACTGAGATTGCAGCATCAATAATGCCGCCAAAACCGTGATGCGGGCCGCGCGGAACGACAGACTTACAGAACATGTTGAAACGAAGTCGTCGCACGTCTTCCACATCGCGGATAGCCCCGAAAACAACGGCACCGCCAAGCTGCCGATGAGCGGCCTCTGCAGTCATGATACCACCCCAGACAGCAGTATCTTCTACACCGCCAGCATCAACGACGATCACTTCGCCTTTCTGGGCAATGCCGATCAACTCACAAATACTACCACAATCACCCGCCATAGCCGTAACCGTACGCGCTTGACCGCAAAGCGTAATGCCACTGGCAACAGGTTTGATCACCGCATTCATGGCCTGAGTACGATTAAGACAATCAGACGCGACCGCGGGAGGGATGGCACGCCATGCCTGCAATTCAACCTCGGATAATCTGCTGAACTGGGCGACTACTTTTTGAAATGCCATTTTGGCATGCTCCTTGATGCACGGAATTATGTCGCAAAAAGCGTGGAACTAAGCTTCTATAACGGAATGGGACAAAGCATTGTATGAGCGGCGTTCCGCCCTATATTGAGCGAGAATAATTTTCCCAACCGGGATTAACGTTGTTGCGAACCTTCTTGCGTAGTAAGAAATCCATCATGATTTCAGCGGAAAAAGTGCGCATATCCACATATCCCGCTTCAGAATAAAAGGCGGCGTGTGGAGAGATGATGAACCGCCCTGCCAGCCAATCTTCATCATTACGCCACGCTTCAAGGAGCGCCGGAGAAGGAGATGGCGGTTCAACGGGCAAGACATCCAGCCCGACCGCGCCAAGCTTGTCACTTTTTAAGGCTTTGTAGAGTGCGTCGATATCAATAAGCCCGCCACGCGCTATATTGATCAAAATACTGTCGTCGCGAAAATGCGCCAGCAACGTTTCATTGATAATTGAACGCGTGTCAGAATTAAGAGGCACGTGAAGACTGACAACATCGGAACTGGCTACTAGTTCCTCAATCGATTGCTTGCGCACAAATCCGATGCCCAGTTCATGCCCTTCGGGCAGAAAAGGATCGTAGAATGCAACTTTCATATCAAGAGCCGCAGCTCGACGAGTGATTGCAGTTCCAATACGGCCAAGACCAATCGCACCAAAGGTCAGTCCGCGAATACGTCGCACAACTGGCGCATTTTCGGCAACAAAGCCGCCCACCGGATCAGCCCTTAGGCGTTTTTCGTAAGTACCAAGTCCGCGTGTGAGATAGAGAAGCATGGCAATTGCATGATCAGCGACTTCCGTCGTGCCGTAATTTGGGACGTTGGCTACCGCGATGCCAGCGTTGCGACAGGCATCCACATCGACATTATCGAAGCCAACTCCAACCCGCACAATAAGCCTGCAATTATCGAGAAGCTTAACCGTGTCTGGCGCAATCCGCATGCGGTGCCAGACCAGGATACCGTCGCATTCGCGCCAATGCTTCTCTGGGATGGACGCGGGATCTGTTGCGTCGTAAATGAGATATTCGAAATGTTCTCCCGAAACGGCGCTTTCGATGGAAAGGTCGCGCAAATGGGCGTCCGGCACCAGAATTTTAAAGCTCGGCATAGAGTCTTCCTCGACAGATGATTACAGAACCTTCGAAAGAAATGATTTGAGACGCGGATCGGACGGCTTATTGAAGAATTCTTCAGGAGCACCGTGCTCCACCATGACTCCCCCATCAGTGAAAAACACCTGATCGGCGACTTCCTGCGCAAAGCGCATTTCATGCGTTACAAGCACGCAGGTCATACCATCGGCTGCAAGGTCACGGATAACATTGAGCACTTCCTGAACCATTTCGGGATCAAGGGCCGCCGTCACTTCATCGAAAAGAATGATCTCTGGCTGCATAGCCAGCGCACGTGCAATGGCTACACGTTGCTGCTGCCCACCCGACAATTCACCCGGGTAAGCCTGTTCTTTGCCCTGCAACTGTACCTTTGCCAAAAGCTCTACAGCGCGCGCTCGAACCTCTTCGCGGTCATGACGCAGCACCTGTATTGGTGCCATCATGATATTTTGCAGCACGGTCTTATGCGGGAAAAGGTTATATTGCTGAAACACCATTGAAACTTTATGGCGCAGCGGGACCAGCTCTTTCTCCGAATGCAACCGTTCAACGAAAAAATCACCAACCCGGATCTGTCCTCGATCGATAGGCACAAGCCCATTGAGGCAACGCAGAAGGGTTGATTTTCCTGATCCCGACGGACCGATGATACAGGCAACGTCTCCGCTTTGAATGCTCATAGAAATGCCTTTTAGCACGGCAACAGCACCATACTTCTTGTGAATTTCGGTCACTTCAATAGCGGATTTGGAAAATGGTGAGTTCATTTCATTTGCCTTTGCTTAGGCGGCGTTCAATAGCGCGCGTCCAGGTAGCCAACGGGTAGGCGAACAGAAAAAACAGCAGGAGAATGTAAAGATAAACTGCCGCCGCATAATCATCACCGTCGCTGGCAATCACGGTCTTTCCGATGGACAACACATCGGATGTGCCTGTCACCACCACGAGGCTTGTGCCAATGAACAACATGGCATAGGTCGTCATCAGATTAGGCAACATCAGCGGAAATGCCTGAGGCAGAACGATGAGCCGCAGAATCTGGCTACGACGATATCCAAGTGCACGCGCGGATTCCCATTGCCCGTCCGGGACAGAGCGAATGCCGTTGCGAAATGCTTCTGCGATATAAGCAGTAACAGGGAATGACAGCCCAATAACCGCCTTGAGGAACGGGGAGACAAAGAAATTGTGTCCCAGAATACTAACATTGAACGGCAGTAGATAGAGCATCGCATAGAGCACGACCAGCCATGGAGAACTACGCAATAAGTTCATGAATATGACCGCAGGATTTCTGACCGACGGCTTCGGTGAGACCATTGCGCCACCAAGGAAGAAGCCCGCAACGAGTGATATCAGCATAGAAAGCAGGCTGATGATTACGTTAGCGGAGAAACCCCCTCCAAAACCCGAAAAATCAGAGCTTCCGGTTAAAAGAAGAGATGATCGATCGACAAGGACGCTTATAGCATCGGTGGTTTTATGCCCGTACAGCACAAAAAGGATGGCTAACAGGGCGACGATGACGCCAATAAAGCCGAATGCAGCAGACCTGGTTTCTTTGCTCATTTCATTGCTCCACCACCAAATCCGGGGATAGTCAGAACTCTCGCAAGCAGTTTGGCGAAGAACACAACGAACGTGGTAATGACTAGATAAGTGAGCCAAAGGACGATCATTACTTCAAGATTGAGGAACGTCTCGAGCGTGACCTGCGTGGCATAAAACATGATGTCCGTCACTCCAACGAGCGCAGCCTGTGCGGAGGTCTTGATGAGACTTACGACATTGCTGGTCATGTTGGGAATCGTCAGCCGAAGGGCGATTGGTAATTCGACCCAGCGGAAAATCTGCACACGACTGTATCCAAGGCTGATTGCGCCCTCAACTGTCTGACGTGGCACAGAATTGATACCGGACCTGATAATCTCGATCGCAATGGATCCGTTATACAAAGCAAGCGAGATCACTACACAAGCAAAGCCAGACAGCAGCGGCACCCGTTCTCCGGTCGCTCCATCAGTATAATACAAGCCCAGATCAGACAGCATGAAATACAAGAAAAACAACTGCACGAGCGGCGGTGTATTCCTGAACAAATCGATCATAATGATCGTCAGTGGTTTGACGAGCGGGATATTGAAATGAATGATCGCCGCACCGGCTACTCCGATACTTAACATCAGAAGCGTGCCGGCACCAGTAAGAGCAAGCGTCGTGCCAAGCCCATCGAGTAGCCAACCCAGATAAAGCGGGTCTGCCAGCCATTCAAAATCAAGACCGAAGAGCATTATTGAATTCCGGTATTTTGTTTTGGGTTCTACGTAGTGATGAAGAGCGCGGGCGAGAGCGGATTAAGAGATGGCTAAAACTTGGTCTTGGCCGGGCAAAGCCCGGCCTCGACGCATCCAGTATGAATCAATATCCAGCCGCCTTGGCGTCCGCGGCACGTTTCGCCACATATTCTGTTTCGCCCATATCGTAGGCCTTTTCGGCGTTCACTAAAATGCCCGCTGCTTCGGCTGCCAAGATGGCTTTGTTTACAGCGTCTAGAAAACGCGGCTCGTTTTTACGCGCGCCACCAGCGATTGGAATATAATCAAAGGTATCGAGCGCAATCTTGTATTTCTCGCTCCACTCGGGATCCGTTAGCTTTTGCTGCAAGATAGGGCCGTCAAAGGCCAGGCCCGCACAACGACCGTTCTGAAATGCCTTGAACATATCTGCAGTTCCGGTGAACAGCACGGTTTGCGCACCATAGGTTCCAGTCAAAGCCCGGTTATACAGATTGCCTTGCATGCCGCACAGCTTTTGCCCGCGCACGTCTTCCCACTTTGTGATGGAGGTCTCTTTTGGCGCCATCAGAACCACACCCGCCATGTTGTAGTATTCTTCAGTAAAGTCGATGACTTTACCCCGCTCCACATTCTTACCGAGTGTTGCAAGGATCAAATCTACACGGCCCGCGTTGAGCAATTCGATACGATTAGAGGCAACGACCGGAACCAATTCAATATCCGTGTCTAAGCCAACAATTTTTCCTGCTATGTATTTCGCCAGATCGATCTCAAAGCCCTTGAGCTGATCGTCTTTGGTCAAAAAGCCAAAGGGAACATAGTCATTTTTAATGCCGACAATGAGCTTGCCACGCGCCTTAACGTCGTCGAGTTGGTCCGCCCGTGCGGCTGCACCAAACATTAATCCCGAAATCGCAGCTGCAACTGAAAGCCGGATAAACGAATTCATAATCATCGAACTTCCCCATTTTGTTATTTGAGAAAACTCTATAGACAATTTCGATATAATTAATAATACTAATTTATTAAATAAACATAAGGCTAACTTATAAGGAAAAGGCGTGTATATTAGACAACTCGAGGCGTTCAAGGCTGTTATGACGATGGGCAGCGTCAGTCGCGCCGCGGAATTGCTTTGTGTCTCTCAACCTGCAGTTAGCCAATTGATCAGTCAGTTAGAGCTTTTTTGCGGTTTTCCGCTCTTTGAGCGCAAGGGAAAACGCCTGCACCACACTCGAGAAGCTGAGGCTTTGCTGGTGGAGGTCGAAGTGATGTTTGCTGGTATTACTCGTGTATCGCGAGTGGCTACGGCTCTAAGAGATCAAAAATGGGGTGCTCTGACAATCGGTGCATTTCCAGCTATTGCGCGGCGTGTGCTTCCAAAAATTGTAGCAGACTATGCGAACGAACGACCGAATGTGGTCTTTCATTTGCAAAGCATGATCTCAAGAAACCTGATTGATGCGGTCGCAAGTCATCAGCTCGACTTTGGTATCAGCTTCATTCCTGGCGATCGAGACGAGATTGAGAGTATCCCCCTCAAAAGCTTACAGGCTGTATGCATCCTGCCTGCGGGTCACGCTCTTGCTTGCAAAGATATTATTCATGCAACCGATCTCGTCGGAGAACAGTTTATTTCCCTGGGTCCCCAAGACCAGTCGCGAATGCTTATCGACAAAATCTTCGATGACCTGCAAGTACCGCGCAAAATGCAGATTGAGACGGGACAGTCGGAAACTGCCTGTACATTTGTAAGTCTTGGCGCCGGTGTGTCAGTGGTGGACCCTATCAGTGCGGCTGGGTCCGGTGATGGCAGCTTGATCGTTCGGCCGTTCGAGCCAGCTATTACATTCAATATTTGGCTAATTCGACCCAGGATGAGCAATAAATCTGGTATTATTGAACACTTTATTGAATATCTATGGTCAGAGATATCCAATGGTGCTCAATGATCATATTATTTGCATCCCATTTTCTAATCGTCCTGTTCTGCTTGAACAACGTCGTCTTAAAAATGAACATCTGGCAAAACTGGCACCGGGTGCAATGGAATATTTGCCACACGCGCCGCTGATCGATCACCGCCTGTTCATTCATCCAATGTTATAATTTCATATTGTAGGCATCATCCTACACAAAGCCGCTTCGCACTTTTACTGAAACGCTCAATTGAATGGTCCCGGTATGATTCAGGCTTGAGGCCGCACCCTCTCCTCCAATATTCGCTCGACGATCATTCTGCCAATTGGAATAGCAGAAGTAGCGGCCGGCGATGGCGCTTTGCAGACATGTAAGACATTCGATGTTTGCAGGAAATGGAAATCATGCATCATCTCGCCTTTGCGCGTAACTGCCTGCGCACGAATACCGGCACGATAGGGTTGGAGGTCTCTAAGCTCTATGTCAGGGCAATATTTCTGGCATTTTTTGAGATAGCTTTTCTTGAACAATGAGTCCTGCAACTCAACCATTCCGGATGAAAGATTGCTGCGGAGCATTTTCCAAAAGCCCGGGAAGGCGAGATAAGTCGCCATGTCCCGCAGATTAGTGGAAAATTTAGGGTAACCTTCACGGGAAAGTCCAAGCACGGCATTGGGGCCAACTGTCAGATCGCCATTGATCATCGGCGTCAGGTGGATGCCCAGAAACGGCAATGCCGGGTCCGGAACGGGATAGATCATATGGGTGACAATGTTCTTCTTCTCTTCGTGAATGCGGTAATATTCACCGCGAAATGGGACGATCTGGAAATCTGTCTCAACACCCGAACGTCTGGCCAAACGGTCGGCCTGCAAGCCGCTGCAAAGAACTACTTTGCGCGCCAGCCAACAACGCTCTTTGGAAATAACCTCTACATAATCGGGATTGTCATTGACTCTTGAAACTTCGACGCCGTGAATAAGAACGCCACCTTTTTCCGCGATCAGTTGCGCCATCTTGCGTGCAACAGCCGGATAGTCGGCAATGCCGGAAGCGCGGACTAGCAGGGCGCCACGACCGGTTACATTCGGTTCACGCTCACGTAATGCTGAAGCATCGAGCCATTCTACCTTGATGTCGTTGAGAAGAGCGTTCTCTTTGAGCGTTTTAAGGCGCGTCAATTCGAGCTAGCCAGTTGCGACAACGAGCTTGCCGATGACGCTGAAATCTATGCCATACTGCTGGCAGAATTCTTTGGTGGCGATGGCACCCTCACGGCACAGATTCGCCTTGAAGCTTTTCGGCTTGAAATAAATCGGTTCTGTTGCGGAAAATCGGTCAGCACGGAATACGGCTTAACTTTCGACATAGTTATACTGCGAGCGCTGTAATCTGCTGCTTGATAGAAAGCGGTGTCGCTGAGGCGAAGGCCCCTTGTTGCTTGCGCATCATGTGAATGAGTTCGATGCCAGCGAGCGTGATGCTGGCTGCAGCTTCGGACTGAAATGGAGGGCCCAGCGATGCACCGTGGAATGGTCCATCGCAATGCCGCGTTCGGCCATCATTTACTTTAGATTGCGCAGGCTCAGATTGTAAGCAGGATACCCTCGCAAACATAAAAGAATGAAAGACTTTTCGAAATGGCGGCCTTTAAACATCCAAAATACTCGGCTCTTTAAAAGCCAAGATCCTATCAGCTCATTCGTTGGCGAAAAGTTTGCAACACACCCCCCGAAACTGGGAACCGGTTTTAGGATATAGACATGCGTTATAGCGGTTCCAGTTAAGACTGAATCGTTGGAATCGCTGTAACTATTTGTTTTTACGCATTTGCCTCACGCAAAACCGATCGCACTTTTTAGCAAAAATGCGTGAACGCTCTCTGCCAGACCGAATTGCGAGCCGCTATCTCCTGCACAGACTATTCGGCAACGCCGGAACGCGTCGGATCAGCAACAGGAAAGCTCTTGTCTGTCAGGCAGGTCTTGAGCCAGTCATAGTCGTCGCTATCGTTAACTTCGCCGTCAAGTTTCAGCTCTGGTTTTGAACTGTAGAGTGCCGACTGCGCTTCTGGCTTCACATTCCAGCTCCGCCCTTCCCCGCTCGTCGTGGGGCAGGTGTTATCGTCACCATTGAATGAACAGCTGGCAATCAGCTTTGGCTTTCCATCGACGATATCGGCAATAAAGCGTTTGGTGTAACCGGTATTGGTCGCCCAATATTCCTCTACGCTGCACACACGATCATCGTTCTGATAATGCCGCGTTGGAAAGCAGTTATAGGTCTGGTCAGGCGGCAGCATATCGCATGACGTCTCATAGCCCGCATAGTCGCCGCCACTGAATTGCTTGAGAAACGTCTGCTGTTTGCGTGCCACTTCAATGAGGCTCGTTCTGCCCTTTTCCTCAAGCTGCGCTGTGCGTTCGGCAATCATATCGTTGGCGACCTGAGTGGCACTTTTATCATCCGGTGCGCTGTCTTCAATAATGCCTTCAAGCGCCTTGTCGCGGGCTGCAATCCAGCGCTTCTGGCTGGCCACCAGCATAGTGCGGATTTCCTCGTCGGGTGCAGCCTTCAGCGTTGCAGCATAGGTTTTATTCAGCCTGCTATCGGCTTTCTGGAGCGATTTGCTTGAGCAGATCAGCTTTTCACTTGGCGTTTGTGCCTTGCTGCAATCAATTGCCCAGGCCGGTGCGGACAAAGCACACAGAGCAGCCAGAACGGAAAGACGCAGAGCGGTTAGTTTCAATTTCATGTCAAATACCTGAAAGTTATTGATCAACTGACTTCATATCGCAGGTTGTTTCTGCATTCGAACATAGCCCCCGAAACCAGGCGCGTCCGGCCAACTGTTCGTCGCTGGCAAGTTCGACAAGTTCTTCACTCGCCATGCGCTTGTGCAGCACCGTGTAATCCAACAGCACCCAATCCTCGTTACAGGCGAGGATGTTGTTGATCCTGCCCATTTCTGTCAGCCAGTCGCTGCCAATATCAAGCAGTCGCTCGCTCTGAGGATCAGGCTTGAGAAAGCCCCGCGCCGACTGAATGCCAACTCTGGCCTCGTCTGATTTTATCCAGCCTTCGCCCTTGTAGACCTCGCGCGGAACATAATCGTCGCTCTCTTCATTATAGGCATCACTGGCGTTGGCTATTTTCAGCCAACCGTCTTTCGCTTCAAGAACATCAAAGCTGATGCTGTAGGCATATTCAGCTTCTCCGGCAGCGGAAACCGTCGGTATCTGCCCCACAAGTTGGGCGTCTGCAGACGGCGCTGCACGCACCTCAATCAAGGCCTTGTCATTGTTGGTCCATGCATTGAACGCGCATGACGTTGCGCCTTCAGGGACCTCGGCCTGAGTGCCTGCACCGTTGGCCAATGTCGTGGAAAAAAGCGCGATTGAAAGCGCGGGCACCAATACGAAAGGGACCAAAAGAGAACGAACACGCATTAAAATCTCCAACTATCAATTCTCCCGCTTGAGCGGCCTTTATCGACTATCCTCATTCAATGAAAACCTTCACACTTGTAGCCCGTCCGCCTGCATCAACAACGGTCAATGTCGAATAGCCGGTGCCATCCGGCAACCATGTCGCCGTGCGGCGGCGATTTGGTTCGGAAATAGGTTTGCCATTGGCAAGCCAGCGGAACGGCGCGCGTCCGCCCTGTAATTTTAGCACCAGCGGCGATGCATTATCAGTGAGCGCTTTCAGCTCCACATGCGCGCCATCAGGTGGAAACACGATGCGCGGCGCAGGTTCAATCGCGGCTTTGAGAACAGGCAGGGGGTCGCTCGCAGACGAAAAGCGTATCTGGGTCACCGGAAGATCGGCGCGCGCCGTGCGAAACGCACCAGCCGGTGCACGCGGCAGCGGCACTGACGCTACGCCCGAACGCACAAAGGCTTCAAACAGGATGGGAGCCGCTGAAACATAGCCAGCAAGGCCCGGCACAGAACCGCCATCGGCGCGACCGACCCAGACACCCAGCACATAGCGACCGTCATAGCCGACCGACCATGCATCACGATAACCATAGGACGTGCCGGTCTTGTAAGCGAGGCCGAGGCGTTTCGCGCCTTGCGGTGGCATGACACCGGCCAGAATATCGCCAATCTGCCATGTGGCCTGCTCGCTCAAAATAGGAGCCGATGGCTGCACAGGCTCTGAGCCTTCGGTGCCGTCACGAAGTGCTGCACCACGACCGCCATTGGCAAGCCCGGTATAAAGCTGCACCAGATCACGCAGGCTGATGCCTGCGCCGCCAAGGCCGATAGCCAGTCCCGGCGCTTCGCCTTTTGGCAGTTGCAGATTGACCGCCGCCTGACGAATGCGCGTCGTCAGGCGCGCTGGCCCAACGGCATCAAGCAGGCTGATGGTCGGGACATTCAACGACATTTGCAGCGCCTGACGGATGCTGACATCGCCCTGATAGCTCATGTCGAAATTGCGCGGACGATAACCCGCAAAATCCTGCGGGCGGTCCTCGATAATCGTTTCCTGTGCAATCAGCCCCTGCTCGAAAGCCAGCCCATAGATGAAGGGCTTCAGCGTGGAACCGGGCGAACGCACGGCGCGGGTCATATCGATCCAGCCCTGCCGCTTCCCATCGAAATAATCAGCCGAGCCGACTTCACCTAAGACATTGCCGTTGCGACTGTCAGCGAGCACCATGGCGACCGATACTTTTGTACCGAGCTTTGCGGCGGCTTCGCGCGCCACAACTTCAAGCCCCGCCTGCACCGACTTTTTAAGCGTCAGGTGATGCCGGGCCTGAGTCGGTGCCTGTTTCAATGCGAGATCGGCAAAGTGGGCCGCGAGCGCTGGCAGCGGATGGCGCACATCGGATATGCGTTCACGCGATGCACGCTCGGCTTCCTCGACCGTGAACACAGCGGACGTTACCATGCGATTTAACACACGATCCCGCGCCGCGACCGCATTGCTCAATTCACGATCCGGGCGGCGGCGTTCTGGCAATTGCGGCAAAGCCACAAGCAATGCGGCTTCCGATGTAGTAAGGCGCAGCGGCTCCTTGCCAAAATAGGCTAATGATGCCGAACGCACGCCTTCCAGATTGCCGCCATAGGGTGCAAGTGTCAGATAGCGTTCGAGAATTTCAGGCTTGCTCAGCCGTCGTTCGATCTGGATCGCACGTGCCAGCTGTCGGAATTTGGAACCGAAGCTGCGGATTTCACGCGGCTCGATCAGTCGGGCAAGCTGCATGGAAAGGGTGGAGCCGCCAGATACAATGCGCCCACTCCCTGCGAGCTGTGTTGCCGCCCGCGCCAATGCCCAGAAATCAATGCCGCCGTGATCGTAAAAACGCTTGTCCTCATAGGCGATCAGCATTTTCAAGAATTTCGGATCGACATCCTCGATCCGCGTATTGAGACGCCAATAGCCATCCGGCGTTGCATAGGCGCGCAGCAAAGCGCCATCGCGATCCATGACTTCAGTGGAAATGGTCAGCCGTTCAGGCAACGGTGGAGGAAAAGCGCGGTCGAGCCAGTCAAGCCCAACCACGGTTCCGAGTGCAGCGATGCCACAGAATGCGGCACCGCCAATGGCTATTTTCCAACGCCTTTTCATTTTTTTTGCCATGATCTTGTCCGAAAACCGGTTCCCACTTTTCGGCATCATGGCTTACGGTGCCGCCACCTCCATCATGCCCGTTGCCGTGCGCGCCGCAAATTGCGGACGATACATGTCCTCAACGGTTGCTGCCGGATGGGTAAAGAGCCCCGGCGTCACCGCACGCACGACATAGGCCAGCGTGATCGGCTTCTTCTCGCCTGCGGAGCGGTCGAAAGCAGCCACAAAACGGTCGTTGCGGAATTCGAGATGCGCTGCCTGTGTGCTTTCAAGCCATGGGAAATTACCAAGATCAGCACTCGAAACAAGGCCCGGATTGTCGATCTCGAATCCAGCTGGCAGCAGATCGGTCACAAGCAGACGCGACTGCCATTGCTGCAAATCGTCGATTTTCAGAACAACCACATAGCGTTCATTCTGATTGACGCCTGTGACATTGGCCGGTTCGCCATCAAGGGTATAGTAAGTGCGCTCGATGTTGAAACCCTCACCACCAGCTGGCAGCGATTGTACAGGCGGTGCGACCGCCGTCACAACAGCATCGACCGAGCCTTTGCCGGTGTTGGTAACGACAAAAGGCTGTGCTTCAAGCGCTGAACCGTTCAGACGCTCGGAGAACGCACCTTGATGCGCTGTGCCATTGATGTCGAGGCTGATTGCGCCATTGTCATCCTGAAGCCCGCGTGCTGCAAGCAGCATCCATGCCTGATCCTGCGTGCTGAGGTAACGCGCCTTTTCACGCTGGAATTCGACCAGCGTAATAAGGGCGGGAAGCACTTTCGGCGCAGGCTTGGTTTCAGAAGCCAAGGCCAACATGGCCGCGCCATCACGCAAAGGCGAACCATAATCGGAGCGATTATAATCGTAGCTCGACTGGCTGGTTGCGAGCTGGAGCGACGAATTGAATACGCGTTCCGAACGCGGTTGATCACCGTAAAGAGCAAGGGCCGCACCAAGCTGGGCAACGGCCATCGGGCTTGCAAAGTTTTCAAGCTGGGTATCGGCAAAGTAACGCAGATCGCCAACTGAAGCCTTCTTGTTGCGTGCCAGAACATAGAGCGCATAGGCAATGTCGTTGCCGCGTTCCTTGACGTCGGTGGTGTAGCCGAGCGCATTTTGCAGATTAGAAAGTGCGGACAGCATCGCCTGCTGCGGCACGTCATAGCCCTTTTCGCGGGCACGCGTCAGGAAGTCGGTCACATAAGCGTCCATCCAGAGATCACCTGATCCCGGCGACCAGAGGCCAAACGAACCACTCGAAGACTGGTTGTTGAGCACGCGGAAGATGGAATCCTGTACGCGCTTTTTAAGTTCTTCCTGACTTTCCAGACCCGCTGCAGCTTCTGTGCCTGCCGCCATTTCGCTCAAATAAAGCAGCGGCAATGCGCGGCTCGTGGTCTGCTCGGTGCAACCATAAGGATAGCGGTCGAGCGCCATCAACAAAGCTGGCACATCAAAGGCTGCACTGCGCGTGACGCCAACGCTGACAAAAGCACCATCAAGCAGGCTTTCAGACAGAAGACCGCCATCAACCTTGAGGCTTCCGCCATTGGCCGCGAGATTGACGACATGACGGCTCGTGACCGGCAGATCGACCGGACGTACCGGCAATGCAAGTGCCTGTTCGACTGAGAGGCCTGCATCGTTGGAAAGCCGGATCGTCACACCACCGGCACCCGTGGCCACCGCATTGAGCGGCACGGCAATTGACTGCCGCTTGCCACCGGCAAGTGCGATTGTTTCGGGATAGGAGCCAACCTCGACACCGAGATTATCGGTAGTTTCAAGGCTCACACGATAATTGCCGTCTCGCGCATCGGTATTAGCAATATCGAAGCGGATATTGGCCTGATCGCCAGGGGCCATGAAGCGTGGCAGACCAGCGGTGATGACCACAGGATCGCGGATGATGACATCTGTAACCGCGTGGCCGACGGCCTTCTTGGTCCATGCCACCGCCATGACACGCGCGGTGCCGTTGAACTGCGGTATGTCGAAGTCTATGCTCGCCTTGCCATCGCTGTCGAGTTCAACCGGACCGGAGAACAGTGCGACCAGCTTCTCGGTGGGCGGGCTGCCTTCGGCTGCCATATTGCCACCGTCGCCACCTGTGCGCAGCTTGCCGGTAACACCGAGCGAACCATCGATTAGGCGGCCATACATATCGCGCATTTCAAGGCCGAGCTGACGTTGACCGAAGAACCAGTTTTCAGGGTTCGGCGGCTGGTAACGCGTCAGATTGAGGATGCCAACATCGACCGCTGCTACCATCACATAGGCCTGCTCGCCACCCGCATTTTCAACTGAAACGGGGATAGAAAGTGTGGACCGCGGAACGATCTTTTCAGGCGGGGTCAGCTTGACAGCAAGCTGCTTGTCGGCAGGATCGACCTTCAGCCATTTAAGGCCAATCGCACGCGCAGGCATACGGCTTTCAATCGCCTCACCCGGACGGAACAGCGTTGCCGTAACATAGGCGCCCGCACCCCAATCCTCACCCACCGGAATTTCGATGGTCGTTCCACCTTCCGGCACGCTTGCGGTGATTGTCTTGAGCAGCTTTTCCGCACCAATGGTGATGAGCAGTTCACCGGCAAAACGCGGAGACACTTTCAGTTCAGCCGTATCGCCGACTGCGTAATGTTCCTTGTCGAGCGCAATTTCGAGCCCGTCAGGTGTTTCGGTCGAGGTCGAGCTGACATACCAGCCGGCATCGAATTCATAGCTGGTGGTCGGCCCCGAAGCATCTGCAGTTTCGATTTCCAGACGATAACGACCCCAATCGACCGGCAGGCTGATTTCAGCCTCGCTATCGGTTTTGAGATCGATCTTGCCGTTGGAGATGGCCTTGGTCAATGTCACCGGCTCGTAATTCCAGCTGTTGCCGCTGCGATACCACTGATAATTACGCTCGATCTTGACCAGCGACCATTGTGCGCCATCAAGCGCCTTGCGATCACCCTTGCTGTCGGATGCGATCAAGCTGAACTTCGCCGTTCCGCCCTGCGGGACTTCATCGCCGGAAAAATCGGGACGAATGCCGATGAGATCAGTTTCCGGCTGGATAGCGACATCGATCTTGCGCTCAACGGCACGACCGCCGGTTTCCCGCATACGAACGGTCACGGCTGCGTTGACGAGACGTGTCGTCGACGGCATTTCATCGACTGCAACCGGGAAAGTCGCTTTGCCGTTGTCATCAACTTTTGACAGGCCATCAAGCGGAAGGCGTGTGGCTTCGCCCTGTTCCTCGTCGGCGAGGCCGAAATAATAGCCCTTGAAGCGGTCCCACTGACGCTTGGTTGAAAGTGTTACTTCGCCTTCAAGCGCAAGACCGGCGGCAGGCGCACCATAGAGGAAACGACCGTCTACGGTGATATTGGCCGTTTCACCCACGGCGATTTCCGGTTTGTCAGACGTCAGATCGAACTCGATCCGGTCCGGTACAAAGTCTTCAACCAGAAACATCTGCGATTCGATGGCTGGCTGTTTTGGATCGGTATAGATCGAAACATTCCAAGTGCCGCGCATGGCGTTTGTCGGCAATGTCAGGTCGATGGCATGACCACCGGCGAGCTTGCTGTCGGAAACAAGACGGCGATCTTCCACACCATCAGGACGCGTGAAGATGAAAGTAAGCGGCAGATCGTCAATTGCCTCAGCACGATCATCGCGCGCCAGCGCACCCACATGCACAATTTCGCCAGCGCGATAGATGCCACGCTCGGTCCATGCATAAAGATCAAGCGCCTTGGGCACTGCACGGCCCCTCACACCACGATCAGAAAGATCAAAACCAGCGCGCGCCATATCGAGGAATGTGAAATCATCATCATTCTGACTGGCCATCAGCACCGCTGGCACCATGCCGTCTGTGCCGCGGGTCAGACCGGGCGTGAACGTTGCACGGCCATCGCTGTCGGTGGTCGCTTCGCCCAGTACTTCATTGTTGCGGGCAAGCAGCGTCAGCTTAACGCCTTTAAGCGGTTCTGCGCTTTCCAGCGAACGGGCAAACACATTGATGCCGTCCTGTCCGGTATAGGTCGAAAGGCCGATGTCGGAGACGACAAACCACTGCGTTGCCTTGGTCCCGTATTCGTCATCGGACTTCTGGACCAGTGGTTCGGCGGTCAGCACATAAACGCCCGGTTTGCGTTCGGGCAGCGCTTCATCGACCGGGAAGCTGGTTGTCGCTTCCTTGTTCAGCTCGTTGCCTGCAACCTCGATCTCGCCTTGCCAGACAGGCGCGCCCATCTGTTCGGAAACCGTGCTGAGGTCGTAGCTGTCGAGCTGGCGCAGAAACTGATAACCGGAAAGAAGCTGTGCGAGCGAACGGTCGCCAACACGGTACAGCTTGACCTTGGCCGCATCGAGATTGACGCTGACCAGCGGAATGCCGCGACGTGCCTTGGCAGGCAGCACGAAGCTGTCGCCGGTAAAGCGCACCGATGGCGCACGATCCTGCACATAGATCGAAAGATTAACCGGGGCTGGCAGCACTTCGCCAACAGCCGATGGCAGGCCCTGACGGAACGTCACTGTATAATTGCGGCCATGTTCCAGACCCTCGACGCAAATCTGGCGATCCTTGGCCTCAACCGCCTGCGGGGAACCATTGTCGAGCTTGACGAAGCTAGAATAATCGACACCGCTTTTCACCAGCTCTTCCGAGAATTGCGCGCAGATGCGTGGTGCTGCATTGTCATTATCAACAGTGTTGTTGACGATGCGGAAGCCTTTGCGGGCTTTCAAATCTTCATAGGCTGCACGAACGGATGCGGAATTGACGAGATCAAGGCTGGCTTCATAGGCCTGCAATGCCGGACGCGATGCATCGCGTTTTTCCAGTGCCTGCGCCATGACGGCAAGCGCTTGCGCGCGCTCATCCTTGGTGCGTGAAGTCTGGTAGGCAAACCACGAGGCAGACGTCGCATCGCGCTGGAACTTGGAACGTTCCTGGCCATTGGACGGCTCGGTCGCAAGCGCCGACAGCGCATATCCGGCCCAGATTTCGCTTTCGTCAGGGGACATGCTGGCAGCCATGCGGAACTTTTCCATTGCCGTGCGCGGATCGCCATTCATGCCAGCAGCGCCTGCCTCATTGCGCAGATCGCGCAGGCTGTCAGAGCTTTCAAGTCCGCTGATTTCGCGCTTCAGACGACGGGCTTCGTCAACCAGATTGGCGGCAAAGAACGAGATGGCAGGTGCGGCACCAAGATCTTCGCCCTTGGCAGCCTTTGCTTCGGTCACAACCTTGCCAGCGATAGAGCCGACGGACTGATTGAGCTTGTTGAAATCGGCTTTCAGAAAGCACCATTTGACCTTCGGATTGTAAGTGAAGGCCAGACAGGAATTATCGCCAAGGCAGATACTTTTGCACTGATCGAGCGAGACATTCTTTTCGGTTCTCAAATCGAAGCCGAAATAATCGCTATCGGGCGTGGTCTCGATGCGTCGTGTTTCGGCAGCACTAGCCCCAAAGGATAATCCGAATGATGTCGCAAGGCAGAACGCAGTCGTAAAGGCCAGTATCAGCCGATTGAACCGAATAGACATGAATGTCACTCTTCTGTAGTTGTCCCTCATTCCGCACGGATGTCATCGAACCAGACCCGCACGCTCTCCAGAACAGACCTTATCAATTTATCCAGAGCTGGATAGTTGGATTCGTGTCTGAACTTCTGAATAGACTCTGATACAGGACTAACCTGACCAGACAAGGCTTCTTTTAGCTGTAGCTTAATCGGCAGACCAGAAATTCATGCCAATTTTCAAGATTATTAGAACGATATTCTAATTCTGTTTCCAGCAATGGAATTCCGTTCGTCGTAAAGAGGGTTCTCCTTCCTGTAAATTCGCGCCAGCTTAATCGAAGGAAGTCCCCCCATGATCCTCAGCGTCAAAAACCTCACCAAGACCCTTATTGCAGGCTCTCTCATGGCCCTTACCGCGTCGGGTGCGGCCCATGCAGACGCAACACTGGATCGCATCAAAGCCAAGGGCAAACTGACCGTTGGCATCATCCTTTCAGGCGCACCGTTCGGCTATATTGATTCCAAGACGCAGGAACAGAAGGGCCTTAACATCGACATCGCCAAGGAACTGGCGAAAGGCCTCGGCGTGGAACTTGCAACGCAGACCGTTACGCCGCCAAACCGCGTGCAGTTCCTCCAGCAGGGCAAGGTCGATATTCTGATCGCCAACATGCAATATACGGAAGAACGCGCCAAGTCGCTCGGCTATGTGAAGACGCCTTATGACCGTATGGGTGGGGCAGCGATTGGCCGCAAGGATAGCGGCATCAAGGACTGGAAAGACCTCAAAGGTAAGATCGCCTGCGTTTCGCAGGGCTCCAACTACACCCAGCCGCTGATTGAAGAATATGGCGCAAACGTCAAGGCGCTGCCAAGCCAGCCGGAATCAATGCTGGCGCTCAAGGGCGGCAATTGCGACGTTTCCGTGCATGTCAGCGCTACACTTGGCCTGATGCTTCAGGACCGTGCTGAGGAGTGGAAGGATTATGGCATCCTGATCCCGACCGACCTCATCCCTTCGGATTCAGTCATCTGGCTGAAAAAGGACGAGAACGACACCGAAGCCGCTCTCGACAAGATCGTCCGCGATCTGCACGCATCGGGCAAGATGATCGAGATTGCCAAGGCAAACCGTCTGCCGAACCTGAGCTATCTCGAAGAAGAGCATAACAAGCTCAAGAGCCAGTAAGCCTCAAAACGCTACCTTGTCAGAATATTTGCGGGCGGTTCATCCGTCCGCAATTTCAGAGCGCTGATCTTATGCAAACAGATCAACGCTCTAAAACGCAATCGGATCATTTCAATGAAAGAAGCTCTGATTTCGCGCTTCATCGAGCTCACCAGCGCAATCGGCCTCAATTATGAATTTCTCAATAGTGGCTATGAGCTTGATATGTGGCTCAATGGCATGGTCACGACGCTTGAGCTGGTCGCGATCACCATTCCACTAAGCCTGTTTTTCGGTGTCTTGTTCGCAGGCGCGCTGACATCCGGCAAGCGCTGGCTGTCAGTGCCGGTACGCGGCTATGTCGAACTCACCCGCAATACGCCTACACTCGTTCAGCTGATGTGCGGCTTTCTCGTGCTCAATATGCTGATTTCCAACGCCATTGGAGGCGCGCAGAACAATCCGCTCACACCATTCTTCTGGCTGGTTGCGATCACGGGTCTGCATATTGCAGCCCTGCATGCGGAAGCGCTGCGCGGCGGTATTGAAGCTGTTCCCGGCACAACGATCGAAGCGGCACGCGCCATCGGCTTCAATTCGTTTCAGGTGCTGATCTATGTCGAGCTGCCGCTGGCCATCCGCACGGCACTTCCGGCTGTTGTCAATAATCTCGTCAATCTGGTGAAGCTCACGACAGTTGGCTCGGCCATTGCGGTCAGTGAAATCACTTACGCTTCGATCCTGATCTGGACACAGCGCGATAATGTGGTCGAGCTGATGCTGGTCATTCTTCTGTTCTTCAGCATCATCAATCTCATCGTCGCGCGCGTTGGCTACTGGTTTGAAAAGCGCCTTGCAATTCCGGGATATGGCCAATGAACATCGCTATCGAACAAAAGCCCAGCCTCTGGCTGTCTCCTGCGACCCTCACATTCACGACTATCATTCTGGCCACTGCACTCTGGTTCTATCTTGATCCGTCGCTTAGTCAGGTCTGGCTCGACTGGCTGCCCTATCTTGGCAAAGGCTTTGCCATGAACGTGCTGATCAGCATTTTTGCGATCACGCTTGGCACCTTTGCGGGCGTGTTGCTCGGCATCATGGAGCTGGCACCTTACAAGATCATCCGCGCACCGGCTGTGACCTATGTGCAGATTTTCCGCAACGCGCCGCATCTCGTGCTTATCTTTGCTGCAACCTATATTTTCCCGTTCGAGCTGGTGATCTTCGGCAATTACATCGCTTTCCCCGATTGGATCAAAGCGGTTGTCGGACTTGCCATTCCGGCAAGCGCGCATATCGCGGAAATCACTCGCGGCTCCATCCAGTCGATCCCGACCGCGCAGTGGGAAGCGGCGCAGGGCCTTGGCTTTTCGCGCCTGCAATCGCTGCGCTGGATCATCCTGCCGCAATGCGTCAAGCGTTCGCTGCCGCCCTGGATGAACCTCTATACCTCCATCACCATGGGTACGGCTTTGGCCTCGCTTGTGGGCGTGCATGAGCTGTTACATTCGGCTACCGATGCAAGTACCGCAGTCCAGCGCAATGACTTCACCGTCATCATCTATCTGACCGTGCTGATGGCGTTCTTCCTCTTCTGCTATCCCGTGTCGCGCTTCACGCAGCGGCTCGAAAAGCGGCTCTCCTCCCGCTGACAAGGATCTGAAATTCACATGAGCGACACCACCAAAACTACACTGGTCGAACTGGAGAACGTTCATCTGTCTTTCGGGCAGAATGAAGTGCTCAAGGGCATCGACCTCGAGATCAACAAGGGCGATGCAGTCTCGATCATCGGACCATCGGGTTCTGGAAAATCAACGATCCTGCGCTGCATCAACGGTTTGCTGATCCCGCAATCGGGCAGGATCACCGTGGGCTCAACCCGCGTGGACGAGCTTAAAACCGAAGCTGAACGCATTACGCTGCGCAAGCGCATCGGCATTGTGTTCCAGCAGTTCAACTTGTTTCCGCACCTGACGGTTCTGGAAAACATCACCATTGCACCGGTCAAAATCCTGCGCACGCCTAAAGCCGAAGCCGAGCGCCACGCCAAAGAACTGCTGAAAAAAGTGCGGCTTGAACACAAGACGGATGCCTATCCGGGTGAGCTTTCGGGCGGTCAGCAACAGCGCGTCGCCATTGCCCGCGCGCTCGCTATGCGGCCGGAACTGGTTCTGTTCGATGAAGTCACCTCCGCACTCGATCCAGAAACGGTCGGCGAAGTGCTGTCAGTGATTCGCGACCTCGTCAATGAAGGCATGACCAGCATTCTGGTAACCCACGAAATGCGCTTTGCCGAAGAAATCAGCGATACGATTGTCTTCACGGAAAACGGTCGCATCATCGAACAAGGCTCGCCAGAGCAGCTTTTCTATAAGTCAACGAACCCACGCATAAGCGCCTTCGTCAACGGGCTTGGCGGCAATGCAAGCCGCGTCAATGAAGGTGGCGAAGGGATCTGACATGGCCGATCATGTAACCAAGAACCTAAGTCAGGCTATTGTCGGCTCTGAGCCATCGCCAGAAGCAATCGCTGTTGCTCGCACGGCAATTGTTGATTTTCTTGCTTGTGCGCTTGGCGGAGCGAATGATCGCAGCACGCTTCTTGTCAGAAAGGTTCTGGGTGCCAGCGGCAATGTCGCGTTGATTGGAAGTAGCGGCACAGCCGATCCTTTCACGGCAGCGCTGATCAACGCCCATGCGGCCCATGTGCTTGATTATGACGATGTGCATGGCAGCGTGCGCGGACACCCGACAATTGCCATCGTCCCAGCCCTTCTGGCCGTTACAGATGAAAACAACGTCCGTGCTGACGCGTTTGTTGCTGCCTATATTGTCGGGCTTGAAACCATGGCGCGTCTTGGCCTTGCCATGGGCACTAAGCATTATGAAACCGGCTTTCACGCAACAGCAACGCTCGGCACCATCGGGGCTGCAGCAGCCATCGCGCATCTTCTCAAATTCGATGCTGCGACCACCGCCGTTGCGCTCGGTCTGGCCGCCACACAATCGGCAGGCCTTCGCCTGCAATTTGGCTATGATGCGAAACCGCTTCATGCAGGATTTGCCGCGCGCGCAGGTCTCACTGCCGCCCGACTGGCCGAAGCCGGGTTTCAGGGTGCGCCGGATTTCATTGATAGTTCTATCGGGTTTTTACAAGCCTTCGCCTTTGGTGCAGACGATGTATCGCGCGTGACGCAAGGCTGGGGTGAGCCATGGCAGATCATCGTGCCGGGACTGACACTCAAAGCCTTCCCGTGTTGCACCGCCGCCCATCCGGTTGGCGTTGGCGCTCTGGCACTACGCAATGAGAAAGCTTTGCAGCCCGATCAAATCGCAGCGGTTTCGATTACCTTTCCGCCCGGCGGCGATGCTGCACTTGTGACGACCTGGCCTGTGACGGGCATCGATGCGCGGTTCAGCCCGGAATATATCTTTGCGGCTGCACTGCGCGACGGAAAGCTGGCGATTGCTCATTTCGATGATCGTCCGGTGGATGCGGATCTGGCACAACTTGCAGCGAAGGTAACACGACGCCATGACGAGAATGCGCCGCGGCTCTCGCCCGATCCTAAGACCCGCTTCGTCATCATCGATGTAACGCTCAAGGACGGCTCGACGCTTTCGCAGCGTGTCGATGGTCTGCCGAGCATCAGTGATCCAACCGACAAATTCAAGGACGCAACGAAGGATGATCCGCGCTTTGCAGGTATCCCGGACCTCGTCCAATCCATGACCAGCGCAGACGACTTGCAAAAGCTCATCTCGTGGCTCAACCAATCCCCGGAGTAAAAGACATGACCAAGAAACAAATGCATCTCGGCCTCTTCCTGCAAGGCGCAGGCCACCATGTTTCGGGCTGGCGGCACCCGGATGCAGAAGCGGGCAGCGAGAATTTCGATCTGCTGCGCCGCGTGGCGAAAGAAGCGGAAGACGCGAAATTCGACATGATATTTCTGGCTGATGGCCTGACCAGCGGCGTTGACGCTCACCCATCGATGGTTGCGCGTTTTGAACCGCTGACCCTGCTTTCTGCACTTGCCATGGTCACAGACAAGATCGGCCTGGCTGCCACCGCTTCGACCACTTACGGCGAGCCCTATCATACCGCACGCGCATTCGCGTCTATCGACCATTTGAGCCACGGACGGGCTGCGTGGAACATCGTCACCACATCGTATGCCCGCACCGCCAACAACTTTTCGAAAAGCCATCCTGAACATGACGAGCGTTATGCCGTTGCCGAGGAATTCGTCGATGTCGTGCGCGGTCTTTGGGATAGCTGGGACGACGATGCTTTTCCGAAAGACAAGGAAAACGGAGTCTATGCCGATCCCAACAAAGTGCATGTGCTCAATCATGCGGGCAAATATTACTCGGTTCAGGGTCCGCTCAACATTCCGCGTTCTCCGCAGGGCCATCCCGTTCTCATTCAGGCAGGCTCGTCCGGCCCTGGTCAGGATCTCGCAGCGCGTATTGCAGATATTGTGTTTACGGCACAGCAAAGCCTTGCCGAAGCACAGGCCTTCTATGCAAGCCTGAAGGAACGCGTGGCGAAAGCCGGTCGCGACCCGGACAGCGTTGCCGTAATGCCCGGTTTCATGCCGGTGATCGGCGACAGTTTCGACGATGCTGCGGAAAAGCTCAAGGAGCTGAACCGCTGGACAGATATCAAGAGCGCCATGCCGCTTCTCGAAGAGCGCATCGGTCATAGCCTTGCTGATTATGATCTCGACGGTCCGCTGCCTGATCTGCCAATTTCCGATCAGCTTCGCAGTCGTGCAGAGCTTCTGCGCGATCTGGCACGCCGTGAGAATCTCACCATCCGTGATCTGGCGCTTCGCGTCGCCGCTGGCCGTGGCCACCATATAGTTCTTGGCACACCTGAGCAGATCGCCGACCGAATGCAGGAATGGTTTGAGGGCAAAGCTGCTGATGGCTTCAATGTGATGCCACCTTATTTCCCGGGCGGTCTTGAAGACTTCAACAGACAGGTTGTGCCGATCCTGCAGGAACGTGGTCTGTTCCGCACTGAATATACGGGCTCGACATTACGTGATCATCTCAATATTGCTCGGCCTGAAATAAAGCATACATAAAGAAAGCAGCCGCATCGCCCTCCTCCCTCAAGCATACGGTGCGGCTGCAATATTTATATCCCCCAAACAAAAGGCCGGAAGCGCTACCAAGGTTTCCGGTTGGCATGATTGATGGCACACCCGAACAGACTGAACCCAGCAGCGCTTGATTCACGCCCCGATACGGCCACGGCGGATGAATTGAAAGCTGCGATGCGACAGCTTGCTGCCGGCATCAGCGTGTTGACCGCAGGAACCGGTGATAGCAAGACCGGCGCAACCGTCACGTCTGCGACCGCTCTTTCCGTCGAACCGCCGACAATCATCGTCAATATCAATCTGACCGCATCGGTGTGGCCGACAATTAATGCAGAACGTCATTTCTGCCTCAACATTCTTTCGGGCGAGCAGCAGGCAATCGCCGACCGTTTTGCAGGCCGGAATGGCGAAAAGGGTACGGCGCGCTATGAAGGTGCGGAATGGTATGCGCTTGAAAGCGGCGCGCTGGCACTGAAAGGCGCGCTTGCCTCTATCGATTGCGAGGTCGAAGAGATTATTGAGCGTCATACCCACGCCATCGTCATCGGTCGTGCGCTCAAGATCGTCACTGGCGAGGGAGAGCCGCTCGTCTATCATCACGGACGCTATCACGCCCTCAAACGCTAAAGCATGTCGCGCTCAAATGGCTTCATTTGAGCTCCCGCGAACATGCGACAGTTAAAAGAATCTAGAGCGAGCGCCATGGTGCGATTAAGCGCGACACACTCTAGCATGTCTCCCAAACCCGGTTCCCACTTTTGGGAGACGTGGTCCAAGTTCCGCTTAAACCCACAACTTGCTTGAAACATTTGTTGCCCTGCTGACATAAATTGCCTAGCTGTTAGACAAGTTGCATAGAAGTGGGAGAGTTCGGCGTCGTGATTGAATGGTTGGCCAATAGCAGCCCGGTAAATCGGAAAAGTGCGGCTGAAATCGTGTTCGAGGATATCCGCTCTGCGATTACGACCGGACGGCTGATCGTTGGAACACGTCTGCCCTCCGAAGCCCAATTAGCCGAAAAATACAGTGTCAGCCGCCCCATCGTGCGCGAGGCGCTGCGTTCTCTGCAAACACTTGGCCTCACCCAGACACGCACCGGCAGCGGCACTTATGTACTCAAAGCTGCCCCCGGACCGGAACTGAGCTATGGCGGTTATTCCGCGCGCGATCTTATCGAAGCTCGCCCTTTCATCGAAGTGCCGGCAGCTGGCTGGGCAGCCCTCCGCCATACTGAAGAGCAACTGGCCAAGCTGATCGATCTTTGCGACCGCATGGACAAGCAGACCGATCCGCATAAATGGGTGCTGCTCGATACCGAGTTTCACAGCATGATTGCTTTGGCGTCAGGCAACGCGATGTTTGCGAAGATCGTCGCAGATGCCCGCGTCGCACTTTCACGCCAGTCGGAACTCGTCAATCTGATGGCCGGTCGGCGTGAGGCTTCCAACATCGAGCATCGCCAGATTGCCGAGGCTATCAAGGCCGGTTCTGAGGAACAGGCCCGGCTTGCTATGCAGAACCATCTCGGACAGGTGAAGCTGGCCGTCACCACGATCATCGCCAAAGAAAAAGGCTCGCCGGAGTAAAGATCAGGCGAACCTTTCACACGGTTATCAGGCTTCAACCACCAGATTGGCGAGATGCTCAGGCTTGAGTGCCTGCTGCAATTGCTCAGCGGTCATATGTCCCTGCGCAAGCACGACCTCAGGCACCGTCTGACCGGTGGCAAGCGCTTCCTGCGCAACTTTGGTGGCAGCATAATAGCCGATCAGCGGATTAAGCGCTGTGGCAAGACCGATGGATTCTTCCACGCGGCGCGCCATGATTTCCGGGTTGGCGGTAATGCCATCCACGCAGCGTTCTGCAAGAATGCGGCAGGCAGCACCAAGATGACTGATGCTTTCAGATAAAGAGCGCACGATGATCGGCTCGAAAGCATTCAACTGCAACTGACCGCCTTCGGCTGCCATTGTGATCGTGATGTCGCTGCCGATAACCGCAAAAGCCACCTGATTGACCACTTCCGGGATTACCGGATTGATCTTGCCCGGCATGATGCTGGAGCCTGCCTGAACGGCGGGCAAGTTGATTTCGCCAATGCCAGCACGCGGACCGGACGATAAAAGCCTCAGATCGTTGCAGGTTTTGGAAAGCTTGACGGCAACGCGCTTCAACACGCCTGAAAGATGCACGAAGGCGCCGGGGTCCTGAGTTGCTTCAATAAGATCGCTGGCTGTGACCAGCGGGCGGCCGGTCAGACGCGAAAGATGCTCACAGGCAAGCGCTGCATAGCCTTTCGGCGCGTTAAGCCCGGTACCGATTGCCGTGGCACCAAGATTGATCTCGTGCAGAAGCTTTGCCGATTCCAGAAGCCGTAAGCGATCCTCGCCGAGCATCACCGCAAAGGTACGAAACTCCTGGCCGAGTGTCATCGGAACAGCGTCCTGAAGCTGCGTGCGCCCAACCTTCAGCATCTTGTCGAATTCGCGCGCTTTACGCTCAAACGATGCCTGAAGAATTTCCATCGCATCAGCCAGTTCATCAATCGCTTCGATCAACCCGACATTGATGGCAGTCGGATAGGCATCATTGGTGGACTGGCTGAGATTGACGTGATCGTTGGGATGCAGATGCGCGTAATCGCCCTTTACATGCCCAAGCAATTCCAGCGCACGATTGGCAATCACCTCGTTGGCATTCATGTTGGTGGATGTACCCGCACCGCCCTGAATGACATCAACGACAAACTGATCGTGCAACGCGCCGTCACGAATTTCGCGGCAGGCATTGACAATTGCATCGAGGTGCTGGCGGCTTAGAAGGCCCAGCTCGTGATTGGCGAGCGCTGCTGCTTCTTTCACAAAAGTCAGGCCGCGGACCAGATAAGGATAACGCCCGATGCTTACGCCTGTGATCTGAAAATTATCCACTGCTCGCGCCGTATGGACGCCCCAGTAAGCATCTGTGGGCACCTCCTTTGCACCAAGCAGATCATGTTCAACACGCGTTCCGACCACTTTGTCCTCCTGAACTCGAAACGTTACATCTGTCTGACAGCATGACAGATTTAATTCGGTTACTCCTCCTTACGGCAGCCGTCAACACAGTTGTGAACTTGACTCGTGTTTTCTGATATGCGTTAAAGCCGCAATTAAATCTGTCATGCAGCTTTACAGAAAATGCAACGGGAACGAACTGAAGCATGTTCAGAAACCTGCTCCCCTGGGGTGGTGAGGTTTCTTTTCTCAACAATGCTTTCAATTAAAACAAAAGATACATTGCCGGCCGTGCACGAGCTCCATGTATCTGACTGTTTCAAAAATGCCGTTCTTCGTTGCGGGTACTGCGTAAAGCTATAGCCTTTATTCAAAACTGAGCTCTCAGGGAGGAGCGATGACAACGGAATTTATCAAGGCCACACCGGCCGAACGCGAAGTCTTCACCGAAGAAGACCGCGGCTATCACAAAGCGCTGAAGCCGCGTCAGATCCAGATGATTGCCATCGGGGGAGCAATCGGTACGGGTCTGTTTCTGGGTGCAGGCGGACGTCTGGCACAGGCTGGTCCGTCACTTGTGTTCGTTTATGCCGTGTGTGGCTTTTTCGCATTTCTGGTGCTGCGCGCACTTGGCGAGCTGATCATGCATCGCCCAAGCTCCGGCTCATTCGTCTCTTATGCCCGTGAGTTCTACGGCGAGAAGATGGCCTTTGCGGCAGGTTGGATGTACTGGCTCAACTGGGCCATGACGTCGATTGCCGACGTGACCGCCGTCGCGCTTTATATGAATTTCTTCAAGCATTATGTTCCATGGCTTGAAGGTATCGACCAATGGATGTTTGCAATGACCGCGCTCATCCTCGTGCTTTCGATGAACCTGCTCTCGGTCAAGGTTTTCGGTGAGCTGGAATTCTGGTTCAGCCTCGTCAAAGTGCTGTCACTGGTGATCTTCCTGATCGTCGGCATTTATTTCGTCGTGTCCGGCACACCGATTGACGGTCATCAGCCCGGCTTCCATCTCATTCGTGAGAGCGGCGGTTTCTTCCCCAACGGCATCTTGCCCGCGCTCGTGATCATACAGGGCGTCGTCTTCGCCTATGCCTCGATCGAGCTGATCGGTACGACAGCGGGTGAAACCGAAGACCCGCGCAAGATCATGCCGGGCGCAATCCGCACCGTCGTTTTCCGCCTGATCGTCTTTTATGTCGGCTCGGTTCTGCTGCTCACCATGTTGCTGCCGCATACACTTTATTCGGGTGGTGAAAGCCCGTTTGTGACCTTCTTCAGCAAGATCGGTGTTCAGGGTGCAGATATCATCATGAACCTCGTCGTGCTGACTGCGGTTCTGTCATCGCTGAATGCGGGTCTTTATTCGACCGGGCGCATTCTGCACTCAATGGCTGTCTCGGGTTCCGCACCCGCAGCACTTGCCAAGATGAACAAGAACGGCGTGCCTTATGGCGGCATTGCCGTTACCGCTGTCGTCACCGCAATCGGTGTTGCACTCAATGCCGTTGTGCCTGCCGCAGCTTTTGAAATTGCGCTCAATCTTGCTTCGCTCGGCATCATCACCGCCTGGGGTGTGATCATCCTTTGCCAGCTCAAACTCTGGCATCGGTCACGCAAGGGTGAAATTGCCCGTCCAGATTTCCGCATGTTCGGCGCACCTTACACCGGCATTCTGACGCTTCTGTTCCTCTTCGGCGTTCTGGTTCTGATGGCTGCGGATTACCCCGTTGGCTCCTATACGATTGGTTCGCTGATTATCATTATACCCGCACTGGTTATTGGCTGGTATTGTCTGCGAGACCGAATCTATCGTCTGGCGGAACAACGCGCGGCTGATACAAAGAAAAGCAGCTGAGTGAGGGGAAAGAGTGAATAACAGGCAATTCAAACCATTGGTGGCGGTCATCGCCACCGGTGGAACTATTGCAAGCAAACGCGGGGAAGATGGCGCAAGCACGCCGACGCTGAATGGCGACGATCTGCTTGCAACACTGGGCCATGTCGACGCACGATTGCGTCCGATCGATCTGATGGCGAAGGATTCATCCAGCCTGACGCTGATCGACATGCAGACCATCAGCGATGCTGTTGAAGCGCAGATCGCGGACCCGGAAATCGATGGCGTTGTCGTGTTGCATGGCACTGACGCCATGGAAGAAACGGTGCTGCTCGTGCATCTGCAGCGCCATCTTTGCAAGCCGGTGATCTTCACCGGCGCACAGTTCACCGCTGATCACCCCGATGCGGATGGTCCATCCAATTTGACGACCGCAATCCATCTGGCTGCAGACCCGGCCAATGCGGAAAAAGGCGTGCTTATCGCCTTTGGCGGCCGGATTGTGCCTGCATGGGGCGCATTCAAGTTCAGCAGTGATCACGCCGATGCGTTCCGGTCGGTGCGCGATCTGGAAAGACCAGATGCAATCCGCCTTCCTGCATCTGTCAGCGGAACGCGTGTGGATATCGTGGCCATCCATCCGGGTTGTGATGACGTGCATCTTCAGGCGAGCATTCAGGCGGGAAGCCATGGAATTGTGCTGGCAGCGCTCGGTTCCGGCAACGCGAATGTGACCATCGTTGAAGCCGTGAAGCAATGCACAAAACGCAATATCCCGGTCGTGGTTTCAAGCCGCGTTCCAACGGGCGTGCTGGTGCCAGGTTATGGTGGCGGTGGTGGCGGTCATGATCTGGTTGCAGCCGGTGCTGTGCATTCACAGACCCTGCGCCCCGGTCAAGCACGTATTCTTCTGGCAAGCCTTATTGCCAGCAAAAGCCCGAAAGATGCGATCACAAAGGCTTTTGACGATCTGAACCCTTAAAACGCATCCGCAAAGTGCAAAATCTAAAGCGTGTCGTTCCCTACGGCGCGCTTTTTTGTTTTCACGCACATCTTGTTCCGAAAGCAGGTCGCCACTTTTCGGGATGCGCTCTGGCCCTCACCCGACGCCAAAACATATATGACTTTTTTATATTTCAGCCTTTTCCCCTCTCTCGAAACCCTATGCACAGCGGCAGCATAATGCCCGCTGTGAAACAGGGAGCCCCACAGGCAATCAGGCCGGGGGCAATAGAAATGACAATGGATATCGCCGTGCTTGGTATCGGCATCGCATTCTTCGCAATGCTGTTTGGCTATTTGCGTCTTTGCGAGAGGCTTTGAGGAACCCGCCATGCTGATTGAATATATCGCAGGCGCCTTGGTTGCGGCTTTCGTTGCCGCCTACCTTCTTTACGCGCTCATTCGTCCGGAACGGTTCTGAATAAGCAGCCGATTTGAGCCTAGAGCGCATCCCGAAAAGTGGGAAGCCAATTTCGGATACGATGCGCGTTAAACCAAAGATTTAGAGCGCGGATCTGTTTCAATCAGATCGAAACGCGCTCTAATCAGGCTTGGGAAAAACCATGACAATCAATGGATGGATACAGATCCTCATCTTTTGCGGGATCATCATCGCGGTCGTAAAGCCGCTTGGCAGCTATATGACGCGCGTTTTCACTGGCGAGCGCACGTTTCTATCGCCTGTCCTCGTTCCCATCGAACGGGGGCTTTTTCGCTTGGCGGGTACCAGCGAGCGCGAGGAACAGCACTGGACGAGTTATGCGGCCGCCATGCTGCTGTTCAATCTCGCGGGCTTCCTGCTTCTTTACTTTCTGCAGCGCGCGCAAGGTTCCCTGCCCTTCAACCCGATGGGCATGAGCAATGTGCCTGCGGACCTTGCCTTCAACACGGCAACAAGTTTTGTGACCAACACCAACTGGCAGAACTATAGCGGCGAAAGCACCATGTCCTACCTCACCCAGATGGCAGGCCTTACGGTCCAGAACTTCGTTTCGGCTGCAACGGGTGTGGCCATTGCGATTGCGCTCATTCGCGCTTTCTCTCGCAAATCCATTAAGACCCTCGGCAACTTCTGGGTCGATCTCACACGCTGCATTCTCTACATTCTGCTGCCGTTATGCATCGTCATGACACTGGCTTTTGTGGCGCTTGGTGTGCCGCAAACGCTCGGCTCCTATGTCGAAGCCACCACACTGGAAGGTGCGCGTCAGGTCATCGCGCTTGGGCCAGTTGCCTCGCAGCTTGCAATCAAAATGCTCGGCACCAATGGCGGTGGCTTCTTCAATGCCAACTCCGCACATCCGTTTGAAAATCCCGATGCCATCTCGAATATGATCCAGATGGTCGCGATCTTTGCCATCGGTGCAGGCCTTACCAATGTGTTTGGTCGCATGGTCGGCAATGAAAAGCAGGGCTGGGCGATCTTCGCTGCAATGGGCGTGCTCTTCGTGGCCGGTGTTGCCATTTGCTATTGGGCAGAGGCTGCGGGCAACCCGCTGATCCATGCGCTTGGCATTGATGGCGGCAATATGGAAGGCAAGGAAACCCGCTTCGGCATAACCATGTCGGCATTGTTTGCTGTAGTCACAACGGCTGCGTCCTGCGGTGCGGTTATCGCCATGCATGACAGCATGATGGCGCTTGGCGGCATGATCCCGATGATCAACATGATGCTGGGCGAAATCATCATCGGTGGCGTGGGCGCAGGTTTCTACGGCATCATTCTGTTTGTGATCGTCGCAATCTTCGTTGCGGGTCTGATGGTCGGACGCACACCGGAATATCTGGGCAAAAAGATCGAGGCCAAAGAAGTGAAGATGGCCATGCTTGCCGTCCTCTGCCTGCCACTGTCGATCCTTGGCTTTACCGCTATTGCCTCGGTCATTCCGACCGGCCTCGCATCGATTGCCAATACCGGACCGCACGGCTTCTCGGAAATCCTCTATGCCTATACGTCAGGAACGGCCAATAACGGCTCGGCCTTTGGCGGCCTCTCGGGCAACACACCCTGGTATAACATCACCATCGGCCTTGCGATGCTGATGGGCCGCTTTCTGGTCATCGTTCCGGCACTGGCAATTGCGGGTTCACTGGTTGCCAAGAAATCAGCGCCCGAATCTGCCGGGACATTCCCGACCCATGGACCGCTTTTTGTCGGCCTTCTGATTGGTGTCATTCTCGTTGTGGGTGGTCTGATCTTCTTCCCTGCGCTGGCGCTCGGACCTGTGGCTGAACATCTTGCGATGATTAACGGGCAGACATTTCAATGATTAGCCCATCAAACCTCATTCTCCTAATCCTCGCAGCAGTGCTGATGATCGTCTTTGCTGCAGAATTTCTGGGTCCGCTTTTCTGGAGTTCCCTATGAGCAAGTCCCAATCCGCCAAAGTAGTTAAAACCGGCATGCTTGATGCCCGCATCCTCATTCCCGCCATCGGCGATTCTTTTCGCAAGCTCAACCCCAAGAGCCTTGCGCGCAATCCCGTCATGTTCGTCGTGGCGGTCGTCTCGCTGCTCACCACCGTTCTTCTGCTGAAGGACGTTGCGACCGGCGGAGCCAGTATCAGCTTTTCGTTCCAGATCGTGCTGTGGCTCTGGTTCACGGTGCTGTTTGCCAATTTTGCCGAAGCTGTTGCCGAAGGTCGCGGCAAGGCACAGGCGGAATCCCTGCGCCGCACCCGCACGGAAACTCAGGCCAAACTGCTTGGTGATATAGGCCAGAAAGACTTTACGACTGTGCCTGGCACAAGCCTCAAGGTCGGCGATGTGGTGATCGTTGAAGCAGGCGATATCATTCCATCGGATGGCGAAGTCGTCGAAGGTGTAGCGTCCGTCAACGAAGCAGCCATCACCGGCGAATCCGCCCCGGTCATTCGTGAATCGGGTGGCGACCGCTCTGCAGTTACAGGCGGTACGCAGGTTTTGTCCGACTGGATCAAGGTTCGCATAACGGCAGCACAGGGCTCGACTTTCATCGACAAGATGATCAGCCTTGTCGAAGGCGCTGAACGCCAGAAGACGCCAAACGAAATCGCGCTGAACATCCTGCTTGCAGGCATGACGCTGATCTTCGTTCTGGCCGTCGTGACAATTCCGAGCTTTGCCTCCTATGCGGGCGGCTATATCCCCGTCATCGTGCTGGTGGCTCTTTTCGTAACGCTGATCCCCACCACAATCGGCGCGCTTCTGTCAGCAATCGGCATTGCCGGCATGGACCGTCTGGTGCGCTTCAATGTGCTTGCGATGTCTGGTCGTGCGGTGGAAGCTGCCGGTGACGTTGACACCCTGCTGCTCGACAAGACCGGCACCATCACGCTCGGCAATCGTCAGGCAACCGCTTTCATGCCGGTTAGCGGTGTGAATGAACTGGCCCTTGCCGATGCCGCACAATTGGCCTCGCTCGCCGATGAAACACCGGAAGGCCGTTCCATTGTCGTGCTGGCCAAGGAAAAATACGACATGCGCGGCCGCGATATGCAGAGCCTCAATGCCAGTTTCGTGCCTTTCACGGCACAAAGCCGGATGAGTGGTGTCGATATTGATGGATCGTCAATCCGCAAGGGCGCGGTTGATGCCGTGCTTAAACATACAACGTCGGATGAGAAGACCGTCCATGAACTGCAAGCCATTGCCGATACCATAGCCAAAACCGGCGGAACGCCGCTGGCCGTCAGCAAGGATGGACGCCTGCTTGGTGTCATTCACCTCAAGGATATCGTCAAGGGTGGTATCCGCGAGCGTTTCACTGAATTGCGCCGTATGGGTATCCGCACGGTAATGATCACCGGCGATAATCCGATGACCGCAGCTGCAATTGCTGCGGAAGCCGGTGTCGATGATTTTCTGGCGCAGGCAACGCCTGAAAACAAGCTCGAACTCATCCGTGAGGAACAGGCCAAAGGCAAGCTCGTGGCCATGTGCGGCGACGGCACCAATGACGCGCCAGCCTTGGCGCAGGCCGATGTTGGTGTTGCCATGAATACCGGCACGGTTGCCGCGCGAGAGGCCGGTAATATGGTCGATCTCGACAGCGATCCGACCAAGCTCATCGAGATTGTCGAGATCGGCAAGCAATTGCTGATGACGCGCGGCGCGCTCACGACCTTCTCGATTGCCAATGATATTGCCAAGTATTTTGCGATCATCCCGGCGATGTTCCTCGCCTTCTATCCGCAGCTTGGCGCGCTCAACATCATGGGGCTTGCAACGCCACAAAGCGCGATCCTCTCGGCGATCATCTTCAATGCACTCATCATTGTCGCGCTGATCCCACTGTCGCTGAAGGGCGTCACATACAAGCCCGTTGGAGCAGGTGCGCTGCTGTCTCGCAATCTGCTGATCTATGGACTTGGCGGTGTCATCGTTCCGTTCATCGGCATCAAGGCCATTGATGTGACCATAGTTGCCCTCGGTCTGGTTTAAGGAACTAGAAAATGCTGAAACAACTTCGTCCAGCACTCGTCATGATCGTTGCTCTTACCGTCATCACCGGGTTGATCTATCCGCTTGGCATGACCGGTCTTGCACAAGCTATCTTTCCACAACAGGCCAATGGCAGCCTGATCGAGAAAGACGGCAAGGTAATCGGCTCCGAACTGATCGGGCAGAAATTTGCAGGCGACCGCTATTTCCATGGCCGTCCTTCTGCGGCAGGCAAGGAAGGCTATGATGCATCCAGTTCCGGTGGCTCCAACCTTGGGCCAACCAATCCGGCACTGATTGCACGCATCAAAGCCGATGCGGATGCGCTCAAACAGGGCAACCCCAACGCTGAGGTGCCGATGGACCTCGTCACAACATCGGCAAGCGGGCTTGATCCGCAAATCTCGCCGGAAGCAGCCCTTTTCCAGGTGCCACGTGTTGCCAGCGCGCGCGGCCTTGATGAAGCAAGCCTTCGCGGTATCGTCGAACAGCAGATCGAACAGCGCGAACTTGGTTTTCTGGGCGAGCCGGTGGTCAATGTGCTGAAGCTCAATCTTGTTCTGGACAGAACGAGTAGTAACTAGAGTAGATCAAAGCATTTCCAGCAAAAGTGCATCGCGGTTTTGTGTTGGATAATGCGTGAAAACAAAGAAATAGAGCGGTCCCAACGATTCTGCTAAAACTGGAACCGCTCTACCGGCGGGTTTTCCCGCCGCCTTCTTATTTTGAGGAAACAACGCTTGGTATCGGACGATCTTCGCCTTGGCGATATAAGGCCTTCCCCCGATGCGCTGCTTGAACAGGCAGAGCGCGAAACGCGTGGCCGTCTGAAGATATTTCTGGGAGCAGCTCCCGGCGTCGGCAAGACCTATGAAATGCTGATGTCCGGGCGCGCGCGCAAGGCTGACGGCGTTGATGTCGTGATCGGCGTTGTCGAGACGCATGGGCGTAAGGAAACCGAAGCTCTCGTCGATGGGCTTGAAATCATCGACCGCACCGAAATTTCCTATCATGGCCATCGGCTCGATGAGATGGACATTGACGCGATCCTTAAAAGACAGCCCCAACTGGCTCTGGTGGATGAGCTGGCCCATACCAATGCGCCGGGCAGCCGTCACCCCAAGCGCTATCAGGATGTCGAGGAAATTCTCGCACGCGGGATCGATGTTTATACCACGCTCAATATCCAGCATGTCGAAAGCCTCAATGATGTGGTGGCGCAGATTACCCGCATTCGCGTTCGCGAAACCGTGCCCGACAGCATTATTGACCGGGCCGACGATATTGAACTGATTGATCTCACGCCGGATGATCTCATCAAGCGGCTCGATCAGGGCAAAATCTATCTGCCCAAAACCGCAAAACGCGCCATCCGCAACTATTTCTCTCCCGGCAATCTAACTGCCTTGCGTGAGCTGGCACTTCGCCGCACTGCGCAGCGGGTTGACGAGCAATTGCTGACCCACATGCGCGCCAATGCCATACAGGGACCATGGGCTGCCGGTGACAGGGTGCTTGTTGCGGTCGACCAGCGCACAAACAGTGCTTCACTGGTCCGCTATGCCCGGCGGCTTGCCGACCGGATGCGTGCGCCCTGGGCTGCCATTCACATCGAGACGCCGCGTTCCGCCAGTCTTTCCGATGAAGCCAAGGATCGGCTTGCGGCAACCATGCGACTTGCCGAGCAGCTTGGCGGCGAGACCATCATCATTCCCGGCCAAAGCATTGCCGAGGAGCTTGTGCGCTATGCTTCGACGCATAATTTTACGCATATCGTTGCCGGAAAATCGGCCAAGCCGCGCTGGCGTGAGGCAATCGAAGGCTCGGTCGGCCATGCACTGATCCGCCAATCCGGCGCAATTGACGTTCATATCACGGCTGCCGCTGACCGCGACAATGCCGGTTCCGCCCGCAGCATTAAAACCGTCAGCCATTCAACCGGATACGACGTTAAGCCCTATCTCGCAGCATCTCTTGTTACAGCCTGCGCGCTTGGTGTCGGGCTTCTGCTTGATCAGTTTCTCGATGTGCGAAGCATCGCACTGGTTTTCGTTGTCGGTGTTCTCGGTGTTGCGGTCACGCTTGGTCTATGGCCAGCGTTGTTTGTCTCGGTTTTAAGCGCATTTGCCTATAATTTCTTCTTCCTCTCCCCGCTCTACACGCTATCCATCGCCGATCCCGAAAGCGTGGTGGCGCTGTCATTCTTCCTGCTTGTCAGCTTCGTTGCCAGCAATCTGGCAAGCCGCGTCCAGAGACAGGCCACGACCGCACGCCAGCGTGCACACATGACGGAAGACCTTTATCTGTTCAGCAAAAAGCTCGCGGGAACCGGCTCACTCGACGATGTGCTTTGGGCGACCGCCTTTCAGATAGCCTCCATGCTCAAGGTACGGGTCGTCATCCTGCTGCCGGAAGGCGAAAGCATCGCCGTTCGCGCGGGCTATCCGCCCGATGACAGTCTTGTCGATGCTGATATTGCAGCAGCGCATTGGGCCTGGGAGCATGAACTGCCAGCCGGGCGCGGGGCTGATACCCTGCCGGGCGCCAAACGGCTTTATCTTCCGCTCAAAACCGCGCGGACGTCGGTCGGTGTGATCGGTCTCGACAATGATCGGCAGGGGCCAATTCTTACGCCAGAACAGCAACGACTTTTTGAAGCGCTCAGTGATCAGGCAGCCATTGCCATTGAGCGTGTGCAACTTGTTGGCGATGTTGAACGCGCCAAGCTTGCAGCAGAAGCCGATAAGCTCCGTTCGGCGCTTCTCACCTCCATATCACACGATCTTAAAACCCCGCTTGCGGGCATCATGGGTGCGGCAACCACATTGCGCGACTATTCTGGATCACTGCCGGATAATGATCGCACTGAATTGCTCTCGACCATTGTAGAACAATCCGAGCGGCTCAATCGCTTCATTGCCAATCTACTCGACATGACACGGATTGAATCGGGCGCCATGGAACCCAATCTGTCGCTGTATTATCTCGGTGATATTGTTGGTACAGCGCTTCATCGTGCCACCAAGATTTTGGCGCATCATAAAGTTCAGGTGGCGGTGCCAACCGACCTTCCCATGGTGAGGCTTGATGCGGTTTTGTTCGAGCAGGTGCTCTTCAATCTGCTGGATAATGCTGCAAAATATGCGCCGCAGGGTTCAGAAATCGCTCTTAAAGCACATGTCGAGCGTGGCCGTGTGACGCTTGAAATCAGCGATCATGGTCCCGGCATTCCCGAGATCGATCTTGAACGGATTTTCGATACATTCTATCGCGTTCGCAAGGGTGATCACGTACAGGCAGGAACGGGCTTAGGCCTTTCCATTGCCCGCGGCTTCACAGAAGCAATGGGTGGAACTATTCGGGCCGGAAACAGGGCTGAGGGTTCGGGTGCCCGCTTTACAATCGCGATACCCTTGCCAGCTCAAGAAATGGACAGCACCATATGAACGACCCCAAGCCCAAAATTCTGGTGGTCGATGACGAGCTCCCCATTCGCAAATTGCTGCGGGTCGGACTTACGACGGAAGGTTACGCCGTGGTCGAAGCGACCAACGCGCGCGAAGCATCGGCACTTCTGATCAGCGAAAAGCCTGAACTTGTGCTGCTTGATCTTGGCCTGCCGGATACGGATGGCCATGAGCTTCTGCGTTTGTGGCGCGAACAGGGGCTGACGCTGCCGATCCTCATTCTTTCAAGCCGTACCGATGAGGCAGGCATCGTGCGGGCTCTCGAAACGGGGGCCGACGATTACGTGACAAAACCTTTCGGCATGAAGGAACTGGCCGCAAGAACGCGCGTTGCTCTGCGCCACAAGTTGCATCAGCAGGGCGAAAAGCCGGTTTTTCAAAGCGATGGTCTGTCGGTCGATCTGGTCAGGCGCATCGTCAAACTGGATGAGACAGAGATAAAGCTCTCACCAAAGGAATATGAAATCCTGCGCCTGCTCGTGCAGCACGCGGGCAAGGTGCTGACGCATCAGTATATTCTAAGTCATGTCTGGGGACCGGCGGCCGATGTGCAATATCTGCGCATCTATGTCCGCCAGTTGCGCCAGAAAATCGAGAAGTCTCCCGATCAGCCGCATTACATTCTGACGGAAACAGGCGTTGGCTATCGCCTGCGCGAAGCCGACGCAATCACTGCATGATTAGGCTCAGGACTCATTAATTTGATGAAAATGGCACCTGAAATAACCAGACATGCAAGGAAAGGCGTGAAGAACGGGGTGTTTTCCCCCGTTAGAGCGGCTTGACGAAGCGGATCGCCAGTTCATTTCGGTGTCCGCAGGATGTGGCCCATCCGCTCGGCCACTTTGTCAAAAAGGCTCGAAAATGAACCACATTTCCTTCGCCTTTTTTCCTCGTATCCAAACGAATGGTCTCACACCATTTCCATTAAATTAATGGGTCCTGAGCCTAGGCTTGGACTTTGGATGCCTTGGATTTTTTCAGCGTCTTGCCGTGATTGGCAATCCAGTCCATTGCAGCCAGAAGCACGCCCGAAATCACGAAAACCAGATGAATGATGACCATCCACTTGATGTGATCGGCGGAGTATTTGGCGACATCCATGAAGACCTTGAGAAGATGGATACCGGAAATCGCAACGATTGAAGCAACCAGCTTCAGCTTAAGCGCCGAGAAATCGACTTCACCCTGCCAATCAGGGCGGTCCTTGTGATCGGCGAGATCCATGCGGCTGACGAAATTTTCATAGCCTGCGAAGATCACGATCATCAGAAGATTGGCGGCAAGGCTGAGATCGATCAGAGCCAGCACACCAAGAACCGCATCATTGACCGTCATTGACGGGATGATCAAAGCTAAATGCCATAGCTCGACCATGAAAACCCACACCAGAATGACCAGCGCCAAAGCGAGGCCTATATACATGGGTGCCATCAGCCAGCGACTGGCGAAAAGGCTGTGTTCGATCAGTCGTTCCATGGCGTGCTCCTAAAGCGTGTCGCATTTCATCATATCCGCATGACACGCTTGAAAGCATTTCCAGCAAAAGTGCGAAGCAGTTTTGCGTAGGATAATGCGTAAAAACAAATAGTTACAGCGGTTCCAACGATTCAGTCTTAACTGGAACGGCTTTAAGTCTTTGTTTTCAAGCATGTCTTTATCCCAAAATCGGTTCCCACTTTTGGGTGACATGCTTTAGGATTTGCAGGAGACGCAACTATCACGCGGATGTGACCGCAGCAAGTCGGTTAACGAAGCCGCGGCCCGCATCAAATCACAGAGTGCGACTGAACTTCTCACCACTTCACATTCAAACCAATATTGCCTTCCCATATGCGGTTGCGTTCGCCACCGAGATTGGTGGTGTAATCGGCAGTCGCATAAAGGCTTGCCTTCTCGGTGATGTCGAGGGTCAGGCCGCCGCCAACTTCCAGAGACGTGCCTTTCAGGTCCGTCACAATCGGATCGGTGGCAAAGCGCACAGTCTGATCGGACGAGAAGTTCTGCCAGAGATTGGCCTTCAGATAGGGTCGCAGCTTGCCGATGGATGTATCCTCAGCACCCTGCAGACGCATTCCGATGCGCCCGGTCCAGGCATTGTCTGAATCAAACGATACCGATGAATAACGGTCTGCCTGATCATCAAGTGAAAGGCTCTGCCAGATGAGCTGTGCCTGCGGTTCCAGCGTCCAGCTCCCGCTAAGCGCAATCGGGTAGCCGCCTTCAAGCGAAGCCGTCACGCCATGGCCATCAATATCAATGCTCTGTCCCGCATTCGAGCTTGCATCGCCACCATACCATGTGCCCATCAGCACGGCATCGAGATACCAGCCTTGCGGACCGATATGGGTCCAGTAGCCGCCAAAGCTGGTGCCGGTCATTTCCAGATCGCCAACAGCAAGATCATTCCAGCCGAGCGCCTGACCTGTAATATCACCTGTCACACGGGTATAACCGAAGAACAGGCCGAAGCGGTCGGAATGGCCGCTATCTGTTTCACGGCCCCAAAGGTCCTGACCAGCCTGAATACCAAAGAGCTTGCCATCAAGACCCGGTGCAACAGTGCCCTTCCACTTCGTATCGATATCCTGCCCAAACAAACGCGCCCAGGTCGCAGGCAAATAGCCGCCGCTTCTGAGAAGATCCTGTTCGCCACGGCGCTCATGGAATGTTCCGAGCGTCGTGAGTGCCAGATGATGCGCGACCGGAGGCAAAGCGGAATAGACAGGCACCTCGACGCGATAGAGCGGAACGACATCGCCTTCCACACGCGTGGCCCCCGGCGATGGCGGGACGGCCCCTTCAAACCCGATCTGCGGCGTTGCTGCCTGCCCGTTGGAGGTGGCCGGTGGATTTGCAGCCTCAGCCGGAGGTGGTGCCGGAGGTGCCTCTGGTTGAGGCGAGTTTTCCGTTACCGGAGCAGACGTATCCTCGGGATCGGGATCATTCGGATCGATCGGCAATGGTGCTGGCGGCTGTTCCAGTGCTGGTGGAGGCGCGGAAGTTTCCGGCGCTTCAGGCGTCAGGTTTTCTTCCGGAACAACAGGGGCAGGTTGGCTGCCGCTGACCAGCGTCGAGCGCAGATACCAGTTTTCATTGGTATTGGCGGAAACGCCACCCTTAAACAGGAAATATTCGTAAGCACCGGCTGCTACGCGTCCGTTAAGCGAAAACGCACCGCCAGTTGTCGTTGCGCCGTTGAGCGCCTCAACAACCATGATGCCATCAGAGACGGTAGATGCGCCAGCGCCGCCAACATTGTTGACCACGATACCGGTTGAGCCGGATGCGTTACCCGTATCAATGACCAGTTTGTCTGATGGCGATGCATCGGCACCCAGCACAGTATCAACGAACAGAAGGCCGTTCTGACCGGTATAGTTGCCCTTGATGGTGAAGGTATCGCTTGTGCTTGAGCCACCATTGGTCAGATCGATACGTCCGGCGTTGAAAACCGAAGCAAGCTGACTGGGCGAAAACGCATTGATGCCGCTTTGTGCAGATCCGCCATAGATCGTGCTGGCAGCATCGACATTGAGCGTTCCAGTGCCTGTTCCGGCATCGCCCAAGGTGAGGGTCGTGTCGAAAGTCAAGCGGGTGTCGTTGGTGAGATTGATCGTCTCCCAACTGTCAAACCGACCAACCTTGCCGGTCTTGACGTTATCGAATGTCAGTGCATCGACGCCGTCGCCGCCGGTCAGGCGCTTGGTTGCGCCAATATTGGCATCTGTCAGATTGGCAAGCACGGCCGTATCGCTGTCCGCGCCCATATCGATATTGCCATAGACAATGCCGCCGCCATTCCAAGTGAACTGGTCATTGCCGAAGCTCATAAGAACGTCACCGGCCACCGTCCCGCCAGTGATCGTGACACTGTCCGTCCCACCGCTGACGCTGATATTGCCGCCGATCATGCCATCGGAAATAATGATCGTATCATTGCCAAACCCCGCCACCAGATTGCGATCGATGGTGCCGCCGGACATATTGAAATAATTGTTGTCGAGTTTCATGTTGACGCGACCGATACGGCCACCCGTCATCACGGCATAATCACCGTCATCAAACGCATCGACAATTCTGCCGCCAGACATGAAGAACGTATCCAGCGCATCACCCTGATTGAGCGAGCCAATCTCGCCCCCGGTCATGCGGAAATCGTCAATACCAATGCCCTGTTGGATATTACCGGTGACGGTTCCACCGGAAATCACAAACGCATCCGCGCCGTCGCCCTGAATAACGTTGCCGGCTATCGTGCCGGAATGAACCTCTATCCGGTCTGTTCCTGCACCGAATGTGACATTGCCGTTGACTGTTCCGCTTCCACCGGAAGGCAACAGCAAGGTGTTATTGCCGTTCGTATCAGTCAAACCGCCCACTGATGTTCCGCTATCGCAGATATATGTGTCGTTTCCAGATGTGGGGGTAAACGAACAGGCCGCCAAAGCCGGATCTGTCTTCAGTATAAAACTACTGATTGTAATAATTGCTGTGCTAGAAAGAAACTTTACAAAGGCATGACTAATTACGCGATGCTTCATTGTCCCTCTCCATTTTGCGGCTATAGGCGGCAAAATAATATTGAGGTATTTTTTATTTTAGGCAAGGCGGATATTTAAACATAATTAAGGAAATATGCTTCCGATAATTTGTTGCTATTTCAATATTTTAAGAGAAATCAGCGCAATTGGAAACATTAAACCCAATATTTTTAGTGGTATATATAATAGTTAAAGCAAGTCAGAGCCGCGTCTATTCAGACGTTACAAAACTTGCATATCCGTCGCCGAGCGTTTTGTTGATAAAACTGAAATATTGGCCATAAGACAGATCTGCGGGGGTTATTCGACCAAAACCCGGCGTTTCGAACACCTTCATTGGAATAAGCGCCAAAGGCACCGATACAGGCGTCAGTTGTGCTCCCTGCCCCGCACGCAAGGTTGTCAGAATGCCGTACATTTCGCCTGCAATACTTGGGCGCGAAAGAACCGCCATCCGGTATTGCCCCGATGTATTGGTCACAAGATAAACATGGCCCGAAAGATGCGGCACTGAAACACGCCCCTGCTGCGAAAACGACGTATCGGTGCGTTCGCGCTCCTCAAACTTGAGATGCGTATTCTCAGCGTCCCAGCTGATATGCGTGCAATAGGCGAAGATGTCGCTTCGATTGCCGAATGACGGACGCAAGGTGAGAAACGTTCCTTCCAGCCAGGAAACGGCGGCGCGCGAATAAGCGCCAAGTTCTTCCGCCGCATGTCCATGAGGAGCGGCTGGCTTTGGCTTTTCTGTTTCCGCCTGATCGCGCAGTTCAAATCCCATTGCCTGCTCAAGCCGGATGATAGTGGCAAGCGTAAAAGGCCGGTGCCCGGAAAGCGCCTTTTCAAGCGTCGATAGGCTGATACGTGCCTCATCCGCCAGATGCTGGCGCGAAATTCTGCGCCGCGCGATTTCCTCACGCACACGTTCAGCAACGCGGAGATTCAATTGATCGGGCAAAACCGCATCGTGCTGAGACATGAAAACTTCCTGGATCCGTACTTTCCTTCACAATTCCACACAAAGCCAAAACCGGCAAGGTGGCTTGCGGCAAACTACGGACAAAACTTGGCAAAGCTTACGCTGGCGAGGAAACAGCACTCCGGCGCAAATTGTGTCCAGTTATCCGATAGATACAGGAGCGCACAATGTCGCCTGCCATCAAACACTCCCACAACAACGCAAGGGCAGTCAGCCTCTCGCAGTTCTGCAAACTCATTTGGTTTGTGAATATGACGATACTGCCAATTCTGGCCGTTGTTCTTTCGCTTCTCAACGTGGCTGCGGCCCGCGCGGAAAAGCCGGCCTATGTAACGCCGAACGCCATGCAAAGCGGCAGCCTTCTGCTTCAGAGCAGTGAAGCAGGCCAATATGTCGAAGCGCCACGACTTGCCACCGATTTCGATATCGATGTCAGTGGCCCCACCGCCCGCGCCCGTCTCAGTCAGGTTTTTGAAAACCCGACCAGCGGCTGGGTCGAAGGGCTTTATGTCTTCCCTCTGCCCGAAGAGAGTGCGGTCTATTCCCTGAAGATGATTGTCGGTGACAAGGTTATCGTCGCCGATATCAAGGAAAAGCAGGCGGCGCGTGAAATCTACGAGAAGGCAAAAAGCGAGGGCAAGAAGGCAGCTCTCATCGAACAGCAGCGCCCCAACATCTTCACCAATGCAGTTGCAAATCTCGGTCCAAATGAAAAAGTTGTCATTCAGATCGAATATCAGCAGGCAGTCCGCCTGAGCGACAATCGCTTTTCGCTCCGCGTGCCGCTCGTTGTCGCGCCACGCTATAATCCCGATAACAGCGACCCGATCATTGAGACCGCAGACATTCAAAGCGGCTGGGGACAGCAGAAAACGGAACCAACCCATGGTCCCGACAATGGAGCGATTGAAACGCCTCTCGTGATGCCGGGCGAATACCGCACCAATCCAGTGACGATCACTGTCAATCTCAAGCCTGGTTTCCCGTCCGCCGATATCAAGAGCCTTTATCACCCTGTCAAAATCGACAGTCAGAATGAGCAAACCTCCAAGATTGTTCTGGATGGCAAGGCCACAGCCGATCGCGATTTCGTTCTCGAATGGCAAGCAGCTGAAACCGCTATGCCCAATGTCGGCCTGTTTCGCGAACGTGTTGGAAATGACGATTATGTGCTGGCCTATGTCACGCCGCCGGTTGTAAAAAGCGCTGCAAATCAATCGCGAGAAATCGTGTTTGTTATCGACAATTCAGGTTCGATGGGCGGAACCTCGATAAAGCAGGCCAAAGCCAGTCTCGATTATGCCCTCTCCCGCTTAAAGCCCACCGACCGTTTCAACGTCATTCGTTTCGATGACACTCTGACCAAGGTATTTGATGACTCCGTCCCTGCTACGCCACTCAATATTACCGATGCCCGCGAATATGTGGCCACGCTTGACGCGGTCGGCGGAACAGAAATGCTGCCCGCATTGCACGCGGCTCTTGATGACAGCCACCAAAAGGACGGTTTGCGTCAGATCGTGTTTCTGACCGATGGCGAGATTAGCAACGAACAGCAAATGCTTGATGTCATCGCATCGCGCCGGGATCGCTCCCGCCTCTTCATGGTCGGTATTGGCTCAGCGCCCAACACCTATCTGATGAACAAGGCCTCTGAACTTGGTCGCGGCACCTTTACACATATCGGCTCGGTTGAAGAAGTCGACGAGCGTATGCGTGAACTGTTTGCTAAGCTCGAAAACCCAGTTGTAACCAATGTGAAGGCCAGCTTCTCGCAAGAGGGTGTCAATCTGACGCCAGGCCTTCTTCCTGACCTTTATCAGGGCGAACCGTTGGTGATTGTGGCACGCACAAAACAGGCAATTGGCACCATTACAGTTGAGGGTACAGTTGGACGACGCCCATGGACAGTGACCTTACCGCTTGATGCGGCAAGCCCCGCCGAAGGCATTTCCAAGATCTGGGCCCGTCGCAAGATCGATGATGCTGAGGTGGACATGAAGCTTGGCAAGATCACAGGACTGGCAGCCGACACGCGTATCCTCAACCTTGCGCTTGAGCATCATCTGGTAACGCGTCTTACAAGCCTTGTTGCAGTGGATCAGACGCCAACCCGCCCGGCGAATACCCCCCTCACCCGTGCAGACATTCCTTTGCAACTTCCTGCCGGATGGGATTTTGACGCGCTGTTTGGTATCCGTGCAGACCGTAATGTGCTTGATCATGCCGATGCAGGTCAGGAGCAGATACTGGCTCGAAGCAATGATCGTCCTGCATCGCCCGATGTTTCAGCCCCTGCAATGCCTCTGCCGCAAACCGCAACTCCGGCAACGCTTAATATGCTTCAGGGTTCGGTCGCTCTGTTGATCGGGTTTCTCATCTTCTGGTTTTCACGCCGCAAGGAGAATGAATGATGAGCGTCATCGTAGCACAGAACTCAAAGGCAAAGGAGCGCGCTTGGTTGCGCTCCCCCCTCGCCCTTCTTTCGATCGCTGTTATGGTCTGCGGCCTCTTTCTTCTCGGTCAAGGCCTCTGGATTCATGCCAAAGCTTATGCGGCTCAAATTCTTCTTGAGCGCGCTTTCTCCGAGAGCATTGCGACAGGTGAAAAGGTTAAGCCCTGGGCATGGGCGGACACATGGCCGGTAGCGCGTATCGAGGCACCACGACTGGCTGCGTCAGCAATCGCTCTTAATGGTGCAAGTGGACAAGCCCTGGCTTTTGGTCCGGGCCATCTGCAAAACACACCGCAAGCTGGTGAACAGGGAACCGCAGTCTATGCTGCGCATCGCGACACGCATTTTGCTTTTCTCAAAGATATTGAGCAAGGCGACCTTATCCGCGTTACCCGCAATGACGGCAAAACATATACATATCGCGCCACTCAGATGACTGTCACGCGCTGGGATGAAGCCCGGATCGATGTTCACGCGGCAGGCTCTCATCTGGTTCTTGTGACCTGCTATCCCTTTGATGCTGTTACGCAAGGTCCGCTTCGTTATCTCGTTTACGCAGATCTGGCAGAAGAGCCTTCTTTATAAGAATAAGCACGCCCCCCAGAGCACATGGAAACAAGTTCCTGCATTATCAGCGATAACGCAATGTGCCCGGAGGGTTCATGGTTAGCATTAGCCACCTGGCCGGCAGTTCATCTCGGTAAAGGCAGCGAGCTCGTTTTTATTCTCGCTAAAGCCGAAAGCTTTGATGGTGAGCTTGCCGATCATCATATCGTTACACAGCATTATGGAAGTGGGCTTTTTGCCCGAAATATTCATGTCGCAAATCGCACCGAAGCTTTCGTGGCCAGATTCGCCCTGACTTCCAATGAGCAGATTGCAGTTCAGCTTTGCTGCAATACCAAGCTGATTGAGATCGTTCTCAAAATCAGCGGCACGTTCTGATATCTCTTGCTTATTGGTGATATCACGGACCTTCAAAGTTTCGGCAGCCACTGGCGCTGTCAAAAAAATCAAGCTTGCGGTTATCAAGCTACCCAATTGGAAATACATACTTTCTTCTCCTAAGCCATAACCAGATCTGCACTCTTAAAACAGATTATCAATACAATCACATTGCCTATGTCTAGACCTTATTTGGTTCAAAACAATTCAATGGCCGGTGTTCGTATCGGCGTGTTCGTATCAGCCCCTATTCGCTTGGCCATCACCAGTTTGTGAAAGTTAACTCTTCGTTAAGTTTCAACACAGCGACGGAGCCAACATTCCCCTCAAATCCTGTTTCCAACTGCTATCAGGACATAGGAGCAAGTATCAATTTATTGCAATTGCCTTTGTTGAATATGCAGAGCGCTGACCATGAGCGCCTTTACCGAAAACGCGTCTTCAGCAGCTTTTTCCGTGAGAATGCGAAGATAGCCACTCACAGAGCGAATATCGTTATAGCGCTGGAGCAGATAGGCAATTGTGATAGCGGTATTCTGCCTTCCAAGCATTTTCAGAGCCATTTCATAGAGTTTGGTATCGATGCCGATAAAGCTTCGCACCTTCTCTGCTGTGGCCATCAGATGTTCCCATTGGCTTATCGGAACTGATGCGTAAGTGCTGATCTCTGGACAGGCTCGCAGAACCATATCGAGAGAAATACCGGCATTAATCGCGCAATTGGTTATCGTTGTGATCGTAACTGTGTCTGACTTTGTGACGTTCCTATCAAAATGGGAATCTGGTTTTGATTCATTAAGCTGCCGCTCATTTTGGGATTCATTGTCGCTCAGATTTTGAACTTTTTGATTATTATTCAAAGCTTTATCAACAGAACCACGAATTTCATGCAGTTTTGTGACGAGTGTTGTCAGCTCTAGCATCTCTGCACGACGTGGAATGCTGTCGACAACTGCACGAAACTCGACCTTGAGTTCATCCCATGGACCAACAAGCGATGATTCGATTGCATAATCGAGCAGCTTTGATATGTCGCGACGCAGCAAAGTCAGCTGTTCCCGGATTTCACGCAGAGCGAGTTTCTCGGATTTGACCTGCTCGGCAGCAGCCTCAAACTCATCTGCACGCGCCAAAAGTGGTGCAAGCGAGAAACCAAAGGCAACCTTTAACTCACCGGATTTGCTGCGACGAGCATAGCGTTTGCCATTCGGGCTATCCTGACGAGCGATGATACCGGCCTCGACCAGCGCTGCCAGATGACGACGCAATGTTGCATCGGCCATGCCATGCGCGCGCAAGGCCAGCTGCTTGTTGGACGGAAACACCACCAGAGCCCCGGTTTCGACCAGCATATTCTCAGGATAAAATGACAGCAAAGCAGACAGAACCGCCAAAGAACGATCACTGATGCCGATGATATTTTTGCCTTCGCACAGCCAACGATGAAGCTGCCACTTATCAGCAGCAGCTCCCTGAGGGATTTCCCGAGCTTTTTGATGCACTGCCAACAAGGCGTGCGTCATCCGCTGACTGCCAAAAGGCGTCAGTCCAAATTGAGACTCCATTTTCTTTCACCTTCCACAAGGCAAAAGAAATCCACCCGCCAAAATGACGCTAATTACACTTGACAGTGATTCGTAGATTTGCGATTCTCTAGCTGCTAAACCAATGAGAAGGGCTTCCACGCGGCGACGTTTGGGGGCCTTTTTCTTTTGCTGCTGTTTCCTCTTCGTCAAGTTATGCAGATGACCACCACCTGCACTCTTCCACTTTTACACGATACGCTGATTAGGTGGGGGATAAGTGCCCTCACCCGATACGCTTACTCACTTCTCGTCGTCACTGAATGACGCATAAAGCGCATCCAGATTACGCGAAATCCATTCAGCAAAACGCGGACCATTGGCTGCACTGAGCGCCAGGGTTGCTGTTTTGCCATTCTGTTTGATGGTGGCACTGACGCTTTTGTCAGCTGCAGTCCAGCTCGAACCGGGGCGTAAAGCTGCCTTCGTAACTGGCTTCTTCTGGTTCGAACCTTTGAGATAACCATAGAGCTGCTCAAAGCGTGTGCCAGACTGTGCTGCCTTGAAGGCATCGGTTGCTATCAATTCACGCGCCGCATCAGCCTTACCAGGCATTTCAAGCAGCTTGCGCAGTTCAAGCCAACGGTCACGACCAATACCTTTCGCTGGTCCGATAGCAACGAGCATATCTTCGGAGATTGCGCGTGGAATGGTCAGCATCTTCGACAGGGTCTGGTAATCGATGGAAAGAGCGGCCTGAATAGCTTCACGGCTATACTGCAGTTCTTCAAGGCGTGTTGCAAACAGCACACGCTCAATGAAGCTGAGATTGGCACGAGCAGAGTTTTCCTGACCCTGGCTCAGAATATGTTCAAGATCAGCGAGAGGCTTGATGACGGCCTTGACCTTGATCCCAAGCTCACGCGCAACCTTTGCCCGACGATGACCGAATACGATCATGAAACGACCGCTGGTCTCGGGGTGAGGGCGCACAAGAATAGGGCTATCCTGTCCACGTTCACGAACAGCTTCCAAAAGCTCAGCATATTCCTGATCATCAGCCTCAGGCAGACGATCAGCAATGAAAGATGCATCGAGAACTTGAGGATCGAGTTCGACGATGGTTTCACCATCAAGCTTCTGGGAAGCCTGCTTGGCTAGTTCATCGATTGACGCAGAGAGAGACTTTGCAGCACCAAAACGACGCGAAACATTTTCGACCGGAGAAACGGACTTTTCTTCCGCTTCTTCGGTCTGCATTACGCTCTGAAAAATGTTCTTTCGTGCCATTCTTTTATCCTCAAACCAGTCATAAGCCTGATTTTATTTCATATTTTCCGAATTAGACTGCCGTCTAACGACCCCAGGCTTCATGAATAAGCCCGCGAATTTCCGAATTAACGCCCTCAAGAGCCTCCATAGCGCGATCATAAGTTCCGCGGTTCATGGAAGAACGCTCAACTTCATAGAGTGTCTGCTTTGTCAGACCTGCATCCGATACCGCAGTCGATTTAAGCATCTGATGCTTGAGCATGTGGGATGCCAGCATGCTTTGCATAAAACCAACCATCTGTGCCTGTGGCACGTCGGTCGGCTCATAGCGGGTGATCAGATAGCGGAACCAATCGAGTTGCACTGCACCGCCAGCCTGACGCACCGTCTTGAGGATATCGCCAAGCATAAGCAGGAACTGCGACATCGACATTAGATCGAGCATCTGCGGATGAACTGTGATGAGAACCGACGTTGCCGCTGAAAGGGCGGTCAGCGTCAGATAACCAAGCTGCGGCGGGCAATCGATAACGACCACATCATATTCCGCATCCACTTCAGCAAGTGCTGACGCAATACGATTCCAGAAGGTTTTGCCTTCGCCGCCGTTCTGCATCGCAAGCGGTGTGTCATATTCATATTCCTGCAGCTCAAGCATCGCAGGGATGATGTCGAGGCCGGGGAAATTGGTCTTGCGAATAACTTCGCGGATGGATTTGCGCTGCTCGTCATAGCGAACAGCTTCATAGAGCGATGGGAACTCATCAAGCTCCGGCTGGATGCCGTGGAGCGCTGAAAGGGACGCCTGCGGATCAAGATCGATTGCAAGCACGCGGTGGCCGGTCAGCGCCAGATGCTGCGCCAGATGCGCGGCGGTGGTCGTCTTGCCGGAGCCACCCTTGAAGTTCACAACACCGATAACCTGCAATTTATCATTGCCACGACGATGCGGAACATAGCGCTTCACTTCGGCACGACCGTTCTGATCAAGCCAATGACGGAGTTCCTGAACCTGCTGGATCGTATAAGCACGGCGTCCGCCGGAAAGGATGATGGGATCAACCCCCTTTCCTTCGAGGTGCAGTTTCTTCAGATTGCTCGGAGATACACCAAGGAAGTAAGCCGCTTCAGCCATAGAAAACTGGCGCAAGTTTTTGCGCGCATCAGGCGGGAAGTTTTCATGACGCAGCAGATTGAGCTTGCGCGAGATCTCTCGCCCTTGCGTCAATATCATGTCGTCAAACGACACTTGCTCTGCTTTATTTGCGATATTCATAGACTTGGGATCCCTAGTGACGGCACTGGAACTAATACCGTCTAAATACCGTCATTATGTCCGATTCTTATTTTGCCGCAAGGGGCGTATATTAACAAACAGTTAGCATCGCGGGCGGGCCGGTCTGGAATCTATGTCCATTGGAATCGAAATAACCCTATCTAACTGAATATAAAGAGAATTAAGGATAATAGACGGCAGTCTATTCAAGGCTGTGGTTTAAAATTATGAGATTCTCTTCGGCTTTCAAGCGAGGTCGGCAATACGGGGAACAAAACTTGTGGGAGAATCGGTCTTCTATCCCGTTAACAGTAAAACAGCCCATTATGCATAGGACGCGCTGGTCGCGGCAGAGTTGGAAAGGTTCTTCTGTTGGCGTAGTCAGGGAGCTCAGAGCATGCCGCGTTCACTCGCACCCATAACGCTCGCTCCAGCTTCTTTGAGTTGTTGTATGTCCGCAAACGCTAAATGAATCCATTTAGGCGCGACATGCCTTAGCGGACAATTATCGTGTAGGCATCGTTCCTCAATGAGTAGCTTATTGCAAAGGAGTAAGTAGAAGTCTCTTGTTTAGATGCCCTTCAATAAGTGCTCTGCAATTTCCCGCACTCAGCATTCGTATCGAACAGACGGCTAAACTGAATATGCTGGCGGTGGCGCAAAATAGGATTGATGAGAAGCCGGTTGGAGCGCAACGCTATAGGATTGAAGTAGATCGATCCTCCAATGTTATATTCGAATGCGCAGCTTAGTTTCAAAACGGTCTCTTATTGTACATGGTGCACAGATTGGCCGCGTCACGAGGCGATATCCCCGGCAAATGGCATTATTATTGCGGCAGGATGTTTTGAGCAATTTCCTGAAAAGCGTTCAAAGGCGGGGCAGTTATTAAGTGACGGTAGAGAGACAGCATTAGAACGAGCGAGGGCGGTGCGTGAAGTTATTCATGTTAGGCGTAGACATTCTTAACCAAATCGTCCTATATTACCCTTCAATGAAGACTGGCCATTTCCGAGACTTCTTCACGCGTATTCTGAGAAAAATAAGCCTCCCACCCATTTGTCGGAGTGGCTAAACAAAAATCTCATTTAGATTGATTAAAGCGCGATAGATTGTTTTTTTTCAAAAAGATAGCTCTATGACATATTGATCCGATGCGCACGCGTAACGGGGTAAGCGGGGCAGATTTGGGCTCTGAGTTACATTTGCTGCTGTTGCAGATGGTGCTTTGGCCAATTCATTGGAGGATCGGCTATGCAACGACGATTTCAACAGGCAAGCCTCGCTCCGTCTGACTTTGCAGTCGATGAGGTAACGGTTGTCGCAGAACGCGTTCAAGTTCGGATCTATCACGCCCGCTCTCGGGGACATGCCCGACATGCGGGCGACAGAGCCGCCGAGTTTAAAGCCGATATCTACGCCGGCCTGCTGACTTACCCTTTAGTGGTCAGCGAGTGGAGCTGTTAATCGTGGCGCGGCGCTTTTGGTGCGATGTCGTTCTGTGTTGTCGCATCTTCTTCGAACAGTTCGATAATGGTGTGTTGTCACGTTACGGTCGGTGCACCCAACGGCTGGAGTCCATCGTGCACCACCTTGGTTTGGTGCTCGGCGGCAGACCGGCAGCGGCCTTTGCGGATTGTCTGAGGGTGCCAGTGAGCAACGATACACCGTTGCGAGTAATTCGCCGCCGTATCGCCGATCAGAGCGATGAGCTCAGCGTTATAGGCATTGATGATTTTGCCGTCAGGTCGGGCCAAACCTACAGGACGATCGTCTGCGATCTGGAAGTGAACATACCTGAACTGGTGATCGCTTGAACGTCTATTGGCGACTTCCAATCCATGATCCGCTCGAAAACGGCAGGAAGGCTCGGCGAATGGCTCCAAGCTCAAAGGACAGCTTAGTGGAATCGTTTGCAGGCGGCGTCGCAAGAGACATCGCCGCGGTCAGAACCGCCATCATCTCACCTTGGTCAAACGGAAAAACCGAGGGTTAGATCACGCGACTGAAGCTCACCAAACGTCAGATGTATAGGAGAGTAAAACTCGATCTGCTCCAGGCGCGTTTGATCGGCGTTTCGTAGGGGCTGTACATCAGCAAAAGTGCGTCAGAGCCACGTTTCGCCGAATGGACATTCTCAGTTCAAGAATGTTCACCATCTGGCAAGTCAGTGGTTAGAGGCTGAAAAGCGAGCTTCACAAGTGGGGAAAATTAGCAACGGAATCTCGTCCTACGGGTCGGATCCGTGCAACTTTGCCTGTTGGGCAGCTGCTCGCAAATGCGCTAACGAAGCTTTCACCTGGCCGCCGCCGAACAGATGCCTCTCGAATACACCTAAGAAGCTCGCAAAATGAATGATTCTTATAATGAGACATTCGTTCCAACGTGCAAACGGAGTGATTGCTTCCTGGGTTGTCCAAGCTGATGATGGCGACCTTAATTGGGGCCGTTTGTCGGAATTTTGATGTTTGACGTGGCAAAGACAGCGAAACCAAAACTTTACACGGCCCTCAAGCACCTGACGGAAAGAGAAATGATGCGGAAGTTTTCGATTATCCTCACTGCCATTGTCATGACGTATACGATCCCGGCTGAGGCTGATCGACTTGTTTGTTCTCAATTAGAGCATCTGCGCTACATGAAAATGGTCGGACAAGTTGGTGAAATGGGGATCGAACTTAACCCTGTGGGGCAGGATCGTGCGACTTTCGAGAGATTGATAGCCGCATATGAAAGCCTCGACCCAAAGGGTCCGAAGACCTCTCTTTTCGTCGCGTATGTTCCCACCGGTCAGATTTATAGTAAGGTATGTGCGCAGGAGCGCTGCACGATGGAAGAAATGGCAGCACCAGAGCAATCCTGTCTGATCGATCATATGAACCAATGCAGCTATGTTGCACTTCGCTTCCGGGGTGAAGAGTTCTGCCTGCTCCGTTCGCCGCAAAATTAGTTGTTTGATCCTGCCATCTGATGGATTTCTCACCGACATGATCGCCGAACTCCGTGCGGTATGCGGCTAACTTGTCTCGGAAATCCTGAACTTTGCATCGGGACGCGCTAACTTTGAATTCTCACGGGAACTTCTGTCGCGATAGTCGGACGTGAAAGTCCGACTTGCACGGCAGATTTTTGCGGCACTACATGCCGCTTCTGCCCTCCCTGCCTGCAAGCCGACTGACCGTTTCCCACCTCAATCCGGCGGTTTTAGTTAGTAATAGCTAAACTGGCTGGTTGCCTTTCGATCAGACACTCTCCTTTCCGATGACAGGAAACTTGCAGAGAATGGCATCGCATGAACGGATAAGTCCGGGCAGGTAGGACTGGTCTCCCTCCACGATGAAACGATGATATTGATTGATGTGATCAGCAGTAATTTCAATCACCGCTTCAACATGACCCAACTTCTGCATTGTCAGAACGACATTGATTTCCGGTTCCAAGCCCTTGAGTGTGGCTTCGCCTGCCAAAGAGGTCGCCATTACATCTAGTTGATCGCGGAATTTCCTGATGTCCGTAGTCATCAGGATTGGCCCTGCACATTCGACATGTGCGCCCTTAGCCTCCATGCGCGCGCGAACCATCAGCCAATTCCCATCCCAGAAGTCCAACACATTCGGGAACTGGCGTCTATCTATCCAAAGCGAAAAGCCGCTAAAGTGCAAATTGGGTTCATCTGTCATAGCCGCGACAATGCCATGGCGTCCGTCCGTTTTCTACTCGCCAACGAAAAGACCTCCGCTCCTCTTGCCATACTTTCCCTGTACCTGAAAATCCTCAAGAAGGCTTTCTTCGATTATTGCTTCGAGAGCATAGGTAATGGCCTGCGTTTTGGCCGCACCCTGATGAATGCCATCTCCGCGTTGGTGGGTGTTTCAGAAACTCAACGGCTTTTCTTTTGTCAACAAGGGGAGGGGGCACTGTTGTGAGCCCCCTTCCGGTCTGGTCTTCCTAATCGTGTTTCTATCGATTGGGCTGTCCCTGCTCCGTTTTGACGGCCTGTTCATGCATGGCCAGTCGCGCAGCCTCGATTGCCGCAGTAAAGGATTTGGCCCTAAAGCATCGGATTTTCAGTACCCCGGTAGCAAATTTGACGATTATGGCGTCTGTAATCAGTCTGCGTTGAATTGAAATCCCGACGATGTCATTCAAATGTATTTCAACACGCAATTCGTCAGGATGAGCATGCAATGCCCGGTTCATGTCGTTTGGGCGGAAACTCAGAGTGGCGGCTGTCAGTTCGCACTTGCCCCCTACCCACAATCCACCTTGCCTACGACGACGCTCATCAATCTGACCAGAGATTGTATCCGGCAAAAGATCGGTTTCCGACAAGCTTGCATTATCAAGGAAAGCGTTGACGAGACGGCTATCGATAACGTTTGGCGTGGCATCCTCCCGATAAAAGTCTGTTGCAACAGGTATCCAGATACTAGCGCATGGGAGAAGCTTTAGACAAATGCACCAGATTGCCTGACTTCAAAGCAGCCTTGAAAAACTGTGCCGACTGGCATTGTCGTATAGTCTAGATCGTTAACTCGTCATCTGACTCTGGCAGATTATTCGACATTCAAGTTCAACGATCACTCTGAAATCCGTAACAACAGTGTGGGCGGAGGAGGGAAGGCTTAGACAAACGGCGGCCCCATTGAGAAGCAGCCGTTAATTCATTCCGTCGTTATCAGGGCAGTAGGTCATCCGCCGCTCATAACGCTCTTTATTGCGATTGGAATCCTGTTTGGTAATCTCAATGCCATGCCGATGCGCTCACTGGGTCAGGTTGCAGGGGTAAGTGCATCCCTAATCGCTTCAGGAACGAGCCTCGTTGCCACGCTTTTCGCCATAAGCTTGGGTGCTGCCTAGGATGGCTCAGGGATGGTTCTGGCCGCTGCCATCTTTCTAGCGGGGGGTGCCGCAATCGTGCTCGGCGAATTGTCGTTTCGCGTCGGCGACACTCCAGTTGTACCCATTGTAATTAGCGGTGAGAATAGGCACAGCAGATGGCCCGATTACCATTGCATCTCACAGGTCTAAGGACATCGGCTGGTGTACAGAAATTCATGCGGCTTTATCATACCACATCACCTGAAATTATCTGCCTTATTAGTCTTCTTGTTTTCATTACAGGAGCGCTCGAAACGACCAAAAATGGGTATTTGTGACGTAACTAGTCAGTAGTTTCGTAAGCGATTTTACCGTTTTCGGCATGTGCATGCCTCATAGCCTCCGGCAAATAGTCGGCCAGGTTTCATACCGATGTGAGCAGGAACGTCGAGCAAAGTTTTAACACGCAGCGCCTTGGCCATGGCAATTGAAGCCTCTGCACAAATGGCGGCATCTTCGGCAGCATTATGATGTTTGAAGCTCAATCCCAAATAACTGGCCAGTACATTTAATTTATGTGACGAAAGATCGGGCCAGACCTTTTGCGCCATTTTGACCGAGCAAAGATATTGAAGCGCGGGATAGCTTTGTCGGTATTGATCTAGACACGCACGCCAGACACTGAAATCAAATGAAGCGTTATGCGCAATCATTGTTGCGCCGCAGAAATCATCGGCAAACTCATCCATAACTTCAGGAAATTCAGCCGTATCTTCGACATGTTCCGGTCTAATGCCATGAATAGCGATGTTAAAAGAGGAAAAGCGCATCTCTTTGGGGCGGATCAATCGATCGACGACACGCATGACGCGGCCGTTTTCGATCCATGCCAAGCCCACTGAGCAGGCGCTTCCCCGCTGTTCATTTGCGGTTTCAAAATCAACGGCAATAATTTTCAAGTTGCGCTCCAGCTATTGTTTAAGCTGTTTAAGTCTAAGCTCGACAATTGGCAAACGTGGACGGCCAGCAGAAACTGAGGCGCATCCCCAAATTCCAGCGAAAGGAAAACGGGATTGCTGAACTGCGTCGACTACCGATCAACTCATACGATCAGCCTTGCCGCTTTTCCTGATTTGCGTTCAGCATAATTGTAGTAGTGCGCTGCGTGATTGACGGATTTATGCTGCAACTGCTGCATAAACTCGGACAGGGAATGCCGTTGCGGGCGGCTTATATGAGATTGCCAAAGCGCCGGCCTCCAAACTTTGAGATTATGCTGCTTCTTGCAGAATAGTGCGGATAGGCAGTTGTGCTGTACCAAGATATCCTGCAACCATCCTGGTGATATGCTCCACAATATCGGCTTCATCGGAAAGTGAGTGGCCGCAGTCATTGAGAACGATGGCATGGGTCAATGTCTCTATTGGAAAGCGTAGCCAGCGTCTTGTCGACCATTGTTCCGAACTCCCCCGAGACGTAGGTGAATCAAGTATGGTGAGCACCGTTTCGACAAAACTTGTGGCTGCGCTAAAGCCCGGCTAGCATAGGCTCAACTCCTTCCCCGTTCTGCCCCCTAATCCATGATGGAAGCCACCGTGAACGAACCGACCGCCATTGAAATTTCAGTCGAAACCGCATCTCATAAGGGCGAATTTTTCCTCGTCGATGCCGGCTTCTTGAGCAACGGCAGGGTCCCCGGCATAGAAATCGCCAACGAAGAAAAGCTGGTCCATCCGGGGATGAATGTCGTGTCGCGTCCTAACGGAATGCCAGATCAGTATCCGGAGCGTCCCCACCTGGTTCATGTACCGGAGAAGGGCGGAATGCCGCGCGATCTGGAAGAACTCTCTGGCATATGGATTGTGTCGGAACCTTTGAAGCAACTGTTTGAGCAGATGGACGCCGAGGCGTTTGCATTTGTGGCATGCGACTTCAGCCTTGCTGACGGGAGCCTCGGTCCTCAGTACTACCTAGGCAATGTGCTGCGCAGACTCGATGCCCTGGATGAAGCCTCCTCTCGCGTAAGGATCAAGCTCGACCACAATTATCAGACCGGCGAGGACGAGAAACTTTATAGCCTCGTCGGCGGAGCCAGCTTGGTGTTCAAACCGGATGTTGTGGGAGATGCCCATATCTTCCGCCAGGATCGCATGGGAGCACCTCCCATCTGCGACCGCGCCATGTTTGATGCATTGAGTGCGGCCAATTTCTCCGGCGTACGGCTGCGCGATGTAGCCGATATTTAAGAAGGCCCCTTTAAACGGATTCTTGAATGAGGTTTGTGCGCATGGTCGATGCACTGGTTTTTCAGGGGCACCATCTGAGAACGCGGCATCCATGCACTCAGATGGCAAATCCAAGGACTGAGCGTCTGCCTGGATCGGTCTCACCTGGCTGAGCAAGGCCCGAACTATTCGTTCAAAAACCAATGACGATGGCTCTAGGCTCCAAACCCAATTAAACATTTGATCAAATTACTTCTTCATGATTCACTCTCCTGATAACGGGAGTTTTGGAGCATGGCAGGAGAATTCTGGCTTGATGATCGACAATGGGCAGTGATCGCTCCTTTGCTTCCAACGAACCAACCCGGCGCGCATCGAACTGACGACCGCCGGGTGATTAGCGGCATCATCCATGTGCTGCGCACTGGCTGTCGGTGGCAGGATTGCCCCGCTGTCTACGGTCCCTCGACAACCATCTACAATCGTTTCCATCGTTGGTCTGCCAAAGGCATATGGCGGCAACTATTCGAAGTACTGGTGCAGACGACCAATCGCGACATTCACATGATCGACAGCACCACCGCAAAGGCGCACCGATCTGCTGCTGGCGGAAAAGGGGGGCGGAAGCTCAAGCCATCGGTCGATCGCGAGGCGGCAGATCGACAAAAATACATGCTGTTGTCGATGGTTGTGGCCGCCCAGTCGCACTGAGAATAACC